>NZ_JBFTIJ010000002.1:0-754635 GCF_056394705.1 Variovorax sp. 10N420 | reverse complement strand
CAAGGGCATGGACATCTCAGGGTTCTCACAGCTTCAACTCAACGCGATCGCGAGACAATTGAACGAGAGGCCGCGCAAGACGCTCGGTTTCCATACACCGGCTGAGATGTTCAGCGAATGTGTTGCATCGACCGGTTGAATCCGCAGCCGATCTGAGCCCTTGAGCTCAAGGGCTACCTAGGAGTACGGTCGCGCCGTCTAGTGGCAGCAATCACCGAGCGCGATAGCTCGGACAGTCGTGCAAATCCTCGCGGCCGGTGTTGCTCTCGCCGTAGGGCTTGACGCGGCGCAACATCGCTCGACGCACTTGGAGTCCGCTCGCAGGCGGCCATCAGTGGAGGTTGTGGCGAAGCGCACACTTTCGAGTGAAGATTTTTCTGCGGCTCCAGGCGGCACCTTAAGATCCGCGCGCGAGTCGGATGCCCCGCCAGATGGGAGAACCACTTGATGCACAGACCAGCGGCAAGCTCTTCGGCCGCGACATGGCGAAGGTGGCCCGGCGGGCTCTTGGTCCAATCGCTGAACCCGACAAACCAGCCTGTTCCGTTCGAACTCAGGCGTCCGGCGCCTTGCTTACAGCGGAGCGCCGAACTCTGTATTGCCCGAGTGCGGGCGCGACAAGTAGTCAGCAATCCAGAGACGTGCTTTGAGCGCCAAACGGCTGTGGGCATCCTGCTTGGATGCTGCAACGCCGGTCAGGGCCAATCGGCATATCCGCTCGCCATCACGGCAAACGTCGGCAAAGTAGTGAACCGTTTCGCCTTGGTCCTCGGAATCGATGGTCATCGTCCAATCGGCGGGCGCCAACGGGCCTCCCGGGTCGGACCCGTCAGGGTGGAGATTCATACTTCCTCACTCTCTTTCTAACGCCCGATGTTGTTGCCGGGGAGTTGGCGCCAATGCTTGGTCTTGGTCTTGGTCTTGGCCGCATGCAGCCTGCTGCCTGGCACCCCATGCCGCATTGAAACCGGGCTCGTCGTTCGCGAACACGTCTGAGAGGCTCCCCGGCCCTGTGTATCTCATGGCGGCGTATAGGTTCATGGCTTCGAGTGCGCTGCCTCTTTCCACACAGCGAGGGCCGACTGTAGCCGGACGCGGCGTCCCCATTGCGAGTGGACCAACCGACTGTCCGCCGAAAACTCGTCTCTCGGATGGTGGGTGATGCCCAGCTTCTCAGTTCAACTGCCTGTTGGGGCCGGGCGCCCCGGCGGCGTGGGCGTTCGCAAGGTCAGCGATGTAGTCGCGCGCCTGCTGGAATTCGATTGCCTTGTCGAAGTACGCAAGGGCGCCGGCATCGATGTGGCTCTTGCGCATGGAGGCCCAGCCGAGGTGGGAAAGCACGACCACCTCGATGTCCGGATGGTGCTGCCTGACGTGACGCAATAGATCGATTCCGCGGTCGTTTCCGCGCAACTTTGCGTCCACCACGACAAGGTCCGGAGGGTTCGAAGCGATGGATGCCAGCGCGCTGGCCACGTCCCCCGCATAGCCGATGACCGTGACCCCCGGTGCTGCCTGCAGCAGCGCGCCGAAGCTCTTCTGAATTGCCACGGAGCCGTCAACCAGCAGCACTTTCACCTCTTCACCTCGCGTTTTCCCGCTGCAGGTCATGTTGCCCGGCACGTCCGAGCTCCCGGGTTCGAGATCGGGCATAGGACAGCAGCTCGGTCGAGACGCCCCTTTTCGCCCACGCTCGGCGTATGGCGAGCTTGTGAACGAAGGCCGACGTGCCCGGAAGGACCTCGGGCCAAAAATAGGCATCCTCCAACTCGAACTTCATGACACCAGCCAAGCTGTCGCCTTGACGGGCAACATGAAAGAGCCCTTTGCTCACGTCCCGAAAAACGCGTTCTTGACCAACTTCGCCTGCTGACCAAAGAGCTCTACCGTCGCCGGCGAGCCACTCGGCTGCCTCTTGCAGGACGGACGCAATCATTGGCGCGTCGGAGAGCAGAGCTTCCTGGATGTTCATGGGCAAGCGTTCATTGAGCAACCCGCTGGGCCTCGACCGTCTCGTCAACAGCGAGAAGACGCGCGACCCCGTGGCTCAGACCTGGCACCGGGCGTCGCTCTGTCTGCCAGTGCCGCTTCAGCCTTGTGGTCAGCCATGTTGCGGATCACGTCCATGAACGCCAGCACAGCCGTGCTGGGGGGCTCGCCTTGCGGCGTAATCAGGCCGAAGTCGGGCATGCGGTTGGGGAGCTCGACCGCGATGCGCGTCAGCAGCCCGCGCCGTACATACTTGTCCACCAGCGCGGCAGGTTGCAGCGACAGCATGGTCGTGCTCTGCATCAGCTCCAGCGCGAACAGAAACGACGGCGTCTCGATGATGCCCGAGGTGAGCGACAGGCCTGTGCCACTGAAGATGTCATCCGACACCTTGCGCAGCGCAGTGGATGTCGGATAAAGAATCCACGGCCAGTTCGACAGTTCCCTCAGCCCGGGGGCATGCTGTCCGCACAGCGGATGGTGCACGCCTGCGGTGACCTGCAATCTTTCACCGCTCAGGTTTTCGTAGTGGAACTGGTCGCGCTGAGATTCGTCGATGAAACGGCCGATCATCACATCGATCTTGCGCTCGGCCAGCCACACGATCAGCTGGTCGCTGCTCTGTTCCAGCACCTTCACCACCAGCAGCGGCCGCAGGCGCTGTAGCTCGGCCACCGCGGCAATCAGCAGATGGGCCGCCGCACCCGAGATGGCGCCGATCGACAAATGGCCGTGCCCACCCTGTTTCAAGGTGCTGAACTCGTCCAGGAACTTGCGGTGGCCGTCCAGTGCCGAGTGCGCATAACGCAAGGTGAAGAGTCCCAGCTCATTCGGTTGCATGCCGCGCGGCAGGCGATCGAACAAGCGCGCTTCCAGCATTTCCTCGATGTCCATCAACACCTTGGTGGCTGCCGGCTGCGTGATGTACATCTGCTCGGCAGTCAGGCGCAAATTGCGCGTCTTTCCCAGGATGTCGAGGAACTGGAGATGCCGGAAACGCAGACGCGAGACTTGCGCCAGGATGAGGGATCTCCCCGAGGTTTTGCCTGAAGTCATCAGCATTTGGAATGGATGCTAGCGAAAAAGTCAGTGGACCGGCAGGGGGCCGTCACCTAGCCTACGGGTCCATCAAGTACGGCTCCGCAGAGAGCCGGCGCGTCGCGGCAAGGTCGCTGCACCCTGCATATTCCCATTCCGGAGACATCATGAAAATCAGATCATTAGGCTTGGCGACTGCGCTGCCGGCCGCATTGACCCGCCCCGCTTCGGCGTCGGAATCATTGAAAGGTTGGGTCATGTTCAGCAGACTTGGCTTGAAGAGCATCTTGATTGCTCTGCCAATCGGACTTCTGATTGCGAATGGCGCCTTGGCAGCTGAGCGGCCTGCGAACCCTGCCGATTGGCCGGCGCTGAAAGACGTATACAAGAACTACTTCCTGATCGGCAGCACCAATCTCAGCGCACGCAACTTTGGCGTCGACGTGGTTCCGGGTGAAAACTCGGTCGCCGCCATGACCGTGAAACATTTCAACTCCGTGACGCCCGGCAACGCGATGAAGCCGGAATTCTGGAATGGCGGGATCAGCAATCCAAACCCGGATTTCCTCACCAATTTGACTTCGGGCATCAACGCTGACATCGCCGCGGCCAATTCGCGGGACGTGAAGGTCAATGGGCACGTGCTGCTCTGGCACAACCAGTCGGCCCAATGGCCCGCCCCCAATGTCCTGACCTCGACTGGCGGATGGGAAACTCCCTGGGACTACGCAACGGCAAAGACGAATCTGGAGTATTACGTCCGGACCGTTGCCGGCCATTTCGATCGGGAACCCTTCAAGGTCTACGCCTGGGACGTCGTCAACGAAGCTTTCAAAGACAACCCGGACAACCCTGCCGACTGGAGGAACGCCCTCCGAACCGGTTACAGCCCCGAGGAGCGGCCATCTCGATGGGCCCAGGCCTACTCCAAAGGTGGGAAAAGCTGGGACTACCTGTATGACGCCTTCTACTACGCACGCCAAAACACGACGGCGATCCTGAACTACAACGACTTCAACGACAACGAGCGAGCCTCCAAGGCCACCGCGATCGCTGCGATGGTCAAGGAATTCAATGAACGGTACGCGGCTGAATCGGCCGTACGCAAGGGCCGAATACTTCTGGATGCCAAGGGAAACCCCAGGCCGCTGGTCGACGTCATCGGTACACAGGGGCACTGGGACATGAGGCTCAATCTGGACGCCTTCGAGAGGACCCTCAAGACCTATCTGGAAACCGGAGCGAATGTCGATCTGACCGAACTGGATCTCGCGCCAGCTCTGGGTCTGGACAAAGGCGAACGGATTCAGAATGGTCCTGAAATGGACGCCCTGTTCATGGAGCAGGGCATCCAGTACGCGAAACTTTTCAGCCTGCTCAAGGAGTACGCCGCCGGACCGGGAGGAAGTCACCCCGAGTACAAAGGGGGCGTGCACCGGGTTACCTGGTGGGGGATGACGGACCCGGGCTATCACACCAACGGGTATCCGTGGTCGGCCGTCGGTAAACCAAAGGAGGCGTACTGGGCCACGACAAACCCGGAGCAGTACCTCATCGATGCGGGCTTGCCGGCGCACGGGGTGACCGCGACCTTCAGCTATGGCGGAGAAACTTTCAAAGCCAGGACCTGGGGCGGCAAGAACGCTCACGCGATGCTTGACATCAACGTGCCGGTCGAAACGAAGAACGTCGTCTTCACCGCTGGCAACGTCTCCCTGCCCGCGGGGTTTGCCGTTGAGAGCATGAAATTCAACCCGCCCGACTGCGCCGTGATTCCCGGGAGCCCCTGCCATGTGACGGTGACCGCGAGGGGTCCCGCACCGGCAACTTCCCCTGTGGAGAACACGGCGACGTTCGTACTGTCCTTTGGCAAGATGACCGTCGGATGGATGGACGCCGCCAACGCGCTGGGAGCACCCCTGTCCTATGCGGAAGTTCGCTTCAGTGACGGCGTGACCCATTTCAAACAGTACAAGACCTCCTATGGGAGCGACGGCATGGCGAGAGCGTCCGGCGTCACGGAAACGAAGGCTGTGCCCAAACATGGCCACAGTACGCTCATCCTGTCACCACGAGACCCGGTTGCCAACCCGTTTGGATTGCGGTTGCAAAAGCATGCGGGGACGGAGAAAGCCTGGCGACTCGTCACGAGATTGGAGCCCGGGAGGACGTACATGGTCGTGTCTGGGGAGTCGACTCTCAACGGACAGACGCAGGCCGCTGCTTTGACCAACAGAAGCAAGCCCGCGACGACGGCTTCACCGGAATCGCTATCGCGCACGCCTGTCATCGTCCGTGGCAACACCCTTGTGCCATTGCGCAATTTGAATGCGCCCGCGAGTGAACCCGCTCTGGCTCAGGACAACCTCAAGTTCGTCTTCGAGGAGGCGAAGAGCCCTGCCGCAGGACCGTACGCGGCTCAGGAAGGGCACACGATGCAGAGCTTCATCCATGGCACCAATGCCTACCCGCATGTCGTGTTCAGAGGCAACGGAGCGAATGGCACCGTCGTGGCGGGTAAGCATTCGCTGATCACGCGGCAGACGAATGGCCAAGAGGGTTCGCAGATCGCTGATAGAGCGCTTGATCAGGCGGTATGGTTCAACACGCCCATCGACCCGAAGACCGGCGAGATGAAGATGTTCCTGTATACCGACAGGGGCGGAGCCAAGCAACACTATGTTCTGAAGGAAGTGGCCGATGGCGAGACGCCGAACAGGGACGCCGGGAACGCCATCAGTCAGCGGCAGGCGTCCGTTGGCGGGTTCGTCGCCATGCAGGCGGAGAGTCCCAAGGAGGGGACGAGTGTCAAGCTCTACGCCTACGACATCGAGCCCTACGCGCCGGGCAATGCGACGCTGCCGACGATGACGGAGCCCCCCCTGCCCCCGACGACGGAGCCGCCGCAGCCGGCGATGTCGATTGCCTTCCCATTCAGCAGAAGCGTGCCTTAGCGGGTCTCCGTGAACTTCCGCTACCTAGTGCGGAGCAGGCGACCTTCTGCTGCGCCCGATGCAGCACCGAGGCTAAACGTGCGAGCTACATAGCCCACCTTCAACTACTTTCAAACGACTATGAGCTCCAACAACTACCCCAAGCTGCCTCACACGCTCCGATACCGAGTCGACGATACCCATGCAGGACACTTCCAGCTTGTGGACGCAAAAGGCACGGTCTGGGCCGGGGAGGTCCCTTGCGCGGCAGCCGCGCTAGTACTAGCCGCGGCACCAGGGCTACTTCGGGGGTACGAAATCCTTCTTGGGGTAGCGCACGAATGCTTTCGGCTGCGCTGGAACCTTGGATTCAATGACCCCGACTTCGAAGAGTTCCTTGAAGACGAGGGCGACCTTGAGAGACGATTCCCCGGGGCACCCGCGTATGCAAAGTGGCTCCGAGAACGCTCGGACCGCGCCAGCGCGCTCCTCCTACCGGACGGAAGCTGTCCGGTCGAGCGATACGTTGAGGCGCAGGCCGACTTGTTTGCACTGTCCGAAGATTGACGTGACGTCGCCGTACGTGGCCGGTGTCAGGCGACACGACAAAACTGCCCCCGCATTCCCGACGGGCGCGCGATGGCGAGAGCCCGCAGTTCATGATGCTGCTCAATCGGCCCTAAAGCGTGACTTCGCATCTTTGTTCCTCTACACCGCCGACAGTTAGCAACTTTGTTATTCGCTTCGCAACCTTGTTCTGAGCGACCACCCGCCTTGTCCGTACGGGCTTCGGCGTTGAAAAAGTGCGTCAATAATCCGAACTCTGTAACAAGGAGTTCGTCCGTGAAATTGAGGTTCCCTTCGACAGCATGCGCCGTAGCCGCAGCGATTTCCATATTGGCCGCAGGCTGCGCGATGCAGCCCAAGAAGACTGCCGAGTCGTCCGACTCCGCCGCTGCTGCTGCCTCCCCCGCACCTGCGCCGGCCCCCGCGCCCGTCGCGACTGCGCCGTCAAAGCCCGACGCTTCGGCATCCAGAAGCACTCGCAAGGGCCCCGCGCCAATGACGTACGACGACATCAGAAAGGCCGCTCGCGCCGCCGGCAGTGACAAGGCGGCCGCGCGACGCCTTGCAGGAAAGACCGTCACCTTGGAGCTGGCGAAAAGCACGGACACCGATCGTGTGTCCGGCACGGCTTTCACCGTGCAAGGTTCGGACGACTGGTACTTCTTCTGCAGGAACATGCCGGCCGGCTTCCAGGGCGGCGAAGTCACTGCCAAGATCTTGAAGTACGCGTACCGCTCCGGGCCGGACATCATTGCCGTGGATCTCGATCGCTGCGTGCCCGAAGCCGGAGCCCCCGTGATTGCTGCAGCGCCGGCACCCGCCGCGGTTGCGGCGGCACCCGCTCCCGCCCCGGCTCCGGCAGCCGCGGCGAAGGGAGCGCGCCCCGGCATGGACGCGCAAGGCAACGTGATCGACTCGTCGAAGATCGAATCCGGCAGCGGTCGCACCGTCAAGGGCATCAACGACTACGAAGGAGAGATCACCGGCAATCCGGCCAAGAACTCGAAGTTCACGCAGTTGCAGATCGGAATGTCCGTGCGCCAGGCCATGGACATCGCCGGCCCTCCGACCGACCAGGGCGCCTACATGACGGGCAAGGCCTGGATCCCGTTCTACTTCGGGGGCGATCGGCATCGGTTCGAGCTGACCTACAAAGGCCAGGGCCGCTTGATCTTTGCCGGCGGTGGCATGGGAGATTTTTCGAGCGGGAACCTGATCTGGATCATTCATAACTCGAACGAAAGCGGCTACCGCTGAGTTGCTCCTTCGGGCATTCCCGATCCCAAACGGCGCGGCACGGCCTCATGCTGCACATTGCGCGTCGCCTGGGAAGAGCCCGCTTCGCGACAACAAGCAGGAGGGGAACCGCATGGCCAATGCACTGACCGACCGCACGATGTTTGCTGGCGTGCTCGCGCAGCTCGTTCGAAACAGGTGCGCGTCCGGTGCCAACCGCACATCGCGGACGGGCCTTCAGGCCACCATACCGGTCAGCGAGCGTCCCGCGGTCCGTCGCGGTGTCGAGGCGTTGATTGAGGCCGGGGTGTTGGCGATCCACGGCGAAGACATCGGGCTGACGCCGGATGGCTCGCAATTCCTCGCGCACGTCCAACGAGCCCAAGGCCGGAAGTCGGACCTCGAGCGCCATCAGGAAGACGCCGCCGCCCTGCAGCGCGTTCTGGAGGCGGTCGAGCACGACGAAAGGTTCGAGCCTTACAGCATGGAGGATGTTCGCACTCTCCCGGCGCGGCTTGAAAACTACCGCTCGCACCGGACACGGGCGGGCTTTTCCATGAGTCGATGGGCTATCGCCATGGTCGTTCTGGTGCTGGCGATCATCGCCCTCTATCTCGCCAGGCGCTGAGTCTGTGAGACTGGCGCCCAGAAAAAAGCCCCCTCACATTACTGTGCGGGGGCTAAATCCATCGAAGGACGATGGAGGAGACAACTGGGTGTCTTGCGTCAATAAAGTCCGTCGATCTTCTTGGTGGTGACGTAGCCGGAAACTACGACGGCCGCCACGGCGGCAAGACAGGTAAGTGCGGTAAACATTCGGAACTCCAAAAATGAGTGCGTTGACGCGATTATAGGGAAAACCCTAGTTCGCTGCCAGAGCCACTTCGGTCACTTCAAAGACGCGCCGAGTACGTTCCTACAATGGTCGCCCCATCCCTCGCCTATCGGAGTCATTGATGATCGTCGAGCGCATCTGGACCGGTAATGCCTACCGCAACTACAACTATCTGATCGCGTGCCCGGAAAGCGGCGAAGCACTGGCAATCGATCCGCTGGACCATGAAAAATGCCTGTCCACCGCGAAGGCAAAGGGCTGGCAGATCACGCAGATCCTCAACACGCACGAGCACCACGATCACACCGGAGGCAATGCAGCCGTGGTTGCGGCCACGGGCGCCAAGGTGATCGCGCACCACCGGGCCGGCAGCCGCATCACGGGTGTGGACCGCGGCGTTCAGGCCGGCGACGTGATCAAGGTTGGCAAGACCGTCGAACTCGAGTGCATGGACACGCCCGGCCACACGATGTGCCACATCTGTCTGCGCTCTCACACGGATCAGCCGGCGCTGTTTTCAGGAGATACGCTGTTCAATGCCGGTGCGGGCAACTGCCACAACGGTGGCAACCCGGAGGCGCTCTACAGCACCTTCGTCGACCAACTGGCGAGGCTGCCTGCCGACACGCGCGTGTATCCGGGCCATGACTACATCGAGAACAACCTGCGATTCACGCTTGCCCGCGAGCCGGACAATGCAGCGGCCAAGTCGCTGCTGCCCGAAGTCGCCGGGCACGATCCGGCAACGGCGCGTGTCACGACGCTGGGCGAGGAGAAGCAGTTCAACACCTTCATGCGCCTCGCCAGCCCCAGCGTCATTGCCGCTTTGCGAGAGCAATTTCCGGATTTGCCCGAGCAGCCCGATGCCAAGACGGTGTTCGTGAAGCTGCGCGCGTTGCGCGACAAATGGTGAAGCGGACGGGGTGAAGCACACGGCCAGCGCTTACCCCCTCGCGCGACTCGGGTCTGGCGGAGTCGACGGCAGAAGATAGGGAAAACCCTTATATTTTGGCGTCCATCCAAGGTACCGCCATGACATTGCTTCACCGTGCACTCACCGCACTTCAACGTCGCTTTCAGCTTCAGCGCGAAATCGACGAGAGCTATCTCGCCGGATCCGTCGACATCTATGACCTGGAGCGCCGCATGCGTCAACTCGACCATCGCCATCGCGACAGCCAGCAGCCGTTTCATCTCCGCCACTCGAACTGAAGGGCTCAAGCCCTCTTGGTCTTAGCCGGCCACGTGCGGCAAATACCGCACCGACAGCACGCCGTCGATCGATCCGATGTCGGCCAGCACTGACTCGCTCACTGCGCTGTCCACGTCGACCAGCGTATAGGCCATGTCGCCACGCGACTTGTTCACCATGTTGTGAATATTGAGTCCGGCGCGCGCCATGGCTGTGGAGATCTGCCCCAGCATGTTGGGCACGTTGGCGTTTGATATCGCCACACGATCAGGTGATTCGCGCGCCATGCTCACGCTCGGGAAATTCACCGCATTCGCGATGTTGCCGTTCTCGAGGAAATCGCAGAGCTGATCGGCGACCATGATGGCGCAGTTCTCTTCGGCTTCGCGGGTGCATGCGCCCAGGTGCGGCAAGCACACAACCCGCTTGTGGTGGTGCAGCACCGCACTTGGAAAGTCGCACACGTAAGTCGCCAGGTGCCCGGCCTCGAGCGACGCCAGCACCGCTTCGTTGCCGACCACGCCGTCGCGCGAAAAATTCAGCAGCACGGTCCCGGGCCGCATCAGGCCAAGGTTGTCGGCGTTCACCAGATTGCGCGTCGACTCCATCAGCGGCACATGCAATGTCACGAAGTGCGCGTTGCGCAGCACCTCCGATACGCTGCCGGCGCGTTTGACCTGCGACGGCAGGCTCCATGCCGCGTCAACCGTGATCTCCGGATCGAAGCCGAGGACGTTCATCCCCAGCCTGATCGCGGCGTCTGCGACCAGGCATCCCACCTTCCCCAGACCGACGATGCCCAGCGTATGGCCGGCCAGCTCATAACCGGCAAACGCGCTCTTGCCGTGCTCGACGGTCCGATCGAGATCGGCCCGACTCGCATCCAGCTGGTCGACGAAGCGCAACGCGCCCGACAAGTGGCGCGCCGCCATCAGCATGCCAGCCAGCACCAGTTCCTTCACCGCATTGGCATTGGCACCCGGCGCATTGAACACTGGCACGCCACGCGCACTCATTTCCTTGACCGGAATGTTGTTCGTGCCGGCTCCGGCGCGTGCGATGGCGCGCACACTGGTGGGGATCTCCATCGCGTGCATGTCGGCTGAGCGGACCAGCACCGCGTCGGGCGCCGCCAAGTCCGCGCTCACCCTGTAGCGCGACTCCGGCAAGCGTGCCAGCCCTTTCGCCGAGATCTGGTTGAGCACCAGGATCCTCAGGCGCTCAGCCATGGCTTGCCTCGAACTCCTTCATGTAGGCCACCAGCGCGGACACGCCTTCGATCGGCATCGCGTTGTAGATCGACGCCCGCATGCCGCCGACTGAGCGATGCCCCTTGAGCTGCACCATGCCGCGTGCTTCGGCCCCCTTCAGGAAAGCGCCGTCCAGCGACTCGTCGCGCAACTTGAAGGGCACGTTCATCAGCGAACGGTCTTCGCGCGCCACCGGGTTGTAGAAGAAGGACGTGGTCTCGAGATAGTCGTAGAGCACCGCCGCCTTTTTGCGGTTGTGCGTCTCCATGGCCGTCAGGCCGCCTTGCGCCTTGATCCAGTTGAACATCAGGCCCGCGATATAGATCGCATACGTCGGCGGCGTGTTGAACATCGAGTCGTTGTCCGACTGGATCTTGTAGTCGAAGGCCGAAGGCGTGATCGGCAGCGCCTGGCCGATGAGGTCGTCGCGCACGATCACAAGTGTGACGCCGGCCGGACCGACGTTCTTCTGCGCGCCTCCATAGATCAGCCCGTAGCGGCTGACGTCGACCGGGCGCGACATGAAGTTGCTCGACATGTCCGCCACCAGCGGCACTTCGCCAGTGTCGGGCGTCCAGTGGTACTCGACCCCGCCGATGGTCTCGTTCGAGCAAATATGGACGTAGGCGGCGTCGCGGTCGAGTTTCCAGCTCTCCCGCGGAGGCACGCTGGTGTAGCCGCCCGCCTCGCTGCTGGCGGCCACATTGACCTTGCCGTACTTCTTCGCTTCCTTGATCGACTTCTTCGACCATTCGCCCGTGTCGATGTAGTCAGCGCTTGCACGACCGCGCAGCATGTTCATGGGCACGATGGCGTTCTCGCCGATCGCGCCGCCCTGCATGAAGAGCACCTTGTAGTTCGAAGGCACTTCCAGGAGCTCGCGCAGCAGCCTTTCAGCCTCCGCGTGGATCGCGATGAATTCCTTGCCGCGGTGGCTCATCTCCATCACCGACATCCCGCTGCCGTGCCAGTCGAGCATCTCGTCGGCCGCTTGGCGCAACACCGATTCGGGCAGCGTCGCGGGACCGGCGCTGAAGTTGAAGACACGGGTCATCGGGCGATCTCCAGGAAGGAAGCAGCGTGCAGGACGGTAGCGCATCGCCGCACCTTCCACAAGAGTCCACGGGCCGGCCTGCCAGCCCGCCCGGCTTGCGCCCGGGATCAGTTCAGCTGCGCCTTGTCCAACCCGAAAGCCTTGTCGGCGGAACCGGGGACATTCCTGAACCCGATGCTCAGCCGGTTCCACCCGTTGATTTCCATGACCACGAAGCTCAGGTCTGACAGTTCCTTTTCCGAGAACTGCATCCGAACGCTGTCGAAGATGTCGTCCGGCACGCCGTGCTCCGGCAGGCGCGTCAGCACCTCGGTCCATGCCAGTGCGGCGCGCTCGCGCGCTGAGAACAGCGCCGACTCACGCCAGATGGGCAGATGATGAATGCGCAGTTCGCGCTCTCCGTGGAAGCGGGCTTCCTTGACGTGCATGTCGAGGCAGAAGCCACAGCCGTTGATCTGCGAAGCACGGATGTGCACGAGGTCGCGGATCGACTGTTCGACCGCACAGTCTTTCAGCTGACTGCTGAACTCCTGGAACTTCTTGACCAGCTCAGGGGACTGCTGCCAGGGATTGATGCGTTGGCTCATGATTGCTCCGATGGGTGAGGCATCGCGCATGCACGCCGTTCGATGATGCGAGCCTCGGGTGATGAAATTGGCGTCCACCCCCTGAAGACGTTCGAGCCCCGCGCCTTGTGACATCAACGCGCCAAAAGCGTTGCCAGCCGCGCCAGCTTGTCAGGGTTGCGCTGCACGTGGATGCGCACGATGCGCTTGCCGTCGGTCTCGTAGGTCTGCACGGATTCCAGTTCGCCGCCGACGAAGCGCAGGAGCCCCAGCTCGCCGTTGACCCGCGCCAGCTCGACGCGCTGGCCCTCTCCGAAACGTCGCTGCACGGCAAAGTACAACTGCGCGATCCGCTGGCCTCCCACGACCGGCCTGCCGAAGCTCGGCACCTTGCCGCCGCCGTCTCCGATGAGCTCTGCGTCTTCCGACAGCATCGATTTCAGCGTCGCGAGGTTGCCTCCCGTCGCCGCCGCCGCGAAGTCGCGCAGCAGGCGCTCATGCATGTCCGGCGAAACGTCGTAGCGGGGCCGCTCGTCGCGGATCTGCGCCTTCGCGCGATGCACCAGTTGGCGGCAGGCCGCTTCGCTCTTGCCGATCATGCGCGAGAGATCGGCGTAGTCGGCGTCGAACACCTCCCGAAGCAAGAAGGCTGCCCGGGCTTCCGGCGAGAGCCGCTCCAGCAGCATCAGAAAGGCCACCGACACCTCGTCCGCGCGTTCGAGCAACTGGTCGGGCGTCGGGGGCGAGTCGGTCAGCACCGGCTCGGGCAGCCAGATCCCGACATAGTGCTCCCGCCGCGACTTGGCGGTGCGAAGGCGATCGATCGACAGGCGCGTGGTGACGGTGACCAGCCAAGCCTCGGCGCTGTCGAGCTCCGTGTGATCGGCTTCATGCCAGCGCAGCCAGGCATCCTGAACCACCTCTTCGGCCTCGGCCACGGAGCCGAGCATGCGGTAGGCGATGCCCTGGAGGCGGGCGCGAAGTTGGTCGAAAGTGCGGGTCGGATCGTCCATATTTCCTCAATACGTTGGCCAGGGCGATTTTGTGACAAGGCCGGCTTTGTTGAATTCGCTTCGCCGCTAGACTCCACGCGGTGTGCGCCGCCCGCGCATCGATTCAGGAGTCAAAGGAGTCAAACGCCCCATGGCAGAGCCCCGTTCCCGACCACTGACTGTGCATGCACCGCGCGCGGTAACGGCGATGCGCGAGCCATTCGAGCGGCTGGTGCGCAGCGGGCTGGCTTTCAACGCGCTGCGCACCGAGGCGGAGGTGCATGCGCTGCTGGTGGACGAGGCGGCCGATCTCAGCGGCGCTCAGCGCGTGCTGCTGGTACTGGAGGCGGGGGCGGGACCGAACGTTGCCGGCTCGATCCTTCCCGGAGGCGAAGATCCGGCCGGGCTGCTCGATGCCATCCGCCCTTGGCTGACGGAAGCCGTCCACGGGAATTCTGCGAGCCTGCGGCATGGGCCGGACGGTGCCGAACCGAAGGCGCAGCGCTCGTGCGTGATCGCTCCGCTGATGGCGCAGCACACGCCAATGGGCTATCTCTACACCGATGTCGAAGGCACGGCCGGCCGCTTCGATGAGGCGGACCGCGATCGGATCGCCCTCCTCGCGCAACAGGCGGCCGCGGCACTCGCCGCCATCCGCGAGCGCGAGAGCCTGCAACATCAACTGACAGAGCGAACGGCCGAGCTCGCGCAACGCGCCGGCGAACTGACCTTCGTGAACAGCATCCAGCGGGGCATGGTGGCCCGCATGGAATTCCTCGCGGTCATCCGGATGGTGGGCGACAAGCTGCGAGAGATGTTCGACTCCGGCAACGTGGCCATCATGTGGTGGGACGACCGGACCAACTACGTCCAGGCGCTGTACCGCTATGAGCACAATCGCCCGCTCCCGCTGCTGCCGGCACGGCCGCTGAAGCCTGACGAAACCGTGGCGACCATCCTGCACGAGCGCAAGGTTCGCGTGGCAAACACGCGTGAGGAGCAGGTTCAGGCCGGCCTGCGGCCGACGCCGGGCACCGATTGGGCCCATTCGGTCGTTGGCGTGCCGATCATCGGAAGCGATCGCGTCCTCGGCGTGATCGGCCTGCAGAACCATGAGCGCGAATATGCTTTCGGCCGCAGCGAGATCCAGCTCCTCGAAACAGTGGCGGCGAGCATGGGCATCGCGCTGGAAAACGCCCGTCTCTTTGATGAAACCCAGGAAGCGCTCCATCGACAGACCGCGATGGCCGAAGTGCTTCAGGTCATCGGCAGCTCGATGGAAGACGCGCAGCCTGTCTTCGAGAAGATCCTGGAGAGCTGCGAACACCTGTTTTCCGGTCACCAGTTGGGGATCTCGCTGCTCGGGGACGACGGCCTGGTGCACCTGGGCGCCCACCGGGGCTCCGCGCGCGAGGCATTGGAGCGCCACTATCCGCGGCCGGTCCTTACGGAAGCCATGGGCTCTCCGATGGTGGGCGTCGAAGTCTTTCATCTTCCGGACGTGCTCGCCGACCCGAAGGCCCCGGTCTTCATGCGCGAAGTGGCCGAACAGATGGGCAACTACGCGATCATCGTCGCCCCCTTGATCTGGGAGGGCCGGAATATCGGCTCAATCCACGTCAATCGCCAGCCGCCGGGCCCCTTCAGCGAGAAAGAAATCAAGCTGCTGAAGACCTTTGCGGACCAGGCCGTGATCGCGATCCAGAATGCGGCATTGTTCAAGCAGACCCAGGAGGCGCGCGCGGCGGCCGAGGCTGCGAACGAAGCCAAGAGTGCCTTCCTCGCGACGATGAGCCATGAGATCCGCACGCCGATGAATGCCGTGATCGGCATGAGCGGCCTGCTGCTCGAAACGAAGCTGGACGCGGACCAGCAGGACTACGTCGCGACGATTCGCGATTCGGGCGATGCACTGCTGACGATCATCAATGAGATCCTCGACTACTCGAAGATCGAGGCCGGCCGCATGGACATCGAGTCGCATCCGTTCGACCTGCGCGATTGCGTGGAATCAGCGCTCGACCTGGTGAGCTCGCGCGCGACCGAGAAGAACCTCGATACAGCCTACGTCTTCGAGGGCGACGTGCCCGCCGCAGTGAGCGGCGACCTGGCGCGCCTGCGGCAGATCCTGCTGAACTTGCTGAGCAACGCGGTGAAGTTCACCCATGCCGGTGAGGTGGTGTTGACAGTCAGTGCGCAGCCAGCGCCCTCGGGCAAGGTGACCCTGACCTTTGCAGTGCGCGATACCGGCATCGGCCTCACTCCAGAGGGCATGGGACGGCTGTTCAAGTCCTTCTCGCAGGCGGACTCCAGCACGACGCGCAAGTACGGCGGCACCGGCCTTGGCCTGGCGATCAGCAAGCGTCTGGCCGAACTCATGGGCGGGCGCATGTGGGCCGAAAGCGCCGGCATGGGCAGCGGCTCGACCTTCTTCTTCACCATCGAAGTACCGACGGCACAACTGCCGCCGACTCGGAGCCGCGATTTCTCGGGCGTGCAGGCAGAGCTGCGCGGCAAGCGATTGCTCGTGGTCGACGACAACGCGACAAACCGCCGCGTGCTTTCATTGCAGGCGGGCCATTGGGGCATGGAGACACGCGAAACGGATTCTCCCGCCGAGGCCCTGCACTGGCTGCAGGAAGGCAAGCCTTTCGATCTCGCGATCCTCGACATGCACATGCCGGACATGGACGGAGTCGAGTTGGCGCGGCGGATCCGAACCCTTCACGCCACCTTGCCGCTGGTGCTCTTCAGTTCGGTGGGCCGTCGCGAAGTAGGTGATGCCGAATCATTGTTCAGGGCCTTCCTGGCCAAGCCGATTCGCCAATCCCATCTGTTTGATACCTTGGTCAGCCTGCTCGCGCATGACACTGCCGCAAGGCCACCGGCAATCGCCAAGGCCAAGGCACAGATCGATCCCTCCATGGCGGAGCGGCATCCACTGCGCATCCTGCTTGCCGAGGACAACGCGGTGAACCAGAAGCTTGCGATGCGCCTGCTGCAGCAGATGGGCTACAGGGCAGACCTCGCTTCCAACGGCATCGAGGCTGTGGAGTCGGTGCAGCGCCAAACCTACGACGTCGTGCTGATGGACGTGCAGATGCCCGAACTCGATGGGCTGGATGCGACGCGCCAGATCTGCGCGCTGCTGGAGCCCGGGCAACGACCGCGCATCGTGGCCATGACGGCCAATGCGATGCAAGGCGATCGCGAGATGTGCATGGAGGCAGGCATGGACGACTACCTGACAAAGCCGATCCGCGTCGATCGGCTCATTGAAGCATTGAACAGCGTACCGACGCGCAGGGAACGATGACATGAGCGATGCAACCATCGATCTTGGGACTTTCAACGAACTGAAGGAAACCGCGGGGGCCGACTTCATCGAGGAGCTGGTTCAGACGTTCCTGGAAGAAGCCCCGGCCATGCTCCAGGAACTGCGCGATTCGCTGGCCGCCGAAGACGCCAATACGTTTCGGCGAGCAGCCCATTCGCTCAAGTCGAACAGCATGACCTTCGGCGCGCTCAGGCTCGGCGGAATGTCGCGCGAGCTGGAGTTGAATGGATTCGCAGCGAGCGCGAGTTCGAACACCCTGGACGCGCTGGAACAGGAGTACGCGCGCGTCGCCACGACACTCGCGGAGTTGAGCCATGGTTGACCTGCGCCATGCGCCCGCCCGGCTTCTGGTGGTGGACGACAACAAGGTCAACCGCCTGCTGCTGACTCGCAGCCTCGAACAGCACGGGCATGGGGTCGACTGCGCCGAGAACGGGCGCGTCGCACTCGAACTGCTGCGCCGTCAGTCCTTCGATCTGCTGCTGCTGGACATCGAGATGCCCGAGATGGACGGCTTTCAGGTGCTGGAGCAACTGACTGCCGACCCCAAGCTGCGTGACATTCCCGTGATCGTGACCTCCTCGCTCGAAGGCTTGGCGAACATCGTGCGTTGCATCGAGCTCGGTGCCGAGGACTACCTGCACAAGCCGATCAATCCGGTGTTGCTGAAGGCGCGCATCAGCGCCAGCCTGGAGAAGAAGCGCCTGCGCGACCAGCAGAAGGAAATGGTGCGCCGCTTCGCGACCTCCGAAGTTGCGCAGGACTTGCAGCAATCGGGCTTTGCGTTGGGGGGGCGGCGCGTGCAGGGGACGGTGATGTTCTGCGACATCCGCGGGTTCACGTCGCTGGTCGAATCACAGCCGCCCGAAGAGACGATCGAACTGCTCAATACCTACTACACGCTGATGTTCGACGCCATCAATGGCCACGGCGGCGTGGTCAACCAGATGATCGGCGACGGCTTGATGGCGATCTTCGGTGCGCCGCTGCCGCTGCCCGACCACGGCGAGGCCGCGGTGCTTGCGGCCCTGGACATGATCGAGATGATCGAGCTGTTGAACGTCGACCGAATCGCAACGCCGAAGCCCGCGATCCGCATCGGCATCGGCATTGCGACAGGCGAGATGGTGGCGGGCTACACCGGCACGCAGCAGCGCGCGACCTACACCTGCATCGGCGACACCGTCAATCTTGCCGCGCGCCTGGAAGAGCACACCAAAATCGCGAAGCGGCCGATCCTGATCGATCCGACGACGAGCGCCGCGATCAATGGACGCATCGATTTCGAGCACCTCGGGCCGGCGACGTTTCGCGGCAAGGCAGCGCCGGTGGAGGTGTATGCAGTGGGCACCGCACAGCCGATGGCGTGACGTTGCCGTGTTGTAGGCCGTTCGCCTCGGTGCGGATGGGCAGATTCCTACGACGACGCAAGCAACGTTAGCGCATGAACCTCTAGGAACATTGAAGCTGCACTCCGCAGCCAACACACCAAGAGGGGACATCATGCTCATGCAATGCGCGTTCAAGTCGTCGACAGCGACACTCGGCCGGCTCGGGCTTTTTGCCGTGGCGGGCACGCTCGCCGCGTGCGGTGGCGGGGGTCACGGCGGGGGCGGGTTTTTTCCCATCACGCCGCCTGGGCAGTCCAAGCTCGTTTGTGACGACACCATGAAGACGCGCTTCACGCCGGACAGCCTGACGCAGGTTCTTCTGGTGAAGCCGTTCAAGGCGGGCGATCCGCTCTTGCTCTCTGGGGCATCGACCGCAACGACACCGACGGCAACGAGCGATGTGTGTGTGGTCAAGCTGCTTGTCGGCCCTGGCAATCCGGGGCCGGCGGGTGCGCCTTCGACTTCGTCCGGAATCGGCATCGAGATCTGGTTGCCCAGTGAAGGCAAGTGGAATCATCGAATCCACGTCAAGGGCGGCGGCGGCTGGGCCGGCGGCGTGCAGGCTTCGACGACGGCACTGGCCGGCACCACCGGCGGCTCGTCCGGCTCACCCGCGACGACCGCCATGGTCGAGGGCGCCGTATCCGCAAGCACCGACACCGGGCATGCCAACACAGCGAACGGCGGCTCCTTCGCGATGAATCCCGACGGAACGATCAACACAGTGTTGTGGAACGACTTCTCCGAGCGGGCCATTCACGAAATGGCGGTGAAGACCAAGGCGCTGACGCAGGCCTACTACGGCACCGCGGCCAAGTACGCCTACTGGAACGGCTTCTCGACCGGCGGACGCCAGGGCCATAAAGAGGCACAGGCCAATCCGAAGGACTTCGACGGCATCCTGGCCGGCGCGCCGGCGATCAACTGGTCGAAGTTCATCACATCCGAGCTGTATCCGCAGATCGTCTATCAGCGCGACCTGGGTGGCGTTCCGCTCACGACAGCGCAGATTGCATTGCTCGGCAATGCCGCCATCAATGCATGCGACGTCGTCGGCAACCAGCATCTGGGCTACGTCCCCGATCCGTCGCAGTGCCGCTACGATCCGACGCAGGACGCGAGCGTGATCTGCGCATCGAGCGGAGGCGGCGCGCCAGCTGGCAGCTGCGTCACGCAACAACAGGCCGTCGCCATGAACAAGATCTGGTACGGCCAGACGGCTGACGGTTCCGTGCCCTCGCCTTCGACCGACAACGGCTTCGCGCTTGAACCGCAGGGCAGCCAGCGCTGGTATGGCCTCACGCGAGGCACCAACGTCTCAGGGCTTGCAGGCCCGACGCCCTTCACCATCGCATCCGACATGGTGGCCCTCGAGCTGCAGAACCCGACGATTGCGTCGACCAACTTCGTCAACGCGACGGGCAACGGCGCTGACGGTTGGAAGGGCTTGTCGTACATCGACTTGTCCAATGCATACGACCGCGGCGTGGCACTCCAGCCCCAGTTCGCCAACATCAACACCGACGACAACAATCTCGCCGAATTCGCGGCGCGGGGCGGCAAGATGCTGGTCTATCACGGGCTGTCGGACACGCTCATTCCGCCGCAGGGCACGCTCAACTACTACAACAGGTTGACCACGAAGATGGGAGGCGACACCGTCGTCAAGAACTTCTACAGGCTCTTTCTGGTTCCCGGCATGGCGCATGGCTTCGCGAATGGCACGACCAACCCTGCCGCGAATCCGCCGCTTCCCACCCTCGACCAGCTGTACCTCGCGCTGACCGCGTGGGTGGAACAGGGTCAGCCGCCGAGCAGGCTCGACATCACCTCGCAGGTGACCACGGGCGGCGCGAAGACGACTTCACGGCCGATCTGTATGTATCCGACCAAGGCCAACTTCGTGGGCACCGATCCGAGTGCGGCAAGTTCATACAACTGTTCCTGAAGTTGTCTTGAACCTGTGTTGAACTGAAATAGGAGACTGGCGGGGTCCGTCTGAAAATGCTAGTGTCCCGATCGGCTTCGGCAGCAGCCGAATGGGAGCCGACATGACAGCAACACCCCGCATTCGTCCCGCGAAGTTCGTTCACGTGGTTTACCGGACCTATCGCTTCGACGAGATGATCCGCTGGTACCAGACCGTGTTTGACGCCACGGTCCGGCATCGCAACCCGGCGATTGCCTTCGTCACCTACGACGATGAGCATCACCGCGTCGCCTTCATCAACCTGTCGGTGTTCGAGCCCGATGGACCTCGACGCCGGCAGGATCTTGTCGGCGTCGACCATGTGGCCTACACCTACGGGTCATTGCGTGAGCTTGCGGAGAACTACGCCCAACTGAAGGAGCTCGGCATCCTGCCGTACTGGTGCCTGCATCACGGCATCACGGTGTCGATGTATTACGGGGACCCTGACGGCAACCGAATGGAGTTTCAGGTCGACGCCTACGCGACCAACGAAGAGGCCACCGAATTCATGGAAGGTCCGGGGTTTGCGCAGAATCCGATCGGCGTGGAATTCGATCCCGATGAAATGCTCGCCCGCCTGCGCGCCGGCGAGCCGGAGTCGGCTTTCCTGCATCGCGCGGTGCATCTGCCGGTGGCGCCATTGCGCCATCCGGTGGTTGCGGATTGACCGACGACTCGTTGGCTGAGTGACAGCTTGCCAATGCTGACCTGACGAAGCGGATGCTGCTCCCACTTGCAGCCTACGGACCCACCTTCGTGGTCGTGAGCTCCGCGCTCCTTTACTTGTCGCGGGGCGCGATCCTGCGGCCACGTTCTCATGGCTTCTATCGCTTCTTTGCATGGGAGTGCATCCTCGGACTGATCTGGATCAACTTGCCCGTCTGGGGTGATGCGCCGCTCACTCCGGGCAAGTTGGTGGCGCAGGCGCTTTTCATGACCTCCGTGTTGCTGCCGCTTCACGCCTTCGTTCTCTTGAGGCGTCTCGGCACGCCGAGCGAGGCTCGCAGGGACAAAGCCCTGCTTGGATTCGAGAAGACGACGACGCTGGTCACCGCCGGTGCATTCCGATTCATTCGCCACCCGATGTACACCGCGCTGATCTGCCTGGCATGGGGCATCTTCCTGCAGCAATTCACCTGGCCCGGTCTCGGGCTGGCGCTGATGGCGACGGCGCTTCTTGTCGTCACCGCTTTCCGCGAAGAGAAGGAATGCCTCGCGCATTTCGGCGCGGCCTACCAGGACTACATGCGACGCACGCGCCGCTTCGTGCCCTTCGTCCTGTAGCTTTCTTGTAGGCAGCCGAACGGATCCGGCGCATCCGGCCCGCAACATGCGCCGCCCGTTTTCTCGCCTTTACGAAACTTCACCTGCTATCAATGGCATAGCTGAAAGTCCAGGCAGGGCAAGGGTTTCCCCACGGGCATGGGATCTTTGCGTTGCCCTCGCCTGCTCGCGAGAATAACATTCATTCTCATTTGTGAGTCTAGAATCGGCGCCTCAAATGATCGCCACATCCCCCGACAACCGTCGCCGCGCCTATTGGCTCAAGACCCTGCATGAATGGCATTGGGTCAGTTCGGCGGTCTGTCTCATTGGGATGATCTTGTTTGCGGTCACAGGCTTCACGCTCAACCACGCGGCAAGCATCGAGGCAAAACCCAGCATCACAAGCCATGCGGGCACCATCGATTCGGCATTGCGCGAAACACTCGTGCAGCAAGCCGCCGCCGTCAAGGCGCAGAAGGCGCAAAAAGGCAAAGCCGAATTGCCCGAGGAGCTTCAGGCTTGGGTGCGGCGGCAATGGTCGATCGACACTTCGGGCCGCGAAGCCGAATGGTCGGACGAAGAAATCTATCTCTCCCTGCCGCGTCCGGGCGGCGATGCCTGGCTAAGACTCAGCCTCGCCGACGGCCAAGCCGAATACGAGCGCACGGACCGCGGCTGGCTCTCCTACTTGAACGACCTGCACAAGGGCCGCAACACGGGTACGGCCTGGAGTTGGTTCATCGACATCTTCGCCGCGGCGGCGCTGGTGTTCTCGGTCACTGGTTTGTTCATCCTCAAGATGCATGCGGGCAATCGGCCCTTGACATGGCCGATGGTCGGCATGGGCCTGGTGATCCCGATGCTGCTCGCATTGCTGTTCATTCATTGATTTCAGGAGAAAGATCCAGTGCAAGTTCGATATTCGATTGCCCTTGCCGCTCTGCTCGGCGCCCCGGCGTTCGCGGCGGGCCTCTCGCTCAACATCGAAGTCCCGCGGCTCAACGTCGCCGAATACCACCGGCCCTATGTCGCAGCGTGGATCGAGCGTCCCGACCAATCCGTCGCGACCACCCTGGCCGTCTGGTACGACGTCAAGAACAAGGGCAACGCCGAGGGCGAAGGCACCAAGTGGCTCAAGGACATGCGCCAGTGGTGGCGCCGCACGGGACGCGAATTGCAGATGCCGGTCGACGGCGTGAGCAGCGCGACCCGGCCGGCCGGCAAGCATCAACTCAACTTCACAGAGGGTTCCGTCGCATTGCCCAAGCTCGCACCTGGCGCCTACAAGCTCTACGTCGAAGCGGCGCGTGAAGTGGGCGGACGCGAGATCGTCAGCATCCCCTTCCAGTGGCCGCCGCAAGGCGACTTGACCGCCGCGCAAGGCCATAGCGAACTGGGCGAGGTCAAGCTCGAACTCCGGCCCTGAACGTCAATTCATCATCAACGGGATTCACCATGAAGACTGCTATCCGTACCGCGGCCATTGCGCTTGCTCTTTCCGCCGGCGCAGCCGCCGTCCAGGCACACAACGTGTGGTTGCTGCCGTCGAGCACGGTTCTGTCGAAAGGAGACTGGATCACGGTCGATGCGGCCGTCTCGAACGATCTGTTCTTCTTCAATCACAACCCGCTCGGACTGGACAACCTCACCATCACCGCGCCGGATGGCAGCACGGTGGCGGCGGAGAACATGCACAAGGGCAAGCTGCGAAGCGTGTTCGACCTGAACCTCGCGCAGCCCGGCACCTACCGCATTGCGGTGCTCAACGAAGGCGTCTTCGCGCGCTGGAAGGACAAGTCCACCGGCCAGGCCAAGCGGGCGCGGGGCACGCCGGAGAACATCGCCGGCCAGATTCCGGCCGACGCGCAGGAGGTCGAGGTCACGCAATCGGCAGGACGCATTGAGACCTTCGTGACCGTGGGCAAGCCCAGCACGCTGAAGCCGATCGGCAAGGGGCTCGAGCTCGTGGCGGCCAATCCGACGGATCTGGTCAAGGGCGAGAAGGCGACGTTCGTGCTGCACATCGACGGTCAACCTGCCAAGGACGTCGAGGTCAACGTGACGCCCGGCAATACGCGCTATCGGGACAAGGTCGATGAAGTTGCGATCAAGACCGATGCCAAGGGGCAGTTCGCCGTGACGTGGCCGCAGGCGGGCATGTATTGGCTCGAAGCGGCCACCAAGGACGGCAGGACCTCGGTACCGCAAGCGAAAGAGCGGCGTCTGACTTACGCCGCAACCCTGGAAGTGATGCCCTGAGCGCATCGGAGACTCCTTCGGAGAAGCCGGCGGCAGAGCGCATTTCGTTCGCCACGTGGCGCGCGGGCGGCTATGCGAATGCGGGCGCACCGCGACGGGCGGACCCTTCCAGCCTTCAGACCTTGGCTGGTCGAAGCATGGGCACGACGTGGTCCGTGCGCTTTGACAATCCCGCCATGGTCCCGCTTGCTGCCATTCAGGCGAGCGTGGAAGCTGCCTTGCAGCGCGTGATTGCGCAGATGAGCACTTGGGAGGCCGATTCGGAGATCAGCCGCTTCAATCGCGCCCCCGAGGGCCGCCGTCACGTCATTGGAGCGGAATTCGCCGAGGTGCTTGCATGTGCGATGCACTGGGCATCCGCGAGTGACGGAGCCCTCGATCCGACGATCGGGCCGCTCGTCGCCCTCTGGGGATTCGGCTCGCAAGCATCGTTGTCGACGGCTTTGCCTGATGCATCGCACATTGCCGCGGCGCGAGCGCGCGTCGGGTGGCAACGCATGATGTTCGATACAGCTCGCCCATCGATCGTGCAGCCTGGGGATTGCGCGCTCGACCTCTCCGGGATCGCGAAGGGGTTCGCAGTCGATCACGTCACTGCCGCTTTGCATGGCACAGGCCTTCGCGATTTTCTGGTCGAGATCGGAGGGGAGCTTCGGGCGGCCGGGCGGCGGCCGGGCGGTGAGCCATGGCAGGTGCTCATCGAATCGACCGCCGGAATGACTCGGAGGATTGCGCTGTCCGACATGGCGATCGCCACGACCGGGGACCGCTGGCATGTGCACGATCGCCATGGGCGACAGTGGTCGCACACGATCGATCCACGTTCGGGCGAGCCAACGTGCAACACAGTGGCATCTGTTTCGGTGCTGCATTCGCAGTGCATGCAGGCGGATGCACTGGCGACGGTGCTTGCCGTTCTGGGGCCTGACGATGGGTTCGCTTTTGCGCGGGAACACAAGCTCCCCGCATTGTTCGTGCTGCGTGACCCCACAGGTCATGTCGAACGAACCAACGAATTCTGGCCAGGCGGAGCGAGCGCCGCATGAGCGAACCCACCCTGCGAGCACTTGCCGCGTGCGCGATCGTGCTCGCCTACGCGACTTTGTGCCTTGCCGTGTATGGGCGGCAGCGCCGGGCGCGCACCGTCGATGCGCGAACAGCTTCGGCATTTGCGGGCGCTGATGCCGGCGAAGCGGCACTCGTGCTTTTCGCAACCCAGACCGGCCATGCCGAAACGCTGGCGTGGCAAACGGCGCGATGGCTTCATGAAAGCGGGACGCCGGCGCGCCTGATGCCCCTCGACAAGGCCGACGTCAACGTCCTGCGCAATGCACGGCGAGCGTTCTTCATCGCGAGTACCTATGGCGAAGGCGACCCGCCCGACGGTGCCAGTGTGTTCGCCGAGCAGGTGATCGGGTCTTCAGCCCAGTTTCCTTCTCTGCGCTACGCGGTCCTTGCGCTGGGGGATCGCCAGTACGCCAACTTCTGCGCGTTCGGGCGCATGCTCGACGAGTGGTTGCACGCACGGGGTGCGACTCGGCATTTCGACAGGATCGAAGTCGACAACGCAGATCCGGACACCATCGCCGCGTGGAAAGCGCGGTGCAGCGGCGTTGAAGAGGTTGCGGTGCAGCCCGCAACGCCGCCGGGTCAGCCGACTCGCTGGCGCCTCGCCGCACGCACGCTCTTGAACCCGGGCAGCGCGGGCGCCCCTGTGTTCGAGCTGGGTTTTTCACCGTTGGCCCCATCCGAAGCCACATGGGAATCAGGCGACATTGCACAACTCACGCTTGCAAAGGACCCTGGCCGTCCTCGTGATTACTCCATCGCATCCATTCCGGCGGACGGTGCATTGCAACTCCTGGTTCGCCAGGAGCGGCATCCCGACGGCACCCTGGGCGCGGGTTCTGGGCTATTGACTTCGACCCTTGCCATCGGTGACACGCTGGAATTCCGAATCCGGCCGCATCGCAATTTCAGGCTCGCCGAGAACCGGGAGCGCCCTCTGATCCTGATCGGCAATGGGACGGGGCTGGCCGGCCTTCGCAGCCATCTGCGCGCGAGAGCGGCAATCGGTCAGAAAGACAACTGGCTGATCTTCGGCGAACGCAACGCAAAGCACGACTTTCTCTGCCAAGAAGAGATCGAAGGATGGCGCGGCGATGGCGTACTCAGGCGCCTGGACATGGCTTTTTCACGCGATCAGGAGCAGCGCGTCTATGTGCAGCACCTGTTGCTTCAGGCTCATGAAGGTGTGCGCGAATGTGTCCTGCGCGGCGCGGCCATCTATGTCTGCGGGAGCATGCAGGGAATGGCTTCCGGCGTTGACGCGGCCCTGCGTCAGATTCTCGGGGCGGATCAAGTGAGCGAACTCGCCGGCACGAATCGCTACAGACGCGACGTCTATTGACCGCGCAAAGTTGCTCCGCCGCAACAGATGCACCGCAATCTGGTCGATTTGTTTCGTAAAGATGAACAGCGGATTAATTTGCGGTTGAGAGTCATTATCATTTAGAGCGAACTCGCCGCTACGGCGATTCGACTCACCCAGCCAATCCAGACGCCTAGACGGCGCTCTCGTGGACCCGCCAGTGAAGTTCTCATTTCCTTCCTTTCCGGAGAACATTCATGGCCTACATCAAGAGCCGCAAGCATGCTGTCGCACGCGCCCTGCCCCCCCTGGGCAGCGCTACGGCCGCCACACTTTTTGCACTGGCACTGCCCGTCTCGGCGCAGACCCCGACGAACACTCTCAAGGAAGTTCGCGTCGTCGCCGACACCCCCGCGACTGAACTGAAGGTCGACAATTCGGCCAGCCCCAAGTTCACGGCGCCGCTCGTCGACACGCCGCAAACGGTCCAGGTCATTCCCCAGGTGCTGATGCGGGAGCAAGGCGCCACGACACTGTCTGAAGCCCTGCGCAACACGCCGGGGGCCGGCGCTTTCTATCTCGGAGAGAACGGCAACACCACCACTGGCGATGCCATCTACATGCGCGGCTTCGATGCTTCGAGCAGCATCTTCATCGACGGCATTCGCGACCTCGGTTCGATCACGCGCGACGTGTTCAACATCGAACAGGTCGAGGTCGTGAAGGGGCCATCGGGCACCGACGTGGGACGCACCTCCCCCACCGGCTACATCAACATGATCTCCAAGCAGCCGAACATGGAAGACGCCTTCCTGGGTTCCGTCGGCTTTGGCAGCGGCAGCTACAAGCGGGGCACCATCGACTGGAACAAGGTCATCACCAACACTGACGGCTCTGGCGCGGCGTTTCGCCTGAACGCGGTCATGGACGACTCTGGTGTAGCCGGCCGCGACGAGATCACCACCAAGCGCTGGGGCATTGCACCGTCGATCGCGATCGGGCTGAACACGCCGACGCGCTTCTACTTCAACTATCTGCACATGGACCAGAGCGGCGTTCCTGATGGCGGTGTGCCGACCATCGGCCTGCCGGGCTACACGAGTCCCGATCCGAAGCGTGGGTTCCTGAGCTTCGCCTCGCCTGTGGATCCGTCGAATTTCTACGGCACGACTTCGGACTTCAACAACGTGACGGCCGACATGTTCACGGCGCGCGTCGAACACAACATCACGCCTGACGTCATATTGCGCAACACCACGCGCTACGGCAAGACCTCCCAGGACTACATGCTGACGTCGTTCATGGGTTCGTCCGCGAACCTCCTGACGCCGGTCGTTGCCAACCCGAACACCTGGAGCATCGCGCGGAGCAATCCCACCAACAAGGACCAGACGAACGAGCTGTTCACCAACCAGACCAACGTCTCCGCGAAGTTCAACACGGGATCCGTCGGCCACACGATGAACGCTGGCCTGGAGTTGATCCGAGAAGAGCAGACCAGCTTGGGATTCTTCGGCCCCAATGTCACTCCCGCCGCTGGCGCACCCTTCAACACCGGCGCCTGGCCCGCGGCCAACCTCTACAACCCCAACCCGAATGTCGTCGGCTTTCGCCGGACCTACAGCGGCGCGGACAGCGTGGGCTCCACGGATACGGTGGGCCTGTATGTGTTCGACACCGTCAAGCTGAGCGAGCGTTGGCAGTTGACCGGCGGCGTGCGTTACGACCACTACAACACCGACTATCGCGCCTCGACGCTGTCGACCGCCACCACTTTCCCGAAGCTGCCGGTCGGCACTCTGGTGCCCACGTCGCTGTCGACCTCCGACGACTTGTGGTCGGGCAAGCTGGGCGTCGTCTACAAGCCGGCGGAAAACGGAAGCATCTACGCGGCATGGGGCACCTCGGCACAGCCGCCGGGCGGGGCCAACTTTGCGCTGGCCGCGGGCGGCACGGGCAACAGTGCGTCGCGCATCGACTTCCAGCCGCAGGAAGGCACGACCTACGAGGTCGGCACCAAGTGGGACGTGCTGAACAACAAGCTCGCGCTGACTGCGGCGCTCTACCGTACCGAGATCAAGAACGAGGTCGTGCAGGACCCGACTTCGCTGCAGTACTACCAGACCGGCAAGAAGCGCGTGCAGGGCATCGAACTCGGCGCGGCAGGAGCCATCACTGACGCATGGGGCGTCAGCGCCGGCTTCACGACCATGGACACCAGCGTGCTGAGCGGCCCCGCCATCACGGCCAGCGGCGAGAACGTGCTGACCTACACGCCCAAGAACGCGTTCACCCTCTGGACCAGCTACCAGCTGCCTTTCGGGCTGACGATCGGCGGTGGCGCACGCTACAACGGCAAGCTCAGCCGCGGCACCGATGGCGCCATCGGCACGCCGGCGTATGCCGATGCCTATTGGGTGGTCGATGCAATGGCTTCCTACCGCATCAACAAGAATGTCGAGCTCCAGCTGAACGTCTACAACCTGTTCGACCAGGAATACGTGGCAGCCATTAACAAGAGCGGCTATCGCTACACGCCGGGCATTCCGCGGTCGGCACGCATCACGGCCAACTTCGCGTTCTGACGCGCATCGAGATCGACGAGTTCGCGCCGAGCCGGATGCGACACTCGGCCCCTGCTTTGCGGCAGGGGCTTTTTTCATTGTGAGGAGTGTGCGAAATGATGCTGCATGTACCCGACGTTCTGAGCGCAGAGCAGGTTCGAGAGATCCGCGCCGCACTCGACGCAGCCGATTGGGTGGACGGGCGCGAATCCGTCGGCGCGCAAGGCGCCCGCGTGAAGCGCAACCGCCAGTTGCCCGAGCAATCGCCCGTGGGCCGCGAATTGGGCAAGACCATCCTCTCTGCGCTGGCCGGCAATCAGCTCTTCTTTTCTGCCGCGCTGCCGCTTCGCTTCGTGCCGCCGATGTTCAATCGCTACGAAGGCGGCGAGCACTATGGACTGCACGTCGACGGATCGGTGCGAACGGTGCCCGGCACTGGCCAGCCGCTGCGTACCGATCTTTCCTGCACGCTGTTCCTCTGCGATCCGGAGGACTACGAAGGCGGCGAACTCGAGGTGGTCGACACCTACGGAACGCATGAAGTCAAGCTTCCTGCCGGGGACCTGATCCTCTATCCCTCCACGAGCCTTCATCGTGTCCATCCTGTCACGCGGGGCGAGCGCATCTGCTCGTTCTTCTGGCTCCAGAGCATGATCCGCGACGATCGACAAAGAGGCATGCTGTTCGAACTCGATCAAGTGATCCAGAAGCTGCGGGCGAGAGTGGGCGAGTGCGAGGAGACTGTGGCGCTCACGGGGCAGTATCACAACCTGCTGCGGATGTGGTCCGAGGTGTGAGGTTCTGCTGAAGGCATCGGTTGTGCGGAACCGCGCACGCGGCCGACCGGGTGCAAATTTGTCAAGCACTTCGTACAGCGCTTGAGCCTTCGCTCGACAGCTACTATCCTTTCGAACACTTCAAGCCGGCCGCCGCATGACGGGCAAGGCCGGGAACGGGGGAAAGGTGATCTTGTGGGTGGTCTTGTGACGCTGGATTTCGCAATCGCCTACTGCGGCCCTGCGCCGGTCCCTTCGGACCTTTGGACGCGCTGGAATACGGATCCACTGCTGCTGGCAGCGCTCATCGCGTTGTCAGTGGCCGTTGCCCGAGGCAAATCGTCCGACGCGCGTGCGGGCTGGAGTGCGCTCGCGCTGATGTTCATTGTCTTCGTGTCTCCACTCTGCGCGTTGTCATCGGCATTGTTCTCGGCGCGGGTGTTCCACCACATGCTGCTCGTCACTGTCGTTGCGCCGCTGCTGGCGCGGGCCTTTCCGCTGCCACGCGCGGGTACTCCGCCGCTGGCGATGCTCGTCGCTGCCCACACCATCGTGCTGTGGCTCTGGCACGCACCCGGGCCCTATGCATGGGGGCTTGCCAGCGTGCCGTCCTATTGGCTGATGCAGGTTTCGCTGCTCGGCACCGGGTGGCTGCTGTGGCGCGGCGTGTTTTCGGCATCGACTCCGACGGGCCCCGCGCTGATGGCACTGGTCGCCACCATCGCGCAAATGGGTCTTCTCGGCGCGCTGATCGTCTTCGCCTCGGTGCCCCTCTACCCGGTACACATCGCAAGCGCAGTGTCCTGGGGGTTCACTCCGATCGCCGACCAGCAGCTTGCGGGGCTGTTGATGTGGGTCCCCGCGATGCTGCCCTATCTGGGCGTGGGGCTCTGGCTCGCATGGTCCAGCCTTCGACCGAGCGAGCCCGCCCTGTGACGACGTTCCTCAAGTTCGCTCATCTTGCGGCGATCGCGGTCTGGTCGGGCGGACTGATCGTCCTGCCCTTCCTCTTCTGGCAGCGCAAAGCTCTGACGGCGAGCGGAGACCTCGACCGCCTGCACCGCATCACGCGCCTGGTGTATGTGGAGATGACTTCGCCCGCCGCGTTCATTGCTATCGGCACTGGCACGGCGCTGATCTTCCTGCAGGCGACCTTCGTCGAATGGTTCACCATCAAGATGGTGCTGGTCAGTCTCATGGCGATGCTGCACGTGGTGGCCGGGCTGGTCATGCACCAGTTGTTCATGCCCAGGGGCCATTTCGGCCGCTTCTCATTCGTGGCGCTCACCGTCGCCTATGTCGTGCTGATCGCCGCCATCCTCTGGGTCGTGCTGGCCAAGCCTCACATCGACTCGAACATGTTCGCCGCGCACCTGTTCGAGCCCGGCGGCCTTTCACGGCTGTGGCATCAGTCCTTCGGCGACACCAGGATGCCGATGCCATGATCGAACACCAGCTTGCCGCCATGCCAGCCGGCGAAGCCGACCATGACCGAGGCGATTGCCGACAGCACGAGACCGTGCGGCAAGACCGATGCGGGATCGGTCAATCGCAGTCCCCAGCTTGCGCCTGCGATGGCAACCAAGGTCATCGCAGCGATGGCGTGCGACCAGCTTGCCTCGTGCAGCCGAATTCCGCGGACAAGCAGAAGCTCACCGGTGCCGACGATGCTCGCGCCCACGCCGCTCCAGAACGCCATGCCCGACGCCCAGATGCCCGCGCGCAGCCAGAAGGCATCGGCGGACCACCAGTAGAAGACGTCGACACCGAGTGTCGCGACGATGAACGCCACCGGAAAATGCACCAGCATCACGTGGATCGGGTGCCCGATCACCGCGACGGCAGAGCCGACATCGAGCCGCTGCAGTTCAAGCAGGACTTCGCTCTGCGAAGAAGCAGCCCTGTCGGCAGTCTTGCCGAGAACTCCGTCGCTAACTCCGTCGCTATGGCTCGCCATGCTTCTTCTCCTTTGCATCGGACGCCGACGCAGTCAATGGGCGGCCATCGTAGCGTCTTGCGCGCGGTGCTCCAAGCCGGATCGTTGGCGGCGTTGTCCGCGTTGTCTGGTTGCACCGGGCCGTTGTCGGCGCTCGATCCCTCCGGACCGGCTGCCGCTTCGATCGCGACGCTCTGGTGGGTGATGCTGATCGGCTCGGCCGTTCTCTTCCTTCTCGTCATCGGGATCTTCATCCAGGTGTTCAGGCGTCCGGGCTGGGGCTCCGGCGTCTCTCCGATGCGGTGGATCGTCCTCGGCGGACTCGTGCTGCCCGCTTGCGTCCTGCTGCCGTTGCTGGCTTATGGGCTCGTGACCGGCGAACGCTTGCTGCCCCTGCCCGGCAGCGCGCCGCAGCAGCGCATCGAGGCGGTGGCGGCGCAATGGGCCTGGACGTTTCGCTATCCGGAGCACGGCGGCGCCGAGACACGCAACGTCCTGCTTCTGCCTGCCGGCCAACCCGTCGACATGGCGGTGACGAGCAAAGACGTGATCCACGCCTTCTGGGTTCCGCGCTTCGCGGGCAAGATCGACGCGGTGCCGGGCCGGACCAACAGGCTGCGCATCCAGGCCGACCACCCCGGCCGCTACGAAGGAACCTGCGACGAGTTCTGCGGGCTGGGCCACGCCGGCATGCGGTTCGTCGTCATCGTCCATCGACCGGAGGACTTCTCCGCGGCCCTGACACAGGCGCTCGAAGCACCGGAGGCGAAGAAATGAGTGGACCCGTCAGTTCGCAACCCGAAGGTGCACACGCACTCCGGCTGCACCGCCAGTTGAACCGGATATGGGCCACAGGTCCTGGCTGGCAGCGGCTTGCCGCCGTGAACCACTCGGTCATCGGCAAACGGATGTTCCTCACGTCCTTCACGTTCTTCCTCATCGCGGGCGTGCTGGGCATGCTGACGCGCGTGCAGTTGGCGACGCCGCATTCGGGCTTCCTCGACCCCGAGACCTACAACCAGGTCTTCACGGTCCACGGATCGATGATGCTGTTCCTGTTTGCCATTCCGATGGTGGAGAGCTTCGCGGTCTACCTGACGCCGAAGATCCTCGGCACGCGCGATTTCGCATTTCCGCGGCTGACCGCCTACGGCTATTGGTGCTATCTCTTCGGCGCGTCGATCATCACGGTGTCACTGGTGCTGGGCATCGCGCCCAATGGCGGATGGTTCATGTACACGCCGCTCAGTTCAAACGTCTATTCGCCGGGCGTCAATGCGGACATCTGGCTGCTCGGCATCACCTTCGTGGAGATCTCCGCGCTGTCGCTCGCGGTGGAGATCACAGTCTCGATCCTGAAGATGCGCGCACCGGGCATGTCGCTCGACCGCATGCCGATTTTCGGCTGGTACATCCTTGTGACGGCGCTGATGATGATCGTCGCCTTCCCGCCGCTCATCCTCGGTTCGATCCTGCTCGAACTCGAGCGCGCCTTCGGTATGCCCTTCTTCGACCCCACGCGCGGCGGCGACTCACTGCTTTGGCAGCACCTGTTCTGGCTGTTCGGCCATCCGGACGTCTACATCATCTTCCTGCCGATGGCCGGTGTGCTGTCGACGATGATCCCGGTCTTTGCCAACCGGCAGTTGGTCGGATATCGCGCGATCGTGGTCGCCATCATCGCGCTGGCATTCCTGAGCTTCGGCATCTGGGTGCATCACATGTTCACCGTGGGCATTCCGCATCTCGCGCTCGCCTTCTTCTCGGCCGGCTCCGCCATCGTCGCCGTACCCACCGCCGTGCAGGTCTTCGCGTGGCTCGCGACGCTGTCGCACGGCAAGCCGCGCTGGGGCGTGCCGATGCTCTACATCTTCGGCTTCTTCTTCATCTTCGCGATGGGCGGGTTGACCGGCGTGATGCTCGCGATGGTGCCCTTCGACTGGCAGGCGCATGACACTTACTTCGTCGTCGCGCACATGCACTACGTGGTGGCAGGAGCGCTCGCGTTTCCGATGATGGCCGCGATCTACTACTGGCTGCCTCTGGTCACCGGGCGCACGGCCGTGCATCGATTGGCCGTGCCCGCGTTCTGGCTGATCTTCATCGGCTTCAACATGACCTTCTTCCTGATGCACCTGACGGGCCTGCTCGGCATGCCGCGGCGCGTCTATACCTACCGCGGCGACGAAGGCTGGAACTGGCTGAACCTGTTGTCATCCGTCGGGGGGTTCGTGATGACGATCGGCTTCGGCCTGCTCCTTATCGATCTTGTCGTGCAGTTGCGCTTCGGACGCCGCGTGCGGCGAGACCCCTGGAAGGCAGCGACTTTCGAATGGGCCATGGCGCTGCCGCCGGCGTCGTATGCGTTCGCCTCAATTCCGCACGCGGGTCCACAGACCGACAGCGTGCCAAGGGGCGAGCTAGCCTTGTCGCTGGCGCGCGGCGAGGGCTACCTCGGCTTTGCGCGCAACGGATGGCAAGAGACGCTGGGTGTCCACATCACCAGCGGCAAGCCGGATCAGGTGATCGTCCTGCCCAATCCCACCTACCTGCCGCTGGTCACGGCGATCGTCACCGGCGGCGTGGTCCTGGGCTTCCTGTTCAAGGCTTACTGGCTGTCGCTCGTGTTGGCGCTCGTCACCTTCGGACTGTTCGTCCATGCGGGCAGTCGCGCGGGGCTGTCGCGCGACCACGGGCCGTTGCCAGTCGGGCTCGGCGTCGAAGTGCCGCCGCACACCGAGGTCGCCAGCACGCCGTCCTACCTCGCGATGATCTGCGCCCTCTTCGCGAACGGCACGCTGTTCACATCGCTCATTTTTGGCACCTTCTATCTCTGGCTGGCGGGCGGGGACTGGCAGAAGATGACGCCGCCGACACCCAGCTGGAGTCTTGCATTCGGCGCCATCGTGTCGCTTGTCATTGCGGCAGTCTCGACACGCGGCTCGCTCAAAGTGGTGGCCGCCAGCGGCAAGGCATCAGCCTGGATGGGCCTCACCGCGATTGCGCTGATCGCTGCCGTTGCAGCCATCGTGCAGATGATCCTGGGCGTGACGCCGAGCCCGCGAGAGCATGCGCTCGGGGCGACGGCATCGGTGCTCCTGGGCTACGTCGCCTTTCATGCCGGCGCCGGACTGCTGTTTCTCTTCAGCAACTTCCAGCGTGTGCGCAATGGCTACATTTCGCAGCGCCGTTCGAGCGACCTGCGTCTGACGCAACTCTGGGTTGGCTATACGCTGGTCACGGGCATCATCGCGGTGGGACTCGTGCTTGCCTTGCCCTCACTGGTGACCGTACTCGGGGCCCGCCCATGAACGCCGCCACCAGCGCGATCGTGCCGCCCCGACGCATCTGGTGGCTTGCGGGCGGCTTCGGTGTGTGGTGTCTTGCGCTGTCGGTACTCTATGCGCTTCATGCGGTCGGATGTGCCTTCGGCTGGCCGACAGCCGTGCTCCGCTGGAGCCTCGTCATCGTGTTCATCGCGCACCTGCTCGTCATCGGCTGGATGTGGCTGAAGTTCGCCAGGCAGACACCGAATGCAGACGCTGGCAAGACTGGTAGCTTCCTGCAGGACGTGATCGTGTGGTCGACCATCGTGGCCTTTGCCAGCGCAGTGCTCGCGCTGGGGCCGCCGCTGCTTCTCACGACGTGCATTTGATCTGACGCGTCGACACATGACGAACCGCGATCTCCTGCGAAAGGCCGTCTGGGCCGTCATCTACCTGCTGTTCATCCTCGCGCCCATGCTCGCGCTGCTGACCGGCACCCTGCCACCGAGCCGCAATTTCTGGACCGAGTTCTCGGTGGGGCTCGGCTACACCGGCCTCGCGATGATGGGACTTCAGTTCGGGCTCACCGCGCGCTTCAGGTATGTCACCGATCCCTGGGGCGAAGATGTCATCTACCACTTTCACCGGCGCATCTCGCTCATCGCCGTGGCGCTCGTGGTGGCGCATCCACTCATCCTGATCGCCACCGGCTCCGACAAGCTCGCGCCGCCCGAGACGCTGGCCGATGTGCCCATGGGCGCCGTCTTCGCGGTGCTTTCGCTCGGCTCGGTCGTCACGCTCGTGGTCATGGCGCTGTGGCGTGTGCGCCTGAAGATCAGCTACGAGCTTTGGCACATCACGCACATCCTGCTTGCCCTGCTGGCCATCGGTGGCGGATTGCTCCACATGGTGGGCTGGGGCTTCTATCTGGTCGACCCCATGAAGCGCGCCCTCTGGATCGGCATGACGCTCTTCTGGATTGCCCTGCTGGCCTACGTGCGCATCTTGAAGCCGCTCTTCATGCTGCGGCGGCCCTATCGCGTGTCGGAAGTTCGCCAGGAACGCGGCGATACGACAACCCTCGTGATGCGGCCCGAGGGGCATGCGGGCTTTCGCTTCAGACCGGGCCAGTTCGGTTGGTTGACGCTATGGGGCAGCCCTTTCAAGATCACCGGCCATCCGTTTTCCTTCTCGTCGAGCGCCGAAGCCGCGGATGGACGCGTCGAGATGACCATCCGCAAGCTCGGGGATTTCACGAACGAAATCCCCAAGGTGCCGGTTGGCACGCGCGTCTATCTGGACGGTCCCTACGGCGCATTCACCACAGGCAACCCGGCCGACATGCACGTGCTCATCGCTGGGGGCATCGGCATCACGCCGATGATGAGCATCATCCGCACCTTCGCGGATCGCGGGGACAAGCGGCCGCTGATCCTGATCTATGGCAGCAAGGATTGGGAGTCGGTGACCTTCCGGGAAGAACTGGACGTGCTGGCGAAGCGGGTCGACCTGACGTTGGTCCACGTGCTCTCGAACCCGCCTGAAGGTTGGACGGGTGAAAAAGGCCGCATCACGGTGGAGGTGTTCAAGCGCCACCTCCCGCCGAACTACGCGGCTCACGAGTATTTCATCTGCGGACCCGATGTGATGCTCGACGCGATCGAAGCGGCGCTGGGGGAGATGAAGGTGCCGCTGGCCAAGTACCACTCTGAACGGTATAGCTTTGTGTAGTAGTAGCTGTAGGGACTCATTGAAGTTTTCAGTCCCTCATCCTGACCTTCAGGTGGGAGATCTCCAGCCTGTCATCGGGACTGCCTTGATCAGCCGCGTCTCCTGCGCCGTGATCAGGTGCTCAGACGCTTTCAAATAGGCAGGGAAGTCTGGGTGCGCATCGCGCGCCTGGCAGCGCCGTTCGTAGTCGGCCAGGTCGTCATAGCCCCAAAGATGCACGAACTGGTTGAGCGGGCCGACATGGCTCACGTAGAAGCCCAGCGGCGTACCCAGCGTCTCCATCAGGAACGGCAGAGCCATCCGGTTGAAGACCTCGAGGAATTCCGGCATCTTGCGCAGCCGGATCGTGTAGATGCGCTGATCGACCAACGGCTTAGGCGGGTATGACATCGGCTTGACTTTCGGTCGTGGGAGTCATGTTGGTCGTTGAAGAAAGCGCCGCCTCCAGCCCGGCCAAGTGGCGCCCGGTGATGTAGCCGAAGGTCATGATCGGCCCCAGCGTGATACCGGCGCCCGGGTAGTTGCCACCCATCACGCTGGCGCGGTCGTTACCCACCGCGTAGAGGCCCACGATCGGCTGGCGCTGCGCATCGAGCACGCGCCCCACCACGTCGGTGGCGATGCCATCGAAGGTGCCCAGGTCGCCCATCACCACGCGCAGCGCGTAATAGGGACCCCGGCCGATCGGCGCCACACAGGGATTCGGCTTGTTGTCCGGGTCCGCGAGGTAGCGGTTGAAAGAGGTCGTGCCGCGGCCGAACTGGCGATCTTCACCGTGCACCGCGCCTTCGTTGTACTCGCGCACCGTCCGCTCAAGCCCGGCCGGGTCGATGCCGGCCTTCTGGGCCAACTCGCGCACCGTGGCGCCTTTGAGCAGATAGCCGTTGCGCACCAGCGGCCCGAGCGGCATCGGCGCCGGCTTGGCATAGCCCATGCCGTACTTGCCAATCGTGGCCTGGTCGCAGACCAGCCACATGCCGGTGTCTGCGCCCTGCCCTGACGCGACCATCGCCGCGCCCACGTCGTGGTACGAGTTCGATTCGTTGGTGAAGCGCCTGCCGTTCGTCAGCACGCCGATGATGCCGGGCTTGTAGCGGTCCAGCAGATGCGGAAAGGCGCCGTACTCACCGTTGCCCAGCGGCACCTTCGATGTCGGCATCCAGGCGGCCGGCGAGCTGAAGCGAATCTCCACGCGCCCGCCCACCTTCTCGGCCATGCGTGCACCGTCGCCGGTATTGCCCCGGGGCACCGGTGAGAAATGCTCGCCACCTGCGCGCACGTGCGGGTAGGCCTGGGCGATGCGCTGCAGGTCATGCGAGAAACCGCCGCCGGCCAACACCACGCCCTTGCGAGCGACGATGCGCTGCAAGCCTTCTGGCCCCTTCACCAGTGCACCGATGACGCGACCGTTTTCGATGATCAGTTCCTGCGCCGGCGTGCTCGTGCGAATCGGAATCTTCAGGTCGAGCGCCGATTTCGCCAGCCGCGCCGCCAATGCATTGCCGCTCGTCACATTGATACCGCGCCGATAGAGCACCAGTTCCTTCACATGGTTGAGCAGGCGCTTGACGACGTACTGGAACGAAGCAAAGGACTTGCTGAAGCGGAAGAAATGCTTGAGATCCGCGTTGGCGGAGTTGAACATCATCCCGATGAAGGTGATGGTCGCGAGCGGCTGGCGCAGCCGAGCCATATCCGGCCCCAGCGCGCGGATGTCGTAAGGCGCAGCAAGGATGGAACGTCCGATGTCCACGCCGCCGGCCGCGTCGGGATGGTAGTCGGGGTAGAGCGTGGGGATGAATCGCACCTCCGTCTCACTTTCGAAGAACTCCACCATCTCGGGGCCCCTGTCGATGAAAGCCTCGACCGCCGGAGCGTCGTACCAGCGCCCCGTTTCGGCCTTCATGTAGCGAATGACGGCCTCGCGCGTATCGGCGTAGCCGGCCTTCTTCGCATGCGGCGACAGCGGAATCCACAGCACGCCGCCGGAAAAGGCAGTGGTGCCGCCGAACACCGGCTCCTTCTCGACGACGATGACATCCAGGCCGTTCTTCGTGGCAGTGATGGCGGTCGAGAGGCCACCGGCGCCCGAGCCGATCACCAGCACGTCACATTCCGTCGTGGGTAGTTCATTCATTTTCATGCGAGGGTCTCCTGCGCTGCGGCACCGCGGCGAAGCTGGTCGAAGTAGTGGCTCATTTCGGCTTCCGCCGCGTCGGGGTCGCGCTCGCGCATGTGCGCGAGGATCTTCCGGCGCACCGGCACGAGCTCAGGACGGGCCCGAAGTGTGGAATCGGTCTGCAGCACATGCCGCAGCAGCGTCGTGAGCGTCTCCGCCACGACCACCAGCACGTCGTTGTGCGCGGCCTTGGTAACCAAGCGGAAGAACTCGATGCTGGCCTCGGCACGATGCGCTGCATCCTGATAGTTTTCGATCTCGGCGATGTTGCTCTCGATGGCGTCGAAGTCCTCCGTCGCGCCGTTCTGGCATGCCAGGCGCAGCAGCATGCAATTGATCAGCCGCCGCGCCTGGTCGAGGTGGAGCGAATCGAGCTGTCCGCTCGCCGCCAACTCACGCAGCGACTGCGCCAGCATCATGTAGGCGCCCTTGTAGAACACCAGCGAGGCTTCCTGCCGGCCGTGGTCGAACTTCGCCACCTGGCCGAGGAAGAGCGCGTGGTCGCCGGCGAGGTGCTCGGCGAACTTGTCACATTCGAAGGTGGCCACGCTGCCGGCGATCACCGGCAGCCCGCGGTGACCCGACGTCCATGCCACGCCGTCGAACTTGTCGACGACGGCACCACTGGCGAAGCGCGCCGACAGCTCCTTCTGGTCCTCCGCCAGCACATTGATCGCGAAGGCACCGCTCTGACGGAAGGCCTCCAGGCTCTTGCTGGCCAGTCGCAGGCCCCAGGACACCAGCGGCGGCTCCAGCGACACCGAGCTGAAAGAGTTGCAGGTGAGTCCGATCGGTTTTCCATCGGAGCCAGTGGTGGTGATGATGGCGACGCCAGTCGGGAAGCTGCCGAGCGCGCTGCGGAAGGCCCGCACGTCGAAGGCGTTCTGCGTGTCAGCGGACGCGAGGTTCGGGTTCGTCACGGGTTTGTTCCAGAAGTTGAATGGTTAGACCATTATAGATATACTGGCCTACCATTTCAACCAAGGGGACCCACCCAATGACTCGTCGAGTTGCCATCATTGGCACCAGCGCGATCCCGGTCGGCCGCCACCAGACCAAGGCGGAAGAGCCGCTGCAGGTGCTGGAGCAGGAGATCATGACCAAGCTGGTGGTCGAGGCAGTCGCGGACGCCGGCGTCGAGAAGAAGGACATCGGCAGTCTGGTGCTGACGCTGCCCAGGCCCTACACGCTGCAGAAGTACTTCTCCACTTTCCTGGTCAGCCATCTGCGTCTGCAATGCACCGGCAGCGTGCTGGAGGTGATGGGCAACGGCATGACTGGCGCTGTCTGCTTCGACCGGGCCTGCGACGAGATCCTGCTCGGCCGCACCGAGGTCGCGCTCGCGCTGGGCATCAACATGGAGGCGGCCACGCCGGCCTCCGAGCACGCGATGAGCAGCATGCGCACCACGGGCGACGTGGACTTCCATGCCTCGGGCGGCTTCATCCCCATCAGCTGGTACGCCATGGATGCCATGCGCTACATGCACGAATACGGCGCCACGCGCGAGCAGCTGGGTGCGGTCGCTGTCAAGAACCGCTGGCATGCCTCGATGAACCCGCTGGCGCAGTACCGCAAGCCGATCACCCTGCCGGAGGTGCTGGAGCAGCGACCGATCGTGGAGCCGCTGGGCCTCTATGACGTGCCGGGCCGCAGCGACGGCGCGGCCTGCCTCGTGCTGGCGTCCGAGGAGGTCGCGAAGTCGCTCGGCCGCCCCTATGCGCTGGTGCGCGGGCGCGGCTTCTGCCATGACGGGTCGCACCAGATCAACGAGGTGCCGAACGACATGACCGAGCTGATCGCCGCAAAGCAGGCGGCCGCCACGGCGTACGCGCAGGCAGGGCTCGCCGCGAAGGACATCAACGTGGCCGAGTTCTATGCGCCCTGCACCATCGTCGAGGTGCTGGTGAGCGAGGCGGTGGGCTTCTTCGGGCGCGGGGAAGGCGCACCTGCCGCCGCCGACGGCCGCACAAAGCTCGGCGGGCAGATTCCGATCTCGACCTCTGGCGGCCTGACCTCGCGCGGCCATCCGGCGTACGTCACATCCCTCTACAACTACTGCGAGATGGCCGACCAGCTGCGTGGCCGCGCCGGCGAACGCCAGGTCGCGGGTGCACGCCTGGGCCTGACTACCGGCGAACTCGGCAACTACAACGCCGCCCTTGTCCACGTGATGGAGGCCCAACGATGACGCTCGAGATGATTCCCGTGGGACGTACGCGCGCCTACCCGCCGCGCGTGTCGGCCTTCACGCAGACCTTCTGGGAAGGCCTTCGCGACGGCCGCTGGCAAAGCACCTGCTGCGAGGCCTGCGGCAAGTTCACCTTCCCGCCCAAGCCGGTATGCCCGTATTGCTGGTCGCCGCGGATGCAGTGGAAAGAGCTGGGACAGCGCGGCACGCTCTATTCATGGACACGCATCCATGCCGCACCCAAGGTGTTCGTGGACGAAGCGCCCTATGCCGTGTGCGTGGTCGACCTCGACATTGGCCTGCGAATCGCCACCCGTCTCGTCGAGCGGGATGGCAAGCCGTTCGAGTGCGGCATACCGGTCGAACTCGTCGTCCTTCAGTACGAGGACGGGCCGCTGCTCGCCTCGCGTCCGCTCTAGTAAAGGATTCACCCCTTGTTCTACGAATTCCGCACCTATACCTGTGCTCCGGGCAAGTTGCCCGCAGTCCTCAAGCGCTTCGAGACGACCACCCTCGGACTCTTCGAGAAATACAGCATCCGCCGCGTGACGCCGGTCTTCACCGTGGCCGTCGGCGAAGACAACATGCAGGTCAAGTACATGCTCCAGTGGGAATCGCACGAGGAACGCGACCGCGCATGGGCGGCTTTCCGTGCCGATCCCGCTTGGCAAAAGGCCCTGGCCGAGTCTGACAAGGACGGCCCGGCGGTCGTCAGGATCGCCAATGAGCTACTCGCGGCGGCGTTTCCGCTGGCCGGTTGAACGGGGCGAGGGGCTAGAATCCGCGCCGTGAGCCACGCCGACCTCCGCACGAAAGAAGCCTTCGAATCCTCCCTTGGATTCGAGCCCATCGCACCCTCGCGCGCGTTCGAAGAGATCGCGGCGCAGATCCGCGACCTGGTGGCCACCGGCCGGCTCAAGCCCGGCGACCGCCTCCCCGCCGAACGCGATCTCTCCGCAAAATTCAAGGTCAGCCGCAACACACTGCGCGAGGCGCTGCGTGCCCTCGAACTGAGCGGAATGATCGAGCTGCGCAAGGGCGCCGCCGGCGGCGCCTTCGTGCTTCCGGGCAACTCCGGCGTGGTCGTCAACGGCCTGCGGGACCTCTATCACCTCGGCGCCATCAAGCCCGCGCATCTCACCGAGGCGCGCGTCTGGCTGAGCGAGATCGTGGTGCGGGTGGCCTGCGAGCGCCTGACCGAAGACGATCTGAAGGCGCTCGAACTCAACGTGGCACAGGCCACCAAGGCCGACAAGGCCGGCAACTTCGAGGAGCGCGCGGACTTGCATCGCGAGTTCCACAACCTGTTGGCCGCAGCCACCCGCAACCCCATCATCGAGATCACGATGGAAGGTGTGATGGAAGTGATGCGCGAGTTCGTCAAGGCCATCGGCCCGAGCGACAACCCCTACACCCTGCCCTCGCGCCGCCGGCTGCTCAAGCACCTGCGTGCACGTGACGCCGATGCAGCGGTCGCCGAGATGAACAAGTTCCTGGAACGCCTGCAAGCGAACTACATGGAACTCTGGAACTCGCGCAAGCAGTGAGTCATGCGGCAGCGGTCGCCGCGAATCGTCCTGCCCGCCTCCCCGACGTCACTGCCCAGCAGATGTGATGGCCGTTGCCGGCCAGAAGCGCGCCGCCCTGCCCTGCGGCGCCCGCCGCGTAGAGCCTGGGAATCATGCTGTCATCCGCACGCAGCACCTGGTGCGAGCCGTTGACCGCCAGTCCGCCATCGGTGATGACGATCCTTGCCTCCAATGGGCCGAGCGCATGCAGCGGCGATTGCCATTGGCGACTCCTCAAGGTGCTTTCGAGCGCATCGGCCGGCAGTCCCATCGCACGAGCCAGCGCCGCTGCGGTGGTGCCAGTGCGATACAGGTCCTTGCGATGCCGCCGGTAGTCCGGCAGGTAGGCGAAGGCGACACCCGGAGCGGTCGAGACATGGTGCGGCGGCGCCGAGAACCTGCGCGCGAGCGCATCGTCGAACACCAGCCAAGCCTGCCCGCCCGGCTGCGCGGCGATCGCGAGACCGGGTGCCAGCTGTTCGTCGGCGAAGCACTCGCCGTCGCGGTTGACCAGCACGGCGCCGCTGCGCACCAGGCTTGCTTCCGGCCCCAGCGAGGCGGTCATGAAGGACATCACGAAGGGACGAAAGAGCGCGGCCGGCAGTGCCGCGAGCGCCAGCGCCATGAGCTTGCCGAGCGCCCATGAAGGCGGCAGCCGCTGTACCAGGCTCGGTCTCGCCGGCGCGCCGAAGCGCAGGCCGGGGCCGAAGACCACCTCGCCGTTGACGATGCGCGCGCCGATCGCTTCGGCCAGCCGGTGGCCGTCGCCGGTCGCCGTCGGGTTGACGCCCGGGACGTGCGCTAGCTCCGGCCGAAAACGTGCCTTCAGCGCAGCTCCGTTGCTGTAGTCGCCGGAGCAGAGGATCACGCCGCGCCGCGCGGTGATCTCCACACGCCGCCCGTCGATGAGCGCTTCGACGCCCCCTACACCGCCGTCATCCGCGCGCAGCAGTTCGGTCGCCCGGGCACCGCACAACACCCGCGCGCCGCGGCGCTTCGCCTCCCTCGACAGGTAGTAGGGATAGGCCCGCGAGTTCGGCAGCACGTTGTGCATGCGAGGATGGCGGTGCGGGGGATCGGCAGTGGGCCCGTAGAAGCTCAGCCCCAGCGACATCAGCCAGTGCAGCGTGTCGGCCGCGTTGTCCACCAGCAGGCGCCGGAACGCGCGGTTCTCCTGCGACGCGAACGGGCCCATGAAATGGTCCATGTCCTCGAAGTGCTCGTCGGGCGAATCGACGATGCCGGCGCGCTGCTGCAGGCGCGAGCCCGCAGCATTGATGGAGCCGACGGACAGCCGGCTGCTGCCGCCCGGGACCGGGTTCTTCTCCAGCACCAGCACGCTGGCGCCTGCGGCAGCCGCCTCGATGGCGGCAGCGAGCCCGGAAGCGCCGCCGCCGACCACCACCACGTCGGCCGCGTCCACGCCATCCCACTGGCGAGAGGACGTCCCGCTCACACGATCTTCACTTCCTGCACGAGATACACGGCCACGGACTCAAGCAGCGGGTCCTCGAAGACCAGCCCGCGGCCGGCGGGCGATTCCAGCGCCGCGCGCGCCGAAGCGGCATCGTCGAACCACAGCTCGCCCACCGCCTCGGCGCCTGATGGGTCGCCCGACGGCACGCCGGCCGCCACGGGATGCGCACGATCCACTACGAAGTTCTCCACGAAGCGGCGGGCACCGGGCAGCTCGCACGCAGCGTCACGGTGCGCTGCCAGCCAGCGCTCGCGCAGACCGCCCGGCGTGGCGTCGGCGCGGCAGGTCGACACCCACATCAGCTTGGCCGGCGTCGCCGATCCCGGCATCAACTCATCGGCCTCGATCACGAGGATGGTGATCCCGCCCTGAAATTTGGGAATGTCGAGCTTGCAGGCCGCGTACTGGGGCGACGCATCGGACACTTCCATCGCAGCGATGCTCGGAAAGGACAGCTGCGCGATGCCGTCGATCGCCTGCAGCGGCGAGCCCGGCGCTTCATACAGTCGCTCGCGGATATGGTTCTGCCGGTAGGTGCCCAGGCCAGGCAGACGGGCCGCCAGCGGTCCGTGCACGTCGAGCCAGTGGCTCTTGAACTGCGCCCGCGTCACATCCGCACGCCGGCTGAACAGCGCGCATCGGTAGATCGTCACTTGAGTTCCTTGCCGGCATGCTCCCCCTCGAGGAAGCGGTTGGGCTTGAGGAAGAAGGACAGCACCAGCGCGCCGCCGGGCGATCGGGCCAGGTGCCGGTTGCCCTTCGGGCGCCAGACGAAGTCGCCCTCGCGCACCTCGCCTTCGTCGTCGACGATGCTGCCCTCGAGCACGTAGGTCTGCTCGACCTCCACGTGCTCGTGCAGCGGCAATTGCGTGCCCGGCTGCCAGCGGAACAGCGCTGTCAGCAGCCCGCTGGCGTCGTCCTGCATCAGCACCTTCATTTCGATGCCGGGCGTGGGCGTTGGCTTCCAGGGCAGGCTCGCCACGTCCACGTAGCGGGATGCGTCCGCCTCCAGCCCTTCGTGCCCGGGATGGAAGGGCGTGAAGGTCGTCATCGCCCCGTCAGAACTGGTAGCCGTACTTGGCGGCGGCTTCCTTGAAGCCGAAAACGCGCGCGGCGTTCTCACCCAGCACCTTGCGGCGCGACACCTCGCTCATATGGCCCATCTGGCGCTCGATGGCCTGGGCCGAGTGCGGCCAGGTGCCCTCGTGGTGCGGGTAGTCGTTGGCCCACATGAAGTTGTCCTGCAGCCCATGTTCCTCCATCAGGCCGAGGCCGGCGCGGTCCTCCCCGAAAGTCGCGAAGCCGCGCGCCTTGAAGTAGTCCGAGGGCAGCATTTTCAGCTTGGGCCGTACCCAGAAGTGGTGCTTCAGGTAAGCCTCGTCCATTGCGTCCAGCATCCATGGCACCCAGCCGATGCCGGCCTCGACACTGCCGAAGCGCAGGTCTGGGAAGCGCTCGGCCACGCCCGAGGCGCAGATGTTCACCAGCGGCTCAAGAGTTGGCGACAGCGAGTGCACCACGTAGTTCACCACCGCGCCGCCATTGCCGCGCGTCGTGCGCGGGTCCTTGCCGGTGGAGACGTGGAACGTCGCCGGCACGCCCGCCTCGACGAAGCGCGCCCACATCGGGTCGAACTCCACCTTGTTGTAGTTGAGCTCGTTGGTCTTGGGCGGGCCGAACAGCGGCTTGCATGGCAGCGTGAAGTGACGGAAGCCCAGCTTCAGGCAGCGGTCGATCTCCTTGAGCGTCGCTTCGATGTTGCCGGTGGCCAGCGCCGCGGCCGGCGACAGGCGCTCGACGTGGGGGCCGAAGTTCTCCCAGGCCCAGGTGTTGTAGACCTCGCACTGCGCGTGGGCAAAGTCGGGATCGAACGTGTACCACATGCCCAGGCCCTTGCCGGGGAAGATGATCTCGCCATCGATGCCGTCGAGTTCCAGGTCGTTCAGCCGCTGCTCCACGCTGGGGCCGCGCTCGGAAGCGGTCGCGCCAGCCTTGGAGCGGGCCAGGTCCTCGCCCTCGAGCTTGGCAAGGATGAGGCGGTCAGGCTGCTCCGACGCTTCCATCTTGCGCCACTGCACGCCCTTCTCGTCGATCCACACCTTGGGCAGGCGGTCGCGGTACTTGGCGTCGATGCGCTCGGCCCACAGGTTGCCGGGCTCGTTGGCATGCGTGTCCGCCGAGATCATCAGGTACTTGTTGGCGGCTCCGGGCTGCGGCGACTTCTCCCAACCGGCAGAGCCGGGGGTGTTCAGGCGCCATTGGTTGGCTTCGTTGACGACGATCTCGGTCATGACAGGGGTCCTCGGTGGGAATGCGTGGAAGGTTGAACCACTATATGTGAATGGTTTGACCATTCTAAACAGCGAAGAGCACCTGTCAAGCCCCTGGGCCGGGACGAGCCCTCGCTCGGGGCGGGGGATCAGTGGGAAATCAGCGAGAAGTCTTGCGGGCGGGCGCGGGCACCGACGCGGGCACGGCATCCATGCCTTCCTGCACGATCGTCAGGTACTCGTCCATTCCTTTGGCCGCGGCCTTCGCATCGCGCGCTCGCAAGGCCTTCAGGATGCGCCGACGCACCGGCACCAACTCGGGGCGCGCCTTGCGGCCGGTCTGGTCGATCACGTAGCGGATGATGTCCGACAGCGAATCGACCAGCATCGCCAGCACTTCGTTGCGCGTGGCCCGGGCGATCAGACCGAAGAAGCGCACGCCCGCGTCGGCGCGCTTGGGTAAATCTTCGCTCTTCTCGATCTCCATCATGTTCTGCTCGATGGCGGCAAAATCCTCCTCCGTCGCGCGCTCGCAGGCCAGCTGGATCACCATGCCGTTGATGAGCCGCCGCGCCTCGACCAGACCGGCCAGCGACACACGGCCCAGGAACATCAGATCCTGCAGCGACTGCGTGAGCAACGCCGGGTTGCCGTCGCGGATAAAGGCGCCGCCTTTCACGCCCTTCTGCAGGGATACGACGCCGGAGATCTCCAGGGTGCGCAGCGCCTCGCGCACCGCGGGCCGGCTGACCTGGAACTCCACCGCCAGGTCGCGTTCGGCCGGCAGCTTGTCACCGGGCTTGAGCATGCCGGAGGCTAGGCGCTTTCGGATCTGCTCGCAGATCTCCTCGAAGACGCGACGCGTCTTCACCTCCTGGAAGGACAGCTGCGGAATGGGTTGCATCACTTGGGTCGTCAAAGTTGTGTTGACCGAGGATAGCCCAAGGGCACCAAGGGTCTGACAGCTCAATTTCGTAGACTTGCAATGGACTGACCATTACACTTCATCCATGGCCAACCCTCCCACGATCCACCATCTTCCCGCCGGCCGCGTGCTGGTCTTCGATTCCGCGACCTATGTCGAGAGCCGTGTGGCCCACGCGCCCGATACTGTCGGCGACGTGGTCGTCAACGCCTCATACAGCGGCGTGCTTTGCGCCCGCATGGTGATGCTGGCGAGGCCGCAGGCCGTCATCGGGCTGGACTGTGCGATCGGCAAGGATGGCGCGGGCATCGCGGGCCTGTGGTACTACGAGGCACTGGGCGTGCCGGCCGCCGCAGCCGACGTGATGACCGCCGAGATGGGCAACGGCGCCGATCTGTACGACCACGGCATCGTCAGCCGTGTGAACGACGCAGCGCAGGCGCTGGGCATCACGCCAGGCATGACGGTACGCGATGCCGCGCGCTGCATGCTGACGGGCGAGAATAAGCCCGCGACCTTCGATCCCGCGCGCCGACTCGTGGTGCACACGGCCGATAGCGGCCGCAGCATCGTGTGCACCGATTCCATCGCCTACGCCCGGCCCGAGGACCGCGAGCGCAATGTCCTGTGCACCGCCGGCCACACCGGGCGCAGCGTGGTCGGCTACTTCCGCGACTTCCGCCCCTGGGCCTTCATCTGCTCCGACGGCGGCGGCGGCAAGAACGGTAGCGGCCTGAGCGCGCTCGAGGCCGTAGAGCCCGACGGCATTGCCGGTGCCAGCGTGAGTGCGCTCACCGCACGCATGGGCGATGGCCAGAGTACCTACTTCGACGGCGTGATCAGCGCCGCCAACCGCATCGCCCGCGACAAGGGCGTGCGCGTCGGGCAATCCGCCCGCGAGGCCGCCCTGCTGCTTTTGGCCTGAACATCTCGAAACCCTGGAGAAACTGGATGAAGACCGAATCCCCTTCCGGCCCCTTGCGCGGCCTGCGCGTTGTCGAGTTCGCCGGCATCGGCCCCGGTCCGTTCGCTTGCATGCTGCTGTCCGACATGGGCGCGGATGTCGTCACCATCGACCGGCCCGGCAAGAAGCTGGGCGAGCCGCACAACATCACCGGCCGGGGCCGCAGCGTGGTGCTGGCCGACCTGAAGGACGCCGCCGCGCGCGAGCAGGTGTTCAAGCTGCTGGAGAAGGCCGACGTGTTGATCGAAGGCTACCGCCCCGGCGTGATGGAGCGCCTCGGATTCGGCCCCGACACGGTGCTCACGCGCAACCCGCGCATCGTCTACGGCCGCATGACGGGCTGGGGCCAGGAGGGACCGCTCGCGCAATCTGCCGGCCATGACCTCAACTACATCGCGATCAGCGGCGCGCTCCATGCGATCGGGCCGAAGGACGGCGCGCCCGTGCCGCCGCTGAACCTGATCGGCGACTACGGCGGCGGCAGCCTTTACCTCATCGTCGGCGTCCTGGCGGCGCTGCGCGAGGCGGGCCTTTCCGGTCGCGGCCAGGTGGTGGACGCAGCCATGAGCGACGGCGCCGCCTCACTGATGACCAATTTCGTGAGCCAGCAGATGCGCGGCGTGTTCGGCGAAACGCGCGGCAGCAATCTGCTCGACGGCGGTGCGCCCTACTACCGCGTGTATGAGACCGCGGACGGGGAGCATGTCACGCTCGGTGCGATCGAGCCGCAGTTCTTCTCGGAGTTCTGCGAGCGTGTCGGACTTCCGGCCGAGCTGCACCGCGCGCAGAACGATCGCGCGCAATGGCCCCGGCTGCACGATGAGTTCGCCCGCGTCTTCAAGCAGAAGACGCAGCAGGAATGGACGGCCGCACTGGAAGGCACCGACGTGTGCTTCGCCCCCGTGCTGCCCCTGTCGCGGGCACAGGTGCATCCGCACAACCGAGCGCGCAACACGTTCGTAGAGGTGGAAGGCGTCCGCCAGCCGGCGCCTGCCCCGCGCTTCTCCCGCACGCCTTCGCAGATTCAGGGACCGGCGCCGAAACAGCCAACGCCTGCAGCCGACGTGCTCGAGCGTTGGCAATGAGCGCTGCACCCGGCGCGCGAGTCCGCCTGCTCGCGGCGGCAGCCTTCTTCAGCGCCGCGGCGCTTCGGGTGTGCGATTCGCCGCTGCCGCGCTTCGCTCTCGAATTTCACCGCGGCGCGGGCGATGCAGTCCGCCTCATCGTCGCCTTTGCAGTCGCCTATGGACTGATGCAGCTGTTGTCCGCTCGCGGACCGCTTCGGCAAGCAGCGCTTGATGACGTTTGCGCTCGTCGGCTGCGGCCTCACTTCGGCAGCCGCGGCACGCGCGGACTTCTTCGACGCGCTGCTGGCCTGGCGCGCACTGTGGGGCATGGCGGCGGCTGGCATCGACCGAGCCGCCGAAGACCACCACACCGAGCGATTGGCTCCAAGCGTATGCCGCCCCGCTGCTGCTGCCTGCGGCCGCCCTGTCCGTTGTGGGCGCAGGCTTCGCCCCGCTGCTCCGGCGGCGGGTCAGCGTCGCCGGATAGCGAAGGCACCGCCCGCCGCCAGCAGCACCGAGACCGCCCAGAACACCGCGATCATCCCGACGGCCGAGCCCAGCGCGCCGAACAGCATTGGCAGGAAGGTCTGGCTCGCGCTGGTGATGGTGGAACGCACGCCGACCGCCTCGCCAATGCGGTCCTCGGGCGAATGCCTGTGAACGAGTGCCATCGAGACGGGTTGCCCGCAACCCAGGCTCATCCCGAGCAGGAAGGACGCGACCATCAGCGGCCCGAAGTCGCTCAGGAGCGGGAAGGCCAGGTACCCCAGCGCCGTGACGAACAAGGCGCCACCCATCGTGCCCCATTCGCCCGCGCCGCGCGAGATGCGCGGCAGCAGCAGTCGGATCGCAAAGGTCCCGACGCCGAAGAGGCCCATCAGCGCGCCGGTGCTGGTCGCGCTCAAGCCGGCCCGCACGCCCTGCAGCGGTGCCAGAAAAGTGAACAGGTCCCAGCCCATCGAAAGCAGCCCACTGACAAAGAACACCGCGCGCAGCGGTCCTTGGGTCAGCAAGTCGCCGACGCGCGGCCGCGCCTGAGCGCCCTCCCCCGACGGCGGCAGACGATATCGGGAGGCCGCGCGGCGCAACAGCGCCAAGCTCGCGAGCGCGAAGGCGCACAAGGCCAGAAAGGACCAGCGATGCCCGGAATGATCGATGACCACACCCGCCAGCATCGGCCCCGTGAGCCCCGACAGCGAGAACACGACGGCCATCACGGAGAAGGCATCCGTGCGGCGCTGCGGTGCGCTGGCGCGGCCGATCGCCAGGTTGATTGCGACATGCGCCGACATGTAGCCCGTACCGGTCAGCACGCTCGCGGCATAGAGCGAGGGCATCGAGGGCCATGCGGCGACCAGCAGGCCGGCCACCAGCAGCAGCGCCAGGCCGCCGGCCGCGAAGGGCGCGTAGCCGATGCGGTCCGACCAGCGTCCGATCTTCACCGCGGCCAGCATCGGAACGATCATCACGAGCCCCAGCAGGGTGCCGATCGCCAGCGGCGATGCATGCAGCGCGACTGCGTGCAGCGTGATCGTGAAGCGGTTGCCGGCGAACGCCGCGTGCCCGACCCCGAGCGCGACGATCAGCCCGAGCGGCAGGCCGGCCGAACCTAGGCCACGCAGCGCCACTGCATCAGCGTGTACGACGGCTCGGCCTGCGGGTGGTGCTCGAAGACCCCCTCAACCTCGGCGCCAATCACCACCTGCCGCATCGGATCGCCGAGCAGGTTCCCGAGCATGCGCACGCCGCCGGCCTGCTGCAGCTCCACCAGCACCACGAGGTACGGTCCTGCGCCCTTCAGGCAGGGATGCACTGGGTGCCACACGCGCTCCCAGCTGTAGATGCGGCCGCGCGGCGCGACCTCGACCCAGTCCGGGTCGAAGCGATGGCAGTGGTGGCAGATCCATTCCGGTCCGAACTGCCACGTGCCGCAACCGCCGCAGCGCTGCACTCGCAGGCGGTTCTCGCTCAAGCCGCTCCAGTAGGGCCTGGAGAGGCCGTCCGGCTCGGGGACCGGAATAGGCAAGCCGGGTGGCAGATAGGTATGAGCGCTCACAGTGCAGCCTCCGATCCGAGCATGAGATTGCTGACGGGCGTGACCATCGGCCCGCCGATGACCAGCGCCACGTCGTTGCGCGGCGCCTGCGCGGTGGAGGTGCCGCGCACCTGCCGCACCGCTTCGAGCACCAGCTCGAAGCCATGCATGTAGCACTCGGCCAGATTGCCACCGCTGGTGTTGAGCGGCAGCTTGCCGCTGGGTGCCAGCAGGTTCTCGAGCCGTAGGAATTCGTTGGCCTCGTCCGGATGGAAGAAGCCGTGCTCGGCCAGCGCCATCAGCACGCCGCCGGTGAAGTTCTCGTAGCTCTGCACCACGCCCACGTCCTTCGGTGTGACACCGGCCATGCGGTAGAGATTCGGCGCGACGGTGGCGAAGCTGGAGCTCGCGTAGTTAGGCGTGTTGTGGGGCACCGCGCCCACGCGCTCGTCCGACCCGGTGGCCGCGCCGAGGACGTACACCGGCCTGTTGGGAAAGTCCTTCGCCCGCTCCGCCGGCACCATGATCACCGCGGCCGCCCCATCGTTCTCCATGCAGCAATCGAACAGATGGAAGGGCTCGACGATCCAGCGCGAATCGTCGTACTGCGCCTCGGTCAACGGCTTGCCGTGCATCACCGCTCGCGGGTTGCGCTGGGCATGCGCATAGGACGCCATGGCGATCGCGCGCAGCGCCTCCTGCTTCACCCCGTGATCGTGCATGAATCGGCGCGCCTTCATAGCGAACTTCTGAGCGGGCGACAGCACGCCGTAGGGCGCCTGCCAGGCCATGTCGCCGGAAATCGTCGGCCCGGTGGGCGCCTGCCCGAAGCGGCCGAACTGCCCCTGTGCCAGCGCACGGAACGCGACGACGCAGTCCGACAGGCCGCCCGCGACTGCGGCCGCGCCATTGGCCACTGCCGCGCAATTGCCGCCGCCCCCGCCCCCCCACTGCATGGTGGTGGAGCGCAGTTGCCGCAGCCCGAGCGCGGCAGCCAGGCGCGAGGGATCGTTGCGATCGTTGCTGTACGAGGCGAAGCCATCGATCTCGCGCGGGTCGATCCCGGCATCGCGGCAGGCACCGAGGATCGCCTTGAGCGCCAGCTTGAACTCGGAATCGGGCGACTGGCCATGACGGTAGTAGGTCGTCTCGCCGATGCCGACGATGGCGACGCGACCGCGCAATGTTCGGTTGTTCATGCTCAAAACATCTAACTGTTGAATGGTTGGACCAATGCTATCACAGTGCCTATACTTCGTTCCTCAATCCATGTTTCACGAAGGAGCCGTCAAGCCATGCCGACCCAGAGATCCGTACTCGTCACCGGCGGCGCAGCCGGCATCGGCCTGGCCATCGCTCGCGGCTTCGTCGGGCTGGGGCACCGCGTGCTGTCGGCGGATGTGAGCGAAAGCGTTCAAGCCGCGGCGGACCGGCTGTCCACACCGCACGCACCGGTGCATGCGCAAGTGGCCGACATCGGGAACGAAACGCAGGTGCTGGGTGTCGCGGCACGCATGAAGGAACTGTTCGGCGGCGGCGACATCCTGGTCAACTGCGCCGGCGTCTCCAGCAAGCGCAACGGCCAGCCCGTTCCACCCACCGAGGTAACGACCGCAGACTGGGAGCGCGTGCTGCGAGTCAATCTCACCGCGCCATTCATTCTTTCGCGCGAGTTGATCCCGGGCATGCGCCAGCGGGGCTTCGGCCGCATCATCAACATCGCCTCGCGCGCCGGACGCACTTTCGTGGCACCGGCCGGCGTCGACTATGCCGCCTCCAAGGCGGCCCTGATCGGACTCACGCGGCACCTGGCGGGCAGCTATGCGCCAGATGGCATCACCGTCAACTGCGTCGCGCCGGGCCGGATCGAGACTGCACTGTCCTCGCTTTCCAGTCCGGAAGTCATCACTGCGGCGACCCGCGCGATTCCGATGGGGCGGCTGGGGCACACGGACGAAGTGGCGGCTGCCGTTCTCTTCCTTGCGAGCGAACAGGCGTCCTACGTCACCGGCACGTGCGTGGACGTGAACGGTGGCGTGTTCATGGGCTGAGACAGCCCATGAGCGACCTCACGATGGCGTCAATACCTGCCCACCACACACCGAGATGCACTGCCCCGTCACATAGCCCGACAACGGCGTGACCAGGAACTCCAGCACGTTCGCGCAGTCCTCGACTTCGCCGAAGCGGCGCAGCGGGATGCGCTTGAGTTCCTTCTCGTTCTGCATGCCACGCTCGGCCGCCTGCTTGCGAATGCGCTCGGTCATCATCGAACCGGGCGCGATGCAGTTGACGCGAATGCCCTCTGGACCGAGCTCGTGGGCGAGATATCGCGTGAGAGTAAGCAGCGCTCCCTTCGCGATGGCATAGGGCGCGAGGCGCCCGGCGGCGCGCGACGGGTCGAGCGCGGCCAGGGTGGCGATATTCACGATCACGCCGGCACCCTGCGCGCGCATCGCGGGCAATACCTCCTGGCTGCAGAAGAGAGCGCTGCGGTAGTTCACGTCCAGCATCGCATCGCTGTCCTCGTCCGGCATCTGCGAGGCCAGGCTGCGCTCGACCGGCGTGAAGGCCCCACCGGCGTTGTTGACCAGGATGTCGATGCGGCCGAACTCCGCCATCGTTCTTTCCACGAGGGCGCGCGCGCCCTCGCGCCGACGCAGGTCGCCCTGCACGCCGATGCTGCGGCGGCCCAGGGCGCGGATCTCTTCGGGTACACCCGATGCCGTGAGCCCCTCGCCGAACTCCCGCGCGGACTCAAGGTCGATGTCGGCGACCACCACATCGGCGCCCAGTTGCGCGAGCCGCAACGCGTATGCGCGCCCGAGGCCGCGCGCGGCGCCGGTGACGATGGCCACCTGGCCTTGCAGCGTGGAAGTGATGGCGTTTCTCATTGATCGATCATATTATTGGTCCAACCATTAGGTCAATGTGCGGCAGACATGCTCGTTGCCGCTACGATCCGCCTCATGCCCAACTCCCTCGACCGCGACGACTTCGACGTTGTTCCCATCAATCCGCAGCGCATCTTCCAGGAGGTGGCCAACCAGTTGCGGCGCCTGATCTCGGAAGGGAAGCTGCGTCCCGGCGACAAGCTCCCACCGGAGCGCGAGCTGGCCAAGCGCTTCGGCGTCAGCCGAAATACCATGCGCGAGGCGCTGCGCGCGCTTGAACTCAGCGGCCTGATCGAGTTGCGACTGGGCGCAACCGGCGGTGCCTTCGTGCTGCCGGGCAGCTCGAACGCCGTCGTTGCGGGCATGCGCGATCTCTACTTCCTCGGCGCGATCACGCCGCAGCACCTGACCGAGGCGCGCATCGCGGTGAGCGCCGCGGTGATCCGCGTAGCCTGCGAGCGCATCACCGACGAGGAGATCGACGCACTGGAGGCCAACGTCGCGGCCGCCGCGCGCGCGAAGCAGGCCGGCGATTTCGAAGAGCGGACCCGGCACCACCAGGCCTTCCACGTGATGCTGGCACGGACCACGCATAACCCCGTCCTGATTGCGACGACCGAAGGGATCATGGAGATCACCCGCCAGTTTGTGAAGGCGATCGGCCCGACCGAGCAGCAGGACTACACGCATCCTTCGCGCAAGCGGCTGCTCAAGCACCTGCGCGCGCGAGACGCGGAGAAGGCGGTGTCCGAGATGAGTTCGGCGCTCACCAAACTGCACCGCGGCTACATGGTGAATGCCGACACGCCCGACGCTAACGCGCCAGCACTACGCCGGCCGCCTCGCGATCCCAGGCCTGCGAAAGCCCGGCCTCGAGCTCCTGGCGAAGCCTGAACTTTTCCACCTTCTGGCTCATGGTAGTCGGCAGCGCTTCTCGGAACTGGATGTAGCGAGGCACCATGAAGTAGGCCATGTTGCGCTGGCAATGCGCGACCAACTGCAGCTCGTCGAGCTGCGCGCCGGGCTTCGTGACGATCACTGCCGCCACCTCCTCGTCGTTGCTCGCCGTCGCCACCGGGAAGACCGCGGCGTCGGCCACGCCGGGATGCGTGGCGATGATCTGCTCGACCTCGAAGGCCGAGATGTTCTCGCCGCGACGACGGATGCAATCCTTCTTGCGGTCGACGAAGTAGAGGTAGCCGTCGGCGTCGCGCATGCCCCGGTCGCCGGTGTGGAACCACAGGTTGCGGCGTGACGCCAGTGTGGCCTCGGGCATCTTGTAATAGCCCATGGTGCCGCGCCAGGGTTCCTCGAAGCGCAGCACCATCTCGCCCGGCTCGCCCGTTGGCAGCTCGAAGTCGTCGTCGTCCACGATGCTGACCTGGACGCCGCGCCTCGGCCGTCCGATGGAGCCGAGCTTGTCGCGCGGGTCCCACTCGGTGAAGGACGTGACCATGCCGTAGTCCGACAGTCCGTAGTTGTTCATCGCCCGCAGGCCGAAGCGCTCCTCGAACTCGGCCGCGTACTTCGGCGTCGGTGCCATGCTGACCAGTCGCAGGCAGTTGTCGGCATCGGCGGGCGACGGGGGTTGGCTCCAGAGAAAACTGGACATCGCGCCGAGAAAGTTGGTGATTGTCGCCTTCGCTTCTCGGATCTCATCCCAGAACCTCGACACCGAGAAGCGCCGAGACATCACCACCGAAGCCCCGCAGACCAACGCGGCGCCCGTGGCTGCCAACAGCGCGTTGTTGTGAAAGAGCGGCAGACACACGTAGAAGATGTCTGATGCACGGTAGCCCTGCGCCTCGGCCGCACTGGTGCCATAGGTGAGCGCCGCGGCCTGAGACAGCATGCTCCCCTTGGACGGACCAGTGGTGCCAGAGGTGTAGGCGATCAGCACCAGGTCGCAGAAGCGCGGCTCGATGGCGGGAACGAAGGGCGTCCCGGGGGCGCGCTCGACCAGTGCATGGAAATCGGCGACCTCGAATGCGCCAGCCGATTCGATCGGAGTTTCGCCCTCCTCTCCCGTGCGCACCACGATCACGCGCTTGAGCTGCGGCAGTTCCGGAAGCACTTCATGCAGGCGCGAAGCGAGCGTCGCATCGACGAGCACTATTTCGCAGTCGGACTGGCCGAGGTAGTAGCGCAGCAGTTCGCCGCGCGCGGCCGTGTTGACCGGCACCGATACTGCGCCGATCTTGGCAATGGCGAGAAACACCGCCAGATGCTCGGCCGAGTTGCCCATGAGCAGGCCCGTGTGCCCGCCACGCCTCACGCCGAAGTCCTGCAACGCATGCGCGGCGCGGTCGGTCCAGGCGTCGATCTCGCCGTAAGTGAAGGTGCGGCCGGTGGCCGTCTCGGTCAGGAAGACCTTGTCGCGCGATCGTTGCGTGAATCTGGCGAGCATCTTCGGAAAGGTCAGCTCGCGCAGGGCGTAGGTGTCGGCGGTAACGGCGTTCGGCTCCATGCCAGGGGTCTTCGGACTCATTCGGGCGTGATGTTGTTGCGCTTGATGACAGCGACCCAGCGCTCGTTGTGGCGAGTCAGCAGGGCTCCGAACTCCTCGGGTGTGCTGCTGGTGGCAGTGACGCCGGCCTTCTCCATGGACTCGCGATAGTTGGCGTCGGCCACTGCGACCTTCATCGCCGCGGCGAGCTTGTCCACCACGGGCTTGGGCGTGCCAGCTGGTGCGACCAGGCCGAAGAAGATCTCGATCGTAAGGTCCGGTTGCCCGACCTCCGTCATCGTCGGGAACTGCGGCAGCGCCGGCTCGCGCTTGGGCGTGGTGACTGCGTAGCCCTTGAGCTTGCCTGCCTTCACTTGCGGCGTGGCGGCCGAGGTGGAGGTGAACATGAGGTCGACTTGCCCGCCGAGCTGCGCGTTGACGCCTTCGATCTCGCCTTTGTAGGGCACATGCAGCAGGTCGATCCCGGCGGACTGCTTGAGCATCTCAGCCAGCAAGTGCGGCGCGCTGCCATTGCCCGAGGAAGCGATGCTGATCTTGCCCGGCGAGGCCTTCGCGAGCTTGACCAGTTCACCGAAGTCCTTGGCGGGCAGGTCGGCCCGGGAGGTCAGCGTCCACGACGAGATCGCCGCCAGGCTCACCGGCGCGAAGGCCTTGCGCGGGTCGTAGGGCGGGTTCTTCGTGACGTGGGGCGTGACGCTCATGGGGCTGTTGCCGCCCCACCCCAGCGTGTAGCCATCGGGCTGGGAGCGCGCCACGACACCCATGCCGATCATGCCGCCCGCGCCTGCGCGGTTCTCCACAACGAAGGGCTGGCCGAGCTGCTTCGACAGCAGCGTCGCAATCATGCGGGCGGACAGGTCGGTGGCGCCGCCCGCAGAGAACGGCACGATGATCGTCACAGGCTTGGAAGGATAGGCGTCCGGGCCCTGTGCGAACGAAGTCGCGGCGGCCACGAGCATCGCGGCGGCGGCGAACAGGCGGGCGGTCTTCATAAGATATGTCTCCTGGGTTCTCTCTGGTGAAAAGCGCGAGTGTCCCTATAATATTCTAAATGGTCCAACCATTCAATGATTCTGACAATCCTGGCCTGTTGCAGGGTCTGCGGATCCTGGAACTGTGCGAGCCGGAGGCCGAGTACTGCGGCCTTCTGCTCGCCGGGCTCGGCGCACATGTCACCAAGGTCGAGCCCCTCGCCGGCGCGGCGTCGCGGCGCATGCCGCCACTCTCGCAGGACGGGCGCTCCCTCTTTTTCCAGGCCTACAACCGCGACAAGGACTCGGTGCTGCTGGACCTGCCGGTCGCGCCGGCACGCGCTTCTCTGCTTGCGCTTCTGGTAGAAGCCGACGTCTTTCTGTGCGGCGGCCTGGCGCAGGTGGAATTCGCCACCGGGCTCGCGCTGCCAGATCTCGCCCGTCACTTCCCCGGTCTGGTCACCGCGCGCATCACCCCGTTCGGCGACGACGGTCCATGGAAGGACTTCCGCGGCAGCGACCTGATCCACCTGGCCCTCGGCGGGGTCATGATGAACACGGGCTATGACCCCGATCCCAAGGGCGACTACGACTTGCCTCCGATCGCACCGCAGGCCTTCCACGCCAGCCACATCGCGTGCGAGCAGACGCTGATCGGCATTCTTGGTGCACTGATGCACCGCGAACGCACCGGAGAGGGCCAGGACGTGAGCTGTGCGATCCACACGGCGGTGTCCGTCTCGACCGAGATGGACCTGATGTCCTGGGTGATGCGCGCCGCCCACCAGCGGCGGCAGACCTGCCGCCACTCCGCCGAGTTGCCCAATATCACCACGTCGCTCGCGCAGACCAAGGACGGGCGCTGGAACCTCGGCTGGATGGTGACTGCTGCGGAAGAGAAGAAGCTTGTCGAGTTTCTATCGTCCCGCCGCATGGCCTACGACCTCACCGGCCCGGATCCGTTGCGTGACCCCAAGAAGCGCGACGTGCCAGGTGCCACGGCCTTCGATGAGCACAAGGCCCATGTCTTCGAGGTGGTGCAGCGCTTCGTGCGCAGCTTCCGGTTCCGCGACCTGCCCTGGCAAGAGGCGCAGGCGCACGGCCTCATGTGGGCGCCACTGCGCAAGCCGCACGAGAATCTCGAGGACCCGCACTGGGCTGCCCGTGGCACTTATGCGTGGATCGACGGGCTGCCCTATCCGCGCAGCAAATGGATCGGATCGACCACCTCATGGGTGGCCGATCGCGCCGCGCCGCGGCCCGGAGAGCGGCGGCCGCAGCAAGGCTCGACACCGCACAGCGAAGCGCCGGCCGCCCGCAAGGACAAGGTGCCTGACGCCATGAGCGCGCGTTCCCGGCGCGGCAGGCCCTTTGCTCTGCAGGGCATCCGCATCCTCGACTTCTCCTGGTTTCTTGCCTCCGCCGGCGGCACGCGCATGGTGACGGCGCTCGGCGCGGAATGCATCAAGGTCGAATGGAAGGACAACCTCGACAGCCGTCTGGGCGCAATGGCTCCGATCGGTGGTCGCGAAGCGCGCCAGCATGCCACCGGCCCTTTGCAAGGGCTCGACGACCCAACCATGGGCGGGCACTACAACCACAAGAACGCCGGCAAGCGCGGCCTGTCGCTCAATATTCGCGACCCGCGCGGCCTCGAGATCGCGCGGAAGCTGGTAGCAATCAGCGACGTGGTGGCCGAGGGCTTCTCGCCCGGCGTCATGGACCGCTGGAGCCTGGGCTACGAAGCGATGAAGAGTATCCGATCGGACATCGTCTACGTGCAGCAGTCGGGGATGGGCGCACACGGGCGCTATGGCCGCATGCGCACCGTCGGCCCGATCGCCGCGGCATTCACGGGTATCAGCGAGATGTCCGGCCTGCCCGAGCCCGCGCCCCCGGCCGGTTGGGGGTATTCGTACCTCGACTGGATGGGCGCCTACGGCTTCGCGCAGGCCATCCTTGCAGGCCTGCTGCACCGCGAGCGAACCGGCCAGGGCCAATGGATCGATGCGTCGCAATGCGAGTCCGGGTTGATGCTCACAGGCGTGCAATGCCTGGAGTGGGCGCTGCAGCGCAAGCCCTTCACGCGCACCGGCAACCGATCGCCCTACGTGCCCGCGGCGCCCCATGGAGCCTATCGCTGCGCGGGCGAGGACCGCTGGATCGCGATCGCCTGCTTCGACGACCGGGACTGGCACGCCCTGGCGGGCGCCGCTGGCGAGCCCGAGGCCCTGCGCGATCCGCGCTTCGCCACCCTCGCCTCACGCATCGCGCAACAGGACGCGCTGGACGAAGCGGTGGAGAGCTGGACCCGCACGCAGGAGCGCTACGCCTGCATGGCGCTGCTGCAGTCGCATGGCATCGCGGCAGGCGTGTGCCAGACCGCGGAAGATCGGTGTGAATTCGACCCGCAGCTTGCGCAGCAGCGGTGGATGACCGAGGTGACGGCGCCGCGCATCGGCACATGGCCCATCACCGAACTGCCCGCGCGGCTGTCGAAGACGCCGAGCCATGTGGGCGGGTTGCCGCAGCGCGGCGCGCCCGTCTATGGCGAGGACAACGAGTACGTGCTGGGCGAACTGCTCGGCTACGCGGGATCGGAGATCCGCGCCTTCGAGCGCGACGGCGTGATCTGACCCGCGCGCCCGCCGCCTCAGTCGAGGTGGATGTCGGTGGACTGGATGAACCTCTTCCAGCGCGCGCTGTCGGCCTGAATGGTCTTCTGCAGATAGGCCGCGCTCGTGTCTTCGGCCGGGTCCACGCCGATGTCGCGCATGCGCTGGCGCACCGCGGGATCGGCCAGCATCTTCGCGATCTCCGCGTTCAGGCGCTTCACCGCTTCGGGCGGGGTACCGGCGGGCGCGCAGATGCTGTACCAGGTATCCACCACGAAGCCCTTCACGCCTTCCTCCTCCATCGTCGGCAGCTCGGGCGCGGCGCCCAGCCGCGTGCGGCCGGTGACGGCCAGTGCACGCAGCCTGCCGCTGCGCACCTGCGGCAGCACCGAGGTGTCGACGAACAGGAAGTCGATCTGGCCACCGGGAAGGTCCACGATGGCCGGACCGCTGCCCTTGTACGGCACGTGCACCACCGGCGCACCGGTGAGCTGGCGAAACATCTCGCCCGAGAGGTGCGGCGTGGAACCGTTGCCGGCCGAGCCGTAGTTCGCCTTGCCCGGATTGGCTTTGGCGTAGGCGATCAGGTCCTTCACCGAGCGCACCGGGCTGGACGCATTGACCACCAGCACGTTCGCATTGGTGAAGATCATCGACACCGGCGCGAAGTCCTTGAGCGGATCGAAAGGCAGCCTGGAGTACAGGTGCGGGTTGATGGCCATGGTGCTGTTGACGGCCATCAGCAGCGTGTAGCCGTCCGGCTGCGCCTTGGCCACGTAGGCCGCGCCAAGCGCGCCATTGGCGCCGCCCTTGTAGTCGACCACGATGTTTTCGCCGAGCCTCGGGCTGAGCGCCTCGCTGACGATGTTGCCGAAGGTGCTGCCCATGCCCCCCGGCGGATAGGGTACGACGAGCATGACCGGCTTGTCGGGATAGGCAGCCAGCGCGGGCCACGCGGCGCCTGCAGCCAACGCTGCGAACGTGCAGCGAAGGAATTGCTTTCGGTTCATGGTCGGATCCCCAACGCCTTGCGTTCCTGGAAGATGAAGTCGTCCTGGTTGCGCCGGCCGGTCTGCTGCGAGGCGGGCGGCGTCGGCAGGCCGGCGGGCACGGGCACGAACTGCTTCCAGTCCGCCACGAGCGTGCGTCGCGCGATCTTCCAGCGCCGGTCATCGCGCCGCTCGAAGCGATCGACATAGCGCGAGCAGGTCATGAGGTCCATGCCGCCGCCGTCCGCGCCTGCCTTGCCGCCGGCGAGTTGGTCAAGCGCCGCGCGCGCCTCGGCCGGGTAACGCTGGGTGGTTCGAACGTAGGTCTCCACCAGCGCGAGATCGGGGCCGGCGAACTCGATCAGGAGATTGCTCACTGCATGCATCGAGAAGGGGATGGCCGCGTGGCGGCTGCGGATCCATTCGACCAGCCCGTCAACCGGGCCATCGTAGGCGCCATGCATGTCGGTCGCATCGGGATGAAAGACGTCCCGAATGCCGCTGAAGTCCAGCCGGTCCACCGCGCGGCACCAGCGGTACATGCAGTCCTGGATCTGCATGCGGTCGGCGATTCGCTCGGGCGAGTAGTCGTCAAGGGTGTTGTTCATCATCACTCCGCCTCGATGCCCGCCTTGGCGATGACGCCGGTCCACAGCACATGATCGCGCTTCATCATGTCGCCGAAGCTCGCGGCATTGCCTGCGTTCGGGAACATGCCCAGGGCCTTGAGCCTGGCCTGCACCGCGGGCTCGGCGATCGACTTGTTCAGCGCGTCGTTGAGCTTCGCGACCACGGCGCTCGGCGTGCCCGCCGGCGCCGACAGTCCGAAGAAGGCGTTGACCGCAAAGTTGGGCAACGCCTCCGAGATTGCCGGCACCTCGGGCAGCAGCGGGCTGCGTTTCTCGCTCGACACCGCGAGCATGTGCACCCGGCCCGCGCTCACGAAGGCATTGATCGCGTCCGAGGGCGTGGTCAGCGCCACCTTCACATCCCCGGCGAGCACCGCATTGACGGCCTGTGCCGCGCCCTGGTAGGGCACGAAGACCATCTTCAGGCCGGCCGCCTGGTTGAAGGACTCGGTCGCCAGGTGCGCGAGCGAGCCACGCCCGGCCGACGAAAACTCGAGCTTGCCGGGATTGGCCCGTGCGTAGTCGATGAACTGCTGCATGTTGGTCGCCGGCACGACCGGATTGACCAGGAACACCATCGGCGTGGTCGCGATCAGTCCCACCGGCGCGAGGTCCTTCTGAGAATCGTAATTGGCCGTCTTCTGCAGCATCGGCGTGGTCAGGGTCGAATTGCCCACCTGCAGCAGCGTGTAGCCATCGGGTGGCGCGTTCTTGACGAACACGGTGCCCATCGAACCGCTCGCGCCGAGGCGGTTCTCCACGATGATCGGCTGCCCCAGGCGACGCTGCATCGGCTCCTGCAGCGTGCGGATGAGCACGTCGCCGGTGCCGCCCGCGGCGAAAGGCACGACGATCTTGATCGGCCGGCTCGGAAAGGTGTCGGCCTGCGCGCTACCCAGCGCCAGCGCGGAAAGCGCGAGCGCCGACAAGGCCAGCCATTGGCGTCGAAACATCATGGGTTGTCTCCTGGAATCGTGTATTGAAGAAATGCAGAGGCGGCGCGTCCTTCAGCCTGCCGGTTTGAACACCGGAAAGGCGCGCCGCGAGTCGGGATGGCTCCAGTCCACCTCTACCGCCTGGCCGATGGCCAAGTCGTCATAGCGCGCATGGATGCGGGCGAGCATGCGCGGGCCCTCTGCCAGGCGCACGAGCGCCATTGGGTAGGGCACCGCGTCGGCCAAATGCGGCGGCCCGACGCGGCTCAGCGTCAGCGCGAAGATCGTGCCGCGGCCGCTGGCCTCGCGCCACTCCACGCCGCCCTCGCTCCAGAGGCTCTGTGGGCGCGGGTAGAACTGGGCGCGGCCGTTGCCGCGGTCGAACTGCAGCATCAGGCGGCCATCGCGCAAGCCTTCGAAGAAGGAGGCGCCAACGTCGGGGGGAAGATCGATCGTCATGCTCATTGGCTTCTCTCCAGAAGCATCACCGTGCTGGTGCCCCAGGTGCGGGCGTACTGGATCACGCCGATGCCCGAGAGCATCGCGTTGCTGGCATCGCCCACCTGGCGCGCGCCGGCCTCGCCGAACATCTGACGCAGGCACTCGACGAGGTTGACGCCACCGCCGGCGAGGCCGGGCTGGCCGGCCGAGATCTGGCCACCGCCAGTGTTCAGCGGCAGCTCGCCGCGCCAGGTCATGTCGTGCGCCATGACGAAGGCACCACCCTCGCCCGGCCCGCAGAAGCCGGTTTGTTCCAGCTGCAGGATCAGCGCGATCAGGAAGTCGTCGTACCAATGCAGCATCTTCACGTCGCCGGGCTTCCAGCCCACGGCGCCGAAGGCGCGCGGAGCGACATCTGTGAAGCCGGTGCGCAGCATGTCGCCGCTGGACTCGGTCGGATCGAAGTTGATGCGCTCGGCATAGGCGATCGGGTGCACGAGCTTCTGGAAGCCCATCTCGCGTGCGCGCCGCGTCGACATCACCAGCACCGCGCTTGCGCCGTCGCAGCGCATCACGCAGTCGAGGATGCGCAGCGGGTCTGAGACGATCTTCGAGTCGAGGTACTCGCGCTCCGTCAATGGCCGGCGCAGCACGTCGCAGGCGTTCTCGTTGAGCAGCGCGCCCTCGCGCTGCGTCACCGCCAGCCGCGCCAGCGCGTCGTGCGGCAGGCCGTAGCGCTGGTCGTACACATTGGACAGCAGTGCGAAGGCCGACAGCGGGCCCGCGTAACCGGCCGGGTCGCAGTACTCGGTGCGATGGCCCGATTGCACCGAGCGGTCGACGGTGGACACCGCGTCCGACGCGAGGCACAGCACGATGTCGCACAGGCCTGCCTGGATGGCAGCTGCCGCGCGCGCGATATTCCCACCCGATGAGGCGCCGCCGATTTCGGTGGCCTGGCACCAGGTGACCGACAGGCCCAGCCCCTCGGCCAGCAGGTTGCTGTAGAACGGGTTGCCGCCTTCGCTCATGGCCAGCGTCGTGGCGAAGCCGTCGATGCGCGAGCGCTCGATGCCTGTCTGCGCGATCAGGCGGTCGATGGCTTCGCCGGCCAGCGATAGCGCGGTACGTCCGCTCCTGCGCACCAGCTTGGTTTCCGCGTAGCCGACGATCGCGATGCTGCGGTCTGCAAGGGTCTTCATGTCGTCACGCTCCCACGAACTGGACCGCCTGCCCGAGTGGCGCGCGCGAGGTGCGATAGCTGTTGGCAGGATGCTCGGTGTCTTCGTAGCCGAAGGAGATGCCACACACCATCAGGCGCTCCTTCGCAATGCCGAGCTCCTCTTTCACCAAAGCGCTCTGATGCGCCAGGGCGGCCTGCGGAATCGCAGCCAAGCCATGGGCTTGCATCGCGAGCAGCACCACCTGCACATAGCCGCCCACATCGACCGCACCATAGACGCCGAGGCCCGGGTCGCTGGTCAGGATGGCGACATGCGGCGCGCCAAAGAGCCGGAAGTTCTCCAGCGTCTGGCGCGCATAGCCTTCCCTGTCTCCGCGCTCCACGCCGACCGCGCTGTAGAGCTGGAACCCGCATTCGCGCCGGCGCTCCAGGTAGACGCCTCGGTACTCCTGTGGAAAAGGAAAGTCGGTGCCGCCGCCCTCGCCCGCGCGCTCGGCTTCGAGCAGTTTGGTCCGCAGGCGCTCGGTCGCCTCGCCCGAGGTCACGCTGACTTGCCAGGCCTGCGAGTTGCACCACGAGGCGGCTCGCTGCGCCGTGCGCAGAACGGACTCGATGGTGGCGCGCTCCACCGGCGTCGAAAGAAAGGCGCGGCAGCTGTGGCGCTGCGCGAGCAGCGAATCGAGCATCTGGGCCGGCGTGAGGTTCATCGTGTGGTTGGTTATAGGTTGCATATTTAAATGGTAGGACCAATATAATGGGGTATCCATGCCGAGTCAATCAGTCGAAACGGCTGACGGCGTCCACGGATCTTTTCCCCACTCGATGAAGGAGACACCCATGACCGATTGCCGCATCCGGCGCCGCACGCTGCTTGCCGCCGGCGCAGCCATCGCCGTCCAGCCCCTTTGGGCGCAGGAGCCGTTCCCGTCGCGCCCCATCAAGATCCTCGTGGGTGCTGGCGCCGGCGGCACAACGGATATCACCGCCCGCCTGGTGGGCGACAAGATGGGCAAGCTGCTCGGCCAGCCCGTTGTGATCGACAACAAGCCGGGCGCCTCGGGCACGCTCTCCGTTGCGCAGACAGTGCGCGCGCCCGCCGACGGCTACACGCTGGTGTGGGTGGGCAACAGCGTGATGGCGATCTCGCCCTTTCTCTATAAGAATCCCGGCTACGACGTGAAGACGCTGATCCCGGTGGGCCAGGCCACCACCTCGGGTTTCATCCTGGTCGCATCGCCGACGCTCGGCGTGAACAATGTGAAAGAACTCGTGGCCTACGGCAAGGCGCATCCCGGCCAGTTGAGCTTCGGCTCCAACGGCATCAACGGCAGCCTGCATCTGCTTGCCGAACTGCTCAAGAGCGAGGCCGGCTTCGACGCCCTGCATGTGCCTTACAAGGGCGGGGCCGAATCGGCAAGCGCCATCATGGGCGGCAACATTCAGTTCCTGTTCGACGCGCTGTCGTCCAACATTCCCCTTGTACGCTCGGGCAAGCTCAAGGCACTTGCGGTGACCGGCCCGCAGCGCGAGAAGGAACTGCCCGAAGTGCCGACGATGGCCGAGCAAGGCTTTCCCGGCATGACGACCGAGGTGTTCTTCGGCCTCGTGGCCCCGCCCGGAACGCCTCGTGCCGTGGTCATGAAGCTCAACGACGCGATGGGGCAAGCGCTGACCGATCCCGCCGTCCGCGAGGCTCTGCAGCGTTCGGGCAACGAGCCGAAGTTCAGCACGCCGCAGCAATTCCGCGCGTTGGTCGACAAGGAAGGCGCGCGCTTCGGAGCCTTGCTGCAGGCGAAGGGCATCCAGCCGGAATGAGCCAAGGCGCGGCGGCGCTCAGGCGCCGCGTCCGCCCCAGCGAATGATTGCGGGCTCGCCCCCGCGGCGCAGGCCGTGACAGCTGCCCAGCAGGCGATCTCCGGACTTCGGGTCGTCGATCGGCTCGCCGCGCCGCGCGCGCCGGCGTTCGAGGGCAGGGTTGATCGCCTGCAAGGCGGTAGTGGCCATAGGGCCGAGCAGTTCGGTCAAGTGCGTGCAGCCGTGTTCACCAGAGAACATCGCCTTCACAGCCTTGGTGAAGCCGCCTTTGATCTGCAGCCCAGTCAATTGAGCGTAGGCCGCATTGATGCCATCGCAGTCCGCATAGGGCACCTGGTGGGAGCAGGCCTCCGCTGCCACGATGGTGAAGCGGTCGTCCAGCGTGATGCGCAGCGACATCAGGTGCACCGGATCGCCCGCCTTGCGCGGTGCATTGCCGCGCGAGCCGTCCTGGTCGTGCGTGCGCACGTCCGACAGGCGGCCCTCGATGTCGAACAGGCCGTCCTCGCGCTCCCACCCCGTGCATTCCACCCGGCGCGTATGCAGCAACGCGCGGGGTGCCGCGGGCGAGAGCTGCTTCATTCCGCCGCCGCCTCCGCGGCAGCCTGCACGGGCCGGCGCGCTGCGGCCGGGTCTAGCGCGCCGCTGGCCCGAAGTGCAGCGATGCGCGCGTCGTCGTAGCCCAGCACCTCGGCCAGCACCTCCTTCGTGTGCTGACCCACCGCGGGCGCGGCCTGCGGGTCGGCCAGGGGCGTGGCGGAGTAGAGAATCGGCAGTCGCACATTGGGAATCCAGCCCAGCGTGGGGTGCTCGACGCGCGTCACCAGCCCGCGCTCCTTCGCCTCGGGCGACCGCAGCGCATCGCCGACGCTGCGCACCTCGCCGCACGGGATCTGCGCGGCTCGCATGCGCGGCTGCCAGTATGACCACGGGTGCTGCACGAACAGCTCTTCAAGCAGCTTGAAGATCTCCTCGCGCTTGCCCATGCGCCCATTGCGGTCCGAGTAGACCGGGTCGTTCGCCAGTTCGGGCATCTCGAGCACCTGCTCCGCCAGGCGATGAAAGATCTTGTCGTTGCCGCAGTTGATATAGAAGGGCTTGTCCTGGCTCATGAACACGCCCGACGGGCAGGTGTCGGGGCTGGTGTTGCCATGGCGTTGCGGATGCGCGCCGGTGTAGAGGTGCTGCATGGCGGCGTAGCCGGTCATCAGCACCGCGTTGTCGAAGAGCGCGATCTCGATCTGCTGCCCTTGCCCGGTACGCGCGCGGGCCAGCAGCGCGCCAAGAATGGCATTGCAGGCCATCATCGCGGTGCTGATGTCCACCACCGGCGACAGCGTGCGCACGCCCTGCCGGTCGGGATAGCCGTTCATCGAGATGAAGCCGCTTTCCGCCTGCGCGATCGGATCGAATCCCAGACGATCGCTGAAGGCGCCCTCGCGCCCATAGGCCGAGACGGAGCAATAGATGATCTGCGGATTGATCTTCTTCACGCTTGCATAGTCGAGGCCGAAGCGCTCCATCACGCCGGTGGAGAAGTTCTCGCACAGCACGTCGGCCTGTGCGATCAGTTCCTTCACCACCGCCACGCCGTCCGGGCTCTTGAGGTTCAGCGCGACGCTGCGCTTGTTGCGATTGCCCCATGCATAGGGCGCGCCCTGCGCCGGGGCCTCGGCGGGCACCGGCGGGTAGTGACGGAATTCATCGCCGCGGCCGGGTGTCTCCACCTTGATCACGTCCGCGCCCATGTCGCCAAGAATCATGGTGGCGAAGGGGCCGGCGAGGAAGTGACTGAAGTCGATCACGCGGATGCCCTCCAGCGCCACGGGCGCATCGGCAGGGCGCGGCGTATGCACCGGGAAGTCGTTTTCGAGGCGTTCGAACATGGAAGGCGGCCTTAAAGTATCATTGGTAAGACCATTATACTTGCCAGATTCTCGCGCCGTCAACGCATTCACCCGAGGAGCACGCATGTCAGAGTCCGACCCGTCGGTGCAGCGCCTGCTGGCACTACAGGCCATCGTCGAAACCAAGGCGCGCTACTGCCGCTACATTGACACCAAGCAATGGCCAAGGCTGGCCTCGCTGTTCACGCCCGACTGCCGCTTCGAGGGATTGGGCTCGGCGCCCGCCGGCGCCGATGTGGCCACGTTCGTGCAGGGCGTCTCGACGCGCCTGGCGAACACCATCTCCGTGCACCACTGCCACATGCCGGAGATCCGCTTGCTCGGACCTGGTCACGCGCGCGTGATCTGGGCGATGGAGGACTACGTCGACTGGACCGACGGCAGCACGGTGAAGGAGGCGCCGGGCAGCCGTGGCTTTCGCGGCTACGGCCACTACGAAGAGGAGTACCGCGCGGTAGACGGCGAATGGAAGATCAGCTTCCTGCGCCTCACGCGGCTGCGCATCGATCCCGTCGACGCGGCGCAGCCCTCGGCGTTGAAAGGCCAGCGGCAGGCGAAACCCGACTGGCTCGACATCGACTGAGGCCCCTCAGACCACCGCGCCGCGCGCGATCAGCGCGTCGATTTCGCTCGCCGGCAGGCCCCACCCTTGCAATGCGGCCTTCGCATCGACCCCCGGCGCGACGCCGGCCTGAGGCATTGCGCTCGGCGTACGCGAGAAGCGCGGTGCAGGCGCCGGCTGCACATGGCCGTCAATCTCGATGAAGGTCTGGCGCGCCACGTTGTGCGGATGGGCTGCGGCCTCGCGCAGATCCAGCACGGGCGCAAAGCAGACCTCGGACGACTCCATCAGCGCGCTCCACTCGTCGCGCGTGCGCCTGCGGAATATCGCGGCCAGTCGCTCGCGCAAGGCGGGCCAGTTCGCGGGGTCGCCGCGATCCGGCAGGCGATCGCGGTCCATGCCTGTGATGCGCAGCAACTCTGCATAGAACTTCGGCTCGGCCGAGCCGACGGAAACGTATTTGCCGTCCTTCGTCTCGTACACGCCATAGTGCGGCGCCGCGCCGCCGAGCGTCGAGCGCCCGCGGCCCGGCCACTTGCCGCCTGCCATGTAGCCGTAGAAATAGGTCATCAGCGACGCGGCTCCGTCGACCATCGCGGCATCGACGACTTGCCCCCGGCCCGAGCGCGCGGCCTCGATCAGCCCGCAGGCGATACCGAAGGCGAGATACATGCCGCCGCCGAAATCACCCGCCAGGTTCAGCGGCACCACGGGAGGTCCCTCCGCCGGCCCGATCGCGTCGAGCACGCCGGCCAAAGCGATGTAGTTGATGTCGTGGCCCGGCGCCTGCGCGAGCGGGCCCTCTTGGCCCCAACCGGTCATGCGGCCGTAGACCAGGCGCGGATTGAGCGAAAGGCATTCGTCGGGTCCGAGGCCCAGGCGTTCCATCACGCCGGGACGGAAGCCCTCGATCAGCGCATCGGCCTCGCCGATCAGCCGCCGCGCAAGCGCCACGCCATCCCCGGTCTTGAGGTCCAGCGCGATCGAGCGCCGGTTGCGGTCAGTGAACCAGTAGCGCTGCGGCATCGGCCGCGCAGCGGGTTCGGGTCGGTCGATGCGCAGCACCTCGGCCCCCATGTCGGCGAGCATCATCGCGGCGAAGGGGCCGGGCGCGAGGCCCGCCATTTCAACGACCCGCAGCCCCGCCAATGGGCCCTGGCGCACGGCGGCCATCAATGCGCCCCGGTGGCACCGACCGGCACGACCGTCTCCATCTGCCGCGATGCGCGCGTACGCACACTGCCCGGCACTGCGCGCACGCAGGTGCCGGTGCCGTCCACGCGATAGCCGCCGCCGGGCAGTTCATCAAGCAGGCCGCCGGTCGCGGTGAGCAGCATGTCCCACAGCTCGACCCAGGCGCCATCGCGCTCCTCCTCCCACACGTAGCGGGTGACGCGATAGGTACGGCCGCGCGCGTCTTCGACGTCGAACTGGCGCTCGGCCACGGTTCGGGTGGCGGGGGTGGTATTCATCGGCTTCATCATACACAGGCAGTGGTCTTTTGGTAAGACCTATAGACATTTGGGCCAATTCGATCGATCATGCGGGACAAGGAGACAATGTCATGTATCGCCGTACCCTCATCGCGGGCGCCCTGCTCGCTGCCCTCGCTGCAAGCGGCCCCACGCTGGCGCAAGATCGCTGGCCGGATCGCCCCATCAAGTTCATCGTGCCCGCCGCGGCGGGCGGCACCAACGACGTGCTCGGCCGCTACGTCCAGGAGCCGCTGCAGAAGATGCTCGGCCAGCCGGTGGTGATGGAATACAAGCCTGGTGCGGGCGGCGCGATCGCCTCGCAGTATGTCGCACAGCAGCCGGCCGACGGCTACACCTTCCTCTTGCATGGCAGCGGCCTGGTGACGGTGCCGCTGGTGCAGCGCAAACCGAGCTACGACGCGGTCAAGGACTTCGTACCGGTCTCTCTGCTAGGCACTTCGCCGATGGTGCTGATGACGAATCCATCGATGCCGGACACACTCGCGCAATTCGTGCAGCAGGCCCGGGCCAAGCCCGGTTCTCTCGAGTGGGGCGCCTCGGCCTTGGGCGGCGTCGGCCAGCTCGCGATGGAGGCCTTCCACGAGGCGGCCGGCATTCGCAAGATGGTGATGGTGCCTTACCCCGGCGCGGGGCCGGCCGCCCAGGCACTGCTCGCGGGCCAGACCAAGTACATGCTCTCGACGCCGTCGTCGGTCACCGCCGGCTTCGTGAAAGACGCAAAAATGCGCATTCTGGGCGTGTCCACCGCCCAGCGCAGCCCGCTGCTGCCCGACGTGCCGAGCATCTCCGAAGTGGTGCCGGGTTACGACACACAGACCTGGTTCGGCCTGGTGGCGCGCACCGGCACACCGCCGCAGGTGATCGCGAAGATGGCCGACGCGGTCGCCAAGCTGCTCGCGCAAGCGGACATCCAGGAGAAGTTCCGCGCGGTCTACGTGGTCCCGAAGAGCGGCACGAAGGCGCTGGGCGACATCATCGTTTCCGACCACACCTTGTGGGCCAAGGTGGTGAAGGACAACAACATCACGATGGACTGAGCACCGCGGCCTCGCCCGCCAGCCCCTCCAGCCCGAGCTTTCTCGCAGCAACGGCCGCAGCCAGGCCGCCAGCGCCGCTGCCGACCACGATCACATCCACTTCGTCGAGACGCTCGCTCATGACGCCCGGCTCCCGTGTACAAGCAGCGTGACGATGCCGGCCAGCAGCGCACGCCCATCGTCTCGCAGAGGCAATCGTGCATCGGCAGAGTAGGCCTCCAGCATCGCGGCCTCGTTGGCGAAGCAAAGCTCGGCGATGCCGTCGACGCAGAGACTTTCGTGACTCGCGGCCTCTCCATCGGGGCCGAATCGCCCTGTCACCAGGCTCTGGACATAGCCGTCCACCCGCGGCAGCTTCTTCACGAGGTCGGCATGCCGTCCGAACCAGGCGTCGCGGAACGCATCAGGACTGGCCGCCGCACGGCGCAGCAGCATCCACCGGCGAAAGCCGCCCTCGACCGCGCCGCGCACCGGCGCTATCGGGATGTTGGATAAGGCATCGAAGGCATACAAACGCTCGCCCGTTTCATCGACTGCAGCCGCGAAGGCGCGCCAATCCGCACCGGCCTGGGCCCGCGCCTGCGCGGCCGAATCGCGGAAGTTGCATTCGACGATGGTGTGGATACGCTCGGCATCCGGCACGATCGGCCGCCGCGCCCGATCTTCCGTCACCGAATCGGTCGGGATGTAGCGCAGCACGCGGTAGACATGTACCTGCGCATCCGGCAGGAGCGGCAACGCGGCGCGCACGGCGGCGTCACCAGCAAGGCAAAGCATGTGGGTCGACATGAGGGGCGAGTCGATTTGGTTGCGTCATTGTATGGTTCTACCATTTGCATCACAATGCCGATCATGAAAGCCATCGTCTGTCGCAACTTCGGCTCCGTCGACCAGCTCGACTACGCCGAAATCCCCGCCCGCCCGCTGCTGCCGCACGAAGTGCGCGTCCGCGTGCATGCCGCGGGCGTCAATTTCCCCGATTCGCTGAAGGTCGAAGGCTTGCATCAGATCAAACCGCCGCTGCCCTGGATACCGGGCAGCGAAACGGGCGGCGTGGTCGAGGCGGTCGGCGCGGAGGTGCGATCCGTCAGCCCCGGCGACCGGGTGATGGGCGTGTCTGACGCGCGCGGCGGCGGCTTCGCCGAGCAGATCGTGCTGGATGCGGGGCGCGTGTTCGCCCTGCCCCCCGCCATGAGCTTCGAAGAGGCGGCTGCCACGCCGGTGGTCTATGGCACCACGCTTTATGCGCTGAAGCAGCGCGGCCGGCTCACGCCCGGCGAGTGGTTGCTGGTGCTGGGTGCAGCGGGGGGCGTCGGCCTCGCCACCGTGCAGCTCGGCAAAGCCATGGGCGCGCGCGTGATCGCCGCGGCGAGCACGCCCGAGAAGCGCGCCCTGTGCCTCGAGCACGGCGCTGAACACGCCATCGACTACACGCAACCCGGCTGGCGCGAGGAGGTCAAGGCGCTCACCGGCGGACACGGCGTGGACGTGGCCTACGACCCTGTGGGCGGCGATGCTTTCGACGAAGCGGTGCGCTGCATGGCCTTCGACGGCCGCTACCTCGTGATCGGCTTTACCTCCGGCCGCATCCCCGAGATCAAGGTGAACTACCCGCTGGTAAAGGGCTTCGACATCCTGGGCGTGCGCTACGACGTATGGCGCGACGGTAGCTGGCCCGAGGCGCGCGCCAACCTGCAACAGGTGCTGGCCCACTATGAGCAGGGCCGTGTGCGTCCGCTCGTCTCGGACAGCTACCCGCTGCGACGCGCCGTCGAAGCGATGCGCAGCATCACCTCGCGCGGCACCACCGGCAAGGTGGTGCTGGTTACTGGCTGACGGCCATCAGGTGGATCGCTTCGAGAGGCGATTGTGCTTCTTGTCGCGCTCGCTGATCAGGTATTCCGTCACCGTTCGCAGGTGCTCCGCCATGGCGTCCGACGCCGCTTGCGCATTGCGCTTGCGCATCAGGTCGAGCACGCGCTGACGCACCACCATGATGTCCTTGTTGGGCCGCGGGTCCACGCTCGCGAGCATCGCGCGGTACACCTCCGACAGGGCATCCACCATCATCAGCACCAACGGGTTGTGCGTGGCCTGCGCGATGAGCCGGTAGAACTCGATCACCGACTGCGTGTTGCGCGAGGCCCGCCCCAGGCGGAACAGGTCGGCGTGCAGATCGATGTCGCGCTGGATCGCATCGAACTCCTCGTTGGTCGCGCGCGGACAAGCGAGGCGGATCGCGACGCAGATGACCTCGGTGCGCGCCTCCATCACGTTCTCCAGCGAGGCCTGCGCGAGCGACACCATGTCCTGCACCGTCTGCGCGAGCCCGCCGCTGCCGCCGCTCTTGATGAAGAAGCCGCCCTGGATGCCCTTGCGCGCTTCCACGATGCCCGACACCTCCAGGCTGCGCAGCGCATCGCGTGCCGCCGCGCGACCGATGCCGAAGCGCTCGGCCAGTTCGCGTTCGCCTGGCAACTGGTCGCCCGGCTTCAGCTCGCCGCTCATCAACTGTTCGCGAATGCGATCGCACACGGCCTCGAAGCCACGGCGGGTGCGCACGGGTTGAAAGAGCGATTCGTTTGTCATGAAAGATCCTTTTGAGGGTTCTGAAGTATTGCATATTCATTGGTTGAACCATAAGATGATTCGCCATGGACCTGGACCTCACCCCCGAACAGCGTGCCTTCCGCGACGAGGTGCGCACCTTCATTCGCGAAAAACTACCTGCGGAGATCCGTGACCGCCTTCGCGCCGGTCACCCGCCGCGCAAGCAGGACACCGTGATCTGGCAGCGCATCCTCAACGAGCGCGGCTGGGCCGCGCCGCACTGGCCCAAGCGCTACGGCGGCGCCGATCTCGGCTCGATGGAACGCTTGATCCTTCTGGACGAGACCTACCGCGCGCCCGCCCCACTGCCGCAGGTGTTCAACGTCGGCATGCTCGGCCCGGTGCTGATGAAGTTCGGCACGCCTGCGCAGTGCGACCATTTCCTGCCGCGGCTGGCGAACCTCGACCTGTGGTTCTGCCAGGGCTTCTCGGAACCGGGCTCCGGCTCCGATCTCGCGTCGCTGCGCACCGCAGCGCGCCGCGAGGGCGACCACTACATCGTCAACGGCCAGAAGATCTGGACCACCACGGCGCATCTCGCCGACTGGGTGTTCGCACTGGTGCGCACCGATCCGGAAGCTCGCAAGCAGGAAGGCATCTCCTTCCTGCTGATCGACCTGCGCACGCCCGGCATCACGATCCGGCCGATCCGTTCCATTGACGGCGAGCACCACCTTAACGAGGTCTTTTTCGACGAGGTGCGCGTGCCCGTCGGCAACCTGGTCGGCCAGGAGAACAAGGGCTGGGACTGCGCGAAGTTCCTGTTGTCGAACGAGCGCACCGGCATCGCCAACGTCGGCCTGTGCCGAGAGCGGCTCGACTACGCACGCGAGGTCGCCGGATGTCACACGCAGGCCGGCAGGCCGTTGCTCGACGATCCGAAGCTTCGCGCCGATATCGCCGCGCTGGAAGCCGAGACACGCGCCCTGGAGATCACCAACTGGCGCTTCCTGCTCACGAACAGCGAGCAGCAACGCCTGCCCGCCTTCGCCTCGGTGCTGAAGCTCAAGGGCACCGAGCTGCAGCAGGAGATCAATGCCTTGCTCGCGCGCATCGCCGGCCCGGGCGGACTGGAGCGCCGCTCCGCGGACGAGGTCGCGCATGGACCGATCACGCCACGCTATTTCTATTCGCGCGCGGCATCCATCTACGGCGGCACGACCGAAGTACAGAAGGACATCCTGGCCAAAGCCATCGTCGGATAGGACACCCCCATGAATTTCGAACTGAACGAGGAACAGTCGGCCCTCGCGGAAAGCCTTTCCCGCCTGCTGGCCGATCGCTATGACTTCGAGAAGCGCCGCGCGCTCGCGGCCTCGGACGTGGCACATGACGCGAAGGCCTGGGCCGGCCTCGCCGAGCTGGGCCTGACCGCCCTGCCGGTGCCCGAGGCGCACGGCGGTTTCGGCGGCGGCGCGCGCGACCTGCTGCCCGTGATGCAGGCCTTCGGCCACTCGCTCTCGGTGGAACCTTTCCTGGCCAGCGCCGTGCTCGCAGGCACCGCGTTGCGACTCGGCGCCGACGAGGTGATGCAGGCTCGACTGCTGCCCGGCCTGGCCAGCGGCAAACTCGTGCTGGCGTGGGCGCACGACGAGTCCGGCAGCCGGCATGCGCCGCTGTGGGTGGAGACACGCGCCGAGCGCAGGGACGGCGGCTGGAAGCTCGACGGCATCAAATCGAACGTGCTGACCGCCGGCCTGGCGCGGTACTTCGTCGTGAGCGCGCGCATCGCCGGTGCGCCGGCCGACGCGAACGGCTGTGCGCTGTTCCTGGTGGACGCGAAGGACGCGGGCGTCGCACTGCGCGAGTTCCGCCTGGTCGACGACACCATGGCGGGCGAGCTGGTGCTGAAGCAGGCCGCAGCCCAACCATTGGCCGATCCCGACGACACGACACGCGCCCGGCGTGCAATCGAGGGCGCGGTGGCAGCCGGCATCGCTGCCGTCTGCGCCGACATGAGCGGGGCCGCGCAGGCGGCCTTCGACCTGGCGATGGACTACCTGCGCACGCGCAAGCAGTTCGGCCGCCTGATCGGCGAGAACCAGGCGCTGCGCCACCGCGCGGCCGAGATGCTCGTCAGCCTCGAGATGGCGCGCAGCATGGCCATGGCTGCCGCTGTCGCGGCCGACGATGCGGGCGCGGAGGGCAGCGCCCTCGACCTGCACCGCGCGAAGCTCTCCGTCGGCCGCAACGCGCGCCACGTGGCGCACGGTGCGATCCAGCTCCACGGCGGGATCGGCATGACCGAGGAATATGCGGTCGGCCACTACCTGCGTCGCATCCATGTGCTCGACCAATTGTTCGGCGACGCCGACGCCCATGCCGCCCGCCTCGCGGCAGCCCTCCATTGAGACCATATCCATGAGCATCACACCCATGATCTACCTCGACGGCCGCGGCGTGACGCGCGACGAGGTGCTGCGCGTAGCGCAGCAGGCAGCCACCGGCTTCGAGCAACTCGGCGTGCGCGAAGGCGACACCGTCGCCCTGCTGCTGCGCAACGACTTCGCCTTCTTCGAAGTGCAGCAGGCCGCCGCCGCGGTCGGAGCCTATGGCGTGCCTCTCAACTGGCATGGCCGCACGGAAGAAGTGATCTATGTGCTGGAAGACGCGAAGCCCAAGGTGCTGGTCGCGCATGCCGACCTGCTCGCGCCAATCCGCGCGCTCGTGCCGGCGGACATCCGCGTCTTCGTGGTGCCGACGCCGCCGGAGATCCAGCAGCGCTACGGCGTCTCGGCCGAACTCGCTCGGCCCGCGCCCGGCGACATGGTGTGGCGCGAATGGGCCGAGCGTTTCGAGCCGCTGCAGGCACCGCCCCGCCGCGCGCGCGCGACGATGATCTACACGTCAGGCACGACCGGCCATCCCAAGGGCGTGAAGCGCCAGCCCGCCACGCCCGAGGAGAGCAAGGCCTATGTCGAGCTGTTCGCCAGCGTCTACGGGCTCAAGCCCGGGGTGCGTGCGCTGGTGAGCGGCCCGCTCTACCACGCCTCCCCCAACGCCTATGGCCGCCAGGCGCTGATGACGGCCGACGTGCTGGTGTTGCAGTCCAAGTTCGATCCGGAAGAGACGCTGGCCCTGATCGAGAAGCACCGCATCGACAACGCGGTGATGGTGCCCACGATGTTCGTGCGCATGCTCAAGCTGCCGCCCGAGGTGCGCGGCCGCCACGACGTCCGTTCGTTGCGCTGGGTCACGCACACCGGCGCGCCCTGCCCGCGCGAAGTGAAGAAGGAGCTGATGGACTGGTGGGGCCCGGTGGTCTACGAGACCTACGGCGGCACCGAGGTCGGCACCGCCACCCTCGCCACGCCGCAGGACTGGCTGGAGCATCCCGGTTGCGTGGGCGTGCCAACGCCCGGCACGCGCATGGCCTTCTACGACGAGGCCGGGCGCCGCTTGCCCGAGGGCGAAACCGGCGAGATCTTTGCACGTGTGCCCGCCTATGCCGATTTCACCTACCTCAACCACGAGGAGAAGCGCAAGAGCGTGGAGCGCGACGGCCTCATCAGCCTGGGCGACGTGGGCTACATGAAGGCGGGGCGCCTGTACCTGTGCGACCGACGCTCGGACATGGTGATCTTCGGCGGCACCAACATCTACCCGGCCGAGATCGAGATGGCGCTGACTCAGTGCCCCGGCGTGAAGGACTGCGCCGTGTTCGGCATCCCCGACGAAGACTTCGGCGAATCGCTCGCCGCCGCGGTCGAGCGGATGCCCGATGCGCAGGTCACGGCGGAAGACATCCGGGCCTACCTGCTCGAGCGTCTCGCCAAGTTCAAGGTGCCCAAGCGGATCGACTTCCACGATTCGCTGCCACGCGAGGACAGCGGCAAGATCTTCAAGCGCCGTCTGCGCGATCCGTTCTGGCAGAACGCCGGGCGCAGGATCTGAGGGCGGGGCGATGGGCAAGTGGCTGCAATCGAGCGAGCACCTTGTGTTCGACGTGCGCGAGCGCGTCGCACGCATCACCCTCAACCGGCCAGACCGGCGCAATGCGCTCTCGTGGGAACTGCTTTCCGAGCTGCGCGCCGCGCTGCTCGAAGCGGACGACCTGCGCGCCGTGAGCGTGATCGTGCTCGAAGGCGCGGGACCCGACTTCTGCGCAGGCTACGACATGAAGTCGGCCTATGCCCGCTACGCCGCCGAAGGCGAGGCCGCACTCGACTATCGCAGCGGCAGCGGTTCCTTCGACGACGATGCGTGGAAGCTGGAGCGATTCCAGGAGCTGCTGCGCACCGCCTTCGTGGTGCACAAGCCGGTGATCGCCAAGGTGCACGGCCATTGCGTAGCCGGCGGCACCGACCTGGCGCTCTACTGCGACATGGTGATCGCGGCCGACGAGGCACGCATCGGCTTCCCCGCCACTCGCGCCATGGGCTCGCCGCCCAACCACATGTGGTTCTACAACGTCGGCCCGCAGTGGGCCAAACGACTGCTGCTGAGCGGCGACGTGGTGAGCGGCGCCGACGCGGCACGCATCGGCCTGGTGGTAGCGAGTGTTCCCGCCGCGCGGCTGGAGGAAGAAGTGTCGACCCTGGCGCACCGCCTCGCGAGCGTCGACCCTGATTTGCTGGCGACCAACAAGCGCATCGTCAACCTCGCGCTGGAACTGGCGGGCGCCGGCACCTTGCCACGTCTGGCTGCCGAGATGGATGCGCGTGCCCACCTCTCGCGCGCGAAAAAGGAGTTCGATGCCGACGTCGCCGCGCTCGGCTTCAAGGCCGCGGTGCACAAGCGCGACGAGCCTTTCGGCGACGGTATCGCCCGGCCGAGCTGGTGAAATTTTTTGGACCCACAAGGAGACAAGCATGCCTAAGCATTTCACGCGCGCGCGTCGCGCGATCCTTGCCGCCGCCCTGGCGCTTGGCGCGGTCATTCCCGCAGCGGCGCAGAACGTGCCCTTCCCGACCAAGCCGATTCGCATCGTGATTCCCACGGCGCCCGGCGGCAACATGGATGCGCTGGCGCGCTTGTATGCGGCCAAGCTCACCGAGGCCTGGGGCCAGCAGGTCATTGTCGAACCCAGGCCTGGGGCCAACACCATCCTCGCGACCTCGTACGTCGCCAAGTCGCCGGCTGACGGCTATACCGCGCTCTTCACCATCAGTGGCTTCATCCAGAACCTGGTGCTGCAGTCCAACCCGCAGTACAAGATGAGCGACCTGGCGCCCGTGTCGCTGGTGGCGAGCTTCCCCATCGCGCTCGCGGCCAATGCGGCGCTGCCGGCCAACGACCTTCCGAGCGTCGTCCGGCTCGCGAAGCAGGATCCGGAGAAGTACACCTTCGGCAGCTACGGCGTGGGCTCCGGCGCGCACCTGATCGGCGAGGGCCTCAACAAGGCGGCGGGCATCCGCATCAAGCATGCCGCGTACAAGGGCGAGGCCGCCTCCTTCGTCGACGTGGCCAGCGGAGAGATCGCGCTGGCCTATGGTTCGGTCGGGTTCTACGCCAACCAGATCGCCTCCGGCAAGGTCAAGCTGATCGCGGTGGCCTCGCCGAATCGCTTGAAGACCTTTCCGGACCTCCCCACCTTCGCCGAACTCGGCTATCCGGACATCAACCTGCCCGGCTGGGGCGCCATGTTCCTGCCCGCCGGCACGCCGGCGCCGATCGTGGAGAAGTACGTGCAGGAGATCCGCCGAATCACGGCAATGCCCGATGTGCAGGCAAAGATCTATCAGCTCGGCTACGAGCCCGTGGCGAACACCAACACGGAGTTCGCGCAGTTTCTGCAGGAAGACCTGAAGCGCTGGACCAAGATCGCGCGCGAAAACGACATCCGGCTGGACTGAAGCGACCATGAAGAACCGCATCACTGAACTGCTGGGCATCCGCTACCCGATCATCCAGGGCGGCATGCAGTGGGTCGGCCGCGCCGAGCTGGCCGCGGCCGTCTCCAACGCGGGCGGACTTGGCACGCTGGGCGCGCTCACCCAGTCCACGCCCGAGGATCTGGGCCGCGAGATCGAGCGTTGCCGCGCGATGACTGACAAGCCTTTCGGCGTGAACGTCACCATGCTGCCGACAGTGAACCCGCCGCCCTACGAGCAAATCTTCGACGTCATCGTGACGCACGGCATTCGCATCGTGGAGACGGCCGGCAATGTGCCGGCGGCCGTGTTCGAGCGGCTGAGGGATGCAGGCATCGTGATCGTGCACAAGTGCACTTCCGTGCGCCATGCGCTGGCCGCGGAGAAGCGCGGGGTGCACATCGTGAGCATCGATGGCTTCGAATGCGCGGGCCATCCGGGCGAGGAGGACGTACCCGGCCTCGTGCTGATTCCGGCCGCGGTATCGGCGCTCAGCGTTCCGGTGATCGCCTCCGGCGGCATCGCGGACGGGCGCGGCATGGCGGCGGCCCTGTCGCTCGGCGCCGAAGGCGTGAACATGGGCACGCGCTTCGTCGCCACACACGAAGCGCCGGTGCACGACAACGTGAAACAGGCCCTGATCGATGCGCGCGAGAACCAGACGCGACTGATCATGCGCACCCTGCGCAACAGCTCGCGCGTGCTGCTCAATCCGGTGTCCGAGGAAGTGCTCGAGCTCGAGCATCGGCCCGGTGGCGCAGCCTTCGATGTAATTCGACCGCTGGTCAACGGGCAGCGCGGGCGGGCAGCGCTGGAGAGCGGCGACATCACGAACGGCGTGATCTGGGCGGGCATGGTGGCCGGGTTGATCGACGACATTCCCTCCTGCGGCGAGCTGATCGAACGCATGGTCGCGCAGTGCCGCGCGCGGCTCTCGGCCGCAGCGGCGCTGGCGGGCGCATGAATGCCGAGCAGACGCGCGACGCGTTGGCGGCACTGCTCGCGCGCAACGGCCGCCATGGCGAGGTGCAGGCACTGGCTCGGCTCACCGGCGGCGCGACCAAGACGACCTGGTCCTTCGACTGGGTCGATGACGAGGGCCGCCATCCGCTGATCCTGCAGCAGACCCCGCCGCGCGCGCCCGATGCGGAAGCCTCCGCGCGCCGACCGCCGAAGCTCACGGGCGAAGAAGACGCTGCGTTGATGATCGTCGCGCGCGAAACGGACGTCGCGGCACCACGCGTGGTGCATGTGCTCGCACCCGCGGATGGACTGGGCGGCGGCTACATCACCGAGCGCATCGACGGCGAAGCGCTCGGCAAGCGCGTCGTAGCCGATGCCGCTTTCGATGCGGTGCGCCCGCGCCTCGCGGTACAGTGCGGCGAGATCCTCGCGGGCATCCACCGCATGCCCACGGGCAGACTCCCCTTCCTCTCGCGACTCAGCCCCGCCGACGAGCTCGCGATCTACGGAGGTCTGCTCAAGGAGCATGCCTTCGCGCATCCCGCGCTTTCGTATGCGCTGCGCTGGGTCGGCGAACGTCTCCCGCCGGACGACATGGCCTGCGTGGTGCACGCCGACTTCCGCACCGGCAACCTGATCGTCGACCCGGGCGAAGGCGTGCGCTGCGTGCTGGACTGGGAGATCGCGCGGATCGGTGATCCGATGCACGACCTGGGCGTGCTCTGCATGCGCAGTTGGCGCTTCGGCGGAAAGGGCGAGGTGGGCGGCTTCGGGTCGCGCGAGGACCTGTACACGGCCTACGAGCGCGCTTCGGGCAGGTCGGTCGATCCGCAGCGCGTGCGGTTCTGGGAAGCGATGTCCAACCTCAAGTGGGCCATCTCGTGCGTGCGGCGCGGCCTCGCGCGCGGCATGGATGGAGGCCCGGCGAGCAGCGAGCTCGCCGCCATCGGACGCCGGCTGGAAGAGCCGCTGTGGGACTTCATGACGCTCGCCACTGCCAAGGATTGAGGAGAACGACCCATGCCCGCCTTCGTTCCACCCGCCGCGACACTGCTGCAGGCCGCCGCCGACGATCTGGAGCGCGACGTGCTGCCGGCACTGGCCGGCTTCCCGCGCTTTCGCACACGCGTCATCGTCAACGTGCTGCGCCTCTTGACGCGCGAACTCGCGCTGGGCGATGCGGCCGACGCTGCCGAGCACGCGCGACTGCAGGCGCTGCTCGACACGGGATCGGAGGACCTGGCGGCGCTGCGCATGGAGTTGGCGCGGCGTATCGAAGCCGCCTCCGTAGATCTCGACGATGAGGCACTGGTACGGCACCTCCGCGAAAGCCTGCGCGAGGCGCTGGCCATCGACAACCCCGCCTGGACCGGCGAGCGCGCCTGAAGAACCCACGGAGACACAGCATGCAACACGGCACCCGACGTCAGGCCCTTTGCGCCCTTGCCGCCGCCTCGCTCGCATTCACCGGCACCGCCGCCGCGCAGGACGCGGCCCGCTGGCCCGACAAGCCGCTGCGCATCGTCATCCCCACGCCGCCGGGTGGCGCGCTGGACGGCACCGCGCGCCTGATCGCAGAGCGCCTCGCGGCTTCCCTCGGGCAGCCGGTGGTGGTGGACAACCGTGCCGGCGCCAACGGGGCCATTGCCTATGGCGTGGTCGCGAAGGCGCCGGCGGACGGCTACACGATGGTGCTGTCGCTCAGCAGCCTGGTGCTCACCAGCCTGATGGTGAAGTTACCAGGCTACACGCTTCAGGAACTGACGCCGGTGTCGCTGGTGGCGATGCTGCCCAACAGCTTCGCCGTGGCCAAGCATGTGCCCGCCAGCAACCTGCGCGAGTTCATCGCGTGGGCGCGCAACCGCAAGGAAGGCGTGGACTACGGCACCAGCGGCCCGGGCAGTTCGGCCAACATCCTCGGCAGCATGTTCGCGCAGCAAGCCGGCATCAGCATGGTCCATGTCCCCTTCAAGGGCGAGGCGCCCGCGGTGCAGGCTGCGCTGGGCGGCCAGATCGCCGTCGTGATCGGCGCGGCCGGCACCCTGGCCGCTCAGGCCCAGGCGGGACGCATGAAGCTGCTGGCCGTCGCGCTGCCCAACCGGCTGAAGGACTTTCCGGACGTGCCTACCTTCAGCGAGCTGGGCTATCCCGCGGTGAGCCTGTCGGGCTGGTCGGTGATGGCCATGCCTTCGGGCACGCCCAAACCCATCGTCGAGCGCCTGTCGTCCGAGATCACGCGGATCGTGCAGACGCCCGACGTATCGGCGCGCATCTTCGCCTACGGCTTCCAGCCTGAGGGCGGCAACCCCGACGCGGCCCGGCGCTTCGTGCAGGAAGAGACCACGCGCTGGACCGACGCCATCAAGGCCACCGGCATCACGATGGAGTGAGAAGACCCTCGCGAGGCCAACGCGTGGCAGCGAGCCGCCCCGAGCGCGACAGCGTGATGTACGCGTCGCGCCCGTCGTTGCCGCCGAAGCAGATGTTGGTCGTCGAGCGGTCGGGCATCGGCACCCGCTCGACCAGCGCGCCCGTCGGGTCGATCACCGTGATGCCCGCGATACCCGGCGCGCCGATGGTCGCGACGCAGACGTTGCCGCCCGCCTCCACCGCGAGCGAATCGAACATGCAGTAGACGGGCGAGGCGAACAGCATGTCCCCCGGCGTCAGCGCCGGCCAGCCATGCAGCGCCAGTTCGCCCGGCCCGCTGATCGCGAAGCGCCACACACGCGCGGTGACGGTCTCGGCCACGTACAGCCACCGGCCGTCCGGCGACAGGCCGATGCCGTTGGGCGTGAGCATGGGGAACACCACCTCGCGGATCGATGAGCCATCGGCCCGGGCATAGCAGATTCGGCCGCGATGGAGCGCATCGTGGCCCATGGACCCGAGATCGGTAAACCAGAAACCGCCGTGCGAGTCGAACACGATGTCGTTGGGGCTTTGCAGCGGTCCGCTACCTGTGCGTTCGTACAGGCGCTCGACCCGGCCGCTCGCGAGGTCGATGCGCTCGATGCGCCCGCCGTCGTAGTCGACGGCACGGCCGTGCGGATAGCGACCACCGCTCGGATCGGTGTGCCACTGCATGCCGCCGTTGTTGCAGACATAGCAGGCGCCGTCCGGCCCGATCGCCGCGCCATTGGGGCCGCCGCCGGGCGTGGCCACGGTCTCCACGCGGCCGTCGGGTCGAAGGCGGCTCAGGCGACCGGCCGCGATTTCCACGAACAGGACAGAGCCATCCTCGAGTGCCACCGGCCCCTCGGGAAATTGCAGGCCGCTGGCCAGGATCTTCAGGTCTTCATCCATCCTCTTTGCTCCTTCATGCGCCGGTCCAGCGCGGTGGTCGGTGCTCGGCGAATGCACGCGGGCCTTCGCGCGCATCGGCGCTCGCCATGACGCGGCGCCCTGCCGCATCGGCCTCGGCACGCAGCACTTCATCGTGCAGGTCGAGGGCGCGACGCGCGAGCGCCAGGCTGGCGCGCAGGGCCAGCGGCGCATTGGCCGCCGCCAGCGCCGCGACATGCATCGCTTCGGGCAGCAGGCGTTCGGGCGCGACCACACGGTTGACCAGGCCGAGACGCAGCGCCTCAGCGGCATCGATCGATTCGCCGGTGGCGATCATCTCCAGTGCCGCGCCGCGAGGGATGCTGCGCGGCAGCCGCCACACACCGCCTGCGGTGGCGGCGAGGCCGCGCTTCACCTCGGGCAGGGCGAACAGTGCGTTGGACGACGCGATAGCGAAGTCGCAGGCCAACACGAGCTCGAAGCCGCCGGCAACCGCCGCGCCGTTCACTGCCGCAATCCACAGCTTCTCGCGCGGGGCATGCACGAAGCCAGCGAAGCCGCCTTCGGACGTGGAGCGCCCGCCGGGCGCGGAACCGCTCGCGAGTTCCTTGAGATCGGCGCCAGCACAGAAGGCTATTTCACCGGCGCCGGTCAGGATCGCGACGTGCACGGCCGGATCGCGTTCGACCGCGGCAACGATTCCGGCAAGCGCCAGCGCGGCCTCCGCATTGATCGCGTTGCGCGCCTGAGGCCGGTTGATCGTGACGATCGCGAGGCCGTCCTGGTCCTCGCGCAGCACGACGCTCATTTCACAGCTCCACCCGCGCGCAGGCGAGCGATCTCTTCCTCCGCGTAGCCGGCTTCGCGCAGCACCTCATCGGTGTGTTCGCCGATACGGGGCGCATGGCGCGGAAAGGTCTTGTCCGCGCCTGCCACCTGGAAGGGGCTGCTGACCGTCAGGCCGGTGCCCGGGATGCCTTGGCCCGGCACCAGCGCGCCGCACAGGCGCATCTGCTCGTCGTCCAGCACATCTGCGCTGCGCGCGACCGCGCCGACCGTGAGGCCTTCGGCGCCGAAGCGGTCCGTCCAGTCGGCGCTGTCCCGCTCCCCCAAGACCTCGTCCAGCAGCGCAGCGAGCGCCGGTGCGTTCTCGCGTCGCGCTGGCATTGCGGCGAAGCGCGGATCCTGCGCGAGCGCGGGGCGCTCGATCGCGCGCAAGAAGGCCTCCCAGTCGCGTTCCTCCGTGACGAGGCTGAGGATGAACCAACGCCCGTCGCGGCAGCGATAGAAGTTGGTGAGCGCGTTGCGCGGCTGGCTGCGCGGCTGTCGGTACACCAACCGTCCACCGACCAGCATGCCCTGGATCGCCATCGCGTTGGCCCAGGCCCCATTCGCCAGCAGCGAAGTGCTCACCATGCCGCCCCTGCCCGTGCGCTCGCGGGCGTACAGGCCGGTAACGATGGCCGCGAACAGCGTGACCGCGGTGGGCTGATCGCCCAGGCCGTTGGCGGGGTTGGCGGGCGGGCCTTCAGGGTCGGGACGGGTCAGGTCGGCCAGCCCGCTGCGCGCCCAGTAGGTGGTGGCGTCGAAGCCGGGCTTGCCGGACTCGGGGCCGGTTTCCCCGTAGCCCGTGAGCGATGCATACACCAGGCGCGGATTGAGTTGGCGCATCGTCTCCCAGGCAAGACCCAGACGGGCGCGCACCGGCAGCGGGTAGTTGGTGATCAGCACATCAGCCTCGCACACGAGGCGGTGCAGAACCGCCTGGCCCTCCGATTTCTTGAGATCCAGCGCGATGCCTCTCCGGCTACGTGCGCCCTGCATCCAGAGATAGTTGTGATCGGAATAAGCAAGGTTGGGATTGAGGACCGTCTTGCGAAAGCCATCGCCTTCGGGCACCTCGATCTTGATCACGTCAGCGCCGAAGTCCGCGAGGATCGTCGCCGCCCCCGGCCCGGCGATGTAGCTGGCGACGTCGAGGACCCGGAGGCCGTTGAACACGCTCATTGCGCGGTGCCCGCCGGCCGCTCCGAGATCGGCACGCCGTCGTTCATCAGGTCGCAGTACTCCGTCATCCCCAGCACGGTCCGCCCTTCGCAGGTGAACTCCGTCATGCTTTCCGTGATCCGCGTGTAGGTCTTGAAGTCGTTGGCCCCCACGCGCCGGTGCCGCAGCGGCACGGTGGTCAGGATGCGCCCCTTCATCACATAGGTCTGGCGCTCGGTCGTCACCCACGCAGTGAGCCCCTGCGGAATCCACTCCGCGTCGTACTCGGTCTCGATGCGGCCGTCGATCACCGGCTCGTGCACGCCATCGCGAAGCACATTGCCACTGACGCGGTTGGGGCCCCCCTCCGGGCGTCCCTTGATCGACAGCAGGATCCCGAAGTCACGCGAGAAGGTGACGGGCAGCCACTTGTACCAAAAGAAGCTGTGCCAGTGCCGAGGCCCCCAGGACTTGTCGCGATAGCCGGTCCCGCCCACGAGATCATGCTTCACGCCATCCACGGTGATGTGTCCGTTGACCGCCATGTTCTGCTCGGTATGCCCGCGATACACCGCGTGCTCGGGATCGAGTTCGATGGGCCGGCCCTGCAGGTCGACGATCTCGCCACCATGCATCGGCGACACGCCCTCGAAGTCCAGCGCGATCGAGGCCGGCCGCTTCGGGTAGCGCTTGAAGGCCGCGCTCGGGTCCATCATGGCCAGCGGATCGTCCATCAAAAGCAAGTCACCCTCGTAGCGCACGCCATGCCGCTTGAAAGGCTCGATCACCTCGAACGCCATACCGGCCGCGGCCATCCGCTCATTGCCGGTGATGGCGGGGCGGCCGAACATGAAGCCCACGCGGCCGTCAGGCAGGTACACGCAGCAGGTCATCTCCGCATGGCCCTCGTTGGGCCGGTTGCCGACGCGAACCCATGCGCCGATGCGGCTCCCGGAATCGAAGGCATTGAAATACATGCTCTCGTTGTAATTGCCCACCGGCTCGGGCGGGTGGGTGTATTCGTCGCGTGGGTCCAGCTTGAGTCGGGTGTCGGGCGGCATGTACATGACGGGGAATCCTTTCAATGGTTCGCCAGCTCGAGGCGGGCGATCTGGTTGCGATGCACTTCGTCGGGGCCGTCGGCAATGCGCAGGCCGCGCGCCTGCGCATAGGAGCGCGCGAGGATGAAGTCCTGCGACAGGCCTGCCGCGCCATGGGCCTGGATGGCCCAGTCGATCACCTGGCAGGCCATGGAAGGCGCCGCGACCTTGATCATCGCGATCTCCTTGCGTGCGCCCTTGATGCTCACCGTGTCCATCTTCCAGGCGGCATGCAGGGTCAGCAGGCGGGTCTGGTCGATCAGCACGCGCGCCTGTGCGATGCGTTCCATGGTCACGGTCTGGTTCGCGATTGGCCGACCGAAAGCGACGCGCTCCTTCGAGCGCGCGCACATCAACTCCAGGCAACGCTCGGCGCGGCCCACCAGGCGCATGCAGTGGTGGATGCGCCCGGGGCCGAGCCGGCCCTGCGCGATCTCGAAGCCGCGGTCTTCGCCCAGAAGGATGTTCTCCAGCGGCACGCGCACGTTGTCGTACACCACTTCGGAGTGGCCGTGCGGCGCATCGTCCCAACCGAAGACCTGCAGGTTGCGCACGATGCGCACGCCCGGCGTCTCGCGCGGAATCAGCAGCATGGATTGCTGGCGATGCTTGTCCTCGCTCGCCGCATTCGTCTTGCCCATGAAGATGATGAGCTCGCAGCGCGGGTCGGTGATGCCGGAGGTCCACCACTTGCGGCCGTTGACCACGTAGTGATCGCCGTCGCGCCGGATCTCGGCCTCGATATTGGTGGCGTCGGAGGACGCGACCGCGGGCTCAGTCATCGAGAAGCAGGAACGGATGCGGCCCTGCAGCAGTGGCACGAGCCAGCGCGCCTTCTGTGCCTCGGTGCCGTAGCGCGCCAGGATCTCCATGTTGCCGCTGTCCGGCGCCGAACAGTTGAACACTTCGGGCCCGATCGGGGAGCGCCCCATCAGTTCGGCCAGCGGTGCGTAGTCCTGGTTGTTCAGGCCGGCGCCATGCTCGCTGTCCGGCAGGAACAGGTTCCACAGGCCCTGCGACTTCGCTTTGGCTTTCAGTTCCTCGATGACGGGCGGCACCTGGGCATGCCCCGAGGGCTGCGCCTGCGACTGCTCGTGCACGATGCGCTCGGCCGGGTAGACGTGCGCATCCATGAAGGCGGAAAGCCGCTCGCGCAGCTCGACGGTACGGGGGCTGTGTTCAAAGTCCATCGCGTGTGAAGAAGTGGGGCCGCAGTCCGGGACGCGGCCAGTCGAGGGCGGCAAGCCGGCCGGTGGAGGACAGCGTGACGTACGCGGTCTTCATGTCGCCCCCGCCGAAGCAGAGGTTGGTGGTGAAGCGGTCCGGCAGCGGCACATGCTCGACCGCGCTGCCATCGGGCGCGATGACGGTGATGCCGCCGTTGAAGAGCGTGGCCACGCAGATGCGACCGTCCTCCTCCATCGCCAGCGAGTCGAAGAGCTGGTAGCCCGGCAGGCCCGCGACCAGCGTGCCGCCGTGCGGTGCCAGCGAGTCCGGCGCGCGCGCGATGCGCCCAGGGCCGATCACGTCGAAGGCCCACAGCCGCCCAGGCGCAGTCTCCGCCACGTACAGCCGCTTGCCGTCCGGCGACAGGCCCACGCCATTGGGCGTGTTCATGGGAAAGATGACCTCCCGGCATTCGCTGCCGTCGGGCCGCGCCCAGCAGATCGCGCCATGGTCCATGTCGCGCTGGCGGCGCTTGCCCAGATCGCTGAACCAGAAGCCGCCGTCGGCGCCGAAGACGAGGTCGTTGGGGCCCTTGAGCGGCGCCTTGTCGCTGTGGGTGTAAAGGACCTCGACCCGGCCGGTGCGCAGGTCCACGCGCTGGATGCGGCCGCCGGCATACTCGGATGGCTGCAAGCTAGGCGTCTGCGTCCCATCCGCATGGCGATGCCATTCGAAGCCGCCGCCGTCGCACACGTAGCAGGCGCCGTCCGGGCCGATGGCTGCGCCGTTCGGGCCGCCGCCAGTCTTCGCCACCACTTCTCGGCGGCCGTCGGCGAACACGCGTGTCAGGCGCCCCGCCTGGATCTCCACCACCAGGAGCGAGCCATCCGCGAGCACCACGGGGCCCTCGGGGAAGTCCAGGTTCTCTGCAACGATCTTCATCTTCGATTCCTCGTTTGGCGCATCTACAGGCCCAGGTATGCGGCGCGCACATCCGGATGCGCAGCCAGTTCGCGGGCGCTGCCGCTCATCACCACCTCGCCGTTCTGGAGCACGTAGGCGCGATCGGCGGCGGCCAGCGCCATCTCGGCGTTCTGCTCGGCCAGCAGCACCGAGACGCCGGTCGAGCGGATGTGGCGGATGAAGGCGGCGATCTCCTGCACGATCAGCGGCGCGAGCCCCAGCGTGGGTTCATCCAGCATCAGCACGCGCGGCTGTGCCATCAGCGCGCGGCCGATCGCCAGCATCTGCTGCTCGCCACCGGACAGCGTGCCCGCCATTTGCAGCCGACGCTCGCGCAGACGCGGGAACCAGCGATACAAGCTCTCGCGCCGTTCTCGCCGCGCAGCCGGATCGCGGCCCAGATCGCCCAGGTCCAGGTTTTCCTCGACCGACAGGTCCGGAAACACCCGCCGGCCCTCGGGCGACAGCGCCAGACCGGCGGTGATGCGCTCGCGCGTGGGCAGCGTCTCGATGCGCTTGCCGGTGATCGCGACCGCGCCGGCAGCGTGTGGAACCAAGCCCAGCAGCGCATTGAGCAGCGACGACTTGCCCGCGCCATTGGCACCGACCAGTGCCACGACCTCGCGTGCACCGAGCGTCAGGTTCACGCCGACGAGCGCCCGCGTCTCGCCATAGCGCACATCGAGGCCTTCGACTTGCAGCAGCGGTGCCGTCATGCAGCCAGCTCCTCGCACGACGCGGGTGTGCTGCCCAGGTAGGCCGACACCACATCCGGCATGCGCGTCACCGCGCCCGGCGCGCCGTCGGCGATCTTCACGCCATGGTGCAGCACCACCACCCGGTCGACGAACGACATCAGCATCTTCAGGTTGTGGTCGACCACGATCAGCGTCATGCCCTTGTCGCGCAGGCCACGCAGCACCTGGGCCAGACGCGTCGCCTCGACCTGGTTGAGGCCGGCGGCTGGCTCGTCGAGCAGCAGGAGTTCAGGCTGCGTGGCCAGAGCCATCGCCACACCCAGGAGCTTCTGTTCGCCGTAGGGCAGGCTGCCCGCCACGTCATCTCGGCGCGCCAGCAGGCCGACTTCGGCCAGGCAGCCCAGCGCATGCGCGGTGCGCTGCCGCTCGCGCGCACGCCAGCGCGGCGCGCGCAACAGCGAGCCCCAGAACCCGCCCGGCCGGTGCAGGTGGCTGGCGATTGCCATGTTGGCAGCAACCGTCTGCCCGGCGCAAAGCGCGGTCTGCTGGAAGCTGCGCACCACGCCCAGCCGCGCGACACGATGGGCCGGTTGCCCCACGATGTCCCGCCCGCGCACGCGGATCGCACCGGCGCTCACCGGCAGGAAGCCCGACAGCATGCTCAAGAGCGTGGTCTTGCCGGCGCCATTGGGCCCGATGAGGCCCACGATCTCGCCGGCCCGCACGTCGAACGACACATCCTGCACCGCCTTGAGTCCCTTGAAATGACGACTCACGCCCGCGACTTCGAGCACCATGCCTTCACGATGCGGCCGGGCTGCAAGAGGCGCGGGCTGCGATGCATCGAATTCGCGCGCGGCGCGCGCGACGCGCCATCGCGGGAAAGCGGGCCGAGTGACCAACCAGCCCACCAGCCCACCTGGCAGCAGGCGCACCGCGAGGAGCAGGATGAGTGCGAAGGCCGCGAAGTTGAGATCACCGAGAAAGCGCAGCCCCTCGGGGATGATCGCGAACAGCGCCCCGCCCAGCACGGGCCCCACCAGGGTCGCCTTGCCGCCAAGGATCACGCCCAGGATGCCGGTGGCCGAGTAGCTCACGCCGAGCAGCGAGGGCGAAAGCACGAACACCTTCGGAATGAGAAGCGCCCCGGCCAATGCAGCGAGCCCACCCGACAGCGCGACGTTCAGCACGCGCGAGCGCACGGTCGCGATGCCCAGCGACTCGGCGAGCGCCGGCGCTTCGCGGATCGCAGTCCAGCCGCGTCCGGTTGCGCTGTCGCGGAGGTTGCGCAAAACCACGAAGGCGATGGCGAGCGCCGCCGCCACCGCGAACAAGTAGCCCTGCTGCGCATTCCAGCCCACGCCCTGCACGAAGGGCAGCGGCGGTGCCGTCACCATCAGCCCCATGGGACCGCGCGTGAGGTCCACCCAGTTGACCACCAGCAGCACGAGGATCTCGGCCACCACGAGCGTCGCGATGGCGAAGTAGGCACCGCTCAGGCGCGCGGACACGATACCCACCAAGCCTCCGAGCAGCAGGCCGGGCAGGATGCCCAGCGGCACCGCAAGCCAGTAGTTCCACCCGAGTTTCGTGACCAGGATGCCGACGGTGTACGCACCCAGCCCGAGGAAGGCCGCATGCCCGAAGCTCACGTAGCCCAACTGGCCAAAGGTGACCGACACGCCGAGCACGAAGATCGCGAGGACGGCGGCATAGGCGGCGACGTCCAGCAGATAGGGAGAGCGGATCACGCTCGCCAGCAGCGCCGCCGCGGCGATACCGATCAGCATGTCGCGCACGGTGCGGATCATCGCGCCACCCCTGCGAGACCCTGCGGCCGCACCAGCAGCACCACCAGCATCAGCGAATACACCGTGGCCGCGGCCAAGCCCTCTTCCATCACGAGCCCCAGCATGGCCTCGAGCACGCCCACGGCAAGTGCGCACAGCACGGCGCCGCCCGCACTTCCCAGCCCGCCGAGCACCACGATCACGAAGGCCTTGATCAGCACCGCCTGCCCCAGCATCGGCGAGTAGGAGGTGATCGGCGCCAGCAGCGCACCGCCGAGACCGCCGACCACCGCGGCCAGCAGGAAGGCGCGGGTGCCGACCGACTTGACATCGATGCCCACCACGCGCGCGGCATGCTCGCTCTGCGCGAGCGCGCGCATCTCCACGCCGAAGCGTGTGCGGCGCGCGAGCAGGCCCAACAGCACCAGCGCAGCGATGCTCGCCACGATGACGAACAGGCGCTGCGCACTGAGTCCCACGCCCGCCAGTTCGATACGGCCCTGCAGTCCGTCGACGCGCGCCGGTGCCGGCCCCCACACCGACAGCACGGCCTGGTTGAACAGCACGCCGACCGCGAAAGTGGTGAGCAGGATGTCGGTACGCCCGTCCGCACGCCGCAGCAGCGGCGACACCGCGAGCGCATCGAATATCCAGCCGACGACGGCGCCCACCAGCATGGCGAGCGGCAGCGCAGCGAGATAGGGCAGGCCCAGCAGCTTGTTCGCCAGCACCACCGTGAGCGCGCCCAGCATCACCACTTCGCCGTGGCCGAAGTTGATGATGTGCAGCACGCCGAAGGCGAGCGTGAGCCCCAGCGCGATCAGCGCATAGCCGAAGCCGATGGAAAGTCCGTTGAGCAGTTGCTGAAGCAGCGCGTCAGTCATGGCTTCGGCGTCGCTTTCATCAATCGCCGGTTGCGATCTTTCCGTCCTTGACCTCCAGCACGACCCATTTGTCGGAGGTCGCCTGATTGCCCGGGAAGCGCACCTTGCCGCGCGGCGAGTCCCAGGTGCCCTCGCGCAGGGTGACGGCCAGCTTGGCGGTGTCGGTCACGGTGCCGGCCGAGCGGATCGCCTGCCCGAGGATCCACATGCTCTCGAAGCCGAGGAAGTCCACCTTGCCGGGCATCGCCTTGTACTTGGCCTGGTAGGCGGCGACGAATTTTTGGTTGGTTTCGGTGTTCATCGTCGGCGCCCAGATGTCCAGCGTGAACGCACCCTCTGCCGCGGGCCCGGCCACCTGCAGTAGCGCGGGCGTCACCGAGCCGGGCAGGATGCAGCGTTTCGCTTTGACGCCCGCCTCGGCCAGCGTGCGCAGCAGGCTGCCACCCTGCTCCGGCGCCGAGAAGGCCATGCACACCACGTCGGGGTTGGCCGCCTTCACGCGCGCGGCGATCGTGCTGAAGTCGGTCTGCTTCAGGATGTCGTACAGCTCGGTGGCCACGACCGCGCTGCCGAAGCTGCCCTTCATGCTCGCGATGATCGAGCGGCCGTAGTCGCCGTTCTCCACCACCACCGCCATGCGCTGCGGCTTCACCTTGTCCTTGAGGTACCGGTTGAAGACCTCGCCGTCGGTGGCCACCAGCGGATTGAAGCGAAATGCACGGTCGTAGTCGGTGACCTGCGGTGCCTTCGTGACGGCGGCGAGGAATATCGCGCCACTCTGCTGCGCGACCTGCGTCACGCCGAGCGACACCGCCGTGTTGATCGCGCCGACGATCACCGGCACCTTGTCTTCGCTTAGGAGCTTGCGCGCCGCGGCCACGGCATCGGCGGGCTGGTAGTTGTCGTCGTACACCACCAGCTTGAGTGGGCGGCCGTCCAGCGCGCCGCCATTGGCATTGATCATCTCGGCGGCAATCTCCGCGCCGTTACGGCCCTGCTGGCCGAGCATGGTCTTGATCGGATAGAGCACGCCGATCTTGATCTCCTGCGCGAACGCGGGCGCGCTCGCGAGCAGACCGGCGACAAGGCCCGCGCCAACGAGGCCGCGCACGGCGGAAGCAAAAATTCTGCGCATAATGCCTGTCTCCTTAATGGTTCTACCATTAAAGTATCGGATCAATGGCGACCGCATCGGGGAAAGTACGGAGAGCGGCTGCTAGTGCGGCACACGAAGCCAGGCCTTGCCCACCGTGGATCGGCCTTCAAGCGCGGCGAGGGCCGCGCATGCGTCGTCGAAGGCGAACGATGGCCCGGGCATGGGGCGGATACGGCCTTCCGCATGCCACGCATAGACCTCTTGCGTGAGCTGCGCCGCCAGCGCGAGGTCGCGCTTGCGCACCTCACCCCACAGCACACCCACCGCACTGGCGTTGTGAAGCAGCAGCCGATTGGCCGGCAGCTGTGTGAGCGTGCCGGCCGCAAAGCCGATGACGAGGTAGCGCGCGCCGAAGGCGAGGCAGCGCAGGCTCTGCGCGCCGACCTCGCCACCCACCGGGTCGTAGATCACATCAGCGCCGCCGGGGGCGATCTTGCGGAAGGCATCGACCCAGCCGGGATCGCCATAGTCCAGCGCGGCATCCGCGCCCGCGTCGAGACAGGCTTTCGCCTTCCGCGCCCCGCCCGCGGTAGCGATCACACGCGCACCGATCAACTTGCCGAGTTGCAGAGCGGCGCTGCCGACACCGCCCGCGGCGGCATGCACGAGCAGCGTCTGGCCTTCTTGCAGGCGCCCCGCCACGCGCAACGCAAACAGCGAGGTGGGATAGTTGCTGCGCAATGCAAGTGCTTCCCCCGGGTCGATGTCCTGAGGGATCGCGATCGCCTCGCTGCGCGGCACCAGCGCGTACTGCGCGAAGCCGCCCTGCCTGGAAGAACTCGCCACGCGCGTGCCCACCGGCAGTTCGCCACCTTCTCCCGCCACGATGGTGCCCAGCACCTCGGAACCGGGCGTGAAGGGCAGCGGCGGCTTGATCTGGTACTTGCCGCGCACGATCAACGTATCGCCGAACGCAAGGCCGGCGGCCTCGACCCGCACCAGGTATTGGTCGGGGCCGGGCTGGGGCACCTTGACGTCGCGCAGATGCATCTGGCCACCCTCGCTGATTTCCTCGACGCGCCACGCGCGCATCGATGGAGGCAGGTTGCTCGTCATCGGGTCTCCTTTGTCGCCGCCCAGCCGGCTTCGGCAGTTGCTTGAACGCGCGCGGCAACGGCAGCCGCGCGGCTGTTGGCGGCGTTGCCGTCCAGCGCGCGACGGGCCACGCCCTGCTGGATGGCAGCAAGACGGAACATGTTGAACGCGAGGTGGTAGTGCCAGTGCGCGATGTGCGTATCGGCGCGGCCGCTTGCGCGGCAGTAGTCAGCCACATGCTGCGCTTCGGTCGGAATGCCTTCCGGCAAAGCGCCGAGCCCGGCCAGCGTGCGATGGGTTCCGAGCTGCAGCCGCCAGGCGAGGCAGTGGTAGGCGAAGTCCACCTGCGGATCTCCCAGCGTGGAGAGTTCCCAGTCGAGCACGGCGACGATGCGCGGCTCGCTCGAGTGAAACACAAGGTTGTCGAGCCGGAAGTCACCGTGCACGAGCGACGTGCTTTCCTGCGGCGGCACATGCGCCGGCAACCATTCGATCAGCCGCTCCATCGCCTCGATGTGGTCGGTCTCGCTCGCGCGGTACTGGCGAGTCCAGCGCTCGATCTGACGCTCGACATAGCGGCCTTCGCGGCCAAAGTCGGCCAGACCGCGCGCACGCCAGTCCACCGCATGGAGCGCGGCCATCACGCCGGCCATCTCGGCGTAGTGCGCGCGGCGTTGGGCGGGAGCCATGCCTGGCAGGGTCTGGTCGGTGAGGATGCGCCCTTCCACAAAGTCCATCAGGTAGAAGGTGCTGCCCAGTACAGCCGGGTCTTCGCACAGCACGCGTGCACGCGGCACCGGCACGTTCGATTTTTCGAGCGCGCGCAGCACACGGAACTCGCGCTCCACCGCATGGGCCGAAGGAAGCAGCATGCCGGGCGGCTTGCACCGCAGCACGAGCCGCCGTGCGCCCGCCTCGACGATGAAGGTGGGATTGGACTGTCCGCCTTCGACCTGCCGCACCCGCAGCGCGCCGTCGAAGCCAGTGATTTCGCGCCGGATGAACGCATCGAGCGCGCTCGCCTGCGCCGCATTGAACCCATTCGCCGTGATTGGAGGGGTGGATGAATCGTTCACTTTGTCGTTTAATCTATGGTTGAACCAATGATCGCACGACGATCGTATAGCAGCTGCATCCATCACACAAGGAGACACCGCCATGAACTTCACCCGACGCCAGACGCTCGCAGCCGCACTCGGCTCGCTAGGTGCGGGCGTCCTGCCGCTCGCGCAGGCGCAGTCGCAGCCCTTCCCCTCGCAGGTGATCAAGTTCGTGATTCCCACGCCGGCCGGCGGGGGCCACGACACCATGATGCGACTCATCGGCCAGAAGCTGACCGAGGCCTGGGGCCAGCCCTGCATCGTCGAAACCAAGTCCGGCGCAAGCGGCGCCATCGCCGCGGCCACGGTGTCGCAGGCGCCGGCCGATGGATATACCGTGCTGATCGGCTACAGCGCACTCCTCAGCAATACGGTGCTGATGCAGAAGCCGGGCTATCGGATGGAGGACCTGCAACCAGTGGGCATGCTGGCGCTCACCCCAATCGCGATCGGCATCCGCGAAAGCTTGCCCGCCTCTACCCTCAAGCAGTACGTGGCGCTCGCCAAGACGCGCCCCGGCAAACTCTCTTATGGCTCCTATGGCCAGGGCTCGGGCGGCCACTTCGTCGGCGAACTGTTCAACATGGCCGCCGGCATCGACACCGTGCACGTGCCGTACAAGGGCGAGACGCCTGCACTGCAGGATTTGCTGGGAGGCCAGATCGATGCGGCGGTGGTATCGGTCGGCGGCGTGAATCGCTATCCCGGCAAGATCAAGCCGCTGGCCGTCGCCAGCGCTACGCGCTTTCCCGCGTACCCCGACGTGCCGACCTTCGCCGAACTGGGCTATCCGGAAGTCGACATGCCCGGCTGGGCCGCCGCCTTCGTGCCAGCGAAGACGCCCAAGGCCATCGTCGCCAAGCTGACCGCGGAGATGGGCCGTATTCTCGTGATGCCGGATGTGCGCGCCAAGCTGCTGGAGCTGGGCTTCGAGCCGACGCCATGGAGCGCCGACCAGACCCAGCGCTTCATGAAGGACCAGCTTGCACTCACGCAGAAGCTGGTGGACGCGGGGCGCGTAAAGCTCTAGCCGAGCAAAAGCCGCTGCGACTCTGGTTGCAGCGGTTCGATCGCGGTATCTGCGTCCTTAGCAGTTGACGAGCAGGCGCGCGCACAACCTTTCGCGTGCCTGGCGATCAAGACCGAGGGGGCCTTCCAGATAGGCGTTCATCGAGCCCCAGCGACTGTCGATCTCGTCGAATGCGCATTGCATGTATTCGGCGCGCACCGCGGCCAGCAGCGCCCAGTCGCTCGAGGCGCCGTGCATGCGCCAACGTCCGTTGCTCGCCATAAAGTCATCGAACACGGCTTCGCGCGGCACTCCGAGCGCGAGCAGCAACAGCGCCGCCGCCCAGCCGGTGCGGTCCTTACCCGCGGTGCAGTGAATCACCAATGGGAGGGGCGTTGCCTCGTCGGCAACCAGCCGCAGGAGCGAGGCGAAGACAGGCACGTGCTCGTGCGCGAAGCGGCGATAGACCTCGAACATGATGGCAGTCAGCGCGGAAGTGTCGGCCTGGCCGGCCTCGCGCAGTTGGCGCAGCGCGCCCATCGCGCGCGGCTCGATCGGCAGATGCACCTCCTGGATCCCTGACTGCACCAGGCGCGACGGCGTGTGCTTCCGCTCGTCCGTGCCGCGCAGGTCAACCACCGAGCGGAATCCAATGGCACGCAGCGCGATCAGATCGTCGTCGGGTATCGCGCCGAAATGGCTCGAACGCCAGAGCCGCCCCGGCGCGACCAGATGACCCGACGCCGTGCCGATGCCGCCCAGGTCGCGCAGGTTCGGCACGCTCGCCACGACGGGCGCTGCATGCGATGACATGTTCATCGCGCCGCAATGACGGCCCGCATCAGGCACCCAGGACAGCACGCCCGTTGGCAAGCACCTGCACGCCGCGCTCCTTCACGCTCGCACGGAAGGCGACCTCCTCCGAGCCCATGCGCCAGCAATCCAGCACCAGCGTTTCGCCGGGATAGACCGGCGAAGTCAACCGCGCGCGGATCGACTTCATGCGCGACGCATCGTGCCCGCAGAACCGGGTCAGGATGCCACGACACGCATTCCCATAGGTCGCGAGGCCGTGCAGGATCGGCCGCGGAAAGCCAGCCTTTGCGGCCACCGCGGGGTCGATGTGCAGCGGGTTGATGTCGCCGGAGAGCCGATACAGCATCGCCGCATCCGCGCGGGTCGGCAGTTCAATGGTCAGATCAGGTGCCGAATCCGGCGTTGCGGCCGGAGCGGACGGGGGTTCGTCACCGCGGCCGCTCTTCGAGAACCCGCCATCGCCACGCAGGAAGAGCACCATCTCGACCGTGGCAACCAGCCGGCCGCTGGCCTCGTCGCTGAGGGTCTTCTCCACATGCATCGTTGCGCCCTTGCCCTGGCCTTTGTCGACGATGCGGGTGACGCGGCTCTCGCCGATCAGCGTGCCGGAGGCGGGCAACGGCGAATGAATCGTCACGCCCTGCTCGCCGTGCACCAGCTTCAGGTAGTCAATGCCCAGATCCTTGCGATCACGCATCCAGAAGCCGGCCGAGGCCAGTACCGCGGCCATGGTCGGCACGGCCTGGAGTTCCTTCTCGTAGACGAAACGGAGTTCCTCCACGGCCAGCGGGTCCGCCGCGAAGCCGACGCCCAAGGCATAGAGGATGGTGTCGCGCTCGGTATAGCTCTGGCGTACAGGGCCGGAGCGCCAGGCCTTGGTCTTCTCGTAGTCGATCATGGGTTCAATCCTTGTTCAGCCAGCGGAACTGCGCCGGCTCCTTGGCGGCAAAGCGGCGGATGGCTTCGCGAAAGTACGCGCTGGACGAGGCGATCGCCTGCGAGGAAGCCTCCATGTCCAGAATGGTGTCCAGATCGCTCTGCAGCGTCGCGGCCAGCGCGCGCTTGGAGAGGCTGAAGGCAGTAGGGGACGCGTCGGCCAGGCTGCGAGCAAGTTGCATTGCACGCGGCATCAGAGCCTCCGGTGCGAGAGCCTCGAGCGCCAGGTTCATGCGCAGCGCCTCTTCGGCGCCGAACTCGCGCGCCGAGTAGATCAGGTCCTTGGCTCGCTGCAATCCCACCACGCGTGGCAACTGGTACCAGGCGCCCACATCCGGCACCAGGCCGATGCGATGGAAAACCATCGCTAACCGCGCCCGCGTGCTCACCAGCACGATGTCGGCATAGAGCGCCATGCTGAGCCCCGCTCCGAATGCGACGCCGTCGATCGCGGCAATCAGCGGCTTGTCCAGCGCCGCCAACGCGCGCGCCAGTTCGGCATAGCGGGCCATGCCCGCGCGGCGCTGCTCGAGGGTGCGCGAGCCCCCATCGGCCATGCCCTTGACGTCGCCGCCCGCGCAGAAATCGCCGCCTGCACCGGTCAGCACGACCGCGCGGATGTCATCGTCGACACGCAACGCGCGCAGGGCAGCAACGAGCGCGTCAGTGGTGGGGATGTCGATGGCGTTCTTTGCCGACGGCCGGTTCAGCGTGAGGACGGCCACGCCGTCCGCGCGCTCCAGAAGGACGTTGTCGCCCGCCATGTCAGAGACTGATGTGGAAGCCGCCGTTGACGCCCAGATGCTGGCCCGTGATATAGCTCGAGCCATCCGACAGCAGATAGCAGACGCTCTTCACCACCTCGCCCGGCGTGGACCAGCGGCCCAGCGGAATCTGGGCGAGCATCTGGTCGCGGAACTTCTCGCCGCGCACCACTTCCGTCATCGGTGTCTCCACCACGCCGAAGCAGATTGAGTTGGTGCGGATGTTGTAGCGGCCCCATTCGCGCGCCGCCGTCATCGTCATGCCCAGCATGCCGGCCTTGGCCGCCGCGTAATTGATCTGGCCGATCGAGCCCTTGCGGCCGGCGTCGGACGAGATGTTGACGATCGAGCCGCCGGTCTTGTCGCCGATCTTGGCCCGCTCGACCATGTGCCGGCCTGCGGCACGCATCCAGTAGAAGGAGCCGGTGAGGTGCACGTCGATCACCTCCTGCCATTGCTGGTCGGTCATCTTGTCGATCATGGCCGGGCGGATGATGCCGGCGTTGTTGACAAGGCCATGCACCGCCCCGAACTTCGCGACCGCATCGGCCACGGCGCGGTCGGCCACGGCCGGATCGGCCACGCTGCCCTGCACCGCGAGCACGCGCGCCTGGGGCAGCGGCGAGACCGCGGCGTCCAGCGTCTGACCATTGAGATCGACGGCTACCACGTTGGCCCCCAGGTCAATGGCCAGTTCCACGATGCCCTTACCGATGCCCTGGCCGGCGCCGGTGACGACGATGGTGCGCCCTTGCAGGCTGACGATGGGATCCACTTTGATGCTCCTTGTTGATTGTCCGATGGTTGAACCAATGATATCCTACTTGTGAACAGTGACTGGAGCAAACACATGACCATCAAACGCAAGGCCTGCATCGCAGGCGCCTACGAACACCCGACGCGCAAGGCCCCCGACAAGACAGTGGCACAGTTGCACGCAGAATGTGCCCGCGGCGCGCTGGCCGATGCCGGCCTCACCCTGCAGGACGTGGACGGCTACTTCTGCGCCGGCGACGCGCCCGGCCTGGGTGCCAACAGCATGGCCGACTACCTGGGCCTGACCCGGCTGCGCCACGTCGACAGCACCGACACCGGCGGATCGGCCTACCTGATCCACGTGTCGCACGCAGCGCAGGCCATTGCCACCGGAAAGTGCGATGTCGCGCTGGTGACTCTTGCGGGCCGCCCGCGCAGCGAAGGATCGATCGGCGTCGCGCCGCGACTGGTCACGGCCGACACGCCGGACGTGCCCTGGGAGATGCCGTACAACCCCGTCACCGTGAACATGTACGCGCTGGCCGCAGCCCGCCACATGCACGAGTACGGCACCACCAGCGAACAGCTCGCCTGGATCAAGGTAGCCGCCGCCGCCCACGCACAGCACAACCCGAATGCGATGCTGCGTGAGCCGGTGACCGTGGAGGAGGTGCTGGCCTCGCCCCTGATCTCCGACCCGCTGCACAAGCTGGACTGCTGCGTGGTGAGCGACGGCGGTGGCGCGCTGGTCGTGGTGCGGCCCGAGATCGCTGCGCGTCTGAAACGCCCGGTGATCAATGTGCTCGGCGCAGGCGAGACCATCAAGGGCCAGCTCGGCGGCCAGGTCGACCTGACCTGGTCCGGCGCGGCGATCTCCGGTCCCATCGCGTTCAAGGAGGCGGGCGTGAGTCCGAGCGACATCCAGTACGCATCGATCTACGACAGTTTCACCATCACGGTGCTGATGCAGCTGGAGGACCTGGGCTTCTGCAAGAAGGGCGAAGGCGGCCGTTTCGTGGCCGATGGGAATCTGATCTCGGGCGTCGGCAAGCTTCCCTTCAACACCGATGGCGGCGGCCTGTGCAACAACCATCCGGCCAACCGAGGCGGCATCACGAAGGTGATCGAGGCCGTGCGCCAGCTGCGCGGAGAAGCGCACCCGAAGGTCCAGGTGCCCGACTGCACCCTGGCCCTGGCCCAGGGCACCGGTGGCCTGCTCGGCTCGCGCCACGGCAGCGCAACCCTGATCATGGAAAGGCAATAAGCGATGACCACTCCCTTCACCGACCGGGCGCTGGCGGCTCCGCATGTCGACGCCGCCACCAGGCATTTCTGGACACAAGCCAAGGAAGGCCTGCTGTGCACGCGGCACTGCACCAGTTGCGGCAAGGTCCATTGGTACCCGCGCGTCCTCTGCCCCTTCTGCATGGGCGAGACCGAGTGGTGCAGCCTCTCGGGTCGAGGCACGATCTACAGCGTGAGCGTCACGCGCCGCGGCGGCCCCATCCCTTACGCGATCGCCTATGTCACCCTCGACGAGGGCATCACGATGCTGACCAACATCGTCGACTGCGATCTCGATGATCTGAAGATCGGCCAACGCGTCGAGGTCACGTTCAAGCCCGCCGAGGGCGGCGCGATGGTCCCGATGTTCAGGCCGGCCTGAGTGGACATGGAAACGCTCGACTTCTCATTGGAGAACGCGGTCGGCTGGGTTCGCCTCGCCCGACCCGAGATCCACAATCCGCTGGACGTTGCGCTGCGCGCCGATCTGATGGCGGTGCTGGAGCAGGTACGCAATGACCCGGCGGTGCGTGCGCTCGTCCTTACCGGTGGCGCGGGCGCCTTCTGCGCCGGTGGAAACCTCCACGCACTGCAGGAACATGCGGATGCGGGCCCCGCCTACTGGCAGCGGCGAATCAACGCCGGTCTTCGGCTCACCGACGACCTGTTGAATGTGGGCTGCCCCGTGATCGCCGCCATCGACGGTCCGGCCATCGGCGCGGGCTTCGCGCTGGCGCTGTGCGCGGACATGATCATCGCCAGCCCGCGCGCCAAGTTCGCCATGGCCCATTTGCGGCTGGGTTTGGTGCCGGACCTCGGCGCGCTCTACCTGCTGCCACGCGTGGTCGGGTTGCAGCGCGCGAAGGAACTGGTGTTCTCCACCCGCGACGTCGGCGTCGAGGAAGCCCGCGAATTCGGGATCGTGATGGAAGTGCACGCGAGCGAAGCGCTCGAAACGCGTGCGCGAGAGATGGCCGAGCGCATGGCCCAGGCTGCGCCGACCGCGGTGGCACTGTCCAAGGCGATGCTGAATGCCTCGCTCGACGGCGACCGGCAGAGCGCCTTCGCACTCGAAGCGGCGAGCCAAGCCGCCGCCTTCGCGGCGCCAGAACCGGCTGCGCAGATCGAGGCCATTCTCGGGAAGCAACGCCCCGCCTTCGGCGGCCTGAAGTCCGCGCGGGGCTGACGCCCGTCAGCCGAAATGAGATGAGAAGAAGGCCTCGGCCTTCTTCGCTGCGCGTCGTGCGCGCTCAGCGGGCGGTAACGCAGCGTCGGCAACAACCGGCGTTTCCAGCTCGATCTCGGCATCCGGCGGCAGGGCCGCCACCAGCCCCCGCAGATCCAGGCCGCCGTCCCCCAGGTACATGCGGCCTGCCATCGCCTCATCGAACAGGGTTGTCGCTGGCGAACGCACCGCAGGCGCATCGCACAGTTGCGTGAGATAGATGCATTCAGGGTCGAGCGCACGCACATCGGCCACGCCCGCGCCCGAACGCGCCAGATGGAGCGAGTCGATCAACAGGCCCACATTGCGGCCGCCGCTGTCGGCGATCACGCGCTGCGTATCGGCGATCGACTTGAGCGTGCTCATGGGCATGAACTCGAGCGCGATGCGCACGCCCGCATCGGCGGCAGTGCGCGCGTAGTCGCGCAGCAACTCGCCGACACGCGCCAGGTCGGGCTCGAAGCATCCCTGCGAGATCAGCGGCGCGCCGAGGCGGCGTGCGGCTTCCACGTTCGAGAGCAGGTGCGACAGGTTCGTTTTCTCCGAGATGTAGTAGCCGGAGATGCTGGAGACGCGGACCGACAACGCCTCGGCCTGCGCGCGTAGCTGCTCGAAGCCATCTCCGTCTGCACCGGGTCCCGGCCACGGGTCGCCGGGATTGCGCCCACTGATGCGCAGTCCCGCCGCGCCGAAGCTGGCTTCGGCAGCCGCGGCGAGAACATCCAGCGGCGCCGCTTGCGCACCGAGCGAGAGAAAGCCGAACGTGAGCGCGCGGACTTCCCGGCAGCGGCGATTGCTGCTCATGCCGGCAGCACCTCAGCGGCCTGCAGCTCGCGCAGGCGCTGCACCAGCGTCGCATCGGTCTCGATGCAGTCGTGGAAGCCGGCGCGCCGGATCTTCGCCGTCGCCAGCACGATGTCGTGCGCCTGGCGCAGCATGTAGTCCATCCATCGCCAGTCGACGATCTGGCCGATGTCGATCGTCCGCAGACGGTGACGCTGCGCGATGCGATCCCACACGGCTTGCTGCGCCGGCATCAGGTCCGCAAGCGGAAGCGTCTTCGGCTCGGCGCAAGGCATGGCGAGCGCTTCGGCAATCACCGGCCAGGTCTGTCGCCAGCGCGCCGGATCTCCGTTGGTGACATTGAAAGCCTCGTCCTCCGCCGCGGGCGCATCCGCGGCCCACGCTGCGGCGGCGCCGATCTGGCGCGCGTCCGCGATCTGGTGCAACGCCTCGTAGGCACGCGCGCTTCCGGGGAAGCGCAGCGGCATGCCCAGTTCCTTGCAGACAGCGGCATAGAGGCCGATGCCGAGCACCAGGTTCATCGGGTTGCCGATGGCGTAACCGGAGACGAAGGGAGGAATCAGGTTGACCCAGCGCCAGCGTGCGCCGCGGCCGGCCTCGCGCAGCCAGTCCTCCTGGTCGTAGTAGAAGTTTGGCGGCAGTTGTCTCGGATCGCTCTCGCGACAGGGCGTGGGGCTCGCACCCCACTGGATGCCGTAGAACTTCGCGCCCGTGACCAGCACCACCTTGCGCAGCGCCGGCGAGGCCCGCTGCACCGCCTCCACCACATTGCGCAGCATCGCAAGATTGGGTGCGACTTCCGCCGCGCGGCTGGGCGACGGCTGGAAGGCTGCGTGGAATACGTGCGTGATCCCCGTATGCGGCGCGACAGCCCGCGCGCAGGCGGCCGCATCCACCAGGTCCACGGCCACGCCTTCGGTTCCGGACAAGGCGCCGCCGCCCGAACGGCTCGCGCACAAGACGCGCCAGCCCTCGCCCACCAGTCGCTCGGCAATGCCGCGCCCCACGATGCCGCTGGCGCCGGCGATCAGCGCCGTCTTCTTCTGTTGCATGCGGAACCCTCAGCTGCTGAGCGTGATGCCAAGTCGCTTGATGAGATCGCCCCATGTCTGACTGTCGCTCAGCGCGAGCTTGCGGAAGGCATCGCCGTGCACCTGCGACGGCACGCCTCCGCCGCGCCGCACGGCCTCCTGGAACGCAGGATCAGCCTGCATGTCCGCCACAGCCTTCAGAAGTTTCGACGTCACCGGCGCAGGCATGTTGGCCGGGCCCACCATGCCGAAGAGCTGATCCGGGATCCGCGCCTGCAGACCGGACTCCTGAAGGTTAGGGACGTTCGGCAAGGCAGGATCGCGGCCCTCGCCCGTCACCGCCAGCGCCTTGATGCGCCCGGCCTGGATCAGCGGAAGCGAGGTGGCGAGCGACGCGATCGTATATTGCACTTCACCGGCCATCATGGCGGTGTCGGTCTCGTTGCCCGTCTTGAAGGGCACATGCACTGCCTTGATGCCCGCGGCCGCGTTGAACTGCTCCACCGCCAGATGGATGCTGTTGCCCACACCGCTCGAGCCGAAGTTGAGCGTGCCGGGTTTGGCCTTGGCCAGTGCAATGAAGTCCTGCAGCGTGTCCACGCCCAGCTTGGGCGACACCGTCAGCACCTGGCGCGAAGTCTGGATCAGGCCCAGGTAGGTGAACGACTTCTCGACGTCGTAGCCGGGGTTCTTGATGAGATGCGGTGCGGAGGTTAGCGATGTGGTCGTGCCCATTCCAATCGTGTAGCCGTCGGCATGTGCACGGGCCACCGCCGCCATACCGATGGTTCCCGAGCCGCCAATCTTTTGATCCACGACCACCGTCTGTCCCAGGCGCCGGCCAAGATCGGCCGCGATCAGGCGGGCCAGGATGTCAACGGCACCGCCGAAGGGCGTGATCAGCGTAATGGGGCGCTCTGGCCAGGTCCCTTGCGCGAGCAGGCGGCCGGGAAAGGCGCCAAGGGCGGCAGCACCCGCCGCGATCTGAAACAGGGCGGCGCGACGGCTGGGGCGCGGAGCGGGCATTACAGGACTCCTAAAGTGATCAATTGGCCAAAATCATAATGGACAGACCAATGGACATTGTTAGGCATTACCCCGAATCGCGACGACGTTTTCCCCCTTTCCATCACTTGGTTAACTATTATAATGGTCTAACCAATATGCCAATTATTCAACTTTTACGGAGCTCCCATGCTCACCCCTGAAGACAACGAAACGCTCGTGCGCGTCGGCCCGGGCACCGCCATGGGCAGCCTGATGCGGCTGTTCTGGATTCCCTTCCTTCCGACAAGCGATCTGCCGGCCGGCGGCATGCCCCAACGGGTGCGCCTGCTCGGTGAGGACCTGATCGCGTTCCGCGACAGCGAAGGCAAGCTCGGCCTCGTGGACCATGCCTGTCCGCACCGTGGTGCGCCGCTGGTCTTCGGCCGCAACGAGGATTGCGGCTTGCGTTGCGTCTATCACGGCTGGAAGTTCGGCACCGACGGCCACGTGCAGGACCTGCCGGCCGAGTTGCCAGAGAGCCGCCTGAAGGACAAGGTCCGGCTCAAGGCCTACGCCTGCCAGGAACGAAACGGCATCGCCTGGGCCTACATGGGCCCGCAGCAGGACAACCCGCCGCCGCTGCCGGAGATGGAATGGAACCTGGTGCCCGCCGAACGCGTGCATGTGAGCTTCCGCGTCCAGGAATGCAACTGGCTCCAGGCAGTTGAAGGGGAGATCGACTCCGCCCACGCGCCGATCCTGCATGGGCGCATCGACGCGCAGGGTGCCATCAGCGACTGGATCGCGAAGCGTGACCTGCGCCCGACCTTCCAGTGCCAACGTCAGCCATTCGGCATGAGCATCGCCTCCCGCCGCAAGCTGGACGAAGAGACCAGCTATTGGCGAGTGAACCAGTTCCTCCTGCCCTTCTGGACGCTGGTGCCGCCGCAATCGCAATACCCTGAACTGTCAGGTCACGCCTGGGTGCCGATCGACGACTACAACTCGCTGTGCATCATGTTCTCCTATCACCCCTCGGAGAAGCTCTACGACAAGTCGCGCGCACTGTTCGAGAAAGGTCATGCGGGGCGCGAGACCGGCCATGCCAGCAACGACTCCTTCGCGCCGCGGCCGGCCACGGAGCCCTTCGCCAAATACTGGACCAAGTACAACCGCCAGAACGGCTACCTTTTCAACTACGACGCTCAGACCAAGACCTGGTTTTCCGGCCTGCCCGGACTGTGGGTTCAGGACGCGGCATGCCAGTCGGGCGTTGCCGCCATCTACGACCGCAGCAAGGAAAACCTCGGCATCAGCGACACGGGCGTCGCGATGACGCGGCGCCTTTTGCTGGACACCGTGCGCAACCTGCAGGGCAACGGCACCCAACCGCAGGGCGTCAATGACCCGGCGACCTTCATGGTGCGCGCGGCGTCGCTCACACTGCCCGCCGGCGTGCAGTGGCAGGACCACGCCGAGCACATGACGGCACGCCTGGATGCGGGCTTCGGCTACACCCCGTGAACGGACCGCAACTGCTGCTGCGCCAGCTTCGCCGCGAGGCGGAAGGGATCGTTTCATATGAGTTCGTCTCCGCCGACGGTGCGCCGCTGCCGCCCTTCACGGCCGGCGCGCACATCGACCTGCAATTGCCAGGTGGCTTGCAGCGCAGCTATTCGCTGGTGAACGATCCGGCAGAACGGCACCGCTATGTGGTCGCGGTGGACCGTGCCGCCGACAGCCGCGGCGGATCAGCCTGGTTGCACAGCATGCCGCGCCCTGGCGACCATCTCTCGAGCAGCACGCCCGTCAACAACTTCCCACTGCATGAAGGCGCGCCACTTTCGATCTTCATCGCGGGCGGGATCGGCATCACGCCCTTCATGACGATGGCCGCCCGGCTGAACTCGCTTGGCCACGCCTGGCGGCTGCATTACGCAGTGCGTTCGCGGCATCGAGCGGCCTACGTCCAGGAACTGAACGCGCTGGACCGCAGCGGCAACGCGGTGAAGCTGCACTGCACCGGCGAAGACTTGGAGCGACCGGACATCGCCGCCATCGCGCGCGAGGCGGCGGCCGGATCGCATCTGTACTGCTGCGGGCCAAGCGGCATGCTGGATGCCTTCATCAATGCCTGCAGCGGCCTCGCGCCGCAGCGCGTCCATTTGGAGCGCTTCAGTGCCACCCAGGAGGCGGCCACTGCCGGCGGCTACGAGGTGCAGTTGGCCCGCAGCGGCAAGACGCTCAGCGTGGAAGTCGGAAGGACGCTGTTGGACACGCTCCTCGATGCCGGCGTGCCTGTCCAATACGCCTGCTCCCAGGGCGTCTGCGGCACCTGCCGCACGCCGGTGCTGGAAGGCACGCCCGATCACCGCGACGACTACCTCACCCAGGAGGAAAAGGCGACCAACCAGACGATGATGGTTTGCTGCTCGGGCAGCCTCACGCCGCAACTGGTGCTCGACATTTGAGCGCATCGATCCTGAGCTGAGAGCAATTGGCATCTATCGTCGTACGAAACTGAAATCTTCCCTGAGCGACCGCCAGCTTGGCCGAGGTGGACGACATCCCGGCAGGCACCTTCCGCGAATCCGGTACCGAGGTGGCAACTGTCCTCCTGAAGATAGACCCTGCAACTTCTCGTGGCACCCGCCGATCTCGCCGAAGAAGAAGTCGACGAATCGGAAGAGCTCGCGGAAGCGCCACGGGAGTGACACAGATGCTCACCGACCTGATCGCCCGCGACCTTCTGACCGCCGCCCTTGCCCCTCTCGTTGCGCCCGACACGACGGCCACGATCCTCGGGATGGAGATCGCCTGCCGCCGTGACGGCGGCGCGATGGTGGTCCGCGACCCTGACGCCCACGTGCTGGCGCGCCTCGCATCCCGAGCTTCATCCGCGCCGACGCGCACGACGCGCTCACTCCATCCGACGAGTCCAGCAGCTCTCCCGCATCCGCAACGGCATGGGCCCGATGCCAGCGTTCAACGCGCTGACCGATGCGCAAGTGAATGCGTTGGCGCGCTATGTCTCCACGGTCACCAAGTCCAAATCCGCGCGAAGATCGGCGCGCAGTCATCTCGTCTCGACGGCGGCCCACAGATTGAATGCCATCTCCTTAGATGCCTTTTTCGGTCGAGCCGAAAAGCATTTGTCGGACCCGCTCACCCACTTTCGCTAGTCGGCCTCTGACGGTGGTTGCAGCCGCCCTCCGAGACCGGTGTGCTTCGCGTTCATGGCGTAGAGCGGCATTGAAGGTCTTGAGGGTTTGCGGGTTGCGCTTCCAGACCCCGCTCACCATGAAATTGCCCCGATCCGAGGGCACGAAGTTGGGGACGACGTTGATCTGTTGAGCGCCGATCCCATGCAGGAGCCGGGTACGGGCCCTCGCGACCTTGAGGAAGTCGTCGCGTCCTTCAATGGGCGAACTCAACGAGACCCTGATCGTTCTTACTGCCGGGAAATGTTCAGCCAGGAATGCGACTGCTTCAACGAGCACAAGGCTCCTCGGCACCCAGTGATGCCGCATTTGGATGACTGCGGGCACGAAGCGGTCGAGGTGAACCTCGTGCCCACCGCGCAATACGACCACCGCCCCGATCGTTCCGACATGTGTCTCGCCATCGTAGACATACATGAGTTGGCCGAGTTGGTACGGCGCCAAATCGGGCCCTGTGATGCGGAGCTCGGCGAACGTCGGCGATTGCGTTGTGGCAACCGGCGAGGGAATGTGGCTCAAGCAGGCCCTCCGTGACCCACGGACCGCCAGGCGCCCACAGCGTTGGGCGCGAGTTCGCCGTGCTGCGAGCTTTGGCCGCGGACCAGGAGCGAGACACAAGCGCGAGCGATCTCACCGTGCCCGGATCCGTCGCGCGATGGCATCAGTCCACTGAAATTTTGCGCGTGCGAATCACGTCGGCCCATCGGGCGGCTTCCTTCTGGATAGTGGCGTCGAGCTCGCGCGGAGTGCCACCGCCGACCTCCAATCCGACAGCAGCCAGCTTCTCTTTCAACAAGGGGTCTGCCAGCACCTCGTTCGTCTGGCCGCTGATCTGCTGCAACACTTCGGGCGGCGTGCCCGCTGGAGCCATGAGGGCATACCAGGACACGGCTTCGAATTTCGGGAAGCCCAACTCCGCGATGGTCGGCAAGTCGGGCATTGCAGTGGAGCGCTTCGCGCTGGCGACGCCGAGCGCATGGAGCTTGCCAGACTTGATGAAGGGAAGTGCCGTCGACAGCGGTGCGAACATCATCGTCACCTGGCCGCCAACCACGTCAGTCAGCGCCACGCTGAGACCTTTGTAAGGCACGTGGATCAGCTTGATGTTGGCGTCGAGCTGGAGCATTTCGCCCGCCAGGTGGGCCTGGCTGCCAGCACCCGCGGATGCAAACGTGAGCTGTCCCGGCTTCTGGGCTGCCAGCTTGAGTAGCTCACTCAGAGTCAGCGCTGGCACGCTGGAGCCTGTGACCAGCACGTTCTCCGCTCTCGCGAGCATGGTCACCGGCACAAGGTCTGTCGTCTTGTACGGCAAGTTCGGCATCAAGCTGGGATTGACCGCGATATTGCCCACGGGAACGACCCCCAGCGTGTATCCGTCAGGCGCAGATTTGGCGACCTGGCCCACCCCGATTGAACCGGCCGCACCCGCCTTGTTTTCCACCAGGACGGGTTGTCCCCATGGCTTGGACAATCCCTCCCCCACGATCCGGCCAATGGCATCGGCCGGGCCACCGGGTGCAAAGGGCACCACCAAGTGAACCGGCTTGGCGGGATAGACCTGCGCGGATGCCAGCAGCGGCATGCAAGCCATGAGGATGGCGATCAGGAAGCGCTTCATGGAAATCTCCGATGGGTCTGGAAAGGGTCTCAAGCTATAACAGTGGGGATGTCGCCCGTTAATGCGAAGTCTGCCGCGTCAGCACGGTCAGCGTAGCCGGCCAGCACAGCGTAGTCCGACTCCTCCACGGGCGCGAAGCGAGCCAGAGCCAGTGTCGCCATCTGCACGGCGGCTTCTGCATCGCGATGCAAGTCGAGCAAGGCGGCACGCATGCGAGCGACCGTGTCGCCGCTGATGTCATCTGATGCGACCAGCGGCGGAATCGGCGATGCCGGCGTCACCGCCACCGTCTTGAGGTGCCTCAGACGCTCTGGCGAGTGCAGGCGCAACAGATCCAGTACATAGCTGTCGACGACGCCGACTTCCGCCTGGGCGCTCGCCACCGCATCGATCACCTCCAGCGGCGTCGGCGTTGGCGAAGTGGTCGACCGGTAGAGCGCTCGTGCGCCTGCCGCTGCGTGATTCAGCAGATAGTGGCGGGGCGCGTTGTGGCCCGAGTTCGATTCCCGCAGCATGCAAGCGAGCCGACCGCCGAAGGTCTGCGCAAGCGAATGCACATTCGCGTCGGTCCGCACGATGAACTCGGTGAAGTACACCGGGCGGTCGCCGTACCGAGGAAGTGATGGAACCGGCCCAGCCAGGAGTTGAGGACGCCTCGCGCTGGTGACATACGGCAGACCGCACATGAACACGCAGCCGCAATCAGGACGGGCCCACAAGGCGCTGATGGGTGTCGGCGGCGCGTGCTCGACGTAGCTCAACGCAATGCCGGCGCGTTCCGCCAGGCGCGCGAAAAGTGCCCGCCATGCCAGCGCGACCGGCTTGCTCACGTCATACATGCGCGCGTTGGCGATCATGCGTACAGCAGCCTCTGCCCGAGGCCCATGCGCTCGGCCTTCTGCAGGATGGCATGACCCAGGGCAATGTCGCTCAGGGAAAGGCCACGATGCCAGAACAGATTGATCTCGTCGTCGCTCTGCCGACCAGGCTTGCGGCCCGCGACGATCTCGCCAAGCTCGCCATAGAGGGTCTGCTCCGAGAGCTTGCCCGCCTCGACGTGTGCGCGCAGCGAGCCGAAGATGCCGCCCTTGCATTGGCTCCAGTCGTCGACCACCATTTTGTCCATGATGTCGGTGAGCGAGAGTTCGACGGCACTCATCGTGCCGTAGGGCACCACGAACGCGCCCGGCTTGATCCATTCGGTCTTCAGCATCGGACTCGGACGCTCCAGCCGCGACGCCTCCACCACGATGTCGGCACCCCGCACGCAAGCTTCCCAGTCCTCCGTGACCACGATTTTCTTGCCAAGATCTCGCTCCAGGCGAGCGGCAAAGGCGTTGCGACTTTCCGGGCGGCGCGAATGCACGCGGATCTCATCAAAGTCGAACAAGCTGTCAAGCAGCCGGACGTTCCAGTAGGAGGTACCACGCGCTCCGACATGCCCGAGCACCTTGCTCTCGCGGCGAGCCAGGTGCCGGGCCCCGAGAGCAGTCATAGCCCCGGTGCGGGCGTCCGTGATGAAGGTGGCATCGATCATCGCGACAGGGACTCCCGTCCTTGGATCGAAGAGATTGAGCATGGCCATCTCCGACGGTAGCCCGAGCTTGTAGTTGTCAACGTAGTCGCCAACGATCTTGACGCCGGCCAGGCCAAGCGGCGCGACGTATCCGCGCAGCACATTGAAGTGCCCGTTGAAGGCCGGATCGGGAATCAGGTGCACGCGCGGCTCGATCACCGTCTCGCCCCTGCCTTGCGCAATGAGCGCTCGCTCCACGGCGACAAGGATCTCCGCATTGGTCATCGCCACCTTTGCGATGTCCTTGCCGTTGATATACGTCAGATAAATCTCGTTCATTCCATCTCCAGTCTTCGAAGGGGCTGCCATCACGACCGCGCCGGGATGAATGCAAGTCTAGGTTTGGCATCCATAAATGTCGTATGCTTTTTCGTCCGTTGTTCTTAACAGCAGGTTATGCAATGAAGTTGAACCTTCGGCAGATCGAAGTCTTCCGTGCCGTCATGCTGACCGGCTCGATCAGCGCCGCTTCAAGGCTCTTGTACGTGTCGCAGCCAGCCATCAGCCGGCTGATGTCGCACACGGAGCAACGCCTGGGACTTGAACTGTTCCGGCGCATCAAAGGGCGCCTGTATCCGACGCCGGAGGCACGGCGGCTGATGGGCGAGGTGAACGCCGTCTATGAGGGCGTCGAGCGCGTCAACGAGGTCGCGGAGGATCTCGCAGCCAACCGAATCGGCAGCTTGCGACTTTCATGCAGTCCCAGCCTTGGTCAGACCGTCCTGCCTCTGGCGATCGCAGCATTCAAGCAAGCGCATCCGGGAGTGCGCATCGTGGTGCGTACGCAGATTCCTAGCACCATGCTGCGCGCGTTGCTTTCTGGACAGGCGGAACTCGGCGTGTCCAACATGGCGTTGGCGCATCCCAACCTGGAAGCGCGCCTGTTGGTCAAGAACCCTATCGTTGCCCTGATTCCGAAAGGCAATCGACTTGCCGCGCGCTCTTTCGTGCGACCCGAGGAGCTGGCCAAGGAGTCTCTGATCGGCTATGAAGCCGATGTTCCGTTCGGACTGCTGGTGCGTGAAATATTTGGCGACGAAAAGAATCAGCCCGACATGAGCATCCAAGTCGAGCAAGCGCACGTGGCTCGGGCGCTGGCACAGGCGGGGGCGGGTATCGCGCTGGTCGACGCCATGACCGTGTTTGGGCAGACGTGGCCGAATATCGTCGTGGTTCCCGTCAAGACGAAGGTCAACGCCTCGGTCCAGATTTCCCATGTCCAGACCGAACCGCTATCGCGCCTATCGATGAACTTCGTGGAAGCGTTGACGGCAAGGATGGAGCGGTGAAGGGAAGCCAGCTGAGTTTTCAGTCAATCAACGTAGATTTCAGTAAGCGCCTTCTATTCGCTACCTACTTTTCAGTGAGCGTCACTGGCGAGCAATCGCCCGCTTGTCCGCTTTCCGTGACCTGCCCCCGCCCAGCCGTACCAGCGCAATGGCAGTGAAGTCCGTCAACTTGGAGAATGACGGACATGAGAAAGAGCAGATTCATCGAAGAGCAAATCATCGGTTTCATCAAGCAGGCCGAATCTGGTTTGCCGATCAAGGACCTGTGTCGCAAGGGCGGCTTCAGCCACGTCAGAAGAATTCCTAATCCTAGAAGCAGCACATACCAACAAGTTTTCTTTGACGACCAAGAACTCATTCTGTCTCCTGAACAAGCGGCATGAAATAGCGAATCAATGCGAAGCGGGCCATCTTTGCCCTGATGGGGTCAGGTCATGCGAGAGCCCGCGGCGGGCAGGCAGTGGGAAGGGCCCCGCGCGATCAGGCCGTCCGTTTTCCCTTTCACTCATGAGCGCTACATCGGCGTCTTCCAGACTTCCTTCATCACGCGCAGCCAGTTTTCACCCATGACCAAGGCGATATCCGAGTCGGAATAGCCCTTGCCCAAGAGCGCATCCACCACTTCGGGCATTGCATCGAGTTCCACCTGCTTCATGTCGCTGCGCGTGTAGCCGCCGTCTGGCGGCAGCTTGTCAGCGTGGGCTGCTGCGTCGGCTGTGATCGCAGGCAAATCGACGATGTAGTCGAGCCCCAGGCCGACATGTTGGGGCCCGACCAACTGAGCGATGTAGTCGATCTGGTCGGCTAACTTCGAAGGCGATGCCTCATCGTCTCCAGTGAAGATCGAGAGACCCGTCAGTCCAAACACCCCGCCGCTGGCCGCTACCGCCTTGATCTGATCGTCTCGGTAGCAACGCGGATGTTGATGGATGTTCCAGATATTGCCGTGGCTGCAGATCACCGGGCGATCGGAGTACTCGATGGCCTCCATGCAGGAGCGATAGCCGGCATGGGCAACGTCCACGAGCATCCCGACCCGGTTCATCTCGGTGACCAGCGTTCGCCCGAATCTGCTGAGCCCACCCTCACCCAGTTCGTGGCATCCATCCGCCACGAAGTTCTTCTGGTTGTACGCCAACAGCATGTGGCGGATCCCCAGCTTGTAAAAGACCTCCACCATCGAGAGGTCCCGACCGACCGGAACCGACCCTTGAAAATGGAAGCCCACGGCAAGCTTGCCCTCCTTCCTTGCTCGTTGGATGTCGTCCACTGTGTTGACGAGGGTGCAGAGATCGCTCTGGTCAAGGAAGAATTTCCGATACGCCGCGATGGCCTGGATCGCACCGATCGTGTCGCAGTTGTCTGCCACCAGTGTGAAAGAAACATAGGTGAAGCCGTCGTTGATGAGCCGTGAAACGAACGCATTCTTGAGCCGTTGGTCCGCGGGAGCGCAGAAGGGCGAGGTCATATCGCACACGAGTAGGCGGGAATACAGTTCGCGCGCTCGGTCTGATGCGGGGGGTTTCATTGCATTGGATGCATTGGGCATGATGCTTTTCCTGAGAGGCTGGGTTGTGGGACTCGATTTCCTGCCGACCATCGCTGTCAGACCTTGAAGTCCGAGCCGGGTCGATGAAGCGCAACCAGGACGACCCAGAAGACGGCCGTCACGGCGACCACGTAAAAGGCAGGCACCAGGGGGCTTTGGACAGCATTCAGCAGCACTGTGATCGCATACAACGAGAAGCCTCCAAAAATGGTTGCACTCAGGTTGTAGGAGATCGCCATGCCTGTGGAGCGAAGTTCAGGCGGAAAGAGATACGCCATCAACTTCGGATAGACCGCGTTGGAGGCCGACGTCACCGTAGTGAATATTGCCGAGCAGACGATGAACTTGGTCGTCGTTGGCCCGGAGGTCATCCAGACATAGAGCGGCACGATCAGCAGAATCAGTGCGCCAAGGCTGATGTGCAGCTGCCTTGTCGCACCCATCCTGTCAGCGACCATTCCCAGCAGCGGTGTCAGGACAGTTCCGATGCTGCCACAGACCAACAGAGCCAGAAACGGAACATGGGCCGGCAGCTTGAGTTCACGCACGGCATAGGTGGGCGCATAGACGAGGAGGACGTATTGCACCGACGTGCCGATCGCCGCCAGAGAGAGCGCGACCATGAGTGCACGGCGATGGTCTCGAAAGACGATTTGAAGCATCTCGATAGTTCCCCGGGCGCCAGCGTGTTTCTCGAACGCTTCGGACTCCGGGAGGTATCTTCTGATGTAGTAACCAACCGGAGCAATTAGCAGGCCGAAGGCGAAGGGAACCCGCCATCCCCAGCTGTCTCTGGATTCTGGTGACATCACCTGGGTCATCAACAGCCCGACAAGAGCTGCCATGACGGTCGCTAGCAGTGGTCCGCTGTTGTAAAGACCGCTGTAGAGGCCTCGTTTTTTTGCTGGAACGGACTCCAGAAGGTAGGTCGCGGCACTCGCGAACTCGCCACCCGCCGATAGCGCCTGAAGGATGCGCGCGATGACCATCAACACTGTGGCGGTCACCCCGATGGAGGCGTAAGAGGGCACGAAGACCATGATGAGCATCGACACGGTCATCGACGCCATGATGAAGCTCAGCGCGGGGCGTCGCCCGAAGCGATCGGCATACAGACCGATCAATACGCCACCAATCGGCCTCACGACGAAGGAGAGAGCGAAGGTCGCGAAGGTCAACAAGAGCGCTGCTGCGTCATCGCCGGCCGGAAAGAACTGCTTGGCGATGAAGACCGCCAGAAACCCATAGACGATGAAGTCGTACCACTCCAGCGCGTTGCCGATGATGGCAGCGACCAGCGCCCTTTTCTTGTGAGCCGCTTGAAGAGAAGCCTCTGCCGCCTGCGATGGCGCTTGCAATTGGGCAATGTCTTCGATATGGACAGTTTTCATGACAGCAGTTCGCATTCCTGAGATAAGGGGACCACGCGAATCTCCCACTGGCAGTCGAGCTGTCAGTGCGGCAGCCTCAGCGCTTGATGGTCGGCTTGCAGAGTCTGCATGGTACGTTTGGAGCCCGCATAAAACAATAAGCGTTTAACGTAACATGTATAGGGTTTACGCGACCTCCGGAGCTTTGAATACAATGCGCGGAAGATGGCTACCTCCTCATACAAACCCCGGCGCGTCGTCAGAACCCAGGCGGAGCGCAGCGAGACGACTCAGCGTCGCATCCTGAATTCAGCCATATCGCTGATTCGGCGACAGGGTTTCCAGAAAGCCAACCTGCAGAACATTGCATCCGGCGCGAAGGTCACGCTCGGCGCGCTGCAGCATCATTTCGGGACCCGGCAGGCCCTGCTGGAGCAAGTCGTGGAAGAGGTGATGGCCCCGCTGTCAGACAGGGGGCCTGTGTGGCCGGACGCAACGACCCCCCTCAGTGAGCGGGCTACGGAGTTCGTCGAACGCGCTTGGTTGCACATCTACGGTGCAGACTCGTATGTGGCTGCCTGGGGATTGTTCTTCGGTTGCAAGTCGATTCCCTCGCTCTTCAAGCGCATCGATGCGAAACGACAGACGGAAGACCCGGTATCGTTCGCCCATTTCCTAGCGCTCTTCCCTGAGATCTCTAGGAGCCATAGCGATCCCAACGGGTTCGCCGAAATGGTGTTCTCCACGCTTCGCGGGATCGCGGTGTTCAGGTTGTTTCCGGTGACGGAAGAATCCATCGCCTCTCAACTCGAATGCCTTTCAGGGATGATCGTTGCCGCGGGCCAGGAGAAGCCGCGGAAGACGGGCAAGTCGTAGCCCTCCCCAAGCCCGAGTCTAGTTCGTCACGAAGAAGAGCCGGGCTTGGCGCCCGAAGTATCTGACCGTGGTCCCCTCGCAGATTTCGATCACGTCGCCGGGGCCACCTTCAACGCGCTCTCCGTCGCCGGTCTCGACACCGAAGACGCCCTCCAGCACCAGGATGATTTCGTCATAGGCGAGCGTCTTCGGCTCACAGGCTGCCTCGTGCCACCGACCGAAGCCGCAGGGCAGCGCAGCGCCTTCGCTATCCTTAACCACCCAAGAGATTTCAGCCACGCCGTCGGATGCGCCCCCGCGCGCCTCGGAGGCGATCGTGTGTCCCGGGATGAGGCGAAGAGAAGTCATTCAGGTGCTCCGTGTGAGAAAAATGAGACATTCCGGGCCCTGCCGCGTCGTCGACGACGACGTCATCGTTCGCCTCGCCCGGTCCACACGCCAGAGGAAAGGGCCAAGCTGACGCCGATGTCGCGCAGCGGGCGTGGAGGGATGTAGCTGGCGGTTCCTTGCGAAAGAAAATCTGCCATCAGAGAATGCTCCAGGCCAAGGGCGAGGTCCGCGATGAACATGCCCGCCGCGGTGTGCCGCACGATGCCGGACCCGTTGCAGCACGAGGCGGCAAACGAACGCGGCCCCATGCGACCGAATGCAGGCGCGTGGTTCTGCGACACGGCAAGCCAGCCAGCCCAGAAGTGTTCCAGCTCGATCGGGCCGAGCTGAGGAAATCGCCGACGCAGGAGCGCCAGATTGGTCTGCCGTGCCTTCGCGCGTCGGGCATCAGTGGTGCGCAATGATGGCGAGTACTCGAATCCCTGGCGAATCATCAGCCGACGCTCTCGCGTCAGCCTCAGCGTCGATCCGGCCATGGCATGCGCCGGCGTCACGCCCCAGGTCGACTCGCTGCCGAGCTGGCCGAGTTGTTCATCGCTCAACACGGGCGTCAGGCTCGCGAACAGCAATATCGGAATCTGACGCGCCCTATAGACGCCGAAGGACTGCGAGAAGGCGTTGACCGCGAGGATGAGGGCGCTCGCGCGAATTCGGCCGTGCGGGGTCCGCACGGAAGGCGTCCGGCTGCGGATGTCCGCTTCGATCACTGGTGAGTTTTCGAAGAGCCTGACCTGGGGAGGAAGGTTGTCGGCCAGCCCGCGGATAAGACTCGCCGGATTGACGAGGTAGGTGCCCGGGGTGTGAATGGCAGCACAGTAGTAGGCGGTGCCCAGTGCTTCTCGCAGTTCGCCTCGATCAACCCATCGGTACGGCTCTTGCCAAGCCTTGAGATTGGCCTCGTACGTTGCGAGAGAATGCTTCGCAACCTCTTCCGTGACCGCAACGTGGTATCGCCCACGCTTCTCCCAGCCGCAATCGATGCTGTGCGCCTTGACAAGGCGATCCAGTTCGTCGAGCGCGAAGCGTCCCACGCGGATCGCGCGGCGGCCTTGCTCCGTCCAATGTTCCGATATCCCTGGCGTGTGCGGAAGATCGATCGCAAAGCCGGAGTTCCTGCCGGAAGCGTTCTCCCCGACCACGCCGGCTTCGACAAGAGCGATGGATGCGCTGGGCTGGAGCCGCGCGAGTTGCCGGGCTGCAGCGACGCCCGCATACCCTGCGCCGACCACCACCCAGTCGAAGTCCAGCTCGCCCTGTACAGCGGCCTTTGCCCGTCGCGTCGGCAGCAATGCGCTCCATCCATTGCTTTGATCATCTATGGGCAAGCGCCCAATGCGAACCGCCATGTTGGATCCCTGAGTAGGCCCCGCAATGCGCCCCCAAAGCCTAAGACCGGGGGTGAGCGTCAATCCGGGACAGATATAACATTAAGCATGTAATGTATATTAACCGAACGAAGGCATGCAATCACAGTTTTGACCAGCTTATTGAGGCTGCAGGTAGGGCGCGTCGTGGCCTCACACGGACTACCAGCCGGGGGTTGATTCGCAGGAGCGACGATGATGATGCGGGGGGCATCGCTCGGGCCGGGGTGGCGGCGCCCGGCAGATCCTGGCAATCCGGATGCATTTCGCACGGGACGAACTTCACCTGCGAGTTCTGGCGCAGGTACTCAATGACGTTAGGCGTCTTCCAGCTGCGGATTCACCCGGTCGATGCAACACACTGATGACTGCCGTTGGAATAAGGAGTGTTGCAGATGACGACCCGACACGAACCTACTACACAGTCAGCCAGAAGGCATTGATGTGGGAGCGATGGAGGCAGGGATGGACCAACTCCGGGAAACCCGGAGCGCGCTTTTCGGCGATGGCTCGGCGCCCTTCCAGTCGGTCCTCGCTATCCCGGTCGAGCCGGACTACTTCGCCCCCGCCCCCCTCTCCTTCGCACAAGCTCCCCGGGCACATTCCAATCCGTCGATGGCTATGGGCGGAAACGACTCTGCCGCCGCACTGGTGGAGGCTCTACAACCACCGGCAGTTGAACCTGTTGGTCGCGCGGGCGCTGGAACACAACACCGACCCGCGGCAGGCCGTTACCAACCTGGAGCGCGATCAAGCGCTGGAGTCCGAGTTGCACTGAAGTGAGAGAACGACGGTGACGGTTAGAGGCGGCCCGGGTTTGGACACGTGTCGGGCTTGAGTCTCCTGCAGAGCGACTACGAGCCGCCCACCCACGGCACATACAGCGCGGGGGTTTCCTTGTCGTATCAACTGGACCTGTTCGGTCAACTGCGTCGCGCCATCGAAGCGGCTGAGGCAGGCACCGGCGCTGCGCAGGCGGCGCCGCATTTCTCTATTTTCTGTTGAGCTCTTCTTGCAATGCGCGCACGAGATCTTCAGTAGGCATGACGTCAGCATACTTGCTTGCCATGTCGAACAGATTCACGGCATGCGACGTCTGCGACCTGTCGTACACCGCATCCTCGGGCACGACCACCTTGAAGTTCAAAGCGCACGCATCGATGACCGTCGCACGCACACAGCCGCTGGTCGTGCACCCCGTCACAATGACGGTATCGACTCCCAGGCCGATCAGATGACTGGTCAGGGGCGTGCCATGGAAGGCGCTGGCCTGGAACTTGGGAATCAGGATGTCCGCCTGAGCGGGCGAAACCTCGGCAACGAAGTCGTAGCCGTGCTTGGGGATGCGCATGACGCCAGGCACCTTCAGTTCGAATTGACCTCGGTTCTGGGGCCCCTTGGGCGCAACGTACGGGTAAAGAACAGGCGCCCCCATGTTCCTGAATGCCGCCAAGAGCCTTGCAATGTGGGGCACTGCACGCCAGCCGTATTCACCGCAACTCGTTGGCAGCGTCGTGATCGCCTCTTCAATCGGCATGGGTTGATCACCCATCGAGCGATATTGCACGTCGATCACCAGCAGAGCCGGGCGCTTGCCAAGACCGGTGGGCGTACCCCAGCCGGTCTTTCGGTAGATGGCCTGCTCGTCTTCGGGAATGACGCCGTCCCATGGCCGGCCGTGAGTTTCTGCAGCAGCGAGCATTTCAGACCTCCACCTTCGTCGCGTCGTAGGCGAGCAGCCAGTCGTAGCGCTGGCGCACAACGTCGGGGGCCCAGTTTTCTTCGATATAGGGCCGGGCAGTTTCGATTTGCTCCAGTGCCGGGTTGTGGAAGATTTTCAGCATTTCCATCGATTTGGCCTTCGTCAGATTGGTGCGCTCGATGCGCGCCGCGTCATAGCGGGAAAGCGCCCCCCGGATGTCGCCTGGCTGGTCCGCCAGGCAACGAGCCAGAACATACGCGTCTTCCATCGTGACGTTCACGCCCATGCCCAGATAGGGCGTCATCGAGTGGCATGCGTCGCCGACCAGCGTCACGCGCCCATTGGACCAGCGCTCCAGCGGATCACGGACGAACAGGCCCCATCGGAAGAGGTTTTCAGAGTGAATGAAGAGGTCAAGGATGTCCTGATTCCAACCTTCAAAATCCTCCAGCGCATCGGCCAGTTCGCCGCGCTCGGACCATGATTCGGTCTGCCACACTTCGCTGTCTACCTGGGCCGAAAAGCTCACGAATTGCTCGCCGTTGCGCTGCACCGGATAGCAAGTCACGTGAGCCGTCGGGCCCACCCAGGTCGACGCCAAGGCACGCTTGTGTTGAGCTTTCAGACTCGACATCGGCGCCAAGCCGCGCCAGGCCACCGCACCGGTATACCGTGCGGGGGCCGGGCCGAACTGCGATTGGCGCACGCGAGAATGTGCGCCGTCGCAACCGACCACGACATCGCCTTCAGCGAAGGTCTCGTTGTCGAACAGCAGTCGTGCGCGATCTCCGATCGTCTCGGCACCCAAGGTGCGAGCGCCGAAATGGACCGCATCCGGCTTGATTTTGATCACGGCCTCGTAGAGGATGCGCTGGAGTTCGCCGCGCAGCACCTGGATCAGGGTGTGGTCGACCTTGGAATCCGTGACGTCCCGGTTGTATACAGAGTGTTCTTCTCCCGTCTTCCAGAAGCGGATGACGCGGTCCTCGGGAGAGAGGTTGATGGCCTCAAGAGCTTCCTTCAATCCCAAGTCCGCCATGACGCGGCTGCCGTTGGCCGAGATCCAAAGCCCTGCCCCAACTTCTCGAAGTTCCGGAGATTGTTCGTAGATGTCGACGTCGCATCCCTTTTGCAGAAGCGCGATGGCGAGTGTCAGCCCACCCATGCCAGCGCCGGCAATCAGTACATGTGGCTTGTCGGCCTTTTGTTTATCTTGAGTCATTTTCTCTCCGGTTCAAAGCTCAGTGGGTTCTGCACGAGGTCCTTGATGGCCTCGAGGATCTTTACGTATCCCGTACATCGACAAATGTTGCCGCGCAGGAAATGGCGAATGGTTTCTTCCGAGGGGTTTTCGTGCAGCGACAGCATGGACTTCACCGCCAGGATCATTCCAGGGGTGCAGAAACCGCATTGCAGTGCGCCATGGGCGATGAACGCGCGCTGGACAGGATCCAATCGTCCTTCGTATGCCAGTCCCTCGATCGTGGTGACGTGTCGCTTGTGGACATCGGCGCACAGCGTCGTGCAGCTTGAGACAGGCATGCCGTCGACCAGCACCGTGCAGGCACCGCAGACCTGTACATCGCAAGAGCGTTTCGTGCCAGTCATCCGGAAGCGTTCTCTCAACACGTCGATTAGGAGCTCCCGCGGCTCGATCTCGATGGACCGCTCCGTATCGTTGAGCGATATGTCCACCCGAAGAAGCGGGAAAGTTTGCGTTGTTTGGCTCATTTCAAGCATCCCTCAAGAGCCCGCCGGGCGAGGACGGTGACCAAGTGCTTCTTGTACTCAGCGCTGCCGTGGAGGTCGTCATGCGCGTCTATCTGCTCGGCCTCGGCGCTGATGACAGGCTCCAAAGCTCCCCATACCGCCTCGAAGGAAGCATCGGGGGGCAAGCGTGCGGCCTCTTCCTGCGCTTGTGACAATGGCGCAGGCACAGCCACGATAGCGCCGACCCAAAGACGCAGCCGCTGGGGACCCGTGGGCGACCATACGGCAGCCACGCCCACCGCGGGACGCTCCGTATGGCCGAAGGGTCGATAGGCGGACCTGTCGCCTGGCAACTGACGAGGCACATCAATAGAGACAAGCAGCTCGTCGTCTTTCCGCGCCGTCGCGAATTCGCCGACGTGGAACTCGCGCGAAGCAACGGTGCGCTGAGCAGTTGCACTGGCCAGGACGATCCTGGCATCCAGCGCGCACAACATCGTGGGCGCATCGGCATGGGGTTCCGCGAAGCAAAGTACGCCGCCAAGGGTCCCGGCGACACGCACCCTGATGTTGGCCACATGCTCGCTGAGGTGGGCATAGCCGGGAAGCAACTGCTGAACCAGCGGATCGTTGGCAATCACATGGTGCGTCGACAGCGATCCGATGCTGAGCGTGCCGTCATCGAGAAGGCGAATGCTGCGCAGTTCTTCGACCTGCTTGATATCGATGACATGGTCGTACTGCAGCACGCGCGCCTTCAGGGCGACGAGCAGCTCCGTGCCTCCGGCATGAAACGTCGCGGCATCTCCGAATTGAGCCTTCATCGCCAGAGCTTCGCGCAGGCTTGAAGGCCGATGCAGCGTAAAGCGCGCTGGACGCATCAGTCAGCTCTCCGCCCAAGCCCGGCGGCGACGCCCAGCATCGGCGCCACGAACCACCATCCCGGCGATTGATGGAAGGCGGTCGTCGCCGCATACGCGACCACACAGGCAACCGCGACGCTGACGCCGACGCGCGGCCACTGAAGTACCAGATCGACACCGTGCGAAGACCGGGGCACCGGCACATGCTGCTGAGACGAATAGGCGTGTTGCGGATATGAAGCGAGAGGCGCTTGAACGGCAGCGGAGGGGGCCGGGGTCGGAACCGATGCAACCGATGCAACCGATGCAACCGAGCAGCGGGGTTGCGCCGGTGCGGCGGCAGCCGGATTGGCGATCGAGATCTGAGCAACGGGCGCCGCGGCACCATCGGAGGAATTGGGCTCCGAGAAACCCGCCAGCTCATTGCGCAGCCGCCTTTCGAATTCGCCGAAGAGCTCTTCCGAGCGCTTCTTCACGACCGGGTAGCCCAGCGATGCGAGTCGGCCGGCAACCTGCATTTCCGCATCGATTCCCAGCGTGCACTCAACCTTGTCATCGCCGCGCTTCTCATCGAGGTTGACCTTCATGCGAACATCGATGGTCGTTCCCGTGAACTTGTCGCGCCCCATGGCACTGAGCTCCACGTGGCGCTCCAGCGTGTAAGAGCCCAGCACGATGTTGGTCGGGATCTCCAGTTTGAACGGGCCGATCTTCTGCTTCATCAGCGCCGAGAACTGCTTGAGCGGCTCGACCTCAGTCACGTTCTCGCAGCCCGGAATCAGGCCGGCGACGCGCTGGACGTCGAAGAAGATGGCCCAGAGCTGGGCGGCCGATGCCGGGAGGGTGGCGTCAATCCTGAAATCCATGCTGTCCTCTTCAGTTGTTTTGCGCAGCCTTGACTGCTTTCAGCGCTCGCCAGACCCGCTCGGGCGTCAACGGCAGGTCCTTGATTCGTACTCCCCAGCCTTGGAAGAGTGCATTCGCGACGGCCGGAGCGACCGGCAGGATTGCGCCTTCTCCACCACCGCGGGCGCCAAAGGGGCCGGGGCCGTCAAGGCTTTCGATCAATACGGTTCCAACATGGACCGGCACGTCTTCCATGGTCGGCACCCTGTAGTCGAACAAGGTGCCATTCACCACCTGGCCGTCCTCGTAGATGTATTCCTCGAAGAGGGTATGACCCAAGCCCATCACCATGGCACCTTCGTCCTGGCCCTCTGCGGCCTTGGGATTCATGACATAGCCCAAGTCCGCAGCGCCCCCGACCCGGACAATGCGGACGGCTCCAGTGCTCTCGTCGACCTCGATTTCACATGCGCCGGCACCGGTTTCCCAGAACAGGGGGGCGAGCTTGAACGCGCCGTTCTTCGTCTCCGAGTTCACCCGGCCGACCCCGAAAAACTCGCCAGCGCTCATGCCGTTGAAGCGGCTCAACAGTTCAAGGATGGAGATCGACCCGGCGGGCCCTTCGATGCGGCCTTCTTCCAGTTGGTAGTCCGAAGGCAAACCACCGAGCACAGTGGCAGCCGTCTCGCCAATCTGGCGCAGGATGTCTTCGCAGGCCATCTGTACGGCCAGCCCGATGATCACCGTCGATCGGCTGGCGCCGGTCCCCCAATCGTATGGCGCGAGCAAGGTGTCCGGTTCCGACACTGAAATCATGCGCAGTGGCTGGCGCAGCATCTTCTGCGCGACGATCCGCAGCACGCCTCGATTGCCTTGACCGATTTCGACCGAGTTGGCCGATACATTGATTGAGCCGTCCGCCCGCAGGCGAACGGTGGCCCCGCCAATGGGCATGATGCCGGGATCGCTCACGCCTACCGCAACACCCCGGCCGCGACGTTGTGCGCCGGTCATCTCGGGAAGCGCCTCCAGAGCGCCCACGGCCTGGCGCAGGGAATTGCGCATGTCCACGTCCAGGGGTCGCAGATCCGGCTTGATGGTCTGTCCCTTGTCTGCCATGTTGAACATGCGGAACTCAATGGGATCCACGCCCAACGCATCGGCCATGATGTCCATCTGTGACTCTGTCGCCCAGACGGCTTGCGGCCCACCAATGGATCGGAAGGCCGCGCCCGGTACCGTGTTGGTGTAGACGCCGTACGACTCCAGCCGAAGGTTTGGAATGTGATACGGGCCGATGGCACGAATGGCTGCCTTGATGGCGATCGCTGGCCCAGTATCGGCAAAGGCTCCGCCGTTCAGCACGGCCTTGATGGATTTCGCCGTGATCCGACCGGTTTCGTCGACTGCGGTCTTGAGCGTGATTTCGGCATCGAGGCGTCGGCAGGTCAGCATCGATTCGGAAATGGACAGGCAAACGCGCACGGGTGCCCGAGCCTTCCAGGACAATGCCGCCACCAGCGGATCGATCTTGACCGATGCCTTTCCTCCAAAGCCTCCGCCGATGTAGGGCGAATGCACACGCACGCATGCCAGAGGAATGCCGAGTGTCTCCGAGCACACCCGGGCGATCGCGGTCGGCGTTTGACCGCCACTCCAGATCTCCAGTGCATGCGGCTTCCAATTCGCGATGCTGACATGAGGCTCCATCGCGAAATGGAACACCATCGGAAAGGTGAAGGTGTCTTCGAAGATGCGGGCCGCCGCGGCATAGGCCTGGTCCACATCCCCGCTGGTGTACTTCCAGTGCTGGAAGATGTTTGTCCCCTCTACGGGGCTGGCCTCGCCTCGAAAATAGAAATCCTTCAGCTTGTCCATCTCTTCATGGACAAGTTCGGCGCCTTCGGCCATCGCCTCGCGGGCGGTTGTCACGAAAGGCAGCGGCTCGTACTCGACGACGATGGCATCCACAGCCTCTTCCGCTGTGACCTCATCGATGGCCGCAACCGCTGCGACCGGATCGCCGACATACCGCACTTTTTCTATAGCAATCACCTCGCGATCGCGCAGGTAGAGTCCCCACCGGTTGGCACTCCCGGGGAGGTTTCTCATGTCGGCCCCGGTAAGGACGGCAACCACACCCGGCATGGCCAGCGCAGCGCTCGTGTCGATGCTGCGGATGCGAGCGTGGGGCACCGTGCTGCGCAAGATCTTCCCTTGCAGCATGCCGGGCACCTCGACGTCGCTGGCGAAGATCGCCGCGCCCGTGACTTTCTGGAGATAGTCGGCACGAGGCTCCTGATGGAGCGGAAGGTTCGGATGGGAATGCATACCGAGTAGGAGGGAGGTTACTCGTCCAGGGTGATGTGCGACTGGGAGATCACAGCAGCCCAGGTCTTGGTTTCTGCCGCTTGCCGCTTCGCGACATCCTCGGGCGAGCTGGACGTGGGCTCTACACCGACCGCGTACATCCGTTCCTTCACCTCTGCGGAGTTCATGGTCTTGGCGATTTGCGGAACCATCTTGGCGATGACGCTCTTTGGAACTCCGGAGGGCGCATAGAGAGCGAACCACGTCACGGCCTCGAAGCCGGGGAGCACGGTCTCCGAGAGGGTCGGGATATTGGGCATTGCCTGCGCACGCTTGGCCGTCGTCACTGCCAGCGCCTTAAGCCTGCCAGCCTTGATTTGCGACAGCACCGCCGGGCCTTGTTCGATCGCCATCACGACCCGGCCAGCGATGAGGTCCACCACCATAGGACTGCTGCCCTTGTACTGAACCGGCAGCAGATCGACGCCGGCGCGCTGCTTGAAGAGTTCCATGAACACATGCTGGGACGTCCCCTTGCCAGCCGAACCGTAGGCGTACTCGCCCGGTTTTGCCTTGAGGTAGGCAATGAGTTCCTGAATGGTGTTCACCGGCAGCGAGGCCGGCACGACAACATAGGAGGGATTGAATCCCAGCATAGAGACCGGCTCGACATGGCTGGCGACTTCCTTCATGCGCGGCAAGAGCTGCGGCAGGATGGAGAACATCGACGACGCGCCGATGAGCAGCGTTTGGCCGTCCGCCGGCTGCCGTGAGACGTATTCGGCGCCAATGAGTCCAGAGGCGCCAGCCCTGTTGTCGACGATGGTGGGCTGCCCAAACTCGGCGAGTCCGTTCGCCACCGAGCGGGCATAGAGATCGGTTGCACCGCCCGGCGGGTACGGCGCAACGATCGTGATGGCTTTGCTGGGGTAGGTCTGCGCTTGTACAGAGATCGCAAGCACAGCCAGTGCGACCCCGCAGCACGCCGCAAGTACCTTTTTCGTCGTGAACATAAAGAAACTCCTACAAATGGGTCTCGCGAGCGGGCGTCTCTTCCGTTGCGTACAGCAGAATACGATATCGCCCTAGGGAATCTAATTCTGTTCTGCGCCACGCTATGATGTCAAGCGGAATTTGAGCGGCATTTGTAATGTGGGAGCCTGGCAATTCGTTCGCCTTGCCTTTTTGCACGCATGTTCAGCGACCCTCAGAAGCGAACGACGGCCCGCCGCCAGATAGCGCTGCACCGCCCCACTCGTTTGTGGAGCCAGCAGAGGTGGCCTAGGCCACTTGTTCATCGGATTGGCTTACATAGATCCGTGATGTCGAAGAAACCTCAATTGGACGGAGCAACTGATGAAAGCTGAGAGAGAAGACGAGCAAAAGGTCGGAGGCGTTGCCGCCGTCGAAAGAGCTTTCGCGATCCTCCGTGCTTTCCGCGCAGGCGACACTTCGCTCAACCTGAGTGAGCTAGCGCAGCGCACTGGGATGTACAAAAGCACCATCCTGCGAACAATGACCTCGCTGATCCGCGAGCATTGCATCGTTCGCCTCGATGACGGCACCTATCAATTGGGCTCGATGCTTCTGCATTGGGGGGGACTCTATCAAGCGGCCCTGCGGCTCGACGACCACGTGCCCGCTATCCTGAGACGATTGGTTCAGGAAACAGGCGAAGGCGCTTCCTTCTTCACTCGTGAGGACAATCTGAGGGTGTGCCTGTTTCGAGTTGACTCGCCGAAATCGGTACGCGATCACATCCGCACCGGTGACCTTCTGCCCTTGGATAAAGGTGCCGCCGGCAGAGTGCTGCACAGCTTCGACCGCGCACTGACTCCTCCGGCAAATTTCCCCGAGCAGCCGCTCATCGTGACCATTGGCGAGCGAGAGCCGGACATTGGCGCGATTGCCGCGCCGGTCTTCGGTCCCATGGGCAGTCTGCGCGGCGCCCTGGCTATTTCTGGCCCGTCGGCACGTTTCTCCTCAGAGTTCATACCTGGCATGTCGCTGGCGGTGCTCAAGGCTGCCTCCGATTTGACCCGGCGCCTCGGTGGCGACACTGCAGTGTTCGAAACCGCATCTGCAAATTCCGACTTCGCTTCAACGGTTCCATCGTCGGCATCCGCGAGAGCGACCTAGCATCGCCCGTCAGCTCGCATCGCGTGCTCCATGGCGTGGCTTCGCAAGAGGAGCAGCGACAACACACCGTTGCCGAAGCCATGCGCCTCTGTAGAGGCGGACCGCGTACGAAGTTCTGCCATAGAAAGGTCGAGAGCCTGTTTGTCTCGGCCAAGGTGGCCCGCGTTGTCGTTCGTATTGTTCGCGACTACGCACAGACCGCGGCGCCATCCATGAATCATGGCCGATGCCGGCCGGCTTTCATGCATGCCAGATCGTGCCTTCGACACTGGATGCAATTGGCTTGAGCTTCTTTGGCGGGAGATTCCAGGGGTCGAGGTCAGCGGCTATTCGGTGGATATCTCCGATGCTTCCCGACGCGCCCCCGTGCCGTGCCCGGCCAAGCCCCATCGACTATGCGAGGACCAGCCGACTACCGAAGTCGATCCCCACGTCCTGGTCGGTGGACGCGGCTGGCCAGTGCGAGACAGGGAGCTGCTTACGGCGCTTCTGAGATCGCGCGGTCTTTGGCTCGTTCAGCTTCCTGCAACTGCCGCCATGCGATCTTGCCTGTGGCTAGTCTCGGAAGCTCCTCAACAAACTCCACCAACCGAGGATATTTGTAGGCAGCCATTTTTGCTTTGGACCATTCAATGACATCTGCAGCAGATACGCGTCCTCTCGCAGCCTCATGCAGCACGATCACAGCTTTCACCGTCTCTCCGCGATAAGGGTCGCTGGCGGCGATCACGCATGCTTCTCTCACGTCCGGATGCTCATGCAAGAGTGCCTCGATTTCTGTAGGCCACACCTTGTAGCCGGCCGCATTGACCATGCGCTTGAGCCGATCCACCATGAAGAAGTAGCCGTCCTGGTCCATGTAGCCCAGATCTCCGGTACGAAAGAACTTTCTTTCGTCCAAGTCGATAAATGCATCGCGGGTAGCGGTTTCGTTGTTCCAGTAACCTTTGAACGTCTTGTCGCTGGAGACAACGATTTCGCCTACCTCGCCTTGTGGCAACTCCCGCAGATTCTCGGGATCCACGATCCGCACATCGGTATTGAACAGCGGGACGCCCAAACACCGCCGCTTGAAATGCACGGCAGGGTTGCCCGTGAAAGGCATGCCCTCGGACAATCCATAGCCTTCAAGAAAGTCGAGTCCGATCAACGCCTTGATGCGCTCGCCCACCGCTTCAGGCATCCCTGCGCCTCCGCCCCCCAAGCGCCGCAGCGATCGCAGGTCATAACTGTCCAGGTGAGGGCTGGCCAAGAAGTCAATCAACATGGTCGGCATCATGTTCCAGTGCGTCACCTTGCAGCGGGCAATCAGTTCAGCCGCGGCATCCCGATCCCATCGCTGGAGCAGGACCAGCGTCCCCCCAACATAGATCGGGGTGTTCATCATGTTCTGCATCCCGGTGATGTGGAAGAAAGGGAGCGCCGCCAGCACGACAGTTTCCGATTGCATCCCCATCCAGTGGGCCACCGAATTGGTGCTTGCCATCATCGAGCGGTGCGTATGCATGCAACCCTTGGGACTGCCAGTGGTTCCCGAGCTGTAGAGAATCACCGCCACCTGCTCGAAGTCCTGCGCAGCAGGGCTTGCGGTCGTATGCCCGGCCGCCATGGCCGATTCGAAGTCGTGGACCGATGGAACCGAACGTGCGGACACCCGTTCCATAGGGCTACCCGCCAGAGGTCGCCCGTTTGCGACGACGACTGCCGCAAGCTCCGTGGCCCCATCCATGGCCAAGAGTTCGTCCAGGTCTTCGCTGCCACAGAACGCGACAAGCGCTTGGCTGTCTGCTCGGTAGTGCCCTAGCTCCCCACGCTTGTTCATCGGGTTAACAGGTACCACCACGGCACCAACCCGCAGGATTGCGTAGTACGCGATGACAAACTCCCGGCAGTTCTGCATATACAACATGACGCGGTCCGCTCCTTGGACTTTCAGACCCCGCTCCAGGAACCCGGCCATCCGATCCACCTGATCGAGTAGCTCACAGTAGGTGAGGGAACCACGCGCATCTATCAGGACAGCCTTTTCAGGAAAACGGACTGCCGACACGAACAGGTTGAAGTAAAGAGTGGTGGCCGGCGTCGTCAGCTGGTGCGGAAGGTGTTGAGGCCAGTTACGGATTTGCTGCGATTTCATCGTTCTAGTTCAGTCCATCAATAACATTCAGTCGAGCGTGATGTTGAATGCGGAGATCGCCTTCGCCCAGGCCTGCCGATCGCGATTTACTCGTTTGCCGAAGGCATCATCATCGGTGCCGGTTGGCTCTTGCCCAGTGGGCAATATGCGCGCCGAGATCTCGGGACGTTGCACGATCTTGACGATGAGCTGGGACAGTTGCGCAACGATCGCCTTGGGCGTGCCGGCAGGGGCAAAGACTCCGCACCATCCGCTCGCATTCATCTCGGGGAAACCTGCCTCGATGAACGTGGGAACGTTTGGCATCAGCACTGAACGCACCGGGTTTGCTATCGCAAGAATGCGGATCTTGTTGGCATCCGCGTACTGCTTGTAGGTACCCACGGCACCCCATCCCGAGGTCAGGTTGCCAGACAGGACGTCCTGCAGGGCGGGGACCTCCCCAGCATAGGGGACGTGGACCAACTGGATGTCCGCTTGCTGGCTAAACTGCTCTGCCCAAATATGCGCCGAGGTGCCCTTTCCGTATGAGCCATAGCTCAACTTTCCGGGCTGCGCCTTCGCCAGCGCAATAAATGACTTCAGATCGGTAGCAGGGACGCTGCTGTTCACGCCGAAAGCCACCGGCGTGTTCGACACCTCCGCCACTGGAGCAAGATCGCTGAGTCGGTAAGAAGAATTTTTGCGCAACAGATCAGCCTGCAGAACGCCAGTGTGCGTGACGAGCAAGGTGTATCCATCATGTGCCGAATGCGAGACCGCTGAAGCCGCAATCATTCCGCTCGCACCGGTCTTGTTTTCGACGATGACCGGCTGCTTCAACTCCTTGGAAAGCTCTTCACCGAGAATCCGCGCGACAGTGTCAATGCTTCCTCCCGGATTGGTAGGCACGATCAATTTGATCGGCCTGCTGGGGAAGGCGGTCTGGGCGGCGGCCAGCGTGCCTGCCGACGCCACGGCGGCGGCAAGCAGGAAATTCCGGCACGTTGAGAAGAACTGAACGCGACACTTCATGATGATGACTCCATTGATGCATCTGACAAGGAAACCAGTGGGCAGAGAAGTTCAACCCGGTGATGGCGAGGGCAGAGCGTTTTCGTCGAGGAATTCAGGCTGCGCGGCGAACCGGGCCAGGTGGTGATCGGTGTCGCCGAGCATCAGCTCAATCACAGTGAGCCGCTTCACATAGTGGGAGACAGGGAACTCGTCAGTGAGCCCCATCCCACCATGCAATTGCACGGCTTGTTGCGCGATGAACCTCATGGCTTGGCCTGCGCGAGCCTTGGCCGCCGACGTGATCCGCCGACGCTCCTGCGGACCTACCCCCGCGGAGAGCTTGGCCGCCGCAAGCGTGGAGATGGCGCGCGCCTGAGCAAGGTGGATCGCCATGTCGACCATCCGATGCTGCAAGCTTTGGAAGCTGCCGATCGGTACACCGAACTGCTGGCGCTCCTTCAGATAGGCCAATGTCGCGGCGTTCAGGGCATCCATAGCGCCGACGGCTTCACCGCAGAGCAACACGATGCCGTAGTCCGTCGCCGCCTCAAGGAGATCCCAGCCGCGACCTTCGGAACACAATAGAGACGATATGGGCAACCGAACATCATTCAGTTCGACGTCGGCCGCGCGCAGGCCATCGATCGTCCGGTAGTCGCGCACAACGACACCTGGCGCATTAGCAGGTAGCAAGAAGAGGGATATGCCTCCCGTCTCCCGGCGGCCCCCAGAACTACGGGCGGATACGATGAGATGTTCCGCCTGCCCGCCATGCATCACGACCGTCTTGGTGCCGTCAAGCAGATGGCCACCGTCGATCACTCTCCCCGTCGTCGCGACGTCGAACAGGTCGTGCCGGGATTGCCGCTCCCCCAGCGCACAGGCCAGCTTGATGCGACCTGCAGCGACCTCCTCCATCAGCGCGGTGTGGCGACCGGAGAGCTTGAGAAACTCGGCGCCCATCGCCGATGAAAAGCAGGGCTCGACCAGCAGACCGCGCCCTAGCTGCTCCATCACAATGAACATGTCCAACACGCTGCCGTCGAGCCCGCCAAGAGACTCGGGCAACGCCAGCGCCGTCACTCCAAGTTCGGCCAGGGCGGTCCACGCCTTCTCCGAGACACCAGTCTCTGAGTGAATGATGGCCTTTCGTTGCTCGAAGCTGTAGTCCTTTTCGATCCAGCGGCGCAAACTGTCGGCGAACTGTTGCTGTTCCTGTGTGTAATTGAAGTTCATGATTCGATCCCTTACAGGCCCAGTACGAGCTTGGCGATGACGTTTTTCTGGATTTCGTTGGATCCGCCGTAGATCGCGATCTTTCGGTAATTGAGATACAGCGACGCCAAAGGCGCTGCGTCGTCGTTCTGCGTCACGCTGTGCGCGCGGTCGCCAATGAGGAACGCGGGATCGAAGGGAGCACCATAGGGGCCAACGGCTTCCAGCATCAGCTCGGTGATTGCCAGCTGAATCTCGCTTCCTTTGATCTTCAGCATCGATGCTTCGGGGCCTGGTGATCTGCCGTGGCTTTCCCGGGAGATTGTTGTCTGCACCAGCATCTCAAGTGCCATCAACTCGATCTCAAGGGACGCCACCTTTGCGGCAAACACGGGGTCGCTCAGTAACGGCTTATCGTTCTTGTGCTGCTTCTGCGCCAGTCGCTTGAGCAGACGCATTTCTCTCTTGGAGCGCCCGACGGCCGCGATGTTTGTGCGCTCGTGACCCAGCAGATACTTCGCGTAGGTCCAGCCCCGGTTCTCCTCGCCGATCAGGTTCGCAACCGGAACCGCGACGTTGTCGAAGAACACTTCGTTCACCTCATGCTCTTCGTCGAGCATGATGATGGGCCGCACAGTGATGCCCGGTGTTTTCATGTCGATCAGCAGGAAGGAGATGCCTTCTTGCTTCCGCGCCTTTGCATCGGTGCGCACCAGGCAGAAGATCATGTTGGCGTGTTGCGCCCACGTCGTCCAGGTTTTCTGACCGTTCAGGATGTAGTGATCGCCGACCCGATCTGCGCGCATCTTCAGCGCAGCCAGGTCGGAGCCTGCGCCGGGCTCCGAATAGCCCTGACACCACCAGTCGTCGCAGTTCAGGATGCGCGGCAGGTAGTGGCGCTTCTGCGCCTCGTTGGCGAAGGCCATGATGACGGGTGCCACCATGTTGACGCCGAAGGGCATGACGATTGGTGCGCCCGCGGCGGCACACGCTTCTTCCCAGATATGACGCTGGACTGCGGACCAGCCTGTTCCCCCGTACTCGACCGGCCAGTTGGTCCCAACCCATCCCTGCGCGGCCAGGATCTTGTGCCAGCGTACGAAGTCTTCGCGGTTCAACCGCTTGTGGTGGAGCACCTTGGCCCGCAGGTCTTCGGGCACGCTCTCCTGCAACCAAGCGACCACGGTGTCGCGGAACTCCAGGTCCCCCGCGCTGTAGTTCAGATCCACATTTGCTCCTTATGCGTTGATTCAAAGTGAGGAACCGTCGCGATCGCTCACGCTTCTGCGGCGCAGCGGCACTGCCGGCCGCTGCGAGCGGTCTGAGTGGGTGCGAGGACTTTGCGTTAGATGGGCGGCCAGTTGAAGACGTCCGCTGTTTCCTCGAGGGGCGTCAAAGCGTGGCGCATGGCGGGCAGTGCGTGTTCGGCGATGCTCTCGGGCGTCCAACCATCCGACTGATGTACAGATTTGGCCGGGCGCGGCTGGCTCATGAGCATGATTTCATTCGCGCGCACAGCGAAAACCTGGCCATTGACATCTGCACCCAGATCACTCGCGAGGAACACGGCCAAGGGTGCGACCTTGGCTGGCGTCATCAACTGCTGCTTGCGCTCGGCAGCAAGCCGCTGGGCTTCGGTCGTGATCGGAACAGATGCCACCATGCGCCCCCAAGCAAACGGAGCAATGCAGTTGGAGCGGACCCCGGATCGCTGCATGTCGAGGGCAATGGAGCGCGAGAGACCCACGATGCCCAATTTGGCGGCCGCGTAGTTGGCCTGCGCCCGGTTGCCGACGAGTCCCGAGGTGGAGGTCATGTGGACAAAGGACCCGCTCCCCTGCTCCTTGAAGAATGCGGCCGCAGCACTGCTTGTGTAGAAAGAGCCGTAGAGATGCACCTTCACTACCGCGTCCCACTCTTGTTCGCTCATTTTGTGGAAGAAGCGATCGCGCAGGATTCCCGCATTGTTGATCACGCAATCTATCCGACCGAAAGTGTCGACCGCTTGCTGGATCAGCCGGCGAGCTCCGTCCTGCATGGCGATGGAATCTGTGTTGGCGCTGGCCTCCCCCCCGGCTGCTTGGATTTCTGCGACCACCCCGCCTGCCGGCCCCGGATCGCCGCCCTCGCCACTGAGCGATGCGCCGATGTCGTTGACCACGACTCGAGCGCCGGCCTGTGCCAACTGCAGTGCGATGTCTCGCCCGATGCCGCCGCCCGCGCCCGTGACCACGGCAACCTTGCCATCCATGAATTTGCTCATTGCTTCACTTTCATTTATTGAAAACGCGCTCGGGCGTGGCTGATCACGACAGCGTCGCGCGCGGCGACATGGCCCTCAAGCGCTACATGTGTGCCTTCGTCCCACATCCGGAACTCGACTTCCTCGCCTGGGTAGAGCGGCGCGGAAAAACGGGCATCCAAGCCGTGCAACTTTTGCGCGTCGCCTGAAGCGAAGGCCCGAATGACTGCAACGGCCGCCAAGCCATAGGTAGCCAGGCCGTGAAGAATCGGCCGGGGGAAGCCAGCGCGGCGCGCAACTTCCAAATCAATATGAAGCCGGTTGGCGTCTCCACAGAGACGATAGAGCAATGCTGCTTCTTTCCGTACCGAGTACCGCACGCGCTGATCGGCCTCCCGTGCTGGAGCTGCAGCGAGCGGGGGCAAGGGCTCATCGTCAAGAATCAGGTCGGCCGCCCCGCTTGCCGAGAAGCCCCCGTCGCCTCGGCAAAAGAAAAGCTGCCACGCCTGCCCATAGCGCTCTCCCTGCTCGGACTGCAAGGTCTTGCGCACGGTGATCAGCGCGCCTTTTCCTTCGCCCTTGTCGACGATGCGGCAGACGCGAGACACGCCGACGACACGGCCGTGCGGAGGCAACGCACGCTCCAGCGCGATTCGCTGCTCCCCGTGGACCAGGCGCGCGGCATCAATCTCCATCGACCTTTCGTCACGAGCCCAGAAGCCGGGCGACGCAATTACGGCCGCAATGGACGGCACAACCACCTGGTCGGCCTCGTCCACCAGTCGCAACTGGTACCTATCGAGCGGGTCGGATACTGCACCAATTGCCAAAGCATAGAGCGCCGACTCGCGCAAGGAGTAGTCGTGAATGACTGTTCGGCTCCAGGCCATCACGGCTTCGACGTTCACGCTTTCGCTCCCGCATCATCCAGCACGAAGACAGGCACTCTGACACTCCCTGCGCGACCAAATGCGACTCGCACGGCCTCGCCAACGGCCAGTGCTGCAGGCGCCGCGTCCACAATGTTGGACAACATGCGTACGCCCTCTTCCAGCTGGATGAAAGCGAGAACCTGCCGGTCGGAGGCTGCTCCGCTCACTGTGTAGGAGTAGATGCGCCCGCGGCCGCTCGCGTCGACCCAGTCGACTTGGGCCGAGAAGCAATGTGGGCAACTACGGCGGGGGTAGTAGTGGCGCTTTCCGCAGTCTCGGCACTGGCCGAATAGCAAACGCCCTTGTGCGGCCGCGGCGAAGAACGCCTCGTTTTCTGGATTCGTAGCGGGAGCGGGCCATTCGCGGTCGTCTGAAAGAAACATCTGGTTAACTCCGTCCGAGAATGAGCGTGGCGCTTCCATGACGCGCCCCCAAATTGCCGCCAGTGCCTTGGGCGAGAGCGATCTCGCAATTGGGAACTTGGACCTTTGGATGCGCCTCGCCACGCAACTGGCGCACGGCTTCGATCACCTTGGTGATGCCGCCGCGGTTGGCAGGATGGTTGTTGCACAGGCCGCCGCCATCTGTGTTGAAGGGCAGCCTGCCGACGCCGGAGATGAGACCGCCGTCCTGCACGAAACGGCCGCCCTCACCCTTGCGGCAGAACCCAAGATCTTCCAGCTGGAGCAAAACTGTGATCGTGAAGCTGTCGTAGATGGAGGCGTACTGGATATCGGCCGGTTTGACGCCCGCTTCAGCAAAGGCTTGCGAACCCGAATGCGCCGCCCCCGTAACCAGCAGGTCCTCCCAGCCGCCATAGACACCGCGCACAGACTCTCCCGCGCCCAGCACAGTGACCACTGGGCGCTTGAGACTTCTCGCAATCTCTGGCCGAGTGACCACGAGCGCGCCGCCGCCATCACTCACAACACAGCAATCGAGACGATGAAGCGGGTCTGCGACGAGGGGTGAGTTGACCACGTCCTCGACGGTGACGAGCTGGCGAAGCATCGCGTTCGGATTGTGCTGAGCGTGCGTGGCAGCCGCGACTTTGATCCAGGCCAACTGCTCTGGCGTCGTGCCGTAGACATGCATGTGGCGGCGCGCAGCAAGGGCGTAGCCGGTGAGCGTGTTCATGCCGAAGGGCTGCTCGAACGCCACATCTGGCGATGTAGCACCGTATTCGCGCGGCTTCGCCGTCGACGGATCAGTGCGCGGCTTGCCGGCCAGCGTGATCAGCGCGACATTGCACTTGCCCGCCGCAATGGCCTGGGCCGCGTGCGCGACGTGGATGAGATACGAGGAGCCTCCGGTCTCCGTCGTGTCCAGATGCTTCACGTCCAGCCCCATGTAGTCCAGCATGGACAGAGGTCCCAACCCTGGAGCATCACCGGCGCAAAAGTAGGCGTCGACGTCCTTGATCGAAAGCCCCGCGTCGGCGAGTGCTCCGCGAGCGCACTCCGCGTGCAACTGGGCAACCGAGTGATGCTCGGCTTTGCGCAGTGGATGTTCGAACGCGCCCGCAATGCAGGCTTTTCCCTTCATGGTCATGAAGACGCGCTTTCCGTTGGGCGTCGAAGTTCGCGCTGGCAGCATCTGCGTTTCATTTGTTAATTCCCTCAGACAGAACGGTGTTGTGCGTACAGGAACGATTTTGGGGCGGAATTTCGGAAAGCGCAATAGCCCTGATCAATTTCCTAACGCCGCGGCTCCGACGACCGCTCTGCATCGAGCGCGACCCACAGCCTGCGCAACCGCCGTCTACCAGAGCGAAATCCCCTCTTCGCGGTCCAGCCGCCATGCCACTCCAATCCAGGCGGGCCAGAGCCCGGCGGCGCAAATCGGTCGGTCCTTTCCCGCCGTGGAGCCAGCCTTGCCGCAGTTCCTTCCATCCTTCAATGGCGATTGAAATGAGCAGTGCGCGAGCTTTGGAAGGGCTCCCTTCGACCGCCGAGGAGCTGGGCACTGCGGCATCCCCATCTGGCTGTGCCCGCGCCTCGTCTGCACCAGCGTCTGCACGTTGCGGCTTACGCGTGCCCGGATTACGGATGGCGGTGATGTGGGGGAACAGCTCGACGCTCCGGTGCTCGGGGCGTAGAGGAGGTGATCACGGCCGTGCGAACTCCCACGGGCCTGCAATTGCACCGCAAGCTCATGTCCCTCGCGCGACCGCGCGACTCTCTGCGTCTCGTGGTGAATGCCGACGACTGAAGGGCCTCGATGCAGAGCAGTCACAAAGTGAGCCTGTGGCTCATCGATGGCTTCGCTGAGAGCTCGCACAACCCGAGTGCTTCGCTTGCGCTTTCGCAAGCACAGCGAGAAGTGCGATCCAGAACAGGCAGGTCATTTTGGAGAACATGCTGGACTCCAAACGGAGGCCATCGAAGCCGAGCTGGGCCGCTTCTCTCCCCACCAGCCCGACGCCGCGGAACACGCAGCAACGGCCGCACCCTGCCGCCGGCGCGCCTGCAGCGCGCCGATGTCCACCACCGAACCGAGTCGATCACCTGCGCGTACGGCAAGAAGCCCAGGCGCATTGACCAGGACGTGGCCGACAGGCCCGACGATGTTCCCGCGTGCCTACCGTCCGAACGTTCGCCCAGAGTCAAGTGTCGAGCACGCACCCCCTCAGCGATCGACCGGCTGAATCGACGATGGCCGAGGTCCCGCAAGCAGCTCGACTCACCTTGCTCTGGACCATTTCTTTCGCGGACGCAACGGGCATCTCATGGGGAACGTGGGCGCCATTCCTTCGGATGCGATGGAATGCGCTGCAGGTTGCGCCGCTCACGCATCCGAGGACGCGATGTCGACGCGCATTGCCGGGTGAATAACATCACCGTTCTTCAGAATCTGCACATCATCCAGCCAGAGGTTGCAGTTACGCATTGGCAGGTCCAGGTGGCACGCAGTGTCGTTCGTACCGCCGAGCTCCAGGTTCGGCCCGAGCGAGAAGAGCACGTTGCCGTAGAAGGACAGCGCATTCATGACATGCTCGCTCGTGAGTTGGCGCGTCACCGAAAATTGATACCAGCGGGCTTTTTCATTGAGACCCCAACCGATGTGAGAAATGGCGTAGGCCCGAGGATCGCAGAAGCTGTCGATATAACTGCGAATGAGCTCGGCATCTAGTCCCTCGCCGATTATTTCGACCACATAGCCCTTCTCGACACGCAGCACCACTGGCGACTGGACATACTGTTTAAAGGCGCAAAGGATGTCACCGGGCTGCATCACGACCACACCATCGACACCGCCGTCGTTGCCTTGAGTGAAGGAGAAACCCGATGGGAAATGGTCCCAGCGCCCGGCCTCGGCAGTGAATCCGTACTCCGAGATGACCGGATACTGGCCGAGCTTGTAGACGATGTCGGTCCCGGCATCCGAAGTGAAGCGCAGTTGCTTTGCCGACTCCAACAATCCCTTCGCGTACTCAACGCGGCGCCGAAGATCCTCGGTGGGGAACATCTGCTTCAACACATGGAAGGGTTCCATCACCCGCAAGATGCGTACACCCGCGGCTTGGATCTCTGCCTGCTCACGCGAGAACAGCAGGCCGACCATATCGATGACCATGCTCGCGGATTTCAGCGTGGTCATTGCGAGCGCATTGCCCACCAAAGGGTGCCGTCCTTGCACACCGACCGCGTTTTGCCGACCGCGGCGCAGGTTCATGTTGAACGTGGTGGCCCCAAGGTGGGCAGCGGCCGCCATGAAAGCATGAGCGTGCTCCTGCCATTCGTCATCGGCAGTGAGTACCACGACGCTCTCTCCCTGCTTCACTCGACAGAGCTCCAGCTCGCGAGTGAACAGATCGAGCATTTCGACATCAAGTTTCAATTGCTTCTCCTAATCCGATTGATATTGGCGGCGCAGCGCGGTACTCAGCAGGTCGCTGAATCCAGCAAAGTCCTCTGCTTGCAGCTGATGTCCCGCGCCTGCTAGACGGAGCGCCTCTAGATCAGGGCGCAGATGACGCATCTCCTCAATGTCCGCATCAGAAACCACGCCGCCCTCGCCTGCGCATATCAAGGAGACTGGGCATGCACTCGCTGCAAGGTCTGCAAACATGTCCTGAGAGTGGAAGTCCTCGTAGGCTGCATAGACCGCTCGCTCATCGCAAGTCGACAGCCATTCCGCGCGCAAACTTTGTAGATCCTCTGGCCACGGAGCGGCAGTGCTCCTGCGCAACGCCTCGGCCGCTTCCCCGCGTTGGGCTGCGTGTAATAGACCAAGGGTCCGGGCGATGGGAACAGGGTAGCTTCTTCGACCGGGCCCGCTGGTGGGCGGGTCCACGAGCACAAGGCCATGCACGAGTTCTCGATCTTGTACCGATACCCGCAGCGCTATCCGAGCGCCCATCGAATGCCCAATCAGGATCGTAGGCCCCAACTCTGTCTGGCGAATAAAAGCTGCAACGTCATGCGCGCACGTGGTCAGTCCGTAGTCGAGATGCGGTCCGGCCTCGGACAGTCCACGACCTCGGACATCCAGCACGAAACAGTCATGGCGGCTCATGAGCCATCTGCCGACGTGACTCCAGAGGATTGCAGGGCTCACGATGCCGGGCACGATGAGCACGCGGGGACCAACACCCGGGAAATGCAGGTAGTGCTGCCGTATGCCATTGGCACGGACGTTTGTTCCTCTTCCAAAGTTCAAGTTTTCTCCATTGCTCGCAGCCCCGGAAAAGCGGAGGTTCATTCTGCCCTAAGGAATCTTATTCCGTCAAGCAAAACAAACAGCAAGGTGCGCGCGACAGAGACTCCAAGCCGCGGCGAACTTGCGCTTTGCTTGCGAACTCGCTGCGTCGGGTGCAGCCCAGCTTCCGCTAAGGACGAAATACACGCGTATTGGATTTACCCAGCGGCTGCGCCGCATCGTCGACCAAGGCGTTGGGTGGCCTGGCGCTTGAAGGGATCACGGCTGCAGAGGTTGCGCGGGAATCACCGGCAGCCTGAAGGGACGACCACTCTGCGCGGCGGACGCTTTCGTAACTGGAAAGCACGCGCGCGGTAAGTGGCAGGATTCGGCGCACAATCATCAGGCACCGCACTCATAGTCAGCAAGTCTGAGCGGTAGCCAGAGAGCATGGATGTTCCAGGACAGCTTGCGGGATCTCAAGTGCCAGCTCCGCTCGCATGGCCGGTGTGGTCGTGTGTTCGTCCTGATCCACGGAGAAGTCATCTCCGCCAAGCAGGCCGATTAGCCTGAACCGGGCTTGCCTTTGCGGTGTCGACAGCAACGGCTGCCAGTCATTCCAGCAAGGCTTCATTCCCTCAACAATGGCGTAGGCCCGCATCTCAGCGTCAGCGTTCCCCCCGGGCTTGACGGACTATCCCCGGGGGGCTCTCTTCCTCCCACTGAACGGAGTTCCTGGGAGCTTCGTTTTTCTTTGGATGCTAACTCGGCGGCATCGCCTCCAACGCCTTCGCTGACCGTGCGAGGCCGGCGAAGATGCCTTCGGAGACGGCCGCCGGAAAACCCTCTGGCACGCGCGCGCCGACGCGCTCAATGACGCGCGGGGTTGCCGCCAAAACCCGCTGAATCAGGCTCTCGGCATCCTGCCCAAAGTGGCATCTCTGGGCTGTTGCATTGAAGTGCCGACGCTGGATATCCTTGAAACGGTAGTGCTTGTTCTTTCCCAAAACAGCCATCGCGAGCTTGGCTTCATGTCTGGAGAACTGGCTCGGCCCGTTGCCCTCTACCGGCCATATGGACATGACATCGTAGATTGGCGTGAGGCGGTAGCGGCCCTCTGGTAGTAACGCTATGCTGAAATTCTTCGCGTGGCCGTCAGGAGCGCCCAGCATCCAGAAAAGCAGTTGAACGGTGAGTAGCGTGCCCAGGTCCTCATGTGCCTGCACAGACTGGCGCAGCACGTTGGCCAGGTCAATCATCCCCGGACCGCCATCAGCCTCGTACTTCAAGTGCGAGGGTTTTCCAAGCGCCTGGCAAAAGTCCTCCTGGAGAAGGCGTAGCCACCATTTGCCAGAAGAATGCATTCTGCGGTCGAAGCGTTCGACCGCGAGCACCTTTTGACTTCCGAAGTGCAGCACAGCCGACCGGGGTACCGGGATTCCGTACTCTTCGAGGATGGCCAGACATAGCCACTCGTTCTCGACGGACGTGCTGAAGTCTGCCTTGCGGTGCCCCACCAGACCTAGTGGCAGTTTCAGGATGTGAGTGGTTGGCGTGGCGCCGCGAGGCAGGAGCCACTGGCCTTCGTGCCAGAGAAGAGCCGTTTTTTCCTGTGCACCAGCCAGAGAGATGCGCAGCTCGTCGTCTGCGCCCATGCCAAGTCCGAAGCCACCCGGTGCGACCGTCTGCTGGAGGAGGCGTTCAACATCTGCTTCGTTCATGGGCAAGCCGTCGATGCGCTCGGCGCCGGCCGGCGCGGCGTCCTCCCCCAGCAACTGGATGGCGCCCACGCAGTCTCGCCCAACAGCCTGCAGGAGGTCGAATGTCCCGGCTGTCTCCGTTTGGAAGCGCTGAGCGAGACGCTGCCGGATGGCGATGCTGTCGGGCAAGAGGTTGTCAAAGTAGTTCTGGACCAACGCGCCTTTGTGAGCAATGCCCCGGACGAGGGGCAAGGACAGCGACAGCGGTCGCCCAGACGCGGACTCCAGCCATCTTTCGTCGTAGCGCAGTTCGTCCGCCCCGCGCCCAGGGACGCGCCAAGTGCCGACTCGTTCGCCATTGGCCCACACGGAAAGTGCCTGTGAGTGTGCTTTGCGGCCCATTTGTCACCACTCCGGCTTTTGGTCCGGAAGGTGGCCGCCCCGGACGATGGCGCCCTGACCAGCGGAATCGAGCGTTTGCGTAGCGGATGCCACCGCTGCACTTGGCTTGGCGCCAACCACGACTTCCAAGCCGAGAACTGCGAAAATATCCAGTAGCTGGCCAAGGCTCACAGAGCCCGGGTTCAACTCCATGTGCGACATTCGGCTCTGGCTGATGCCCACGCGCTCGGCGAGTTTTTTTTGCGAGAGCCCCGCGGCTTTTCGAGCAGCTTTGAGGAGTGGTCCCAGCTGCGAAGGGATCGAAAGCACTTGTCTCATCGGACTACCCGTGTGGATGATAATCACAGTTTAACTATGTGAAGGGTATTCGGCGTAATACCCATAAAACAGATAATCTGCAGATTACTCACCACGTCGCTAGTTTTCCGGGACTCCGCAGAGGTGGTCCATCGCTTCTCCTCGGCGGCTTTGTACCGTTCAGTTTGCGCATTGGCCCTGAACTAGCAGCACTGCTCTCGCAACCGCCTTGCCCTATCCCTCATTGCTCTGGCAGTACCGCAGCTCGCAAGCCTTCGATCATGCGATTGCGTCCGGAAAGAAAGGCGTCGAAACGCTGCCTCCCCATTAATCCCTGGATCATTTCCGTCGGGATAGTGATAGTGCACCAACCACACCACTAAACCTCATGATCACCCGGTCCGACTCATAGCAGACCGATCCGACGACCCGACCGACCAGCAACGGCCTCTGCGGCTACGCAGCGGGAGTTTCTGTTCGGACGGCGCATGTCGATTTCCGACTTCGGCCAGATCTGGTTATCGGCGAAGGTCTGCTAGGGGCATTGCCATCAAGGCATCTGCCGGCGGGCCCGTGCGGTTCTGAAGGCCGGTGGTATGCGGACATCGTCAACGCAAAGCCTGTCGGCGAGATGTCGTGCAATCAAGGACAACCAACGTACCCGCGGCAATGTTCTCCTCGACCATGTGCAAAGGTATCCCGCCCCACTCCACGCAGTCCTTGACCGGAGCGGTCAAAGAGCACAACCCGATATGGTCCTCGAGACTGGCAACCCGACCGCTTACCGCCGACTGGACGCGGTTGAGCTTGCGAGCCGCAGCCGAGAAGCTTCGCGCGCATCAGGATTGCCGTGATGATTTCCAATACGCGCGGCCCTGCTTCCCTCAATGAGCTTGTGAATGAGCTGGCGCCTGCAGTGACTGCTGCCAGCCTCCAGGACGCCCTGGAGGCCGACATCATCCTTCTGCCCGTGCAATTCGCAGCACATGCACAGATCGCGAAGGCCAGGAAGGACTGGAAGGGCAAGACCGTCGTTGATGTCACGAACTTCCGCGAAACGGACCTCACACCGCTTGGTGGGTTGCAATCAAGTGATTTCGTGGCTATGGGCCTTCCCGGTGCGAGAGTGTCAAGACGTTCAATCAGCTCCCGGCAGCTCTCCTCGCGAGCAATCCGGTCGAGGGCGGCGGACGGCGGACGGCGAGTGATGTTTGTGGCTGGGAACCATGACGAGGCGAACACAGAGGTTGCATCTTTGATCGCGTCGCGGAAGCCTGCTGCGGTTCCGCGGTCCGCTCGTTCTGCAGAACCTCATTGAGCTCGGCGGCTGAGCGGGCTCGATCGTTGTCCATCCTTCGTGGGACTACAGAAAGACTCAATTCGGAGGATAGGCCTGGGCAAGCAACGATCCGAACCACGGGCCGGCCAAAGACAGATTCGCTTCAACTTGAGGCGAGTACCGCGCACGAGCCGCGCTGCCTTCTCCCGTGGCATATGCGTTGAACATGAAATGGACCGTCTGTGGGCTCCGCAGCTGCCAGGAAGGTCTGGAGCACCTTGACCCGTCAGGCCTCCGAACGATCTGCGGACCGAGAGCACGCCAGTTTGGGCGCCCACGCCCGAATTTTCGCAAACGCCCGCGGGCTCCTCTTTTTAAGTCCCTGGGAAGCATTTCACTGCCGTGCCGCCGCAGAGCTGGTCGACGGTGCGGCGGGTGGCCGCTTGCGGGCGCCGCTACTTGATGCAGGAACTTCCGTTTGGAATCGAGAGCTGAGGTCCGCGTTAGACCGGACTCGACGAAAGCTGCTTCGCGACTTCTCTGAGATTCGTCGTTCGTTGCATCAAGTTGGTCCGGAAGCCCGCGCCATGGCGAGCGTGTCGATGTATTCGCGGATTTTCGTCACCTTGCCGTTTTGAACGGTGATGGCGAAGACGAAGTGGTCCTCGAACGTCCTGTTCGTGGCTTTGACCTTCCCGCGGCTGAAGCCGATCATCAGAACCCGGTCGCCTTGCGCAACGAACTCGGGGGGCTCGGGAAACGAAGTCGTCAACTCGGAAGACTTGTGCAGCAAGTCGATAAGTCCCGCGTGCCCGCGGTGCGTGCCGGCCAGCGGCCAGTCCGCGCCCGGAATGATCCACTCGATGCCATCGTCCGACAAGGTTCGCAGACCCCGCTGGTCGCCGCGGCCAACAGCCGCAAAGAAGTCCTTGACAGTCCGTACATTCGCTTGTGTGCTCATCGAGATTTCTCCATTTACATTGCAGCGCATCGTGTCCGACCAATAGGACACGATTGAAAAAAACCGAGACTGGAGCAAGGGACGAAACGCTTCTTGAGGTTCGCGTCGTTCGAGTCGCTCCCGTCGCCGCGGGTACCTGTCAGCGCTTCACGAACCGATAGGCAAAGCGATCCGTCTCGCCCTTGATCGAAGGATCGAACACCTTGATCGAGTGCCGATCGTCACTTCTGGCGAGCAGGTTGCTTTCCGCGTCCAATACGAAGCCGGCCGCCTCCACCTCCTCGCGAACGGATGCAGGCGCGATCCGATGCAGCGACTGGGCGTCGCTCGTGCCCAGCCCGGCGGCGGCGTGGTCCACGATGACGTAGTAGCCACCGGGCTTCAGCCGCTCGTAGACCGCTCGATTGAAGTGGGCCGCCGTCGCGCCCCTGGCCTGCATCAGCGCAGTGTGAAGATCGTGATAGAACAGATGCATCCAAAGAACATCCGCTTGTTGCGTGACCTTGGGCATCGCCACAAGGTCCGCCGAGACGGCTTCCACGTTCTCTCGGCCCGGCTCCGTCGCAAGCGTTCGCATGCGGCTGACCGGATCGTTCTTGAAGTGGGCGACTTCGGCGGGCACGAAACTGAAGATCCGTCCTGCGGGTCCGACGATCTCGGAGAAGAGACGAGTCCAATCGCCATCGCCTGGGTAAACGTCAATGACGATGGAGCCCGCACCGACTCGCGCGAACTGGATCAACTCTGAGAGTTTGGCTTGGTCGTACATCGGAATCTCCTTTGCGGTTGGCATACGACGAGCGCGCGGGCGTGCGAGGGGGCGGTCCACGGCGGGTCCACCGTTGATCTGCACTCTCGTATTAGACCTGCGCCATGCCTCCATCGACGGCAAGATCCACACCGGTGATGTAGGAACTCTCATCAGAGGCGAGGAACGCAACTGCAGCCGCGATTTCCTCGGGGACGCCTCTACGACCCATCGGGATCTGCGCGGTGAACTGTGCGACCGCCTGCTCTGCCTGCTCAGCGGTAAGGCCCGTTGTCGTCGCCAAGGCCGGAGTATCGATGGCTCCGGGGCTCACACAATTCACGCGGATGTGGCGGTCCTTCAATTCCAAAGTCCAACCGCGCGAGAAGTTGCGCACAGCTGCCTTGCTCGCAGCGTAAGCAGTAAATCCTGGAAGGCCTAGCACGTTTGAGACCGACGAGTTGAGGATTATCGAACCGCCGTCTTTGAAGAGGGGAAGTGCCTTCTGCACCGTAAAGAACAGCCCCTTCACATTCACGTCAAAGGTCTGGTCAAAATGCGCCTCAGTAGCTACTGCGAGCGGCGCGATTGTCCCCGCGCCTGCGTTCGCGAAAAGGACGTCGATGTGGCCGTGTTTTTCTTTCACGACGGCATAGAGCCGGTCCAGATCTTCCAAGCGCGACACGTCGCCCACCACCGTCGTAACGTTTCTCTTGATGGAGGCCGCAGCCTCCACCAGTTCTTTCTCTCGTCGCCCAGTGATCACAACGTGTGCACCTTCTTCAACGAAGCGCTTGGCTGTGGCCAAGCCAATCCCGCTGCTCCCGCCCGTGACGACTGCAACCTTACCTTCAAGTTTTTTCATGATCTTCAACCTTTCATTTGTGGTGTGACGCAACGCCGTTGCTCCGTTTGGCACGAGGCGCTGTATCATTTGGTTCACTGATCCAGATCAAGATTCATAGCATCCGAATCAGTGATCCACATATACGGATCGGTGATCCGTTTGTCAAGGAACCTATGCGAGCCGACGCCCAAAAGAATCGAACCCATCTCCTTGCGGTCGCGCTAGACGTCGTCGCCGAACAGGGTGTCAATGCGTCCATGCGCGATATCGCGCGCCGTGCCGATGTCGGTTTGGCCACACTGCTTCGTCATTTCCCGACGCGCGAGGCCTTGTTCGAAGCCTTGCTGTGCACGCATCTGGACGAGTTGACACAAAAGGCGCTCGAGCTCGAAAAGTTGAATGCGCCCGGCGAAGCGCTCGTCTCTTGGTTTGACGAATGGATGGGGTTCGCTCAGCGCTATCGAGGCGTTGTCGCCATGATGGCGGCCGCCCACACAAACCCGGAGTCCGCTCTTTATGCTGCTTGCGCCGCGGTGCACTCAGCGAGCGAGCGCCTGTTGCTTCGCGCTCAGGCCACCGGGGAGGCGCGCACCGATATGAACGGGGACGACCTGTTCGGACTGATGTCGGCGCTCGGTTGGCTTGTCGACCTGCCGGCATTCGCGAGGCGGGCCGATCATCTCTCCCACATCGTCGCAAGCGCCATCCTGCCGAATCTGCCGGGTCACGGTGTCGCAAAGCGACGTGCCAAGCCCGAGCCGTAAGGCTTCGCTGTCCGGCCCCGACGCGTCGGTCCGCGCCGCTCGCGTCATGGCCTGCGTGTCGATGTACTCGCGGATCGTGGCCAGTTTGCCGCCCCGAACCGTGATGGCGAGTACCCAGCGGTCCTCGAATGGCTTGTTCGTGGCCTTGATCTTTCCCGTCGCGACACCGATGACCAGAACACGATCGCTGTGCAAGGAATTCCGGAGGCGTGGGGTAGTTCATCTCCACTTCATCGGACGCCTTCCGAAGCACGTCCGCGATTGCCGCATGTCCGCAGTACTAGCGTCCTCGCCCGGGATGATCCACTCGATGTCGTCGGCGACCAGCCCGCGGAGCCTGCTTGTCGCCGAGGCCGATGGTGGCGAAGAAGTCCTTTACGACCTTGACGTTGTTCCGGGTGCTCATGTCGTCTTCTCCGTCAGGCTCATCAGTCGACGAGGTCCTTGAAGATCAGGCGGCCCCAGCTGTTTCCCCGTGCCTGCACGAGCAGTCCATCTTCGGAAGGCCCGCCAAGCTGGATCTATCCGCGCAGGCGTGAACGCCGTCCACGACATGCCGCCTGCGCACCACGCGCACCGGAAAAACCCTCATCCATGGTCGCGAAAAAGCAGAGAGAATTTGATCTCATTTTTGATTCTCGTATCATTTTTATTAACTTCAAATAGGCACCACGCAAGGAGCAACGAGCGCCTCTGACTGACGAGTCCCGCCGATGGACCCGAGACGAAGGAACAATCCACCGATCGAGTCATAGTTGATTCCCACTTGAACAATCTCATTTTTGATCCTAGTATCACCCTCCGCAACGGCGGCCTCTTGCGGCCCGCTGCCCTCTTCGTTCATCAATCTGCCGACGCCAACCGTTTCGCGTCGAACCAGGAGCATTGACGTGTCATCAACTTTCGACCGAACGGTGTCCATGAGACCCGATGAAGCGGTATCCGGCTACGCGTGGAAGGCACTTGCCGGGTCTGCCGTGGGCTACGCCATGGACGGCTTCGACCTCCTGATCCTGGGCTTCATGCTCACCGCGATCTCCGCGGAGCTGCACCTGACGCCCGGCCAAGCCGGTTCGCTGGTGACCTGGACGCTTATCGGCGCGGTTGCGGGCGGCATCGTCTTCGGGTCTCTCAGCGACCATTTCGGGCGCATCCGGGTGCTGACATGGACGATCGTCCTGTTCGCTGTATTCACCGGCCTTTGCGCCTTCGCGCAAGGCTACTGGGACCTGCTGCTCTACCGCACCATCGCGGGTGTCGGGCTTGGCGGCGAGTTTGGCATTGGCATGGCGCTGGCCGCAGAGGCCTGGCCAGCCAAGCATCGAGCGCGCGCGTCTTCCTATGTGGCGCTCGGCTGGCAGATCGGCGTGCTCGGGGCCGCACTGCTCACGCCGCTTTTGATGCCCCACATCGGCTGGCGTGGGATGTTCCTCGTGGGCGTGTTTCCGGCGATCGTGGCATGGATGGTGCGGAACCGGCTTCACGAGCCTGAGGTCTTCGTGCGCAAACCCAAGGCCAAAGGCTCGAAACTGAAGTCGTTCAAGCTGCTCGTAAAGGATGCTCGCACGACCCGCACGAGCCTGGGCATCGTTGTGCTCTGCACTGTCCAGAACTTCGGCTACTACGGGATCATGATCTGGATGCCAAGCTTCCTGGCCAACAAGCTCGGCTTCAACCTCACGAAATCCGGGATGTGGACCTCGGTGACCATCCTTGGGATGATGGCCGGCATCTTTGCGTTCGGGCAATTGGCCGACCGCATCGGGCGCAAGCCAAGCTTCCTGCTATTCCAGGCTGGCGCTGTGGCTATGGTCCTGGCCTATTCCCAGCTGTCGGATCCGATCTCGCTACTCTGGGTCGGGGCGATCCTCGGCATGTTTGTCAACGGAATGCTTGGCGGATACGGTGCACTCATTTCCGAGGCCTATCCCACGCAGGCGCGTGCCACAGCGCAGAACGTCCTGTTCAACATCGGCCGTGGCCTCGGAGGCTTCGGACCGGTGGTGGTTGGCGCTCTCGTCACCGCATACTCATTCCAGGTCGCCATTTCGATGCTCGCCGCGACCTACCTGCTCGCCATGATCGCCACCCTTTTCCTCATTCCAGAGCTGAAGGGCAAGGAACTCGAATGATGCTCGCACACGCCGACAACCGGTCGCTTGGGTGCGGGCTCGTGCATGCGCCTCTTTCCCCATCAAAAGGCGAATGCTTCTCGCGCAACGCGCAGACCGTTGCCTCGTATCGCTGCGAGGTCGCAGAACACCGCTGGGTGAACGAACGCTACAGGTACCTGAGGCTCACCGCGCCGGCCGACTTGCTGAGCCTTACGAAGCCAGGGCAGTTCTACCAGCTGAAGTGCCCGGTCACGAACGAACTCAGGCCCTTTCTGCTGCGCCCCATGAGCGTCTATGGCGTAGGCCCCGAGGAGGGCACGATCGAGTTCCTCTACAACGTGACCGGTCTCGGCACCCACGCGCTCGCCAGCCTGCCCGTTGGCGGCTACATGGACATCGTCGGCCCGCTGGGAAACACCTTCGTATTGGGACCGGACTTCCGGCGCATCATGGTTGTCGCACGCGGAGTCGGTCTGGCGACGATGGCACCGCTACTGCAGCAGGCATCCAAGACCGGCATCCGGATCACTGCGATTATGTCGGCGCGCACGCCCAAGGATCTGATGCGCGATGAATTCCTGCGTGGCGCCGAAGTCGACGTGCACTGCGTTTACGACTCCGATGGCAGCTCCTCGGTAGAGGCCACCGGCGTCATCATCCGTCGGCTCCTCGATGCAGAACACCATGACGCCGTTTACACCTGCGGCTCGCATCGTGTGTTGATGCTGCTGCAGCGCATTCTTGCCGACTACCCTGGCATTCGAGGCGAAGTGGCCATGGAGCAGCGCATGGCCTGCGGCATGGGCGTGTGCCTGTCATGTGTTCGGCTGTTCGATCGAAACGGCGACAAGCAATTCCTCCGCGTTTGTCGCGAAGGCCCGGTGTTTCCGATTTGCGACGTCGTCGGGGAGGTGGAGTTTGGCTAATCTGAACGTGAGGGTCGGCGAGGTCAGTCTGCGCAACCCGGTAATGCCAGCGTCAGGGTGCTTTGCCATCGAGTACGCGGAAGCACTCGATCTTAAAAAGCTCGGGGCGCTGGTGATCAAGAGCGTTTCTCCCAAGAGCCGCGCAGGCAATCCTACGCCTCGAGTGTCCGAGGCCTACAGCGGCATGCTGAATGCCATCGGAATCCCCAGCAAGGGTCTCGACCACTACCGTAAATCGGTGCTGCCGTCGTACACGCGCTTTGACACGCCGGTCGTCGTTTCGATCTCGGCGGACACTGTCGACGAGTTCGCGGATTCCGTGGCCGAGATGTCTCTGCCCGAGGTGGCCGTGATCGAGGCCAACATCTCTTGCCCGAACCTCGAGGCTGACGGCATGGCATTTGCGATGGCCCCGGAAACGACGTACAAGGTGGTGAGCGCAATCCGGCGTCGCACGCATCATCCGGTGTGGGCAAAGCTTACGCCGAACGCCGCGCACATCGGGATTGTTGCCAGGGCCGCGGAAGAGGCTGGCGCCGATGCGCTCGTGATGGGTAACACCGTGCTCGCCATGTCGATCGACGTGCGCACGCGCAAGCCCAAACTCGGCAATGTGATGGGCGGGCTGTCGGGGCCCGCCATCAAGCCGATCGCTCTGCGGATGGTGCATCAGTGCTATCGCAGCGTCCGAATCCCCATTGTCGGTTGCGGCGGAATATCGAATGCTGACGATGCCGTCGAGTTCATGCTGGCCGGTGCGAGTGCTGTGCAGGTGGGCACGGCTTCCTTCATCGATCCGGGCGTCATGCAGACCATCATCGACGGACTGGCCACCTACTGCGAGGAATCCGGCGTCACGAACATCCGCGATCTGACAGGCCAGGTCAAGCTGGACCGCCAGCTCTCAGACCGTTGGCTGCGCTTTGCGCAGCAGTCGGGCTAGATGAGGAAATGGATGAATCGATCATGAGCCTTCTTGGGCTTCGGCCTGTGGCCGAGAAACTCTTCTCGGATGTTCGCGAGTTGACCTTCGATGGGGTGGGTGTCACCCGGCAAAGCTACGGCCCTGGAGAATCGGATACCGCCGAGTACTTGTGCGCCTTCGCCGCAAGTGAGGGGCTCGAAGTGAAACCCGACAAGGCCGCGAACCTCGTGTTTCGGTGGCCTGAGACTGCATCGTCAAATGCCGTTACCTGGACCGGTTCTCACATCGATTCGGTACCCCAAGGCGGTAACTTCGACGGCTATGCCGGAGTGGTCGCGGGATTGCTGTGTCTGGTCGCTCAGAAGACGAGCGGAAAAGCCTACAAGCGGCCCCTTGAGGTTGTGGCCTTCCGGGGCGAGGAAAGTGCTTGGTTCGGTAAGGCGTACATGGGATCAGGCGCTCTCTTTGGCAAGATCAGCGAAAGGGATCTCTCCTTGAAGCAGCGCACAACGGGCGAGTCGATGGAATCCTGCATGCGCCGTTGCGGGGCTGACGTGGATGCGATCCGAGCCGGGAAGCTTCTGCTGGACAAGTCGCGCGTGAAGGCCTATGTCGAGTTGCATATCGAGCAGGGGCCCGTCATGGTCTCTCGACAACTCCCGCTCGCCGTGGTTTCCGGTATCCGCGGCAATGTGCGCCACAACCGCGTGGTGTGCCACGGCGACGCGCAGCATTCAGGCGTTGTGCCGCGCTGGCTGCGTCATGACGCCATGTTTGCAGTCGCCGACTTGATCATGCGTATCGATGAACACTGGCGCGTGCTGCTAGAGCGCGGCACCGATCTCGTCGTCACCACGGGCATCGTCGGTACTGACCCCGCCGAGCATTCGGTCTCGCGCATTCCCGGCCAAGTGAGTTTCAGCTTCGAAGCACGAAGCAAGAGCACCGACACGCTGGAGGGGTTCTATCAGCTCATGCGCGCCGAATGCACCGCTATTGAGCGCGAACGCGGGGTGCGCTTCGTGTTCGATCGCCGCCTGCTTAGCGAGCCTGCCACGATGGACACGGGGATCTGCGACGTGCTCGCGAGCGCCTGCGCGGCGCAGGACGCTGCATTCGAGGTCATTCCGAGCGGCGCGGGGCACGACGCCTCGCTGTTTGCCAACGCCGGGATCCCCAGCGGCATGCTGTTCGTACGTAACCAGAACGGCTCACACAATCCGCACGAGGCGATGGACATCGGCGACTTCATGCTCGGGGTTTGTGCAATGGACGCTGCGTTCACGCAATTGAAGTGAGTCTCACAATATGACTACACGACTGACAATTCGCCGCCCCGACGACTGGCACCTGCATCTGCGCGATGGCGCTGTGCTCGACACCGTATTGCCGTTCACGACACTGCAATTCCGACGCGCGATCGTCATGCCGAACCTCAAGGTCCCCGTGACAAGCACCGCACTCGCACGTGCCTATCGGGACCGGATCCTTGCGGCTCTCCCGAGGTCCGTCGACTTCGTGCCGCTGATGACGGCCTACCTCTGCGACAACACGCCGGCAGACGAATTACGCCGTGGCTTTGAAGAAGGTGTGCTGACCGCGGCCAAACTGTATCCCTCCGGAGCCACGACGCATTCCGAGTACGGAGTTACTTCAATTTCCAAAGTAACCAAGGTGCTTGAGACGATGCAGGCCATTGGGATGCCCCTGTTGCTCCATGGTGAGAGCACCGACCCAGACGTAGACATCTTCGACCGTGAGGCCACGTTCATCGAGTCGACGCTGCGCCCCTTGTTGCGCGCGTTCCCCGCACTCAAGGTAGTGATGGAGCACATAACGACCGAGCAGGCCGTCGATTTTGTCGCTGCCGACTCGAGCGCACGTCTGGCCGCGACGATCACGCCCCAGCATCTGATGTTCAACAGGAACGCAATCTTCACGGGGGGCATCCGGCCGCACTTCTATTGCCTGCCGGTGCTCAAGCGAGAGCGCCATCGCATGGCGCTGCGCAAAGCTGCGACATCGGGCGACATGCACTTCTTCCTAGGGACGGATTCGGCGCCGCACCTTCGCATGCTGAAAGAGGCAGGCTGCGGCTGCGCCGGGATCTTCAACGCGCCTGTCGCGCTGCAAAGCTACTGCAGTGTCTTTGACGAGGAGAACGCTTTGGAGCATCTTGAGGCGTTTGCAAGCCTGAACGGCCCCAGGTTCTATGGCTTAGCACCCAATGACGGGACGGTGACGCTGGTGCGGGTACCTTGCGACTTCCCCCAGAACGTGGCGCTCCCCGAAGGCGGGATGCTCCATCCGTTCCTTGGCGGAAATCGCTTGCCATGGACCTTGCAAGCGACGCGCGACGGAACCAATGCAGCATGACGCGGCACGCTATGACGCCCGATGCAGACGCGGTTGCAATCTTGCAGAGATCAGCACCCCGGCCGGCTTCGGTAAGGATTTCCCGTGTCGAATTTCGCCTATAGTTTCTTTTTCGATCCACGAGGTGGAAAACGAGATGGAAACGTCAAACTCGACCCTTAAATCAACGATCGACTATGTGGCGCTGGGCAACCGCTTGCGTGCTTACCGTGTCGGTGCTTCGCTCCTGGCGGAAGATGTGGCGGAGCGGCTTGGTGTCTCCCGCGCGGTCGTCTATCGGCTCGAAAAAGGAGAGATCGTCAAAATTGAAACTCTGGAGCGCTTGGCCGACTTGCTCGATACTTCCCTAGCCTCCTTGCTGGGGGTGGAGGTCGAGTACTACTCGACGGCGCTTGGCCTATTCGAGCGCATGCGCCAGCTCGAGGAGTCGTCGGATCGCATTCTTGCGCACTTCGAGCCCATCTCGCTGTTGCTGACCTCCGAAGACTACCTGCCCGTCCTGCGCCAGATGCTCATAGAGGCCTCGCCGAAGGGGTCGGGCAAGGGCCCGACTTCTGCCGACGTAGACAAGATGCTTCAAATCATGCAGGAGCGCCGCGCTTACTTCCAGCGGCGACGTCCCCACATCGTGAGCCTGATTGGGCTGCGCGAGATCGAGCGCTTTGTCGAGACGGGGCTGGTCGGCCGGATCGATCTGCCCGAGAGAGTTCGCTCTGAACGTCGGCTGGCGGCGCGCCGCGAAGTAGAACGGATCGCAGATCTGATGGAAAGCGAACCCATTGACGTGCAGATCGGCCTCATTGATGACGCCATGCCAGCCGCGACTTTTCAGGTGTTTTCCGGCCGAGAAGGTAGCGTCCTGGCCGTGAGTCCGTTCCGCCTGGGCGAGCTGCCTAATGTGCGAAACGGCATCGCGACCGTCACCGCTTCCCCCGAGGCCGTGCGAATGTATGAAGCCATGATTGGCAAGCTCTGGAAGGCCTCCTACAAAGGAAATGCCGGCGCACAGCACCTTCGAAAACTACTCGATCGAATTCACTAGCCATGGCCCCATTTCGATGACCACACCTCGCCCTTCCTCCGAGACCGGCCTAGCGGTTGCGGCTCGTCTCATCGATTCCGGCTGTGTGATATTGCGCACCGACGAACCTTTCCGGCTGCCTTCCGGGTGGGCAACACCGGTCTACATGGATTGCAGGCGGCTTATCTCCTTTACCGAAGCTCGCCGCGCTCTCGTTGGCTATGCGGTGGAGGCTCTAAAAGCCAATGGGTGCCTTGCCGAAGCCGCCTCTATCGCGGGCGGCGAGTCTAGTGGGATTGCATTGGCCGCCTGGATCGCAGACGCCCTGGATCTGCCAATGCAGTACGTCAGAAAGCGCGCAGCGGGTGCGGCCCAGATCGAAGGCGTGGTGTGGCCCGGAGAGCGTGTTGTGCTGGTCGACGACGTGATGGCCGCCGGCACATCGAAGCTCAATTTCGCGCGGGCGCTACGAGCGGCGGGCGCACAGGTCCGTGACGTGCTCGTGCTGTTCGACTACAAGGTGTTCGGCTCCGACCGGATCCTCGCAGCGACGGGACTGAAAGTGCATGCCCTGGCAACATGGCATGACATCCGGACGACAGCAATCCGCCGTGGTGACTTCACTAGCGACGCCATCGCCGAACTCAACGACTTTCTGGGGGACCCCATTGCCTGGTCGCGAGCGCACGGCGGCAAGGGTTCCATCATCGACCACACTGAGAGTAAAACGCCATGACATTCAAAGAAATCAGCGACCGATTCTCGACCGACCATTCAGGCACTGACGCTTTCAAGACCCTGTATCGCGGAGCCTTCGATCTCATGAAGGCCGACGTTCACAACGCGGGCCTCTATTTCGTCATTGGTGTTGCAGCGCAGGCTTTCGTCCAGAGGTACGAGGACCAGGGAATCACGCCTGAGTTTGCCGACAACGCGAAGGCCAGGATGTCCGCATTGACCACGAAGGTCGTCGCCGCACTCGATGCAGAACCGGCGCAGCGCCTGCTCATGCTCGGCGAGGTCGCGACGGAGTACGAGTGGGACATCTCTATTTTCTGATCGCGTCGACCTATCCTGCGAAGAGGGCCACATTCGCTCTTGTCCTCGTGCCACCCGAGTGGACAAGTACTGACTAGCGCGAATTGGCCCCCCAAAGCACTTCACAGATTCAGGACGAGCCGCGCGGAACAGCTCCGCGAAACGCAAGGGAGAATCCGCGCCCCCGCCGTCTTCTCGTCCGCAGTGAGGTACGAGTCTCGATGCTCAGGCGTCCCTTCTAGCACCTCGGTCATGCATGTCCCACAATGGCCTTCTTCGCAAGACGTCTCGATGTGCACCCCGTTGGCACGAAGCACGGCAACGATGCTTTCCCCCGGCTGCACTTGAGCGGAGACCCCGGATGCGGCTGCGTGGACTTCGAAGGCGATTTCGGGCGCCGGGCCGGCCGTCAATGTCGAACCTGCGCCGAAATATTCGAACCTGACCTGCTCTGCAGGCCAACTCGATGCCGCTTGCCGCACGAGTTCCATGAAGGGGCGAGGTCCGCAGAGGTAGAGATACTTTCGCGAAGATGGATCTCCCACGATGGAAGCCAGCAACTCGGGAAGTGCGTCTGGCTCACAGCCAAGGTGGTAGCTGACCGAAGACGCCAGAACTGAGTTCTGCAGGTGCCGGCGGAAAGCGACATGCTCTTCTGACTGCGCGAAGTAGTGAAGTTCGAAGGTCTTCCCGCAACCGCTGAGATAGCTAGCCATGGCAAGCAGCGGTGTGATCCCGATGCCCCCCGCGACGAGGATGAAACGCTCGCCATTCTCAGCGAGCGGGAAGTGATTCCTCGGTGGTCCAATTGAGAGGAAGTCACCCTCCTTCACTTCGGCGTGCATGAAGATGGAACCACCGCGCGATCGTGGATCGCGCTTCACGCCGACAACGTAGCAGCTGTCGTTGTACGGCGTGCACAGCGAGTATTGACGGATCTCTCCGCTGCCGACTTCGACGTCAATGTGGGCGCCTGGCTCATAGCGAGGAAGCGCACCGACATCGGTGGAGACGAGCTCGAAGGAATAAATGTCGGTCGCTTCGAGTGCTTTGCGTTGGACTTTGACTTGCATGACTCAGTTGCTGGAAGTGATTCGAATGGACTAGCCTGGCTCGACCTCAGGCGCGACGTCGCAGATGTAAGACCTGTGGGGAGCTGATCCACTGATCGGGTCGAGGTCGCTGTCATCGATGAGCATGTTGAAATTTGAACCCTGGTCTGACAGCGGCGCATGCGCGGGTAGGCCTAGCTGTTCATTGCCCTGCCACCATCCGTATTGCGCGCAGACGACACGGGAGTCAAGGCTTGGGTCCAGAGACGCTTTGAAGCGGACAGAGCCGCTCGGAGAGCGCACCCGGACCCACGTTCCCGGTCTGATTCCGCGTGCAGCTGCTGTGGCGGGGTTCATCGACACGAGCGGCTCCGGCGCTTTGCTGCGAAGGGATGCGACCTGTCTATGCTGGCTGTGGCAGTACTGGGGCAGCTTGGCCGAGGTCAGGACAAGCGGGAAATCTGAGATGTCTTGCCGAAGTCGGAGCTTCGGCAGCGGCTGAACATATATTGGAAGTGGCGAATAGCCGTGTCGGTGCAGGAGCGCCGAATAGATCTCAACCTTGCCGGTGTCAGTGGCAAACCGAAATCCCTCTTCGAGGTGCTTCTGGTAGTGCGTCGTGAGTGGATAGCGAATGCCATCGGGGCGCTCCTTCAACGCCTCCAGGGTGATGTCCAAAGGCTCGAGCATGTATCGCAGGCCGGCATCGATGTCTCCGTCCCAAAACTTGTCCGCCAGGCCGAGCCGTTTCGCAAGCTCGAAAACGACCCAGGTATCCGACCGGCTCTCGCCGGCCGGTGCCACCATCTGCGGTCGCAACTGGATGAGTTCCTCTGCGTCCTGACTCACCTCGAATCCGATGCGCAATGCCTCACGTTCCCAGGGCGTACTTATGGGCAATACAACATCCGCATAGTGCGCCGTGGGCGTCAACGTCACGTCGGCGTGAACGAAGAAGGCGAGTCGACCAAGTGCTTCGGCGCCGCGCAGCGGATTCGCGTGCGCCATTAGAAGGTTGGCGCCAAACCCGACCACACCGCGAATCGGATAGGGCTTCTGGTCGAGAATTGCGCGATAAAGTCCATCGCTGCCGATGCATCCTTGTGCGGCCGGTCCAAGAGGAAGATCGTCGATGCCGACGCACTTTGCGAGCTGCTCTTTTGAGATCAGCTCTTTGCCCGAAGCCTTCCGCGCCGGCGGGTGCGCGAAGTCGACGTTGCCGCCTGCAGCATCGAAGCTACCGGTCAATGCATACAGAAGCGCGATGGCTCGGTCGGTCTGCGTCGCATTGGTGTGCTGGCCCACGCCCGACCACGCGTAATAGCTGACCGGGCGATTGGAGAACAGCAGTTGTGCCGTATCGCGAATCTGTTGGGCAGGTACCCAGCAAAGTTCCTCAGCTCGCTCTGGCGGCATGCTGTTGCACAGATCGGCATAGAGCGAGAAGGCAGGCTGACATTTGACAAGACCGGCCAGCGTATTCACGTCCCTCGCGCCGAAAAGCGCAAGGACGCCATTGTGCGGCGCATACTTTCCCGTGCCGAGGTCGTAGGGAACGATTGATCCGCCGCTTTCGTCGAAAGCCACAAGCCGTCCCGACGCAACGCCCGTAATGTCTGCTTCCCGAAGGAACTCGCCTGAGTCCTCCCGCACCAGCAGCGGGCCATTGGAGAAGCGACGGATGAAGTCTACGTCGTACCAGTCGTTGCGGATCATCTCCCCGGCGATGGCCAGCGCTAGCGCCCCGTCAGTGCCCGGCTGCACGCGAAGCCATTGGTGCGCGCGCATGGCAAACCCCGCCTTGCGCGGGTCGACAACGATGAGCTTCGCACCGCGCGCAAACGCCTCTGTCACACCCGTTGCGTGGTCCAGCCAGGTTGCGGACGGGTTGTGGCCCCAGAGCAGGACACATTTCGTGTTCGAGAATTCGGGCGAGCTGATCCCTCGGCCGAAGGTGAACCCGTGCGCGACGTCCTTGTGCCAGTTGCAGATCTCGGTACCGCGGCAGAGGTTCGGGCTACCGAACGCATTGACGAGCCGTTCGATCCAAGTGATTCCATCGGACAAGGGAGAACCGCTCGGCGATGTGATCGCAAAGGAAACGGACTCTGATCCACTTTCTTCCCTGATGCGTCCGATCTGTTGCGCGACCAAGTCCAGGGCTTCGTCCCACGAGGCGCGTCGCCAGCCGGGATCGCCGCCGTCTTTCGGGGTTGTACGTATCAAAGGATGAAGCAGTCGCTGCGCATTGGCCACCAGTTCGGGCGCGGCTCGGCCTTTGACGCAGAGCGCCTTGCCGGTCGGGTGGCTGGGGTTCGCCTCCTGCGCAATCAGCACGCCGTTTTCGACGACGCTGATGGATCCGCACCGGGAGCGACAGAGGGCACAGAAGCCTGGGATCTTTTCAGCCATAGTCCTAAGGCGGGAACGGCCGCCGTCCCCGTATAATATATTAAAGATTTGTAGTATATATACTTCAGAAAAAGACACAACATGAAGCAAGGCAACTCGCAAGTGGGCGCGGGATCTGTTTACGAGGCGCTCAGGTCAGAGATCGCGACGGCCAAGCTCGAGCCCGGGGCGGCGTTGAAGCAAGACCACATCGCTGCGCGCTTTGGCGTCAGCCATGTTCCGGTTCGCGAGGCGCTGTCTCGATTGGTCGCAGGAGGACTTGCGACAGCCAAGCTAAACAAAGGCACTTCTGTTGCCTCCCTGAGTGCAGCGCAGGCTGTCGAGCTCATTGAACTGCGGTGGCTCCTGGAGGGACGCCTCATCGAGCTTGCGGTGCCGAACCTCTCACGCGCAGATATTGGTCGGGCAGCCGAGCTGCTGGATCAGCTAAGCAAAGCAAAGGAAGTTGAAGACGTAGTCCGCCTGAATGAGGCTTTCCATACGGGCTTGTATATCAAGGCCGATCGCCCGTTGTTGCTGCAATCGGTGGACTCCGCGCGACTAAATCTTGGTCGCTATCTTCACCTTCCCTGGAGATCAAGAATGAACGTTGATCGGTCGGAGGTTGAACACAAGAAGTTGTTGCGTTTATGCCTTGCCGGCGACACGAGCGGAGCAAAAGCACTTGTGACTGACCACGTCATGGGCACCGGACGCCTGATCCTGGAGATCATTGGCCGCGGTCCCGCCCAGCGCGATGTGCAATAGCATTGGTATGGTCGAATGGCAATAATCGGTGTCATGAGGTCTGGCTCTTATGAGTGGCCAGAGTGGGCAACGCCTCGTGAGATGTGGATTGCAGAGAGCGGACACGATCTGTTGACTAGCGCAGGCTCAGGAGCAATGACGTCGGTGGCACGCGCATTCTGCAGCGTCACTGGGCGCAAAGGCAGGTCTATCAGCATAGTCCCCACCCGCAAAGACTTGGGGGGAGAGTTCATTCCACTACCGGGTACCCGAACCGCTTCATCAACCTTCCAATCGTGACGCCATTGCCCCGCAAGGAGTCAAGCCACTCTATGGATCGCCTGACTCGCACCTGTGCGAATATCCTTGGCAGCGATCTGATGGTTGCGTTGCCAGGCGGCTCTGGGACAAAAGATGAGGCTTCTTTGTGTTGCCGCTTCCGCAAGCCTCTGCTGTACTTCGGTCCTACGTCCGCCTTCGACGGGTTCTCAACGTGCGCGCGCGGTGATCCCGTCTTGAGCTGCGGCCCTGCGTCCATGACGATGGTGTCCACCAAGGATTCAGGTGTGGGCGGGCGCTGTAGGAAACTGAAATCTTCCCTGAGTCAAACCACTGAAAAATCGCTTGATCCAAGCGCAGCGCTTCCCTGTGGATCACTGAAGACTTCGAAGCGTTCCTACAGTAGCCCTATTGCCACAGCGAAGCTCCATTGAGCGGCTTTCACGGTCGCTCCGCCTTCGCGATCTCAACGGACATCTGGTAGCTCACGCCCAACCATCGGTTCGACAGCCGATCGATGGTGCCATCAGCGCGCATGTCCTTCACGGCCTTGCTCACGGCTTCACGCAAGGCTGGCTGATTCTTAGCCATGGCTGCGGCCGAGAGTTGGTAGGTGAGGATCGGGCCGACCTCCTTGATTGGCAGCTTGTTCACGGTGGCGTACTTCATGCCCCCGAAATGCGAACTGATGAGCGCATCGACGCGGCCGATGGCGAGGTCGTTGAACACGAGTCCACCGTTGTCGTAGGTGACGATCTCGGACCCCAGCAGATTTTCGCGAGACCACGATTCGTTGCTGGTGCCGGCGGTCACGCCAATGCGCTTGCCCTTCAGGTCAGGCCGGTCCTTGATGTCGTTGTTGGCATTGCGCACGAAGATTCGAAAATCCTCCAGGCCATATGCCGCGCTGAAATCGACCTGTTTCTCGCGCTCGACCGTCGGCGTGAGGTCGTTCATCACGAGGTCGTACTTGCCGGCCTTGAGCCCCTCGACGAAGTTCTTGAAAAGGTCGGCCACAAACTCGACCCGGGCCACGCCGATGCGCTTGGCCACTTCCTTCGCCACTTCGACGTCGTATCCCGCGGGCTGGTTCTTGTCGTCCAGCATGCTCCAGGGCGGGCTGGCCTGTGTGTTCGCGATCCGGATCACGCCCGCTGCTCTCGCACTCGCGAGAATGTCACGCGGTTGCTGTTGTGCCCAGGTGGGCGCGGCCAGCACCGTGGCCATCGCCGAAGCGGCAACCAGTGTGCAGAGCAGTCTTCGCTGCAGGGGGCGTGTTCGATTCATGTCGCGGTCCAGAGTTGTAGGTCGATTCGATGGGCGCCATCTTGTCGCGCCGCACCGCCCTGCCGCAATCCGGCGCCGCTAGTTGGTCGATAAGCTGGACTTATGCACCAATCAGGGAAACTACTATCCCCTTTTGGGTGCCCTCGTGATCGCAGAGACCGGGGAGCGGCCGAGGACCTCGCGCAATCGCTTGAAGTCCGTATCCAGCTGGATGCGCATGACGCGCAGCAGATCTTTTGCGTTGTCCGACAGCGGCATGCCGGGCCGGAACACAAGCAGCGAGGTCGCGGGAATGTCGAAGGCCATCGGCTTGAGCAGCAGGCCGCGCGAGAAGTAGTCGAGGGCCATGACAGGGTGCGCCATTCCCATGCCGACACCGTTCAGCGCGAACTCGCACACCGAGTTCGAGTAAGGCGTCTCGATCACAGGCCGCAGGACCTTGCCCTGCGCCGCCAACGCCTCCTCCAATGCGCGTCGTCCCACGTCTTCGGGATTAAGTGCGATGAACGGGTGGGCCGCCAGATCGTTGGCGTCGAGCACTTTTTTCCTGGCCAGCGGATGCTGCGCGTTCATGACGATGACGCCGCACACCGATGCGAAGGGCGAGTGCTCGAGGCCCGTCACCGACAACTCTTCCGCCATGAGGCCGAAGTCGAGTTGTCCGGCGGACACCTGCTGGTAGACCTCGCGCGAACTCATGACCTGGAACGACAGCTGGATCTGCCGCTTGTCGAGCCCGAACGCCGCGATGGCGCGCGGCATGAAGCCGGTGCCCAGCGCCGGGAGCGAGCCGATGGCCAGACGTCCGAGCCCGAACGACTTGAGACTGCGGATGCGGTGCTCGATGATTTCCAGGCCGGTGAAGTAGCGGTCCACCTCCACCATCAGCGCCACGGCCTCCTGTGTAGGCACGAGCCGCCCCCGCACGCGCTCGAACAGGCGCAGCTCACAGGCCTGCTCGAACTTGCGCAACGACTGGCTCACCGCCGGTTGCGAAACGCCCAGCAGGTTCGCAGCCTGGCTGGTGGTGCCGGCGCGCATCACCGCGCGAAAGACCTCGATGTCGCGCTTTTCCATCCATAACCTCCGTTTATCGAGCGAGTAATCCACGCTCTTGAGTTGATCGAACGCCTGACAAATACTCCAGCGCACCCGCCAACACACCTAATCTGGACGAATAGCATAGATGCAATCAATTGCCACAACTAATGACCAGTTCGAGAGCCTGTCGCCGCCCGTGATGCGCGCATCGACGGTCGTCTTCAAGACCTTCGAGGACTTCGTCCAACGCAAAAGTCGGCAGCCCGACGGCTTCAGCTACGGCATCACCGGCACGCCGACGGCGCGAGGCCTCGAGAGGAAGATCGCGGCACTCGAGGGCGGGCGACATTGCGTCGTCACGCCCTCGGGGCAATCGGCGCTGATGACCACCGTCATGGGCTTCGTGCGCGGCGGAGACCACTTGCTGGTGTCGGCCGCGTGCTACGGCGCGCTCAAGGCCTTCGCGCTGAAGTGGCTCGCGCAAATGGATGTGGAGGTGGAGTTCTATCCGCCCGCCATCGGCGCGGAAATCGAATCGCTGATTCGTCCAAACACTCGCATGATCTGCATGGAGTCGCCCGGCACCGTGACCATGGAAATGCAGGACACGCCCGCCATCGCAGCGGTGGCGCGCCGGCGCGGCGTGCTCACGATGATGGACAACACCTGGGCCAGCCCGCTGGGTTTCAGGCCGCTGGATCACGGCGTGGACTTCAGCATCGAGGCCGCCACCAAGTTCCTCGGCGGCCACTCCGACCTGCTGATGGGCAGCATCAGCATGAACGACCATGCGCACTACGATGTGCTGCGCGAGACGCAAAGCATCCTCGGCCAGCAAGTGAGCCCGGACGACTGTTTCCTCGTGCTGCGCGGGCTGGAGACCCTCAAGCTGCGGCTCGAAGCCCAGAGCGCATCCACTCTGCGCGTGGCGCGGTGGCTGGCCGATCAACCCGAGGTTGAGCGGCTGCTCTACCCACCGCTTGAACCGGACCCCGGCCATGCCTTATGGAAGCGCGACTTCCGTACCAACGGCTGCCTGTTCTCCCTGGTGCTCAAGCCCGGACCCGAGCGTGCCTTCCATGGCTTCTTTGATTCGCTGAAGCAGTTCGTCATCGGCGCGAGCTGGGGCGGCGTGCACAGCCTGGCGGCCTACTATCCCGCGACATTGCAGGCCGAGCGCGTGTTCCCTGCCACCGACCAGCCGGTGATCCGACTCTCGATCGGCCTGGAAGACACCGACGACCTCATCGCAGACCTGGAGGCCGGCCTGGCGGGCTACAGCGCGCTGTTGCCTACCCGCTGAGGAGGACAAGATGCTCGACCTGTTCCTCAGGGCATTGCCCTTGCTCGAGAAGGCGGTGCTGGTCACCCTCGGCCTCGGGCTGTCTGCATTCTTCTGCGGCTGCGTGCTGGGGCTACTGGTGGCACTGGCGCGGATCTCTCCGTTTCGGCCGTTGCGCTGGTTCGCCTTTTCCTACGTGTCGATCTTTCGCGGCACGCCGCTTCTGATACAGATCCTGCTGATTTACTTCGGCCTGCCGAGCTACGGCATCGTGATCTCTCCGATTCCCTCTGCGCTGCTCGCGCTGAGCCTGTTCGCCGCGGCCTACCTCAGTGAGAACTTCCGTTCCGGGATCATGGCCGTGGAGAAGGGACAGTGGGAGGCTGCGTGGGCCATGGGCATGGGCTACTGGAAGACGCTGTTTCGCATCGTGCTGCCGCAGGCCTTCCGCATCGCGCTGCCCCCGGTGGGCAGCCGGCTCATCGGGCTCATGAAGGACACGTCCCTCGCATCGACCGTCACGGTGGTGGAGCTCACCCGTGTGGCCGAGCAGTTGGGCGCCACGACCTTTCGCTACATGGAGATGTTCCTCATCGTCGGAGCCATCTACTGGTTCATCAACCAGGTGCTCACCATCCTGCAGACCTGGCTCGAAAACCACCTCTCGAAGCGCTACACATGAACACATCCTCCACTCACACCGCCCCCCCTGTGCAGGTGCAGGGCCTGGCCAAGAGCTTCGGCGCGAACCACGTGCTTCGGCAGATCGACCTCACGGTGGCACGCGGCGAAGTCGTAGTCATCATGGGCCCCTCGGGTTCTGGCAAGACCACGTTGATCCGCTCGCTCAACTTCCTGGAGATGCCCGACCGCGGCACCATCCGCATGTGCGGCATCGAGATCGCCAACGCGGGCCCGAAGCCCTCGGGCGACACGCGTCGCAAGATGCGTGAAATTCGCAAGAAGACAGCGATGGTGTTCCAGTCGTTCAACCTTTTCGGACACATGACGGCGGTGGAGAACGTGATCGAGGGAATGGTGTCGGTACAAGGTGTCCACAAAGCGTCAGCGCTGCCGCGCGGCCGCGACTTGCTGGCGCAGGTCGGCCTCTTGGAGAAGGCCGACGAATATCCGGGCCGCCTTTCCGGCGGCCAGAAGCAGCGCGTGGCCATCGCACGCGCCCTGGCGATGAACCCCGAAGTCATTCTCTTTGACGAGCCGACCTCCGCGCTCGACCCCGAGCTGCGCGGGGAGGTGCTCAAGGTGATGCGCGATCTTGCTGAAAAGGGCATGACGATGCTGGTTGTGACACACGAGACGCGGTTCGCCAGGGATGTCGCCGACCGCATCGTCTTCATGGAAGGCGGCGTGATCGCGGAAGACGCCTCTCCCGATCATTTCTTCGGACCGTCCGCAAGCCAGCGCTCGAGAGATTTTCTTGGCTTGATCGAAGACTGATTGCCACGCGCGGCAGGGCTGGCAGGACCCCACTGCGAAGGACATTCAAATGCCCTCGGCCTGCGCGCGTTGACTTTTCCGCAGTCAACGCCGCTTCTCCCGATCTTGCATTGCAGGTGACCTAAGACTGTCACCACCCATCCCACGAACCATGCGTTGGTGCGTATCAGGCACCACTGTGCGTCCGTTTGCGAGCCTACCGGCGCCTCCCCTGCTTCCCTACGATCAACGCCATACGGCCTTCCGCCGTGATCCGGGCCCGACAACCTTCGGTGTTGAACGGCAACTTGCTGCCAGTCACCTGGCACGTTAGGCCCGCGCAACCGGGCCGCCCTTTTGGAGATTCCGTCATGTCCCCCACAGATGACATCTTGCAACCAACGAGCGAGAAACCCAAAGATCTGGTGCCCTCCCGTTACGCGCTGCGCATCGGCGATATCGACGCGCTGGTGGTCAGCGATGGCGTGCTGCCGCTGCCCACCTCGACCATGGCCACCAACGCCGACCCGGCAGATCTGGCGAGCTGGCTGGACCAGATGTTCATGCCGCCCGACAAGTACGACTGGCCGCTGAACGTGATGGTGGCCCGCAGCGGGGACCAGACCATCCTGATCGACGCCGGCCTGGGTGGCCAGTTCCCGGGCTTTCCGCGCGCCGGGCAGTTCCCCCAGCGTCTGGCCGCGGCCGGCATCGAGCTCGAGTCCGTCACCGACGTGATCTTTACCCACATGCACATGGACCACGTCGGCGGGCTGCTCGTTCCCGGCATCAAGGAACGGCTGCGTCCCGACGTGCGCATCCACGTGGCCAAGGCCGAAGTCGATTTCTGGATCTCGCCCGATTTTTCCCAGACAGTGATGCCCAAGCCGGTGCCGGAGGTGCTCCGCTCGACGGCCAAGAGCTTCTACAACGAATACCGCGACCGGCTGCAGACCTTCGAGGAGCGACGCGAGGTAGCGCCGGGCGTGGTGGTTCGCCGTACCGGCGGCCACACCCCAGGGCACAGCGTGGTCGACCTGGTGTCGGGCGTTGAGCGACTGACGTTCGCCGGCGACGCCATGTTCCCGGTCGCGTTCGACCACCCTGACTGGCAGAACGGCTTCGAGCACGACCCCGAGAAAGCGGCCGAAGTTCGCATCGGACTCCTGCGCGAACTGGCGCAGACCCGCGGGCTGCTGGTGGCCGCTCACCTGCCCTTCCCCTCGCTCGGCCGAGTGGCGATCGACGGTGACATCTTTCGCTGGGTTCCGATCATCTGGGACTACTGAACACAGCCTGCGGCGCGCAAGCAGGCCGCCGGCCTGATGCGCCGAATCGTCGACGCCAGGATTTTTTTCTCTCTCGCGCTCTTCGCGAACGGGTACCTCAGCCGCACTGAGGGCGGAGCCACACATGACTCATCGCCTCAACTACATCAAGCAATCGCCCGAGCTCTTCAAGAAGCTGATCGAGTTCAGCACACTCGTGGATAACGGCACCATCGAGCAAACCATTCGGGACCTCATCGCCATCCGCGCCTCGCAGATCAACGGCTGCGCGTTCTGCCTCGACATGCACATCAAGGAAGCCAAGATCCACGGCGAGCGCGAACTGCGCATTCACCATCTGGCTGCATGGCGTGAATCGACGCTGTTCGTTCCCCGCGAGCGCGCGGCCCTGGCCTGGACCGAAGTGCTGACCAAGCTGCCCGAACTCGGCGTCCCCGACGACATCTACGAGCGCGTGCGCACGCAGCTGTCGGAAAAAGAACTCTCGGACCTGACCTTCAGCGTGATGGCCATCAATGCATGGAACCGCGTGAACGTCGCGTTCCAGACCGTGCCAGGGTCGTCCGACAAGGCCTTCGGCCTGGACAAGGCAAACCTTTCCTGAGTCTTTGCCGCAAGCGTCGCCGCCTCTGGCGGTGGCGCTTGCTCTTCCTGCGCGATACACCCTTCGCGCCGAAGTCCAATGGCACCTCGGGAGCGCAGTCTCCCTTCGCCATCGATGGCCGCGCCTCGCAGACCATTGCCTTTCCCCACTTCGACTTCCTTCTCGCCACTTCGCGGCGGCGCAGCCGTGCGTTTTGGAACAGCGCGTTTTCGATCGCACTGAAGCGGTGTTACGTCGCCATTGGTGCCGCTGGCTCACTGCGGCGTTTCGCTCGACAGGGCTACCGCATCGAGCTGTCGAAATCTAGATTTGGTGCAACAGATGAAGAACGTGCGAACCCGTTTTCCCCATCGCACGCAATGCCTGTCCATCCTCCCGATGCGCCTGCACGAACTCTGCCCCACGAAGAAAGCCCCCATGTCCCTGATTGACCAAGAGTCCCCCCCGCGACGTCTATTTCTGCGCCAGATCGGCGGCGCTTCCAGCGTCGCAGCGCTTGCGGCGCCCGCACTGCTGAGCGGCCTCGGCAGCCCGCTGGCGGCGGCGCAGCCCAGCGCAGCGCAGCCGACCGACAACGCCCACCCCACGGGCTACCTGTCGCTGGGCCCGCAGGAAGCCGCCTGCGTCGAGGCCCTCGTCAACGTGATGTGCCCGGCCGATGCGATGACACCGAATGGGGTCGGCTGCGGCTTGCATCTGTACATCGATCGTCAGTTGGCCGGCGGCTGGGGGCGTGGCGACCAGCTCTATCGGCAAGGCCCTTGGCGCCCCGGCAAGCCGCAGCATGGCTACCAGTCTCCCCTCACACCCGAACAGCACTTCAAGGCCGGCCTCGCAGTGCTGCGCCGCGCGGCCGGACAACGCACGGGCGAGCCCATCGAGCAGCTCGAAGCCGCCCGGCTCGACGCCCTGCTGCAGGAGGTCGCTGCCGGCCGGATGGACGACGAGCGCTATGCGCTCGGTGCCTGGTTCAACGACTTTTTCTATCCCCTGTTCGTTCAGGCCTGCTTTGCCGACCCGATGTACGGCGGCAACCGCGACAAAGTCTTCTGGCGCGCGGTCGGCTTCCCCGGCCTGCCCGCTTTTCACGGACGCAACGTGGTTCAGTACCGCGGCCAGCCCTTTCCTGGCGCGGCCAAGCCCCAGTCGATCGATGACTTCAGCTGAAGGTCTATTCCCATGACTCACAAACTTCCCAAACGCGACGTCGTCTTCGTCGGCGGCGGCCTCACCGCCGGCCTCGCGGCGCGGCAGATGATGGATTCCGGCATCGACGTGCTGGTGCTCGAGCGCGGTGGCGATCTCGACGGCAGTGCGGCCGCCACGCTGCCCAACCAGCGTGACGAATTGCGCTGGGGCGTGCGCAACAGCCTGGTGCAGAACTGGGCCAACGAGACCTACACATTGCGTCATTCAATCAGCGAGAGCGCGCTGCCGGTGCGCCGCATGGAAGCCTTCCTTCCCGGCGAAGGCATGGGCGGCGCGGCCAATCACTGGAACGGACAGACTTGGCGTTGGGCCGAGTACGACCCGGCCCTGCGCACCCGGCTCGAATCGCGCTACGGCAAGGCGGCAATCCCGCGCGAGATGACGGTGCAGGACTGGGGCGTCAGCTACGCAGAGATGGAGCCGTACCACGACCTGTTCGAGCAGCTCTTCGGCATCGCGGGGCAGGCCGGCAATATCGGCGGGCAGCTGATAGAAGGTGGCAACCCCTTCGAGGCACCCCGAAAACGCGACTTTCCGCAGCCCCCGCTCGAGATTCTCGAGTCGGGTCGCATCTTCAAGGCGGCCGCGCAAGGCCTCGGCTACAAGCCGTTCCCCCTGCCTGCGGCCAACTCGCCACGCGCCTACACCAACCCCGATGGCGCAAGTCTCGCACCGTGTCAGTACTGCGGCCATTGCGAGCGCTTCATCTGCGAGGCCAATGCAAAGGCCAGCCCGGCAGTGCTGCTGTATCCGCTGCTGCAGAAGCGACGAAATTTCGAAATTCGACTTCACTCGCAGGTGACCGGCCTCGTCTACGACAAGCACGCCAAGCGCGTGACGGCCGTGCAGTTCATCGACCTGCAGACCGCGCAAACGTACGAGCAGCCGGCCGATGTCGTGGTGCTGTCCGGCTTCACCATGACCAACACCAAGCTGCTGCTCACGAGCGGCATCGGCCGCCCTTATGACCCGAAGACGGGCAAGGGCGTGGTCGGCAAGAACTTCTGCTACCAGGTGATGTCGTCGGTGCCGGTGTTCTTCAAGGACCGCTTCATCAATCCGTTCATGGCCTCGGGTGCCTCGCAGATGGTGGTGGACGAATTCAACGGCGACAACTTCGACCACGCAGGGCTGGGCTTTTTCGGCGGCGGCTACATCTACTCGAACGTGACCAACGGCCGCCCCATCAATGCCCGGCTCCACCCGCCCGGGACGCCGCGCTGGGGATCGGCGTGGAAACAGGCCAACGCCGACTGGTACGCACATGCCTTCAACGTCGCGGTGCACGGCAGCAACTACCCGCACAGCCAGAACTACCTCGACCTCGATCCGACGTACCGCGACGCCTACGGTTTGCCGCTGCTACGCATGACCTTCAACTTCCACGAGAACGACCACCGCATGAGCGAGTACGTCACGAACAAGGCCGCCGGGATCGCCCGCGCAATGGGTGCCACTGCAGTCGGTACACCGCTACCGCGGCAAGGCGACTTCGATACGCGTCAATACCAGACGACGCACACCACAGGCGGAACGATCATGGGCGCCGACCCTGCAACGAGCGTGGTGTCGCCGCGGCTTCAGCACTGGGATGCGCAGAACCTCTTCGTGGTTGGCGCCTCCGTCTACGCACACAACGCGGGATACAACCCCACGGGTCCGCTCGCGGCATTGGCGCTGCGCCTGGGAGACGACCTGGTGCGCTATGCAAAGCAACCGCGCATGCTTTGAAGGACCTGAAATGCGAACACTCCTGCTCACAGCCTGCGCTGCAGCTTTGATGAACCTGGCGCATGGTCAATCGTCCGTGCAGCCGCCCAAGACATGGGCGACCTGTGCGGCATGCCATACGGCGCAAGGCGCGGCCGCCATTGGGCCGCCACTGGCCGGTGTGGTGGGCCGAAAGGCCGGCTCGTCGCCGGGGTTCGGCTACAGCCGAGCCATGAAGAACGCACAGTTCACCTGGGACGAAAAATTCTTGGCGGCCTTTCTCAGCGATCCGCAGCAAGCCGTACCGGGCAACCGGATGCCCTTTGCAGGCGTTCCGGATCCTGGCGAGGTGGCGGAACTCGTCAGGTACCTGAAGACACTTCGATAGGGACGGTTGCCAAACGGCCGATGCCTTGCACGCCAGGGCACACTGCATGACTCTATGACCCATGGGCAGGAGGGCCTAGCCGGCTGTCGTGCAGCCTCCGGCTACGATCAAACAGATACTTGAGTCCCTGCCCATGGAAACCGTCGACCTGATCCACCTTCCCAGTCAGCCGCCTTGCGACGCTCATTCAAATGCAGCCTGAGGAGTCACCTGACCTGGCGTCGGCGGAAGTCCGATGGTACTTCGGCGTTTTCGTTGTCTGGGAGGCGCAGCGCCGCCTCGAGCGGGCCGGCGAGGCCGTTCGGCTGGGCCCGCGCTCTTTCGATCTGCTGTTGCAATTGATCAAGCGGGCCGGCGAGTTCGTGAGCAAGGACGTCCTGCTTGCGGCGGTCTGGGCCGGCGTGGTGGTCGAAGAGGCCAGCGTGCGTGTCCACATGTCCACGCTCCGCAAGGCGCTCGGGGAGCCAGGCGGGAGCGACGAATGCAAGGAGTGGATCTCCAACATTCCGCTGCGCGGCTACCGCTTCAATGGGCGTGTCCGGCGCGAGACGACCGGCATCTGGACCAAGCCCGTGGCGTCACTGCCCGATGCTGGTTTCACGCCGCTGCCCGTTCGGCTGACCGAGCTTGTCGGTCGCGAAGCCGATGTGGCGCGCCTTCTCGAATCGCTCGAAGCCCACCGGCTGGTCACGATTGCAGGCACGGGCGGCATCGGCAAGACCCGGCTCGCGATCCACGTGGCGCAGAACCATCAGCAGCGACACGGCACGCAGATCGCCTTCACCGATCTGTCGTCGCTGATTTCCCAGGATCACGTGCTCGGCACGTTGGCACGCGCCGTGGGGGTGCCCGCCGACCTGCCGAACATCGTCGGAGCCATCACGCAGCGGCTGGCAGGGCGCGCCGTGCTGCTGTTGATTGACAACTGCGAGCACGTGGTGGATTCCCTGGCGCCGCCGATCGACGGCCTGCTTTCCGTGCTCCCCGACTTGCGCATCCTCGCGACCAGCCGTGAGGCGCTTCGCGTGGCGGGCGAGTATGTCTTCCGATTGCCGGCGCTGGCGATTCCGGACGCCGAACAGATCTCGCTCACGCAGGCGTTGCACTGGCCGTCCGTCGAATTGCTTGTGGAACGGGCCAAGGCTGCGGGTGCGGGTGCGTTCGACGAATCGCATGGCCCTCTGCTGGCCCAGATCACCAGGCAGGTCGACGGCATTCCCTTGGCGATCGAACTGGTGGCCGCGCGCCTGGGCGTCCAACCGGTCGCCGATCTGGCGCGCAGGCTGGACGACCACATGCGCCTCTATGCCTTCAGCCGCGCCGCGCTCGCACGACACCGAACGCTCGCCGCGGCGCTGGACTGGAGCATCGCGTTGCTGAGCGATACGGAACTGCGGCTCTTTCGCTGGTTGTCGGTGTTCCGCGGCCGGTTCGATGTCGAATCCGCGCTCGGCGTGAGTGCCGGCGGCATGGACACCGACGTGGCATTCGACGCTCTGATCTCGCTGGTCAACAAGTCGCTGGTCTTCTTCGACAGCAGCGACGCTGTCGCGCCCTACCGGCTGCTGGACACGACGCGAAGCTATGCCGCCGCGCTTCTCGCGCAGAGCGACGAACGACCGGCTTTGCTGCGGCGCCATGCGATGCTCATGCGCGATCTCATGAAGGCCGCAGCGGCGGAACTCTCGGACCTGACCGAGCAGGCCTGGGCCGATCGATACGCGCACCGCCTGGACGACGTGCGCTTTGCACTCGAAGTCTGCCTCACGCAGCAACCCGACGCGAAGATGGCCGCCTCGCTGGTCACGGCTTCCGCGCCCTTGTGGTTTCACCTGGCCCAGGTCGTGGAATACCGCGACCGGGTCTCCGCAGCGCTAGCGCTGGTCGATCGGCAACCCACCCGCGACACGGAAACAGCGACCTGGCTGAACACGGCACTGGTCAGCGCCCTGCTCCACACCGGCAGGTCCTCGCCCGAGCTTGGGGCCGCCGCGGACCAAGCCCTGGCCGGCGCGCTTGCCGTCAAGATCCCCGTGCTGGAACTGCAAGCCCGCTGGGGCCGGTGCACGCACGACATGTTCCGCGGCGAGTATTCGGCGGCCTTGGATCAGGCGCACACGCTGATGGCGGCCGCGCAATCCTGGTCTGATCCCGCCGCGCTCAATCTCGCTCACCGCGTGATGGCGATGGCCAACCACTTTTGCGGCCACTTCGGTGTGGCAAGAATGCACAGCGAAGCCTCCGTGCGCGTGGGCGGCGGCCTGGGCCATGCCCGAGCCAACATGGTGGGAGTGAACGCCATCGTTGCGGCAAAAGCCATGCTGAGCCGAACGCTGTGGGTGCAAGGGGAAACGGCCAGGGCCCTCGAAGAGGCAAGCGACGCGGTGGACCGCGCGCAAGCGGCCGGAAAGTCCGTCTCTTTGTGCTCCGCGCTGTATGGCGCCTGCCCGGTCGCGCTGTGGGCCGGCGAACTCGAGCTTGCCGCCCAATGGATTCACTTGATGACGGACGAAGCACAGCGTAGGGGCCTGGTGGGCTGGCTGCGCTATGCCGAGTGGTTCTCCCAGGGGCTGCAGTTGGGCATCGCGCCGGACCGGGACCTTTACGTGCGCGAAGTGGCCGACCAGCTCGCGACCTATGACGCCCCTCACCGGGAAATGCTCGCGACCTTCTGCGTCGACTGGGTCGACGACGAGATGGTCGAGCGCGTCTCGCGCGGAGACAGTCCCTGGGTCGCCGCCGAGGTCTGGCGCGCCGCCGGGTGGCGCGCAGCGCAAAGCGCTGCGCCTGACAAGGCCGAGGTCTTCTACCTCCGGGCCATCGAAACCGCCAGGCGACAGGGTGCCGTCGCCTGGGAACAGCGCGCCACACTGGCACGGACCCGCCCGCCGGGCGCCCGGCCGGTTCAACGCTAACCCATCCTGGCGCGAAACTCTTCCAGCGTCTGCGCTGCACGTAGTTCCCAGGCGAATGCGCCTTGCGAGCGTGCGAGGGCATGGGCCTGCAAATAAAGTGCCTGGGCTTGCGCGGCGTCGCCCAGCAGTTCCTTGCGCCGCCCGGCGGCACGGTACACCTCCGCAGCGCTCCACTGGCCTTCGCCCTGCATTGCGCGAGCCAGCAGGTGATCGTCCACCCACCGGTCGCAGAACGTGACCATCATTTCCCTGCGGGGTTCATCCATGACCAAGACCTTTGCCGCGACGGCATCGATGTGCGCGCCGGCGTCGTCGACCTCACCGAGCTTCATGGCGTCGTCGTAGCAAAGGGCCCAGTCATGCCAGTAGGCGAAGCCCTTGGAACGGGTCTGCTGCAACATCGTGTCGACCCAGGCGCGCGCTGCCGGTTGTTCGCCGGCCCATATGGCCACCGGACAGATCCAGAAGAGCGCAACGCACAGCGACAGTGCGTGCCCTAGTGCCTCCGCCTCCTGCATGCACCGGACGGCAGTGGCCATGGCGAGACGGCTCTCGCCCTGGATCCACAGCGTCCTGGCAAGAATGGCCATGGCGGTGGTGCGTGCGTCAGGCTGGAACGCGTTGACATGGTTGCGCCGGATCGCCTCGTCCACGTCCGCCGCCGCTTCGGCGTGCATCCTGGCCTGGGCGAACAAGCCGCAGAAGTGACTGGCGAGCGCCAGCATCCGGTGCGATAGGTTGCGCGTCACGGCGTTGGTCGAGTGGCTCGCGAATTCGTTCAGGATCTCGGCATGCCGCAATGCTGGTGGGTACGCGCCGCGCGTGACGTTCAGTGCGCAAAGGCCCCACCGAGCCTGGAACTCGAGCGTCTTCATCTTGAATTCCAGTGCGCAATCCAGCGCCCGCTCGCAAGCCTGTGTCATCTCCGGCACCGTGCCGCCGGTGTGCCACAAGGCGTTGTAAAGCGCGATCTCCAGCCGCCCGGCCGTCAGGCGGTCGGGTACCTTCAGCGAATCGACGTGGTCCAGCGCCGCCCGAACACGATCCCGGTATTCGCTGACCTCGGACAGGCGAAACCACAGCGGCGCCGATGCGACAGTGAGCGCGCCCGCGATCGTCATGTCGTCGTGGTGGCCGATACAAGCATCCAGCGCCGCACGAACGTCGTCCAGGGAGCCGCGGTAGCGCTGCGTCCAGGCATCTGCGTCCAGCGACGCGAGTTCCGCGGTGGCAATGCCCATGAGGTCCAGCATGAAAAGGGCATGGCTTTTCGACACCGCGTCTTTCTCGCTCGCCCGCACCAGCAGCGCGTGCGCATAGCTGCGGGTGGTATCGAGCAGGCGGTAGGGCGAGTCCGCGGCTTGATCGGTGTCGTAGACGACGAGCGACTTGCTGGCCAGGCTCAGCAACGCATCGGACGCCACGTCCGGGTCCAGCGCACTCGCTGCCACGCTCAGCGCCGCCGCGACGCCGAAGTAAGCGCGGAACACCGACAACCTGCGGAACAGAAGCAGCTCGGCATCGCCCAGCAGGCCGATGCTCCAGTCCAGCGTCGCAGCCAGTGTGCGTTGTCTTGCCAGCGCAGCCCGCTTGGCCGTCGAATGCAGGCGCATGTGATCGTCGAGTCTGAATGCGAGCTCGCTCACGGGTTGTGCGCCCAGGCGGGCCGCGACCAACTCGATCGCCAGCGGGATGCCGTCCACCTGTTGGCAGATCCTGGTCAGCGGACCGCTGCTTGCGTCATCGAATTCGCGGGCCCCCGCGGCCTCGGCCCTCTCGACGAGCAACTGAACCGCCGGCGAGCGCAACGCATGCGCCAGGGAATCGGGCTGGGACTGCTGGACTGCCAGGGGCATCAAGCGAAAGACATGCTCGCCTCCCATGCGAAGCACCTCGCGGCTGGTGGCAAGGACCTGCAACCCGGGCAAGGCGGCCAGAAATCTGCCCAGGAGCGGCGACAGCCTCTCGATGACATGTTCGCAGTTGTCCACGAGCAGCAGCATCGCCTGGCCTTCGAGGCGCTGGACAATGGCTTCTTCGATATCCGGCACGCCGCCTCGCACGCCAATGGCGCGCGCCATGGTCGTCAGCACGTGGTCCTGCGAGGTCAGCGGCGCGAGATCGACGAAGCAGACCTGGCCATGCGGCGGCCTTTCCCGATAGCGCGCGGCGACGCAGATGGCAACGCTGGTCTTGCCCACGCCGCCGGGTCCGGCGACCGTGACCAGCCTGCTCGCCGCGAGCATGGCGAGCAGGCGCTCGACCTCCGCCTCGCGCCCCACGAGCCTGGAGAAGCGAACGGGCAACCCGGCAGGCGCATCCCGCAGCGACGCATGGGCCACTTGCGCGACCGCAGCGGGCGGCACGAACTCGCAGTGCACCCGGCCCAGGAAGCGATAGCCGCGCAGTGGGATGTTGGCGATCCATTCCAGGCAGCCGTCCTGGGCACTGGGCCGACCCAGGGCCTTGCGCAGGATCGACATATGGACTCGAACGCTCGCCTCCTCGACCGCCGTGTCAGGCCAGACCGCCGCGAGCAACTCGTCCTTGCTGATCACTTCGCCGGCGCGACCTACGAGTGCGACCAGCAGGCCGATGGCGCGCGATCCGAGCCGCACCGGCTGCCCGTCGCGCTCGAGCCTTGGCTCGGCTTCCAACAGTACGAAGGCACCAAAGCGCCATCGGCGACTCTCAGACACGGACCAGCCCGCGCTGCGCCGCCTTCGCCCCCACCTGCACCCTCGAGCCGACACGCGGCTTCTCGCAGATGCTGGAGACGTGTGCTTTGACGGTGATGGTGCCGGCGGCCACATAACGGTCGCGGTGCGTGACCGCCACATGGATCGGCCTGGCCTGGATCGGCGCGGTCATGGCTTCAAGTCCTTCTGAAAGTCATGGGTGGAAGTCTGTGCAGTTGGCGATCGCGTCGCCAGTTAAAGCGTGTCAAGCCTTGTTAAGGGCCCGGATGCGCCAGGCAGCGAGACCTTCATGGGTACACGAGCGCCAGGACACGAGCGGCACGCAGCCTCAGGGCTGTGCCCTCGCGACCGCGTCCGCGGCTTCGACGATCAGCCGGGACACCAGCTTCGGCCGCGAGATCATGACCACGTGTGAAGCGCCCTTGACCACGACCGTCTTCATCGACTTGGCACGCTCGGCCATGAAGGCCTGCACGGCAGCCGGAATGTTCTTGTCGCGGTCGCCGTAGATGAACCAGGAGGGCACGTTCTTCCATGCGGCAGCAGGCGACGGTTCGCCCAGGGCGCCCTCTGTGATGGGGCGTTGCGACACGGCCATCAACCCGGCAAGAGACGGCGGCACGTCTTCGGCGAATTGCTTGCTGAACTTGTCCTGCTGGATGTAGAGGTCCTTGCCGCCGTCCGGCAGAAGCACCGGCGCCGCCAGCGCCGAGCCGAGCGTGCTGCCGGGAAACTTGCCCGATAGGTCGGCCGCGGACTCGCCCACTTCGGGGGCGAACGCAGCCACGAAGACCAGGGCCTGGACGTTGGGCTTTCCCATCGCCGCAGCGGAAATCACCAACCCGCCATACGAATGTCCGACCAGCACGACCGGACCGAGGATCGACCCCACGAGGGCTGCCACGTAGTCCGCGTCGGACTTCACGCCGCGAAGCGGATTCGCGGCGGCGACAACGGGAAAGCTGCGCGCACGAAGGTCGCGCGCCACGTCATTCCAGCTGGCCGATTCGGCGAAGGCGCCATGGACCAGCACGACAGTGGGCTTTGTCGGCGCGCCGGATGTGGCCGCGGTTGCAGGTGCCGACAGATGCAGCGTCAGGATGCCGAGGGCTGTGAATGCGCGTGCGAGGCTGGAAAAATTCTTCATGCTGATGTCCTTTGATGAATGGATGGCCTGGGCGGCCGCAATGGGCGGCGACTCAATACGCGCCCGGAAAGTGGCTTCCGTGCACATGAGCGGAACAGATGTCATGCACGGACGCCGTCGCATGGATGGCCGCGGTCGCAAATCGCAGTTCCGCGTGCGCCGCCTCACCGGTGGCAATCGCGTAGGCGGCCACGATGGCCAGCAGCGAGATGCTTATGTATCCCGCGCTCCAGACCCGATCGATCGCACCTCGCGGCGCGGCGTCGCCGGCCGCCTGCAAGGCCTGCGTGCGCGCCTTGAGCGTGCGGCGTGTCGCGCCCAATGGCGCGAAGGAACGAATGCGCTGCGTCATGGTGACTCCTCAAGGGTGTGATGGCCCTCGCCTCAGGACGGCTGGGCTCCGGTTCGCGAACATCGCGGCACGGCTCGAATGCTAGGTTTCGCATCTCGGTTGCGGTAGTCATGCCGGAGGTACTGCCGTGTTGCATGCCCGGCATCAATGTGCGGCGCACTGTCAGGCGCGTCGATGAAGAGGAAGCCACACGTTGAACTCGGCGCCGCGTCCGGGTCCCGCGGAGGTCGCCTTCACGAAGCCGCCGTGAGCGACCGCAAGACCGTGAACCAGCGCCAGGCCGATGCCCAACCCACTGCGCGAGCCGCGGTCCCCGGTACCGGCCTGGCTGAACAGGCCGAAGACATGCGGCAGGAACTCGCGCGCGATGCCGCAGCCGCTGTCCGCGACGGCCAGCCGGGCGAAGCCATCCTCGGAGGACAGGCGCACTTGAACCTCCGCGCCGGCGGGCGAGAACTTCATCGCGTTGTCCAGCAGGTTGCCCACGACCTGCTCCAGCCGCACCGGGTCGGCATGGCAGATCAACGCATCGGCCGTCTGCATCTGTGCGCGCAAGCGGCCCGACGACCAGCGCGCACCGAAGGCGGCGACGAGGTCCAGCGCGAGTGCGCCGAAGTCGACCTCCGCGCGGCGCAGCGCCAGCTTGCCGGTTCGCAGGCGCGAGAAATCGAGCAGGTCGTCAATGAGCCGCGTCTGGCTTTCGATGGCGCGCTGCATCGCCTGGGCGATGCGCTGCAGTTGCGAGGGCTCCGCGGATGCGGGCAGGCGCTGCAGCAGGCTGGCGTTCATCTGAATGACATTCAGGGGCTGCCTGAGTTCGTGCGAGATGACGGCCAGTGCCCGGTCTCGGGTCGTGCAGCGCAAGTTCGTTGCGGCTCGAACGTCGTGCGGGGTCTGAAGGGCGGACTGCGCGCCCCCGGTGTGATAAAGGTTCACGAGAAATCCGTGCTTCTTGATGCGGCCGCCCCGGATTCACGCGGCAGGGGGCCTCGGTGATGAACGATGTTGTTCTCTGTTTTTCGCGACGACACCGATCGTAGGCAGCCGCATCTCCTCGCAGAAGGGCGCTGCGGTGGCGCACCGTGTTGCCGGCGGAACACCAATCGACCAGAGCCGGCCGCGGCACATCGTTCGTGATCTCAGGACGCTTCGTTCACCCGAACCGGATTCCTGAACCGCCCCTCATCGCATCCAATCGCTCGACAACGCCGACGGCGGTGATTGCTGCCCATGCAAGGCGCACATCGCCGCCGTCACAAAACCCCAGGCCTGGCCGTCTTGCATCTTGAAGGAGCGTGTCCCCGGCCGCCAGGCAGGCAGTTCCTCCCCCGTCGTGGGTCTGAATGGCTGCGGCCTTCATCTTCTTGACTGGATCATCGAATGAAAAAATCTGCGCTCAAGGCATTTCCCATCGCGGGCTGGCGGGTCGCCGCCGTCCGACGCCGCACGGGCCTGCCCGCAGCGCAGGCATTGCGAGGGCTCGCGAGTGGGTGACATGTACGACATCGCGGCGCGCCCCACGCCAGGGGACGCGCATGACGGCGCGGCGCAGGGGCCGTGCGAAGTGCGCTGGCGCTTTGGCGCATTCATCCTCTGGGAGTCCCAGCGCCGGCTGGAAAGACTCGGGCATAGCGTGCGCCTGGGCTCGCGCTCGTTCGAGCTGCTGCTGCAACTGCTCAGACGTGTGGGCGAAGTCGTGGGCAAGGACGCGCTGCTCGCCACCGTGTGGGCCGGGGTGGTGGTCGAGGAGTCCAGTGTGCGGGTCCACATCTCCGCGCTTCGCAAGGCTTTGGGTGAGCCTCAAGACGGGGACAACTGCAAGGAATGGATTTCGAACATTCCCCTGCGTGGTTATCGGTTCAATGGCACGGTTTTTCGCGAACAGGCTGGCATGCCGACCGAGGATCGGCCGCGGGCGGCGGCCCTGCCCGCGCTGTCTTTCGCGAAGCTGCCGGAGCGCCTCACCCGGCTGGTGGGCCGCGACGCCGACATGGAGCGCGTGCTAGCGGCACTCGCCACGCGCCGGCTGGTCACCCTCGTCGGCACCGGCGGCATCGGGAAGACCCGTGTCGCGATCCATGCGGCCGAATGCCATGCAGAACGCACGGCCATGCAGCTAGCTTTCATCGACCTTTCGTCACTGGTCTCGCAGGCCCATCTGGCGAGCACGGTGGCCCGCGCGCTCGACGCACCGGCGGACACCCCCGACACGACGAGGGCCATCCTGCAGCGCCTGGAGGACCGCGACGTGCTCCTGCTGATCGACAACTGCGAGCACGTGCTCGACGCGCTGGCGCTTCTTGTCACCGAACTGCTCGGCGCCCTTCCCGGCTTGCGCATCCTCGCAACCAGCCGGGAGGCGATTCGCATCGAGGGAGAACACGTCGAGCGACTGTCGCCGCTCGCGGTGCCCGGCGCGCAGTGTGCCGACCTGGCCGAAGCCATGGCGTCGCCCGCGGTCGAACTGCTGGTCGAGCGTGCGAAGGCCGTGGGTGCCCGCGCGTTCGAGGATTCCGACGGCCCGTTGCTCACCGCAGTCGCCCGACAGGTCGATGGCATCCCGCTGGCCATCGAACTGGTGGCGGCACGCCTGGGCGTCCAGCCGATCGGCGACCTTGCCTTCCGGCTGAATGACCACATGCGGCTGTACTCCGCAGGCAGTCGAGCCGTTCTGCCCCGGCACAGCACGCTCGCGGCCGCGCTGGATTGGAGCATCGCACTGCTCGACGACGCGGAACTGCGACTCTTTCGGCGGCTCTCGGTCTTCCGGGGGCGCTTCGATGTCGAGTCGGCGCTGAGCGTCACCCGGGCGGACATGGATTCCGAAGTGGCGTTCGATGCATTGATCTCGCTGGCGAATAAATCGCTGGTGTCGTTCGATAACAGCGACGGCATCGCGCCCTACCGGCTGCTCGACACGACGCGCAGCTACGCCGCCGTACTTCTCGCGCAGACCGATGAAGGCCCGGCGTTGCGGCGGCGCCATGCGCTCTTCATGCGCGAGCTGATGAGCGCCGCCACGTCGGATTCGGGCGAACTCACCGTACTGGCCTGGAACGCGCGCTACGCGCACCGGCTGGACGACGTGCGCAGTGCGCTGGACGCCTGCCTGTCGCAGCAGGACGACTGGGAAACCGGCGCCGCGCTCACCATCGCTTCGGCGCCCTTGTGGTTTCACGTCTCGCAGGTCGAGGAGTATCGCGACCGGGTCATCGCTGCGCTCGCATGCCTCGTGCAACCGCCGGGTGCGGGCACAGAGACAGAGGCATGGCTGCAGATCGCCCTGGGCAATGCGCTGTGGCACACCCGCGGACCGGTCCCCGAAATGAGCGCCGCCTACGATCGGGCGCTTGCTGTGGCCATGTTGGTCCGGTCGGTCGTGCTGGAGCTCCAGGCCCGCTGGGGTATCTGCGTGCTGCATGCGATTCGCGGCGAATACTCGGCCGCGCTACACCACTCGCAGGTGCTGTTCGAATTCGCGCAATCGACCCCCGATCCCGCCGCGCTCAACCTGGCACATCGCATGACCGCCTTGGCGAGTCACTTCTGCGGCAACTTTTTTGCGGCCAGCGCCGGCGCCCAGGCGGCGATCGTTGTGGGCGGCACCGTGCGCCAGACACCCGTCAATCTGTTCCAGGTCGATGCCGCCGTCGCATCGAACGCCTTTCTGGCCCGTACGCTCTGGCTCCAGGGCGATGCGGCGAAGGCCATGGCCACCGCCACCCACGCGGTGGCTCTTGCCGAGGCCGGGGGCAATGCGCTGTCGCTGTGCTTCGCGCTGTTCGGCACATGCCCGGTCGCCCTTTGGTCGGGCGAGTTGGAACTGGCGCGCAAATGGGTGCGCATGCTGCTGGACGAGGCCCAGCGCAGAGGTTTGGTGTACTGGCACCAGTGGGCGCATTGCTATGCACTGGGCCTGCAGGCGCTCACCACGCACGACCCCCACCGGCATATACGCCAGGTCGCGCAGCAACTCGACGAGTTTGACGCGCCACGCAAAGAAATGCTCGTGACCTTCTGCGCCGACTGGATCGACGACGAGACGATCGCGCGCGCCGGCGCCGGACACGGCCAATGGAGCGCGGCCGAGACCTGGCGCGCTGCGGGCCGGCGCTGCGAGCAGCGCGGCCTCGACGATGAAGCTGAGGCGTTCTACCTGCGTGCCGTCGACACTGCCAGGCAGCAAGGCGCGCTGGGATGGGAATTTCGTGCGGCGATCAGCACCGCCCGGCTGTGGGATCGCCGAGGCAAGAGGAAGGACGCCCTTGACCTTCTGGACCTGATCTGCGCGCGCGCGGCGCCTCGCGTCGAGCACCCGGGCCTTGCGCAAGCCCGCGCACTGCGCCGCGCACTCTCCCGCACCTGAGAGGTCCGCGCCGCATCGGGCTCACGGGGACAGTGCCGGAACGACGGGCATAACAAACATTGACAGGGCTTAACTGGCCCCGGCACGGCTTTGCGCGCAGAGTGACTGCTTCGCTTTCATGGGGGGATCCAGGACATCTGATCCCTCGAACCGAGAAGCCGTACTCATGACAACCTCTGCCCTTCCTTCGCCCTCTTCCATCCCCCTCACGCCACGCGCGGACCCGCTGGCCTCCAGCTTCGCCACCAGCTATGCCGGGGTGGTTGCCTTCATTGCCGTTGTCACGGAAGGCAGCTTCGCACGGGCCGCCGATCGCCTGGGCATCGGCCGGTCCGCCGTGAGCCGCAGCGTCCAGAAGCTGGAAGACCAGCTGAACGTCCGGCTCTTCCTGCGCACCACGCGAAGCACCACGCTCACGCGCGAAGGCGACCTCTTCTACGCCAATTGCCACACCGGCGTCGACCGGATCGTCCAGGCAGTGGAAGAGATGCGGGACCTGCGGCAAGGCCCACCCCGCGGGCACCTGCGCATCAACGCCGCAGTCGGCTTCGGCCGCCGGGTCGTCGCACCGCTGCTGGGCGAATTTCGCGCGACCTACCCGGCGGTCACCATCGACCTGTTGCTCAACGACAAGCCGACCGATTTCACCTCCGACCGGGTGGACATCGCGTTTCGCAACGGCCGCATGGAAGACGCCCAGATCATCGCCAAGCAGATCATCCCCATGCAGCTGCTGCTGTGCGCCTCCCCCGCCTACCAGGCGGCCCACGGACTGCCCGACAGTGTGGAAGCGCTGGCCCAGCACGAGTGCATCAATTTTCGCTTTTCATCCGGCCGCATCTTCGAGTGGGAGTTCAAGGTCGGGGGCCAGCCACGCAAGCTCGTGCCGCAGGCCAAGCTCACCTACAACGACGCGGACCTGGTGCTGCAGGCCGTGCTCGACGGCCACGGCATCGCCCAACTGCCGGGCTACCTGGTCTGCGAGGCGCTCAGGACCGGTGCGCTTGTCCCGTGCCTGACTCAGTACGCGCCCGACGACAGCGGCCACTACATCTGCTATCTGAGCCGCCAACATCTGCCTTCGCGCATGCGCGTGTTCATCGACTTCATGACTTCGAAGATCCGAGCCGCCGACCTGGACTGCCTCACCGACCTCAGCCCGAAGCTGCGGGCCGATGCCGGGATTGGTGCCGTCGCGACAACAGCATGAGTCCCTGCGCGGGCCTACCCCCTCGCCCTCGGCAAACCTAGCATTTCAATCGTTCCACGGCCTCTTTCGCAGCGCTCGCGCACCGTGGTCCGACGTTTCAAATTCAACCGCAGGAAACCATGAAGACCACACAGAATCCTTCGCGCCGACACCTGATTGCGACCGGCGCTGCCGTCGCCACTGGCACCCTCGCGTTCGGCATGCAAGAAGCAGCCGGCGCAGCAAACCGCAACCGAGCGCCCCAGTCTCAGAGCCCCTCGAGAACCAGCAACACCATCACCACCCCCGACGGCACGCAGATCTACTACAAGGACTGGGGCGACGGCCCCGTCGTCACCTTCTCCCACGGCTGGCCGCTCAACGCCGACGCATGGGACGGACAGATGCTCTTCCTGGCGCGCAACGGCTTTCGCGTCATCGCGCACGACCGGCGCGGGCATGGCCGCTCGAGCCAGTCTTCGTCGGGCAATGACATGAACGGCTATGCCGACGACCTCGCGATTCTGTTCGAGGCGCTCGACCTGAAGAAGGCCACGATGGTCGGCCACTCCACCGGCGGCGGCGAGGTGGCGCGCTACATCGGACGCCATGGCAGCAAGCGCGTGGCGAAGGCCGTGCTCATCGGGGCGGTGCCGCCGGTGATGCTGAAGTCCGCAGCGAACCCCGAAGGCCTCCCGATCGAGGTGTTCGACGGCCTTCGCGCCGGGGTCGCCGGCGATCGCTCGCAGTTCTACAAGGAGTTCGCCCTCCCGTTCTTCGGTGCCAACCGACCGGGCGCGAAGGTGTCGCAAGGCATCCTGGACCAGTTCTGGATCTGGAGCATGCAATGCGGCCAGAAGAATTCCTACGAGTGCATCAAGGCCTTCTCCGAAACCGACTTCACCGAAGACCTGAAGAAGATCGATGTGCCCACCCTGATCATGCACGGCGAGGACGACCAGATCGTGCCCATCCACGACTCGGCAAAGAAGTCCGTCCAGCTCGTCAAAGGCGCCAAGGCAATCTACTACCCCGGCGCGCCGCACGGGCTCACCGCCACGATGCAAGACAAGATCAATGCAGACCTGCTTGCCTTCCTCAAGAGCTGAACCACGCACACGACCGACCTCGAACTTGCACCATGCTGAATCTTTTGCTGCAAACCACGATCGAACGAGACCCGGACGACTGGAACATCGCGCGCTTCAGTCGCCTGGGTTCGTTTCTCTCGCAGCTGCAGGACGACAACGGTCGGCCCGCCTTCCAAGTGACCGCGCGCGACCGTTCGTCACGCACCGTTCCCGACCCCGTACTCTCTACCCTGGATGAATCAGACTTCGACCAGCTCTGGCTCTTTGCCGTCGATACCGGCGACGGCCTGACACCGGAAGATTGTGCGAGCATCAGCCGATTCCGCCGTCGCGGCGGCGGCCTCATGGTCACGCGCGACCACATGGACCTGGGCAGTTCGATCTGCAACCTCAATGGCGTCGGCGCCGCGCACCACTTCCACAGCCGCAACTGCGAGCCCGATACGAAGCGCCAATGCGTCGACAACCCGTTCTCGGGCGCCATCTCGTGGCCCAACTACCACTCGGGCGCAAACGGCGACTACCAGCGCATCCGGTCGGTCGGCAGCATTCACCCGGTGATGCGCGACAGGCGCTCGGCCACGGGTGTGATCCAGTACCTTCCCGCGCATCCGCATGAAGGCACGGTCGGTGTACCGCCCGGTGATTCGAGCTGCCGCGTGGTCATGGAAGGGCAGAGCTCGCTGTCCGGCAGGCGCTTCAACATCGCGGTCGCGTTCGAGCACTCCGAGCACGGTGGTCGGGCCATCGCGCAGTCGACCTTTCATCATTTCGCCGACTACAACTGGGACCCTTCAGCCGGTTGTCCTTCCTTCGTCGCGGAACCGGCCGGCGATGGAATCATCCGCTTCTCCGAAGCGCTTCGCTCGACGAAGCAATACGTGCGCAACGTCGCCTTCTGGCTCAGCGCCGACCAGCCCGCTTGAGGAGAAAACCATGCACGCGCCCTTTCGGATCGCCACCACCGGCGGCCGCTTCACCGCGTACGTCGCCCGCCCGCAGAAACTTCCCGCGCCAGCCATCGTCGTCATCCACGAAGTCTTTGGCGTTAACGCCGACATGCGCCAGACCTGTGATGAACTCGCGGCGCAAGGTTACCTGGCCAACGGCAGGACCGCGGATTTCCTGGCGCTTCATCTGCAGCCGCACTGAAACGCCTGACGCACCCGTAGCAGCAACGACTTTCTCCAGCGAAAATCGCCGCACGGCCTGTCGCGGGCCATCACTTGATGGAGTCAACCATGCTGCGTCTCTACGACAGCCGTCTGTCGGGCAACTCCTGGAAGATCCGCATCCTGCTGAGCCAACTGGGCCTGGCGTACGAGCGCGTCACGCTGGACCTGCAGAAGGGCGAGGCGCGCGAACCCGCGTTTGGCCGGATCAGCCGGTTCTCACGCGTGCCGGTCCTGGTACTCGACGACGGGCGCCCGATCGTCGAATCGGGCGCGATCCTGCTGCATCTTGCCCAAGGTACGCCCTACCTTCCCGACGACCCGTACCTGCGAGCGGAGGTCATGAGCTGGCTCTTCTTCGAGCAGGCCGACCTCCAGAAAGCCATTGCCATCCCGCGCGTGCTTCACCTGCAAGGCCTTGCCCAGGAAAGGCAGCAGGACATCGAGCGGCTCCATGTCGACGGGTACGCAGGCCTCGAAAAACTCGACCAGTGTCTGCGCGGGCACACATGGCTCGTGGGCACGCACTACACCGTCGCCGACCTCGCACTTTCCGGCTACGTGTCACTGGCCGAGCAGGGCGGCTACGACATGGCCCGCTTTGCCGGCATCCGTGACTGGCTGGTACGCGTGCATGGCCAGCGCGGCTGGGTGCCCCTGATTCCGGAAGCCGGCCAGGCAGCCGGACGCTGAATCGCGCCTTCGATCGTTCGACATTCCGGGACCGTGCGTACAAGGTCCGACGCCTTCTCAATCACCCACCGCTTCCCTACGATTTGCCTGCGTTCATCCACCGCCGGATCGAACGAAAAGCTGCTCATTGATTGTTGGTTGGTGTGCCTGCCGCGCAGGCAGATGAGGAATGTGATGACGAGTCGTGCCTTGCTGATCGAAATGGCCGCCGCCGCGCGCGCCGCCGTTGCGGACCCTTCCCGCATCACCACCGTGGGCGGTGGCTCGGAACCCCGGTTCGAGCTCTTCCATGCGGCAAGCTCACTGTGCTCCCAGAAAGTGCGCACGGTGCTGCACGAGAAGGCGTTGCCGTATCGCTCCAACGACATGCGCATCCTGAGCACCATGGATAGCGGCGGCTTGGTTCCGGCCGAACACTACAGCCCCGCCTACATCCGCCTGCGCCTGGTCGCCGCGCGTGAATTGAACCGCGAGTACGTCAGCGGCTACAGCGGACGGACCTCGGTCGACTCGGAAGGCTTCGATCCCTGTGTTGTGCCATTGCTGGTCGACTACGACACCGGCCGCGTGATTGCCGATTCGCAACGCATCTGCATCTATCTCGACGGCGTCTCACGCACCCCGGTCCAGCTCGTTCCCGATGCACCCGATGCACGTGCGCAAGTCCTGCGACAGGTCGGCATCGTCGACCGGATCGCCAACGGCGCCCTGCTCTACGGTTTTCATCCAGATGCGGATCTGCGGCCCGACGCACTCAAGGCTTCGATGCAGACGGTCTATGACTACAAGGTCATGGCGCTGGAGCGGTTGATTGCCGACAACGCGGACGAGCCCGATCTGGTGGCCGCCTACCGGGCCAAGATCGTGAAGGAAAGCGGTGGCAAAAAGGTATCCCGCGATCCAGTCTTCCAACGCACGGCGCGCCAGCAGACGAAGCAGCTTCTCGTCGAGTTGGAGCGCGACCTGGCCGCGGGGTCATTCACTTTCCTGAATGGTCACGCCTTCTCCCTGGCCGACGTGTTCTGGGGTGTCAACCTCGTGCGGCTGAACTACCTCGGCCTGGCGTCGATGTGGGATGCGCTGCCCCATCTCGCCCGCTATGTCGATGCGCTGGCCAAGCGGCCTTCCTTGTGCAAGGAGTCGATCCAGGCCTCGATCGATTCGATGCCGCACTCCCGCTGCATGGATGCACTGGCTGACTGCCGGGCCGACGCCACGGCCTGACGTCTCCCTGCGCAGCCAAGCCGCTGCCTTTTCCATTCTCGTTCCCCTCACCCGACATGTCGTGGTGGCGGGTGCGCTCGTCCCACGCCTTCTTGAACACGGAGAAAAACCTTGATCGCCGATCGCCCGCCATCCCCCGTGATCCCTCGCGCACCCGGTGCGCGCTCTGCGCTCGAGGCACTGGCCGGGCGGCGCATCACAGCCGTGGCGCTGGTCGAGCAGGCACTCGAGGCCGCACAGGCCAGCAAGCGCGACCTGCACGCGTTCGCAGCCATCGACCGGGACGGCGCGCTGGCCGCCGCGGCCGAAAGCGACAGGCGCTATGCGCAAGGCCGGCAGCGGCCTCTGGAAGGACTGCCCATCGGCATCAAGGACCTGATCGACACCCAGGGCGTCGAAACGAGCTATGGCTCTGCGGCTTACATGGGGCACATTCCGAGCGCGGACGCCGACATCGTGCGCACGCTGACCGAGCGCGGCGCCATTCCCATCGGCAAGACGGCCACGCACGAATTCGCATGGGGCGTCACCACCGCCAGCGCCGCCTTCGGCGACGCCTTGAATCCGTGGGACCGCACACGCATTCCCGGCGGTTCCAGCGGCGGCGCCGCGGCGGCCATCGCCTGCGGCGCCGTGGCGGCCGGCCTCGGCACGGACACCGGCGGGTCGGTGCGCATCCCGGCCGCGCTGTGCGCGGTCGTGGGGTTCAAGCCGACTTACGGCGCGCTGTCCACGCGCGGCATCTTTCCACTGGCGCCGACGCTGGACCATCCCGGCTTACTTGGCGCGACGGTCGACGACGTCGCGATGCTGGCGGCTGCCTTCGCCATCGACATGCCGCAGCACGCCGTCCCGGCCTCCGCGCGCCTGGGCGTGGTGCGCGAGATCGCGCCCGTGCCGTTGGGCGCGGACGTCGCGGACGCGTTCGACGCCACCGTGGCGAGCCTCGGCCAGGTCTTTGCGTGCACGGCGCTCGATGCGCCCGGGTTGTTCGACGGCGTCTTCGAAGCCTTTGCGCACATCGTCCTCACCGAAGGCGGGGTCGAGCACTTCCGGCGCAACGACGTCGATCGCATCGCAGCCCACTACGGCCGTGAAACCATCGAAAGGCTCGAGCGCGCCAGGACCCTCACGCTCGGCGACTACGCGCGCGCGCAGCAGACGCGGCGCGACTTCACCGCCCGGCTGCATCGCGCGATGTCGGTGCTCGACTATCTCGTGCTGCCGACCTGCCCCTGCATCGCACCGCGAGTGGGCCAGCCATCGATCGACATCGGCCCATGGTCCGGCACGGTGCGCGAGGCGCTGATGACCTACACGGCGCCTTTCAACGTCGCAGGATTCCCCGCCCTCTCGATCCCCCTTGCCGTACGCGACGGCCGGCTGCCCGTCGGGTTGCAGATCGTGGCGAAGCCGGGCCACGACGGCGCCCTGCTGCAGATCGCACAGCAGATCGAACGCCTGTTGCACGCCGGCGCATCGACGACGTTTCCCCCCACCACCAGGAGCACACCATGAGCGACACCCCCACCCCTCAGACCATCGAACGTCCTGCGGCCGGCCAGACACCCTACAGCGCATGGATGCAGACCGACACCTTGCACTCGCTGCAGCGCACGGTCAGCGACCATCCGGGCGAGCACGCCTGGATCGTGCATGTGCAGGTGTCGGAGCTCTACTGGATGCTCATCATCAAGGAGATTCAGTCGGCCCAGGCCTTCCTGCGGGCCGACGATCTGCCGCAGGCCTGCCGCACGTTGCAGCGCGTCGTTGCGCACCACGCGCCGCTGGACGCCATCTGGCGCTCGATCGACTGGATGACGCCGAATGACCTGCTCGCCATCCTTTCGCGCGCGGTCGCCACGCATGGCAAGGACACGGCGCTCCAAGGGTGGACCTACCGGCAGATGGTCTATCTGCTGGGCATCAAGCAGGCCGAGCACCTGCAGCATTTCGAGCCGCAACCCCATCGCTGGGAACAGCTCAACAAGGCGCTGGGCGAAGCCAGCCTGTATGACGACGTGCTCGCGTTCCTCCAGCGTCGTGGATTGAACGTGCCGGCCGAGGTGCTCGCACGCGACCTGCGCGCGCCTTACAAGCCCAGTCGCGACGTCGAACAGGTCTGGCGCGGGGTCTATGCCGACCCGCACGCGAACATCGAGCTCCAGCAACTCGGCGAGACACTGGCCGACATTGCCGAAGGCTTCTGCAACTGGAAATTCCGCCACCTGATGGCGACGCGGCGAACCTTCGGTGCGCGGCCGGCGTACTTCGGCACCGAAGGCGTCGCGTGGCTCGCGCCCACGATGGACGAGATTCCGTTCCCCGAACTCTGGTCGGCACGCACCTTCATCGGTGATCCGCCACCCGTGTGCCCTCACATGGCCCGGCAGGGGAAATGAACACCCTGATCGTTCGCGATTGTCGGACCGTGCGTGCAAGAAGCAACGTCTTCTCAGGCGCCAGCCGTCTGCCTACGATTTCCCCAGCCTTCACGAGATCGCGTGAATTCAACAACAACACCGCAAGAGACAACCATGTCAGCCAACCTACTGATGGAGATTCTGGAAATGAATTCGGCACCTTTCATCGATAACCTCATCCGGGATCGACGCAGCAAGCGAGGCTTTCTCGACCGGCCCGTTCCCATCGACACAGTGAAGGACATCCTTTCGGCCGCGAGCCACGCACCCAGTTCGAGCAACACGCAACCGTGGCGCTGCTATGTCGTGACCGGAGAAACCCGCGACCGTGTCACCCGGGCTGCCGTGGCGGAGTTCCGTGCCAACCATGCCACGCTGGCCCCGGAGTACCCCTTCTTCCCTCAGCCGCTGCACGAACCCTACGGCACCCGCTTCAACACCTTCCGTGGCCAGCTCGGCGACGCACAGGGCGTGCATCGCAGCGACAAGACCGGGCGCCTTCGCGACGTGGAGCGCCAGTTCCTGTTCTTCGATGCGCCGGTCGGGATCATCTTCACGATGGATCGGCGTCTGGAATGGGCCAGCTTCCTGTGCTACGGCTGCTTCCTGCAGAACATCATGCTGGCCGCCAGAGGTCGGGGCCTGGACACCTGCCCGCAGCAGATCTGGTCATTGCAACACCACATCTTGCGGCAAGAGCTGGGCATTCCGCAGAACGAGATGGTGATCGCCGGCATGTCGCTGGGCTGGGCCAACAACGGCATGCCGGAGAACCGCATGACCCTGCACAAAACACCGGTCGAGCAATTCGCCTCGTTCACCCACTAGCCACCAACCGCATTCACACAAGGTACACACATGTCGATCATCAAAGGCTTTCATCACCTGACCGCGTGCGTCAGCGGCGCACAGGAAGACGTGGATTTCTACGTGAAGCTACTGGGCCAGAGCCTGGTCAAGAAAACGGTGCTGCTGGACGGCGACGAACCGGTCTACCACCTCTATTACGGCAACGCACAGGGCGACGCCGGCACGCTGGTCACTTCGTTCCCCTTCAAGCAGAAGGGCGTGAAGGGGCGCCGCGGCTCGGGCCAGATCAAGGTCATCAACTACTCGGTGCCGGCAGGCTCGCTGGATTTCTGGCGCGACCGCTTCAGCGCCCATGGCGTGACCTTCGACAAGAACGTCGTCGAGCGCTTCGGCGAGCAGCGCCAACGCTTTCAGCATCCCTGCGGCATCGAGTTCGATCTTGTGGCCTCCGACAACGACGCACGCCCGCCCTGCATCGCGGACGACATTCCGGCCGAGGTCGCGATCCGCGGCGTGCACAGCATCACGCTGTCGCTGCGAGAGGTCGATGAATCCATCATTTTCATGAGGGAAGCGCTGGACTTCCACTACGCCGGCCAAGCCGGCCCGCACCATCGCTTCGAGACCGCCGACGGCAAGCCCGGCACCATCGTCGAGTTCGTGCACGAACCCGACCGACTGCAAGGCTCGTCGATCTACGGCGAGGGCACGATCCATCACGTGGCCTTCGCGGTGGACAACGTCGAGCAACAGATGCAGATCAAGGAGAAGCTGATGTCGATGGGTCATATCGACACCTCCGAATCGGTCAACCGGAACTACTTCCGCTCGATGTATTTCAAGATGCCCGGCGGCGTGATGTTCGAGGCGGCGACCACCGACATCGGCTTTGCCATCGACGAAGAGCCCGGCCACTTCGGGGCGGAGTTCCAGCTGCCGCCATGGCTGCGCGAGCGCAAGGACGAGCTGCTTGCACGCCTGGAGCCCATCGCCGTCTGACGACGTGCAAGGCACCTTCTTTTTTCCCTAGCTTCCCATACAGGTCAACCCATGTCCAAACCCAAGGTTCTCATCGCTTTCTATTCCCGCAACAGTTCCACCGAGCTTCTGGCCAAGGCCCTCGCGCAAGGCGCCATGGCCGAGGGCGCGGAAGTGCGCCTTCGCCGCGCGCGGGAATTCGTTGCACCCGAGGTCATGCGCCAGGTGCCCGAATGGTCCGAGCGGGCCAGCGAGATGAACGCCAAGTACGAAGCCCCGACCGAGGCTGACGCCGAATGGGCCGATGCCATCGTCTTCGGCACACCGACGCGCTTCGGCTCCATTGCCGCCGAACTCAAGGCCTACATCGACTCGCTCGGCGGTCTCTGGTTCCAGGGCAAGCTGAACGGCAAGGCCGGCTCGGTGTTCGGCTCGACCTCTTCCAGGCACGGAGGCAACGAGTCGACGCTGCTGTCGCTGTACGGCCCCATGGCGCACCTGGGCCTGATCATCGTGCCGCTGGGCTATGCCGATCCGGCGATGTTCGCGGCAGGCACGCCCTATGGCGCGACCCACGTCTCCAACCGCGACGCGGTCATGCCCGGTGCCGAAGACCTCGCCGTCGCGACCTACCAGGGCCGGCGTGTTGCTTCGGTGGCCCGGTCGCTGCGTGTGGTGCAGCCGGTGGCCGAAGCTGCCTGAGAGAGGGAATAGCGGGCAGGCAGCGGCGGCGCTATCCTCGACGGCAGCGCTGTCGCTGCACATGCGGCGCGATTTGCCTGCGCTCTCACCAGGATTGCGATGCTGGATCTGAAGGATGTCTTCTATTTCGTCCAAGTCGTCGACCGCGGAGGGTTCACGGCCGCTGGGTCAGCCCTTCGCCTGCCGAAGTCGACACTGAGCCATCGCGTCCAGGAACTCGAAGGCTACCTGGGCGTGCGCCTGCTCAACCGGACGTCGCGCCAGTTCGGTATGACCGACATCGGCAAGGAGTTCTACCAGTACGCGGTCGCGATGCTGCACAGTTCCGACGTGGCCGAAGAGGCGGTGCGCCAGCGCCTGGCCGAACCCAGCGGTGTGATCCGGCTGACCACCGCCGTGGAGATTGCGCAGTTTGCGCTACGCGAGATTCTTCCCGTTTTCCTGAACCGGTACCCGAAGGTGCGCATCGTCGAGATCGCGACCGACCGGTACGTAGACATCGTGGGCGAAGGCTTCGACCTTGCGATACGCGGGCACACGGCGCCGCTGCAGAACTCCACGCTGGTGCAGCGCGCGCTGGCCGAGGTGCCCTGGTATCTGTTCGCAAGCCCCGGGTACCTCGCGCAAAACGGCGTGCCCGAGAGCCCCGCGGACCTTGCCCAGCACGCGAGCATCGCGATGGCGCGCAACGGGCCGCTGCAATGGCAACTGAAGGGGCCGGACAACGAAGAGCTCGTGATGCCCATCGACCCACGCTTTCAAAGCAACAACATGGTCGCGCTCAAAGAGGCGGCCTGCGCCAACTTGGGCATCGCGGCGCTGCCGGGCTACATCTGCAGGTCGGAATTGCGCGATGGGATCCTGCAGCAGCTGCTGCCCGACTGGTCAGCGGCGGATGCGCGCATCTCGGCGCTGATTCCGTTTCGCACCGGCCTGCTTCCCGCGGTGCGTTCGCTGGTCGATTTCCTCGCCGTCGAGATGCCGGTCGTCACGGCCTTCGACCACCCGCGCAGCTTCGAGTGAAGCGCCCGCGCGGCACGGTCGCGTCGTCCACGAACATGGACGCTGCGTCTGGCAAAGAGCGGCTTGTGAGCGATCGGTGAAGGACCTATCTTTTCGGCCCTGACTTCCACAAGGCCGATCGAGATGAATCATTTGAATTGCTTGCCGCAAGACGGCATTTTCTGGGGCCATCACATCCTGCAAGGCGCGGTGGCGCGGCTCGGCGAGCACGGCATCCATCGCCCGATGGCGTTCACCGTCGAACCATTGACGAAGCTCTATCAGGAGTGCGTGCGCCCCAACCTGAAGCAGTCCGTAGGCAGCTTCATGGAACTGCCGGCGCACGTGCCCGACGTGGCGGTGCAAGCCGGCCTCGACGCCTGCCTGCACGCCGGCGCCGAATCGATCGTGGCGCTGGGCGGCGGCTCGGTGCTCGATGCGGCCAAGGCCGTGTCCTACCTGCACCATGAAAAGACGGGACGCTACCTGCCCATCGCGGCGCTGCCGACGACGCTCTCGGGCTCCGAGTTCTCTCACTACTTCGGCATCACCGAGACCGACGGCCCCGAGAAATTCAAGCGCAGCTATGCGGTGCGCGAGACGGTGCCTAAGGCGGTCGTGATCGACCCCGTGCTCGTGTTCGACACGCCGCGCGCGCTGCTGCTGTCATCCGCCATCAAGGGCATGGATCATGCGGTGGAAGGCATGCGCAAGGTGACGAAGGAGCATCCCCACGCGATCATGGCGGCAAGCGGGCTGGAGCGGTTCCTGAAGGTGCTGCAGAAGTGGCCGCAGGCCGTGACGACGCGCGAGGCGCTGGACAAGGGGCTGGTGACCCCCGACGACCTGCTGCAGCTGCAGCTGGCGGCCTGGCAGTGCTACTTCTCGCCCGCCTCGGTCATCTACGGCCTGAGCCATCGCATCGGCCACATCCTGGGCGGCACCTTCGGCCTGCCGCACAGTGCGACGTCCTGCATCACGCTGGCACCGGTGATTCGCGCCTGCGCGGATTTCTACGGCGACAAGCTCGGCATCTTCATCAATGCCGGCGCTTCGCGCGACGTGGATGCCGCCGCTCACTTGGCCGACAGCATCTCGCAAGTGGTGAGGTCGCTCGGCTTGCGCGATCGCATCGGCGCCTTCGATCTCGACCGGGCCAAACTCCCCGAGGTCGCGCGGCTGCTGAAGAAGAACTACCCCAATGAAGTCGCCGACCTGGGCAATAACGCGAGCGTCAAGCTCGACGCGCTGCTCGATAGCCTCTGGTAAGTCCTTGGTGAGCGCCTGGCCGCAAACGCATTGGTGCCTTGCAGACAACGCCGTGCTCCCTCTCGCATACCTACCGCCGAGGGCCGGCCGTTCCTAGGATCGATGGGTCCATCCAACCTTCAAGGAGCTCCCCATGCGTCTGCGCACCATCGTCACCGCCCTCGCCTGCTGCCTCGGTGCCTCTCTCAACGCCGTCGCGGCGGATGTGAAGTCCATCTCCCGCCTTGCCGCGGGCCCCGGCAATATCCTGTTCATCGCCGACTGGAAAGCCGCCCGCGTCCACGCGATCTCGCTACCTGCGGCACAGCAGCGGCCGGCAGGCACGGCGTTCAACATCCTTGACCTGGAGAGCCTGCTCTCCGCCCAGGTCGGCGGCGCCAAGGTCACTGTCGAGGACATGGTCGTGCGGCCTGGCACCGCGCAGGTGTACGTGGCTGTGAGCTACGGCGCCGCGAAGACGCCAGCGCTCATCATGGTCACCAGCGACAAGAAGGCGCGCCGCGTCGACTTGAAGGCGGCGGCCTCTACGTCGGTCGCACTGCGCGACGCGCCCACCTCGGACTACAGCTTCTGGAAGGAAACGCCGGAGCGCAGCTTCACGGTCACCGACATGAAGTGGCGCGAAGGCGAACTCTTCGTTGCCGGCCTCTCCAACCAGGACTTCGCCTCGACGCTGCGCCGGGTGAAGTACCCCTTCGACACGAAGCAGTCGATCACCTCGGTGGAGATCTACCACGCGGGCCACAACCTGATCGAGACGCGCGCGCCGATCCGCGCGATGAGCTTCGCGAGCTGGGGCGGCAAGCCCTACCTGGTGGCCGCCTACACCTGCACGCCGCTGGTGACGATCCCACTGGATGACCTGAAGGATGGCGCGCATATCCGCGGCAAGACCGTCGCCGAACTCGGCTACGGCAACACGCCGGCTGACATGATTGCCTATTCGCGCACCGAGCAAGGCAAGACCGAAGACTTCCTGCTGCTGGCGAACTTCGACCGCGTGTCGAACGTCATTCCCGTGTCGCAGCTGGAGGCGACGGGTTCGCGTCCTGGCATCGAGAAGCAGGTGCCTTTCGGGCAGCTCGCGGGTGTCGAAGTCATGCAGGCCCCGCTGGCCGGCACACTGCGGCTGGACAATCTCGACGAGAAATCGTTCGTCGTCGTGCGTCGCAGGCTCGAGAAGGACGCGCTGCAGCTCGTTTCCATCGGCAAGGAACTGAGCTTCCGGCTGACCGACCACGTCTCGGAGTACGCCTTCGCAGAGTACAGCTTCAAGGGCGACAACTTCCAGCTGCAGAACATCAAACCCCGGCAGGACATCCTGCTGAAGGACGAAGGCTTCCCGGACCTGATCAAGGCATCGGAGTAAGCCGTGCGTCTTCGCCGACTATGCGGTGCCGTGGCGCTCGTCGTGATGCTGGGCGCGTCGCACGCCGGACCTGCCGCGCCATCCCCCGCAGCTGCGCAAATGGTGCGCGTCCAGCCGTCCGCTGGCCAGGTGCCGGCCAACCTGCTGCGCCTGTCCATCGAGTTCGCGACACCGATCGAAGGCCCGGTGCTGCCGAGGCTCGCACTGCTGCGCCCCGACGGAAAGCCGCTCACGCAACCGTTTCTCGAGCAGGAACTCTGGTCGCCCAGCGGCCGAGTCCTGACCGTGCTGATGCATCCAGGCCGCGTCAAGACCGGCTTGAAAGCGCGTGATGTCCTGGGGCCGATCCTGGTCGAGGGAGGCGATGTGACCTTGACGCTTGACGGCCGTCCCATACATCACTGGCGCGTCGGCCCCCCGGACACGAGCGGTCCCGCCGTGGCGGCATGGCGCCTGTCGTCCGTGCGCGCCGCATCGAAGCAAGCGCTCGTCGTGACGCTGGACGACGCCATCGATGGCCGGGAAGCCGACTACATCGCGATCGCAGACCCACACGGCCGGCGCGTGAGTGGCCAAGCCCTGCTGAAAGACGGCGAGCGCACCTGGTCGTTCACGCCACACACCGCATGGCGCGCCGGCGAATACCGACTGATCGTCCGCGGGACCCTCGAAGACCCGGCCGGCAATCGCCTTGGCGGACGCTTCGAAACGCCCGCAGACGCGCCGGAGACTGTACCCGCCGATGCCGCACTTGCATTCACCGTGGACTCTACCTCGTCATTGGCCAGTGCCGCGATTGGTGCGCCGGCGACAACACGGTGCAGCCCGACACAGGCCTACCGCCACTGTGCACGCCTGCCTAGCATCGAATCGTTCGCCAGCCTCTCCTTCACGACGCGAGGCCGACTGCCCCGCCGAAAGCGAAGGACTCACTTCAACCCAACGGATACATCATGAAGCTCTATCACATGCCCGGCGCATGCTCCCTCGCCGACCTGATCGTCCTCCAGTGGATCGGCGCAGACCACGAGCCGGTGCGCATGAGCCTGGAAAGCATCAAGTCGCCCGACTACCTCGCCATCAACGCGGGCGGCACGGTGCCGCTGCTGGTACATGGCGACCTTTCGCTCACCGAGAACGTCGCCATCCTCGGCTACCTGGCAGACCTGTACCCCGAAGCGCGCCTGCTCGGTGACGGCTCACCGCGCGCCCGCGCCGAGGTCATGCGCTGGCTGGGCTTTCTCAACTCGGATGTGCACAAGGCGTTCAAGCCGATCTTCGTGCCGCAGCGTTTCCTGAGGGACGCGGCGATGGCGCCCGCGCTGGCCGAGAACGCGCGCGGCCATGTGCGCGACTATCTCGTGCGACTCGATGACCAACTCGAAGGGCGCGACTGGCTCACCGGCGAACGCTCCATTGCCGACCCGTACCTGTTCGTGCTCTCGCGCTGGTCGGCGGCCAAAAAGGTCGACATGCAGGGCCTGGACAACCTCGCACGCTTCGTGCGGATGATGGACGGCGACGCCGGCGTGCAAGCCGCGCTGGACGCAGAGCGCGATATGCCGCAGCAAGCCGGGACGCCATGAGACTTTCGCTGGCAGCTTCCCCCGAAGCCTCCGAGCCGCGTTGCGCCACCTCGGGCGCGCTCGCCCACTGGTACGCAGAACAGCCCGCCGTGCGGCGGCTGTGGGCCGTCCAGGCGACCGACGAGCCCATGCTGCGCGTCATCGTCATGCTGGAACCCTCGCTGGACGGCGACGAGATCAGCCCCGCCTGGATGGCTCACGGTAGCCGTTGGGCACGCGATCTGCGGGAACGGCTGGCCGGCGCCGTGCAACTGGAACGCATCGACGGGCCGCTGCCCGACGAATTCGAGATCGACGGCGAAGGTGCTGTGCTTGCGGCGCTGTGCTGGCGCGACTCGACCGCGCCCGACGCCTGAGCCCCCTTGGCCCAAGGCGCAGCGCGCATCGGACGCATCCCCATCCGAACGCATCTGCTCCAGACACAGGAACTCGCCCCGTGCCCACACGCCCCTTCGAAGTGATCAACGCCCAGGGACACCGCCTCTCAGGCAGCCTCGAAATGCCCGAGGGCATTCAGCGGGGTTGGGCGCTTTTCGCGCACTGCTTCACCTGCGGCAAGAACAACCTCGCGGCCGTGCGCATCGCTCGCGCGCTGGCCAGCGTGGGTATCGGTGTGCTGCGCTTCGACTTCACCGGGCTGGGCGACAGCGAGGGCAACTTCGCCGACGCGAGCTTTTCGCTGAACGTGCAGGACCTCGTGTCTGCCGCCGACGCCATGGAGGCCGCCGGCATGCCGGCGCGCCTGCTCATCGGTCACAGCCTGGGCGGCTCCGCCGTGCTCGCCGCGGCAGGCCGCATCGCGGGCGCGCGAGCGGTTGCGACCATCGCCGCGCCGTTCGACGTGGCCCAGGTGCTGCAACTGCTGGACCCGGCGGGTCTTGCGCGCCTGGAGACCGAGGGGCATGCGCTGGTCCAGGTGGTCGGACGGCCCATGGCGGTGGGCAAGGCCTTCGTGGACGACTTGCGCGCACACGACCCGGGTGCGCGCATCGCGGCACTTCACCGGCCGCTGCTGCTGCTGCACGCGCCGCAGGACCGGACGGTCGACATCGAGAACGCCACGCGCATCTTTCTGGCGGCAAGGCATCCGAAGAGTTTCGTCTCGCTCGATGATGCGGACCATCTGTTGTCCAAGCGCGAAGACGCCGAACAGGTCGCGCGCCTCATCGCGACCTGGGCGGCCCCCTACCTGCCCGAGCCGCCCGCCGGGCACCCCCTCGCGGCGGATGCCGAGGCCGAAGAAACGGGGTTGGGCAAATTCCAGCTCGCGCTGCGCTCGGGCGGCTCGCGCTGGCTCGCCGACGAACCCGCAACGGTGGGAGGGCTCGGTTCGGGACCGACACCCTACAACCTCCTGTCGTCCGCGCTCGCCGCCTGCACGACCATGACGCTGCGCCACTACGCCGACAGCAAGGGCTGGCCGGTCGCGCGCATCCGCACCGCGGTGAGCCACCGAAAGGACAAGTCGGCCTCCCCGCCCGATGTCTTCAGCCGCCGGGTGTCCATCGAGGGCACCCTCGCGCAGGCGCAACGCGAGGAGCTTCTGGAAATGGCGCAGCGATGCCCCGTTCACCGAACGCTCGAAGCGGGCGCGCGCTTCGAGCCTGTGGAAGGGGAGCCCCCGAAGCGCAGGGGCCTTTGCGCGATTGGTGCCTTGCACACAACACCGTGATCCATCGCGCAGGCCTACCGCACCCGGAAACCCGATCCTACGATTCATCCATCGCATCAACAAAGACACGACCATGATCAAGATCGCAAAAAGCCTCGGGCTCACATTTGTGCTCGCCGCAGGCGCCGCCATGGCACAGCACGCCACCGCGCACGGCACGCCCAAAGACGCCAAGGTGACGCCGCTGCTGACCCAGGAGATGAAGGACATCCCCGGCAAGGAGGTGCTGATGATCACGGTGGACTACCCGCCCGGCGCCGTTGACCCCGTGCATCGCCATGATGCCCACAGCTACGTGTACGTGCTCGAGGGCTCGATCGTGATGGGCGTCAAAGGCGGCAAGGAAGTCACGCTCAAGGCCGGAGACACCTTCTACGAAGGCCCCGACGACATCCACACCGTCGGGCGCAACGCGAGCAAGACCAAGCCCGCGAAGTTCGTCGTCATGCTCGTGAAGAACAAGGGTGCCGAGTTCTTCATTCCAGTGAAATAACCCACCGGTTGCATTCCACCCGCCGCAACGAAGATGACGGGTGTCAGATCGCCGAGGCGGCTGTAATGAGGCGTGCACTTTCCACCCGTTCGTGCACGGGACAGACTCACGTCGGCGCGGTGTCCCCGCGTAGATCCGACCAGCAACACGGCGACGCGGCGGGTGGAAGGCATCCCTTGCTTCCTGCAACAGGAAGCCGGCACACGCACACAGGACCCCCGCCATGAAACTCTTCTACATGCCCGGCGCCAGCGCGCTGGCCGATCACATCGTGCTCGAGTGGTCCGGCCAGCCGTACGAAACAGTGCGCATGGACCGCCGCAGCATCAAGACGCCGGAGTACCTGGCACTCAACCCGACAGGCGCAGTGCCGCTGCTTGTGGATGGCGACTTCACGCTGACCGAGAACGTCGCCATCCTTGGCTACCTTGCGGACCTGCATCCGCAACTGCAGCTGGCAGGCGACGGCTCGCCGCGCGCGCGGGCGGAGGTGATGCGCTGGCTCGGTTTCCTGAACTCCGATGTGCACAAGGCGTTCAGGCCGATCTTCTTTCCCGAGCGCTACCTGCCGGACGCCGGCCAGGCGGCGCGACTGGCTGCCACGGCGCGCAGCCACGTGCGCGAGTACCTCGCGCGGCTCGATGCGCAACTCGCCGGGCGTGAATGGCTCACGGGCCAGCGTTCCATTGCCGATGCCTATCACTTCGTGATGCTGCGCTGGGCCATCGGCACGAAGGTCGGCCTGCACGGCTTCGAACACCTGACTGCCTTCGTTCGCCGCATGCATGCCGACGAAGGCGTGCATGCGGCGCTCGTGATGGAGGAAGGTCTGGCGCCGCACACCGAACGTGCGCCCAGTGCGCCTGATCAGCTGATGCGCCTGACCGAACGGATCCGCGACAACCTGGCCACCACGCTGACGGCCGAAGTGGTCGGCGTGGTCGAGTACAGCGAAGGCGACGGCCCCGAGCTCGAAGTGCGCCGTGGTCTCGTGCAGGTGGAGGTCGTCCGGATGGACACGGTCTTCAGCTGGCAGGACGAGAACTACCGCGCACAGGCAGCCATTCCGTTCCAGAACTTCTCGCGTTATGTCAGCAATGGCGCGATCCGGCTCGACCTGTCCTCACTTTTGGGAACCCCGCCATGAGCGCGCAACTTTCCGCCTTTGACCACAACGACGCCGCCGATGCGGTGTTCGACGCCACGGGCATCGCTGCCCGCGCCAAGCGTGCCGGCGACCTGGCGCCTGACGCGACATTGCCGGACGGTGACGGTCGTCCGGTCCGCCTTTCGGAGGTGTGGCGCAAGGGACCGCTCGTGCTGGTCTTCTACCGCGGCGGCTGGTGCGGTTACTGCAGCCTCCAGCTGCGGGCCTGGCATCAGCGCGCAGACGACCTGGCAAGGCTTGGTGCCATGCTCCTGGCGATCTCGCCGCAGACGCCTGATCACTCGATGCGAACGGCCGAGGACAACCAGCTCGCGTTCACCGTGCTCAGCGATTCCGACCTCGAGGCCGCCAATGGCTTCGAGCTGGCCTTCACGCTTCCTCCCGAACTCGTGAGCTTCTACGGTTCGGTGGGCACCGACATCCCCGTCCTCAATGGCAACGGCCTGTGGGTGCTCCCGGTCCCTGCGACCTATGTGATCGACGAAGAAGGCCGCATCCGTTTCGCACACATCGAGGAAGACATCCGAAAGCGCGCGGAGCCGGCCGATGTGCTGCGCGTCATCGAGGACCTCGTACGCAGCCGTGCGCCTTCGGCAGCCGGTGGAGGCTGAGGCCTGCAGCCGTCCCAAATGACGAAGCCCGCCAGGAATTGACGGGCTTCGTCGCTTGGCGGATCGACAGTTCGCTGCTCAGTTGGGCGAAATTCTAGGACGCGGTCTCGCCGCTTTTCACTTTCGACTGGTGCCATTTCGGAAACATGCCGAGTCCCCCGCCGGATTGTTGCGCGAGGGGCAACACCGTGAAGCCTTGTGCGTGGCTACCGGTGGCGACCTGCCAAACCTACGCTACCTCCCTGTCTACGCGATCTTCGCAAACGGATGACTCAGCCGAGTCTGAGTACAGGCATCCGCCACCCATTTCCAGGAGCCAGTCATGACCCAACGTGTCAACTATGTCGAGCAGTCGCCCGAACTCTTCAAGAAGTTCGTCGAGTTCCTCAATGCCATCAAGGAGGGCGCGATCGAAGAGCCGCTTCGCAACCTCGTGTCGATCCGCACATCGCAGCTCAACGGCTGCACCTTCTGTCTGGACATGCACGTCAAGCAGGCCAAGATCCAGGGCGAGCGCGAGCTGCGCCTGTACCACCTGGCCGCATGGCGCGAATCGACGCTGTTCATCCCGCGCGAGCGTGCGGCACTGGCCTGGACCGAAGTGCTGACCAAGCTGCCCGAGCAAGGCGTGCCCGACGAAATCTATGAGCGCGTGCGCACGCAGCTGTCGGAAAAGGAAATCTCCGACCTCACCTTCCTCGTCATGTCGACGAACGCATGGAGCCGCCTGAACATCGCCTTCAAGAGCGTGCCCGGAGCCTCCGACAAGGTCTTCGGCCTGGACAAGGCAAAGCTCTCCTGAGCCCCGCTGGCAGGAACCGTTTCCATCAACCACCCGGCCCCTTGCGGGCTACAAGGAAATCATCATGAAGATCGTTGTCATCGGCGGCTCGGGCCTCATCGGCTCGAAGGTTGTCAGCAAGCTGCGCGACGCCGGCCATGAGGTCGTCGCCGCGTCACCCGCCTCGGGCGTGAACACCATCACCGGCGAAGGCCTGGCCGAGGCCCTGCAAGGCACGCAGGTGGTGCTGGACGTGGCGAACTCGCCCTCGTTCGAGGACAAGGCCGTGCTCGAGTTCTTCGAGACGTCCGGGCGCAACCTGCTGGCCGCGGAAGCCGTGGCCGGCGTGAAGCACCACGTCGCGTTGTCGGTGGTCGGCACCGACCGCCTTTCCGAAAGCGGCTACTTCCGCGGCAAGATCGCGCAGGAAAAGCTGATTCGCGAATCGAAGATTCCGTACACCATCGTCCATTCGACGCAGTTCTTCGAGTTCCTCGGCGGCATCGCGCAGTCGGGCACCGACGGTGACACCGTGCATCTCTCGCCGGCCTTCGTACAACCGATCGCATCGGATGACGTCGCCGCCGCCGTCGCGGACTACACCCTGGGCAGCCCCGTGAACGGCGTGGTCGAAATTGCGGGCCCCGAGCGCGTTCGCTTGTCCGATCTGGTACAGCGTTTTCTCGCCAAGACCAATGATCCGCGCAAGGTCGTCCAGGACGTGCACGCGCGTTACTTCGGCGCGGAGCTGAAGGACGACACGCTGGTGCCGGGCGCCAACCCACGCATCGGCGCGCTCAACTTCGAAGCCTGGTACGCACTGCCCAAGCCCGCACGCTGATGCGAAGTCCGCCCTCGGCCGCCGCCTGACGCGGCCGGGGGCTGCTGCCCCAAGTCTCCCCCCCCCTTCCTTGTGAACCCCAAAGCGTTCCCTCCTTGAATTGAACGGAAGCCTGGAATGCCCACGCAGAAAGACAAAGCCGGCGTCTTCGCAGCGAAAGCGGCGCAACGAGGTCGATTGCAACCGCCTCCCGTCGCGTTGCTCGACAGGTACAAGGGACAGGAGTTCGAACCGATCTATTCGACGGTCGTCACAGTGAGCGGCGGCGAAGCCGAACACGGACGGGCTTCGGGCGTGGCGCGCTCCGACGACGGCAACCTGAACGTGCAGCTTCGCCTTCCCACCGCCCTGGGCGGAGACGGCGACGGCACCAACCCGGAGCAGCTGTTCGCAGCAGCCTACGCCGCGTGCTTCCATGGGGCCTTGAACCTGCTGGCCGCGAAAAGAAGGATTCCGGTCCACGACGCCAACGTGCAGATGTCCGTCGCGTTCGGTCGCGACCCCGTCGACGGGCTCTTCATGCTCACGGCCGACGTCTGGATTCACCTGCCCGACGTCGAGAAAAGCGTGGCCGAGGAACTGGTGCGCAGCACCGAGCGGTTCTGTCCGTACGCCAAGATGGCGCGCAACGGCATCACCACCATCGTGGCACTGGCGACCTAGGAGTCCACCCCCTCTGCGCCCTCAGGCGGGGCACCCATCACCCATCACCCGGGCCGATCCGGCCTACGGCGCCGGCGTGGCGAAAGCTGGGTCTGCAAGGCTGCGCTATTTCAGGACAGACGTTCGAGCTGCGCCGCGAGGAACTCGATGAACAGACGTGCACGCGCCGGCGCCTGGCGCCCGAAGGCATGCAGGGCCGAGATGGTCACACGCGGCAACGGCTGGGACGGCAGCACGGGCACCAATCGACCAGCATCGATGTCGTCCTGCACGAACAGGCGCAGGATCTGCACGATGCCCAGGTCGCCGAGCGCCGCGATGCGCAGAGCGACGCTGTTGTCCGTGTCGAACACGCCGGCGGGGTTCAGCACCGTGCCATCGGCAAAGCGGATCGGAAACGCCTTGCCGCCCAGCATGTAGCGCACGTGCGCGTGGCTGTGCAGAGCCTCGACCGAGTCGGGCGTGCCGCGATTCGCGAGGTATCCGGGCGACGCAACCAGCGCGAGCGGCAGATCAGCGAGGCGCCGCGCGGTGAGGTCGGAGTCCGCCACATCCCCTGCGCGGATGGCGATGTCGTAGCCCTCGCGGATCAGGTCGACATGGCGGTCGGCCAGGCTCATCTCCAGCTTCAGCTCAGGGTGCCTGGGCAGGAACTTGCCGACGACGGGTTCCAGCAAGATGCGACCCAGGTCGCCGGGGGCGGTGATGCGCAACACGCCCCGCGCTATGCCCGTTGGCTGCATCACGTCGCTCGCCTCGTCGAGCGCGCGCAGCAGCGGCGCGATGCGTTCGTAGTACGCGGCGCCTTCCTGCGTGAGCGACAGCAACCGCGTCGAGCGCTGGAAGAGCCGCACGCCGAAGCGTTGCTCCAGCCGCGCCACGCCCTTGGAAACTGCCGACGGTGAGGTGCCCAGCATCCGCGCGGCCGCACTGAACGATCCGGCCTCGACAGCAGTGGCAAAGGCCATCAATCCGGGCGCGTGGTCGAGAACATTCATTGAAGACTCCGAGGCACAAGTGTTTCCATTTTTTCCCACTACTGGAGTTCACGGGGACGCCCTAGATTGAAGGCTTCTCTCTTCATTGAACAAGGAAAAGCATCATGCAAAAACTCTCGGGCAAAGTGGCCGTGATCACCGGCGGCAACAGCGGCATCGGCTTGGCCTGCGCCCAGGCGTTCGCCGCTGAAGGCGCCCGTGTCGTCATCGTGGGTCGCCGCCAGGACGCCGTGGACACGGCGTTGGCGAGCCTCGGTCCAGAGGCGATGGGCTTCGTCGGCGACGTGGCGGATTTGGGAATGCACGACCGTCTGCTCGCTCCGGTGATGGCACGCTTTGGCGGCATCGACATCTACGTGGCCAATGCGGGCACGGCCATTCTCGAGCCATCATCTGCCGTCACCGTGGACAACTACGACGTACAGTTCGCCACCAACGCGCGCGCCGTGTTCTTCGGCGTGACCAAGGCGCTGCCACTCATGCGCGATGGCGGCTCGATCATTCTCACGAGCTCGATCGCCGCCAGCAAGGTCATGGACAACCACGCGGTCTACGCAGGCAGCAAAGCCGCCATCGAGGCCTTCGCACGCAGTTGGGCGCTCGAACTCAAGGAGCGCCGCATCCGCGTCAATGTGCTCAGCCCCGGACCGGTCGACACGCCGATCCTGGGGAAGCTGGGCATCACGGAATCCGCGCGGCCCGAGTTCGACAAGGCCATGTCGGCCGCGATCCCGCTGGGACGCCTGGGCAAACCGGACGAGCTGGCGCAGGCAGCGCTTTTCCTGGCGAGCGACGACAGCGTGTTCGTCACGGGCGTCAACCTGAAGGTCGACGGCGGGATGGCGCTGACCTGAAAGGCCAATGCACGGCGCTCACGCGGTGCTGCGGACCTGCGGCCAGGCCTTCTGACGCCATCGCTTCAGGGGCATGTCCACCAAATGCAGGCAGATCGCCGCCATCGTGAACGAGAACGCAAGTGTCACGCTCAGCGTGATCCAAAGCGGCTGCCTATCGCGCAGCAGCAGCACCAATGGGAAATGCCAAAGATAGATGCCATAGGACAGCCGGCCGATGTAGACCATGGGCCGCGACGCGAGCAACGCCGCGCTCCCATGCGCTGCGGCGTAGCAGATCAGCACGAATGCCGACAACTCCGCCAATGTGATGCGCAGCGTGACCGCTTCGGTCTGGTGGCTCGTGGGCAGCGAAGGCAAGGTCGTGAGAACCAGCAGTGCCATGCAGGCCACTGCGAGCAGGCGCCTCGACACCTTGACAGGGGACAGCGCCGCAATGGCCCCGAGCAGGATTGCGCTCATTCGCGTGTCGAAGCGGAAATACGCCTGCGACCAGGTCCAGTTCATGGCCACGGTATAGCGCCATGCGGTCACGGCCAGGAATGCCGATACGAGCCAGCCGACGGGGTGGCGCGTTCGCAGAAGCAGCGGCAGCACCAGGGGCCATAGCAGGTAGAACTTCTCCTCCACGCCCAGGGACCAGGTGTGGCCGATGGTGTAGGCCACCTCCCAGAAGGCCAGCGCATAGTCGTAGACATAGAGTGCGGCGAGCACGGCGGACAGCCAGCGATTCTCTGCCGGCCAGAGGATGGGGGCCAGCCCCACGTAGACCGCGACCACGAGCAGCAGCGTCGGGTACAGCCGCAACGCCCGGCGCGCGTAGAAGCGGCCGATCTCGATGCCGCCATGGCGGTGCTCGGCTGTCAGCAGCGAAGTGATGAGGTAGCCGGACAGAACGAAGAAGATGTCCAGCCCGACGAACCCGCCATGCGCACCGGGGACCTGGCAGTGGAACAGGACCACCGCGAGGATGGACAACGCGCGAACACCGTCGAGCGCCGGGTTGTAGGGCATGGACATCCGTGCGGCTCAGCGCGTGGCCAGCGGGTCCGCACGGCACGGCTGCAGGATCGTCGCACCGCACGCCGGAAAGCTTGCCGGTCCCTTGACGTCCTTCAGCACGCCGAGCCGCACCAGGGAGTCGTACCTGGCGTTGTGCAGCACATGGAGGCGCTGCTTCTGCGTGAAGGTGTCGAACACCAGGCCACCGGTTTGGGCCGGCGTGTCGATCCAGATCCGCAGCCGCGAGCCGCTGCGAAAGTAGTGGCCCATCTTGTTGATCTCGACACGCGCAAGCACCGGCCGGCCCGGCAGCAGCGGCATGGGCTGCTCCGGTCGTTCAAGCCGGATGGGCAGCAACGGCGTCGAGCGCGAGGTGTCCAAGGCGCGGTTCGACAAGCGCAACCAGCCCCGCTGGACATAGGTTTCCTGCCCGTCGGGCCGCAGTTCGGTGACGGTGACCTGCAAGTCGGCGTCGCCGGCGCTGGCCGTGACCCAGAGGTCGGCACTGCCCGGCCCGTAGACCATCATGTCCTCACCCAACGGCGGCGAGGTGTAGGCCACGCCCGTGGTCTCCCAGTCTCCTGGCAAGGGACCCCAGAAGCTCCTTCCCGCGATGTCGTTGACGACCACACCGGTACCGGGATAGTCGAAGCCATCAGCGGCTCCGGAGCCGGGCGCATCGGCGAGCGTATGGCCCGCACCCAGGTGGAACGCCTTGACGACCAGGTCGTCGCTGCGGATCGGCCCCCTTTGCACCACCCAGCGCGGCTTGGGAGAGACGCGCCGCTCCAGCGCATTGGCGCTCGCGCTTGCTTCGGCGGTTTCCATCCAGACGGTGGTGCGTGGCGTGTCGCGCTCGAATCCGTTGTTCTCGCCTTTGACGAAGCGGTCGAGAAAGCGCACCGCCATCGCCTGGAAATCCGCGGCCAAGTACATGTCGTGCCGACCGTTCGTCTGCACGGACCACAGCTTGGACGGATCGAGTCGGGCCTGGTAGTAGCCGCTGCGCGGTGTGATGGCCTGGTCCTGGAACGCTTCGAGCGACAGCACGGGAACCTGCACACGGTCTGCATGCGGTGCCAGGTCGAAGCTCTTCATGTGATCGTCCCGAAGGGGATGCGACAGGAACAGGTGCATCACGGAGCTCGCGTCCTCTGCCGCGAGGTTCTTCCGGATCTGCGCCAGGCAGGCGGCATCGCCCTCTTCGGTTGCGGTCTGCGCAACCACCTTTTCCCAGTAGGCGCGCATGGAGCCGCGCAAGGGCGTGATGAAACCTGGCGCCGGCACACCGCCGGGCATCAGGGCGTCACGGAAGTCCGTCAGCACCATGCCGGGCACGATGGCCCGAAGATGCAGCGGCCGGTGCTGCGCCGTCGCCAGTTGGGACGAACCTCCGTACGACCAGTTCACCATGCCGACCTTGGTGTCGGACCAGGCTTGCGACGCCGCGAATTCGACGGCTTCGGCACCATGTCTTCCGAGTTGCGGCCGCGTGTACTCGAGCGGGCCCGTGGAGCACCCGCTGCCCGCGGCGTTGACGCCCATCACGGCATAGCCGGCCTCGACGAGCCGCTTGTCGAGCTCGACCGACATTGATGTCTTGTACTGAAGATAGGGCGTTCCGCCGATCGAGCCGGCGTCGTAGCCGTTGATGCTCAGGATGACGGGGAACTTGCCCGAGGCCTTCGGCAAGAGCACGCTGTAGCGCAGCCTGACGCCATCGGTCGTCGTGAAATAGCCAGTGAGGCGCTTGGCCCAGAACGGTGCGGCCGGTCCCTGCGCGGGGAAATCGAAAGGCCGCGCCGCCGGCAGGCCCGTGTCGGGATCCAGCGGGACATCCTGCCCATGTGCCGCGAGCGACGTGACGAACGCCGTGGTGAGCGTAATGGCGGCAACGATGAACTTCTTCATGGTTCGTGTACTCGGGGGCTTGCTGGATCGGCGGCGTGGCGATGTTAGGGCATTGCTGCGTCACCGACAGTCCTTCGCACGACAAACGTTGGCGGTCGCTCCGGCTACGCGAAGTACCGCCGCGAATTCAACCGGATCTTCTGGAAGCGATGGTCACCGACGTGGCGCTTCGACGACGCGACCTTTGCCCGCCGCGGCATGCTCGACCGCCTGAGCCGCGGACCGGCCTCGGCGTCCGAGCTGCCCGCAACGCTGGGGATGGCGCTGCCTTCGGCCGTCAAGCACCTCGCCGTGCTTGTTGAAGGCGGGTTCGTCGCTGGAGAGCGTGCGCAGATGTGCGGACCGCATCGGAAAGGACGACTCGCGGCGAGACCTTCTGATTCGTGTACGCGGCAAGCGCCGTGGATTTCTCACTGCCCATTCCACACCTTTCCGACGCGCCGCGGCGCGAACCGGTTAGCGCCCCAGGTCTTTGGCGGACACGCCGCCGATGCCCCAGTTTTCCTTGGGCATGTCGTGCAGCCACACGCGCACGTTCTCCTTCGGCGCACCGACGGCTTCGACGATGGCGCGGGTCACTTTCTCGATCAGCGCGCGCTTCTGCTCTTCGGTGCGGCCTTCAATGAGGTAGATCTGTGCAAAGGGCATTCGTCTACTCCAGTGGTTTGTGCTTCGGTGATTGATGCAGATCAAACGAATCGCAGGCCCACGCTGCCCATCCCCTGCACCTTCAGCGTGACGGCATCGCCGGCCTGCACGGCTACGGCCTCGGTGATGCCGCCCGACAGGATCAGCGTGCCCGCCGGAATCTCCTCGCCGCGCGCGCCCAGATGGTTGGCCAGCATCGCAATGGCCGCGGCCGGGTGCCCGAGCACCGCGGCGCCCGCGCCGAAGGCCACGGGCTGGCCGTTCTTCTCGAGCACGATGCCGACGGTACGCAGGTCGACCTCGCTCGCGGACACGGCACGACCGCCCACCACGAAGCGCGAGGCCGAGGTGTTGTCGGCCACCACGCTCTTGAGGTCGAACTTGAAGTCGCGGTAGCGGCTGTCGATCACCTCGATGCCTGGCAGCACAAAGTCTGTGGCCGCGAGCACAGAACCGATGTGACAGCCCGGGCCGCTGAGCGCGCGCTTGGTGACGAACGCGATCTCGGGCTCGACCTTGGGATGGATGAGCTCACTCACCTTGCACTCACCGCCTTCGGGCACGGCGTAGTTGTCGGCCATGAAGCCGAAGACCGGTGTGGTCACGCCCATCTGCTTCATCTTCGCGTGCGAGGTGAGCCCGGCCTTCAGTCCAATGATGCGATGGCCGCGTGCGAGCTTTCGGCGGCGGATCTCGTTCTGGATGGCGTAGGCGTCGTCCCAATCCATCTCGGGATACTCGTCGGTGATCTTGGGCGTGTCGCGCGCCTCCAGCTCACAGGTCTCCAGGTGCTCGGCGAGCGCGGCGATGGTGTTCTTGTCGAGCTTCATGCCGCCACTCCTTCCTGTTGTTGCACGGCCTGGCGTGCGCGAGCCAGCGTGATGGCCGTGTCTTCGATCATGTCTTCCTGCCCGCCGACCATGCCGCGCCGCCCCAGCTCCACCAATATCTCGCGCGCGGGCACGCCGTACTTCTTCTCGGCGCGCTTGGCGAACAGCAGGAAACTCGAATACACGCCCGCGTACCCCAGCGTGAGCGAGTCGCGGTCGACGCGGATCATGTGGTCCATGATCGGCACGACGCGGTCCTCGGCCACGTCCTGGATGCGGAACACATCGACACCGGTTTCGATGCCCATGCGGTCACACACGGCCACGAACACTTCCATCGGCGTGTTGCCCGCGCCCGCGCCCAGACCCGCGGCGGCGGCGTCGATGCGATTGGCACCGGCCGCAACGGCCGCGACCGAGTTGGCCACGCCCATCGCGAGGTTGTGATGGCCATGAAAGCCCAGCTCGGTGTCGGCCTTGAGCGCCGCGCGCACCGCGCCGATGCGCGCCGTGACATCGTCCGGCAGCATGTAGCCCGCCGAGTCGGTCACGTAGATGCAGTTGGCGCCGTAGCCTTCCATGAGCAGCGCTTGGCGCACCAGCGTCTCGGGCGAGGCCATGTGGGCCATCATGAGAAAGCCGACCGTGTCCATGTCGAGCTGGCGCGCCATGGTGATGTGCTGCTCGGACACGTCGGCCTCGGTGCAGTGCGTGGCCACGCGCACGGTGTGCACGCCCAGGCCGTGCGCCATGCGCAGGTGGTCCACGGTGCCGATGCCGGGAATCAACAGGGCCGACACCTTGGCCTGCTTCATCAGCGGGATCACGGCACCCAGGTACTCCTCGTCGGAATGCGCGGGAAAGCCGTAGTTGACGGAGCTGCCGCCCAGGCCGTCGCCATGCGTCACTTCGATCAGCGGCACGCCCGCTTCGTCAAGCCCGCTGGCGATGTGCTTCATCTGTTCGAGCGTCATCAGGTGGCGCTTGGGGTGCATGCCGTCGCGCAGCGTCATGTCGTGCAGGGTCAGGCGGCGGCCCTGGAGGGTGTTCGTGGTGGTCATGAGTGTGCTCCTAGGCCACGGCGGGCTCGGGTTGCGGGAGGCTGGCGAGCATCGCTTCGGCGAACATTTCGGCCGTGCGCGCCGCCGCAGCGGTCATGATGTCGAGATTGCCGGCGTACTTGGGCAGGTAGTCGCCCAGGCCTTCCACCTCCAGGTAGATCGACACGCGGTTGCCGTCGAACACGGGTCCGTTCACGAGCTTGTAGCCCGGCACGTACTTGCGCACCTCGGCCATCATCTCGTGCACCGAGGCCGTGATGCGCGCCTCGTCGGGCACTCCTTCGGTGAGGCAGTGCACCGTGTCGCGCATGATCAGCGGCGGCTCGGCCGGGTTGACGATGATGATCGCCTTGCCCTTGGCCGCGCCGCCCACGCGCTCGACCGCACCGGCCGTGGTGCGCGTGAACTCGTCGATGTTCCTGCGCGTGCCAGGACCGACCGAGCGGCTGGACACAGTGGCCACGATCTCGCCGTAGGCCACGGGCTGCACGCGCGACACCGCCGCCACCATCGGGATCGTGGCCTGTCCGCCGCAGGTGACCATGTTGACGTTGGCCGGACGCGCGCCGGCCGCCATCAGAAGGCTCTTCAGGTTGACCGGCGGCACGCAGAACGGGCCGATGGCCGCGGGCGTGAGGTCGATCATGAGCACGCCCAGGGCATTGAGCCTGGCGCTGTTCTCGGCATGCACGTATGCGCTGGTGGCGTCGAAAGCGATCTGCACGCCGTCGGCCTTCACATGCGGTAGCAGGCCATCCACGCCCTCGGCCGTGGTCTTCAGACCTATCTCGCGGGCACGCTTCAGGCCGTCGGACTCGGGGTCGATGCCCACCATCCACACGGGTTCGAGCACCGGGCTGCGCTGCAGCTTGGCGAGCAGGTCGGTGCCGATGTTGCCGGGGCCGATCAGCGCGCACTTGATCTTCGTTGGCTTCGTCATGGGGTTGTCTCCTTCAATGGAAGCGCACCGAGCAGCCGCCCAGGCCGCCGATCGAGACGCGGAAGTTGTCGCCGGCTTGGGCGGGGAACATCGCGGCGAGCGCGCCCGACAGGATCACCTCGCCCGCCTTGAGCCCGATGCCCAGGGCGCCGAGGGTGTTGGCCAGCCACGCGACGGCGTTCACCGGCGAGCCGAGCGCGGCGGCGCCCGCGCCGGTGGCGATGATTTCGCCGTTCTTCTCAAGCACCATGCCGCAGGTCGCCAGGTCGATTCGGCGCGGATCGACCGCGTGGTCACCGAGCACGAACACGCCACACGAGGCGTTGTCGGCCACGGTGTCGGCGATCTTGATCTTCCAGTCCCGGATGCGCGAGTCGACGATCTCGAAGCAGGGCATCACGCATTCGGTGGCGGCCAGCACGTCGGCGTTGCCGATGCCCGGACCCATGAGGTCGCGCTTGAGCAGAAAGGCGATCTCGCCCTCGGCCTTGGGCTGGATGAGCGTGCGGCTGTCGATCGACTCGCCCTCGCCGACGATCATGCCGTCGAGCAGATAGCCGAAGTCGGGCTGGAACACGCCCAGCATGTTCATCACGGCGCGCGAGGTCACGCCGATCTTCTTGCCGACGATGCGCTCGCCGGCTTCCAGGCGGCGCGCGATCATGCGCTGCTGGATGCCGTAGGCGTCCGCGATGGTGATGCCATCGTGCCGGCTCGTGAGGGGGTCCACGACGCTGCGCTCGCGCAGCGCGTCGTAGAGCTCGTCGCCGAGCCGCCGGATGAGGGTGGAGTCCATGGGAAGTCTTTCCTTTGCTCTGTCTCGGGGGTGAATCAATCAATCGGGTTCGTTGAGGAAGTCGCCGACCAGGCGGGCGAAGCGCGCGCTGTGCTCGATCTGCGTCCAGTGGCCGCAGCGGCCGAACACATGCAGCTGGCTGTTGGGAATCCACTGGTTCAGCGTGAGCGAGGTGGCCAGCGGAATTACCTGGTCTTCGCGGCCGTGGATCAGCAGCGTCTCATGCGCCAGCGCCCGAATGTCGGGCTCGGGGCTCGCCATGGCATCGACCCAGCGCTGGCGCGGTGCCGGGAACATCGCGCCGAAGGCTTCCTGGAAGCCGGGCCGCATGCTGGCCTCGTAGCGCAGCTGCGCGAGCTCGTCGGTGACGAGCGTGCGGTCGAACGCGAACACGTCCATGATCCGGCGCATGTTCGCGAACGAAGGCATGTAGCCCCAGACGGCATCGAGCCCGGGCGTGATCGCGAAGGGCACGCCCACGCTGCCCATGAGCACCAGCCGGCGCACGCGGTGCGGCGCACGGATGGCGAGCGCCAACGCGAGCGCCCCGCCGAAGGAGTTGCCCACCACATCGGCGCGTTCGATGTCCAGTGCGTCCAGCAGGTCGAGTGCCTGCTGCACCCAGGTGTCCATCGTGTAGGTCGCGCCGGGCACGCGCTGCGTGAAGCCGAAGCCAGCCATATCGGGCGCGATCACGCGGCGCGTGCGCGCGAGCACGGGCAGCACCAGGCGCCAGTTGGCCCACGCACTCACGCCCGGGCCCGAGCCATGGATGAAGAGCACCGGCGCGCCCTCGCCCAGGTCGTGCACGTTGGTGTCGAAAGCGCCGGTGCGCACGCTGTTCGCGATTTCGGGGTTGCTCACTGCCAGCTCCTCACAGCTTGATGCAGACGTTGCGCAGCTCGGTGTAGAACTCGAGCGAATGCACTCCGCCCTCGCGCCCGATGCCCGACGACTTGGCGCCACCGAAGGCGGTACGCAGGTCGCGCAGAAACCAGCTGTTGACCCAGCAGATGCCGACCTGCACCTGCTTTGCCACACGGTGCGCGCGGCCCAGGTTCTCGGTCCACACGGTGGTCGCCAGGCCATAGTCGGTGGCGTTGGCCAGCGCGATCGCTTCTTCCTCGGTGTCGAACGGCGCGATGTGGCAGCAGGGGCCGAAGATTTCCTCGCGGATCACCGAAGCCGTCTCGGGCAGACCGGTCCAGATCGTGGGCTGCACCCAGTGGCCCTCGGCCAGGGCGCCTTGCATCGCCGGCACGCCGCCGCCGGTGACGACGGTGGCGCCCTCCTCCCTGGCCTGGCGGTAGTACGACAGCACCTTCTGCTGGTGCTCGCGCGAGATCAGCGGGCCGATGCCCACCCCGGCTTCTTCCGACGGGCCCGGCTTGAGCGCCTCGGCCTTGGCCCTGAGCGCCGCGACGAACCTGTCGAAGATGGGTCGTTGCACGTAGACGCGCTCTGTGCCCAGGCACACCTGGCCGCAGTTCTCGAAGGCCGAGCGGGTGATGCCGGCCACGGCCTTGTCGAAATCCGCGTCGGCGAACACGATGCCGGCGTTCTTGCCGCCCAGTTCGAAGGACACGGGCCGCACTCCCTTGGCAGCGGCGCCCATGATGGCCTCGCCGGTGCGCGTCTCGCCCGTGAAGGTGATGCCGTCCACGCCCGGATGCGTGGTGAGGAACTCGCCGGCCGAGTCAGGCCCGAAGCCGTGCACCACGTTGTAGACGCCCGGTGGAATGCCGACCGCGTTCATCACCTCGCCCAGCAGCGTGGCAGTGGCGGGCGTTTCCTCCGAAGGCTTGACCACCACGGTGTTGCCGCAGGCCAGCGCCGGGCCGACCTTCCAGGTCATGAGCAGCAGAGGCAGGTTCCACGGGCACACGACGCCGATCACGCCCAGCGGCGAGCGCACGGCGTAGTTCAGCGCTTGCCCGCCGTCCGGCGTGGTCATCTCGAAGCTCTCAGTCGGTACGTTCTTCACGATGTCGGCAAACACCTTGAAGTTAGCCGCGCCGCGCGGAATGTCCACGTGCGAGGCCAGCGCGTGCGGCTTGCCGGTGTCAGCCATCTCGGCCGCCAGGAAGTCGTCGAAGCGCCGGTTGATTTCGTCGGCCACGGCGTGCAGCAGCTCGACGCGGCGCGCGACGCTCATGCGACCCCACTCACCGTTGAGCGCCGCGCGTGCGGCGCGCACGGCCGCATCGACCTCGCTGCGGCCTGCCTCGTGCACCTTGCCGATGACGCGGTTGTCCACCGGCGCGCGGTTGTCGAAGGTCTTCAAAGTGGCGACGAACTCGCCGCCGATGAAGTTCATGAACTGTTTCATCGCACCGACTCCTTCAGGTCACCACGCTCAGGAAGTTCTCGTTGAGCTTGCGGTCGTGATAGAAGATCGCGCGCCCGAGTTCGTCGTCGGTCCACACCAGCGGCGGCTTGTCCGGGTAGAAGATGTAGCCGCCCGAGAACACTTCGTTGCGGTTGCCGCTCGGGTCGAAGAAGTAGATGGTCTCGCCGCGCGTGATGCCGTGACGCGTGGGCCCGATGTCGAGCGACACGCGCCGCTTGGTGATGATGTCCGCCGCCTTGAGCACCTCGCCCCAGTTGTCGAGCAGGAACGAGGCATGGTGGAACTTGTTCTTCTCCGGATGGCGGATGAACGCGATGTCGTGTGGCTTGGTCGAGCAGGTGAGGAAGGCCGCGATGTACATGCGCTCGGGGCCGGCCACCACGCTCTCGGCCAGCTGGAAGCCCAGCACCTCGGTGAACAGCTTCATGGTGCCGTCGAGGTCGTCGCCGTACAGCAGGCAGTGGTCGAAGCGCGAAGGCGCCATGCCCTTGAGATCGTCGGGGTAGACCTCGGGGTTCTCGTAGGGCATTCCGTTGCCGACCTTCTCCTTCTCGGCAAAGAGCTCGATGGCATGGCCGGTGGGCACGGTGAAGCGAAAGCGCTGGCCCGTGCGCAGGTGCTCACCGGCTTCGATCCACTGCATGTCGGTGGCCAGGCCGCTGGCCTTCAGGTCGGCGGCGAGCTTGTCGAGCGTGGCGGGCGAATCGACGCGAAAGCCCATGAAGTCCATGCCGGCCTCGTCGGCCTCGCGCAGCACGACGCTGTGGTGGTCGTGCTCGTCCCAGGCCTTGAGGTAGATGCGGCCCCGCGCATCGCGCCCGGTTTCGATCAGGCCCAGCACATCGCGGTAGTGCGTGAGGGCAGCCCCGAGGTCGAGCACGCGCAGTTGCACGTGTCCGGGGCGAATGACGCCAGTGAGTGCCATGGAAGTCTCCTTTGGTTGGTGATGGAAAGTTCAGGTGGGGGAACGGGAATCGGATGGCGATGGCATCGACGCCGCCAGGCGCCGCTCGATGCAGCGCGCCAGCTTCTCGACGGCGCGCAGGGCCAGATCGCTCTGCGGGTAGGCGCGGCAGGCCAGCACGTAGCCCTGCTCTTCTTCTTCGACGCTGACGTGGCAACGGCTCATGCGCTCGCGGCGCACGGCGCCGGACTCGATGCGCACCTTGCACACGCCGCAGCCGCCGCCGCGGCAGCCGACGGGAATGCCCTTGCGGCCGAGCTGCTCCATGCCGCCGAGCAGGGTCTGGTCGGCGCGGCAGCTGTAGCGCTCGTGGGTGTTGCCGATGGCGACACGGAAGCTCATGGCCGACTCCACGTCACAGCGCCTTGAACAGCGGGCTGCGCGGCGCCGCGGACGCCGCGTCGGCGACTGTGAAGAACTTCTCGGTGTAGATGTCGCGCTCGAACAATCGGCCCTGCATCAGCGTGGCGATGCAGGCCTCGGTCATCGGGGGCGGACCGCACAGGTAGGCCTTGTGGCCTCGGAAGTCGTTCGCGAAATGGGCCTTGAGCGCTTCATGCGCGAAGCCACGCGCACCAAGCCAGTGGCTGTCGGCCGGCAGGTGCGACAGCACGGGCACGTACGTGAAATTGGGGTGCTGCTCGGCGAGCCGCTCGAACAGCTCGCGAAAGTACAGCTCCTCGGTGCTGCGCGCGCCCTGCACCAGCGTGATCGGCAAGGTGCAGCCTTCGGCGAGCAGGTCCAGCACCATCGACTTCGGGCTCGACAAGCCCGAGCCGCCGGCCACGAAGATCATCGGCAGCCCTGCCGACTTGCGCACGAAGAAGCGGCCGTTGGGCCCGGTGAAGCGAAGGCGCTGGCCCACCTGCAGCTCGTCATGCAGCCAGCCCGTGGCGCGGCCGTGGGGCACGCGGCGGATGTGCAACTCGACAAGCTCATCGTCGGGTGCGTTGGCGATCGAGAAGGCGCGTGCGCCTTCCACGCCCGGCACGTGCAGCATCACGTACTGGCCAGCCTGGAACGGGGCCGGCCGTTCGGTGCGTAGCCACAGGCCGCGGATGGTGGGCGTGAGCATGCGCGCCTCGACCAGCTCGGCGTCGAAGTCTTCCAGCGGCAGGAACCGCGCGTCGGGGTCTTCATCGATCTCGGCCTCGATGACCAGGTCGGCCTGCGCCATCGCGCAGCACGCGAGGATCTTGCCGTCGTCGCGCTCGAAGTCCATGAGCGCGAAGTTGGAGGCGTCGCCGTGCTCGCATTCGCCTTCGAGCACCTGCACCTTGCAGGTGCCGCACACGCCGTGGCCGCAAGCGTGGGGCAGCCACACGCCGGCGCGCAGGCAGGCGTCCAGCACGGTCTGTCCGTCGCGCACCGCCACGGCTTGGCCGAGCGGCTCGATCATGATCTGGAAGCTCATGGCAAGGCCCTCCCGTGCTCAGCTGAACGAACCGCCGATGCCCGTGAGCCCGGGCGTGCGAAACCGCAGCGCCGACTTGTGGACCAGGCCGTTGTCGGCCAGCGACTTCGATGCGTCGGGCGTGAAGGGCTTGCCGGAGTCGAGCCACTCGGCGCGCGACCAGTCGATCCGGCCGAAATCAGGGTGGCTGCCGTACACGCCGGGCAGCACGTCGCTGACGAGCGCGCCGAAGGGCATGGCCGCAGGCAGCGGCAGGCACACGGGGGAGCAGAAAAGCAGGTGGTCGTCCCAACCGATGTAGAGCAGGCGGTTGCCGTGGAAGCGGTCTTCGCTGTCCATGACGGTGCCGGTATAGCCGGGGGCGAGTGCAACAACAGACATGTCGGTCTCCTTTTTTGGGGTGAGCGCCACTCGCGCCGTGCGTGGGGCACAGCGTGAGCGCGGGAACGTTGAAGGGGTGGACGCGGGGCCTGGGTGCTCAAGCCACCTTGGGCTCGGCCGCCGACAGGTCCTGTCCAGTCCAGCGTTCCCAGTTGGCCTTGTCGGGCGAGGTGTTGAACTCGCCGTTGTCGGCGCCGGCGTTGACGTGGTAGTAGTCGAGCACGGCCGCCAGCGGGTTGAAGCCTTCCACCGTCGGGTCGGTGCCCTCGGGGAAGCAGTTGCCCTGGTAGATCTGGTGCACCGGCAGCCAGGCCTGCACGTACTTCTCGGGCTCGCCGTCGAACACGTCCTTGCAGCCGTCGGAGCAGAAGTGGTACTTCATGCCGTGGTAGCTGCTCTCGCGGTAGCAGATCTTGGTGGGGTCGTCGGGCTCGGTGAAGGCCATCGGGATCTGGCAGGTCTGGCACAGCATGGGCAGCGTGTTGTTGAACCAGCGCTTGCCCTGCTTTTCCTGCTCGGCCAGCCATTCGAAGCGCGGGCGGTACAGGCTGTCGAAGGTCTCGGGGTACTTCTCGGCCAGCCAGGCCATCTCGTCCGGCTTGGGTACCCAGACGTTGAAGTTGGCCGCATGGCCGTAGTTGTTGAAGATGGCCCAGGCCTCGTGCGAGATGCGGCTCTTTTCCTTCGAGGCGACCTCGTGGTACTTGGGCATGCGGATGCCGTAGCGCGCAAGGTCCTCGAACAGCGCACCGCCGTTCTTCTCGAAGTACATCTCCCACGCTTCGGACCAGCTCATCACGCGCTTGGGCAGCATGTAGTCCATCATCATCGCGACCAGCGTGAGCAGGCGGTAGCCGCGCCAGAACCACTTGTCGACCCACTTCTGCACGATGGGCACGTTGTCCGGATCCTGCTCGAGGATGAACTTCACCACCTCCAGGCCCAGCGTCATGTGGCGCGACTCGTCGCTTTGCGCCGAGAAACCGAAGGTGACGGTGGCCATGTCGCCGTTGTAGGCCGCGCCGCTCATGAAGGGCATGAACAGCAGGTTGGTCAGGACGTACTCGAACGAGAACGAGATGGCGGTGATGAACTCGAACGGCCCCGCGCTCATCGCGTCTTCGAAGTAGCTCTTAGGCACCGACAGGTACCACACGCGGTCGTGCATGTGCTGCGGGTCGTGCAGGCCGTTGAAGTACTTGTTGAAGTGGCTGATGGTGTGGAACTGCGTCTGCGCGTGGCGCAGTTCGTCGATCGACTGCATCTGGCAGGCCACACGCGCGCCCACGCCGCGCAGCGAACGCCCCGCCATCGCGTAGCCGCGGTGCGCAGCGTACTCCAGCGGCGAGACGCCGGTGAGAAACAGCTTGAGCGTGTTCAGGTAGCGCGGATCGCTGATGTTGAACTGACCGTTGTTCTGCTGGAACGCATCGATGATGGCGTAGAGCTTCTTCTCCTTCTCTCCCTGGAATTTCCAGTAGGCGTCCATCGTGAGGCGGAACGGGTCCTCCCACTTGTCCCAGTCGTGGATCCTGATGCCCTCGAACTTGTCGAACGGGAACACGTCGTCCATCGACTGGTACGTGGTCTCCCAGCCGAGGCCGCGCGTCATCATGGCGTAGCGTTCCTTCAGGCCGAGGCGTGGGGTCGTGGGGGTCTTTGCTGCTTGGGTGGTCATGGCGTTGTCCTTGGGATCGTGGTCCAGAGATGGCAGGCGGCGTCCGCTCATGCGCCCCAGTGGAGGGTGAATTCGTCGTCGGTCTCTTCGATGCTTCCGGACAGCGAGATCAGGCTCAGGTGAAGCTCCTGCAGATCCCAGCGGCGGCCGACGAGCGCTTCGACGCTGTCGCGGCGGATCACGAGGCGCCCCGGTGCATCGATCTTCACCATCGCGGGGTACTCGGTGACGGTGGCCTCGGGGTTGTCGGCCACGATGGCTTCGACGATCGAGCGCGCGGCCTCGCCGGTCTGCAGCGCGATGAAGACGGGCGGTCGGGACACTTCGGCGGTGGCGGTGGTCATGGGATGGTCTCCTTGGTTCTCGAGGTGTGATCGTTCAGGCGGCCGCGCCCGTGCGTACCAGCCGGGCCACGCGCGCGTCGAGCGCGGTGTGCAGCGTCTTCAGCACCTCGGCGCCCTGCGCACCCAGGGCCAGCGCGGCCAGCGGCGCCAGCGCCTGCACGGCCTGGTTGCGCCAGCCCGCGTACCACTGCGCGAGCAGCTCGGCGTTGGCGGGCGATTCCTCGGCGGCGGTCTTCAGCGTGGCGTCGACCCAGCGCACGTTCTCGTCGAACCACTCGTTCATGAACTCGGTCAGCATCGCCAGCGCGTTGCCGGTGGCGGCGCTGTGCGCGTTCACGTAGTGACGGTAGATCAACGGGTACAGCAGGCCGTCGAGCACGAGGTTCTGGGCCACGAACACCTCGAACCAGTCCTTGGTGACGAACAGGTTTTCCATGAGGCGGCGCACGCCCTGCCAGGCTGGGTGCGCGAGCCAGGCTTGCTTGCCGGCGTCCAGTGCGCGGCCCGAGTTGCCGTCGATCTGCAGGCCGACGCGCGAGAGGTACTGCGCGATGCCCAGGCGGTCCATGGCCGCGTAGATGAAGGGCTGCGTGATGGCCGTGCCGTAGCCGTAGCCGCAGCAGTAGCTGTGATTCATGTTGGCGCCCCACTCGTAGTGGCGCAGCGGCACCAGCACCTGCTGCAGCGACTCGCGCACGCCCGCATCGGCCTGGGCCAGCAGCTGGCGCTTCTCGGCGAACTCGAACTGGCGGTCGGCGCCTTCCTGCTGGCGTGCGCGCGTCATGGTGTACACGCCGTAGTAGTAGTGGCGCGGGTCTTTGAAGCTGTACCAGTCGGCCATCACGAGGGCCGTGCGGCGCTTGTCGTACAGCGCGTGCTGCGGGTCCCACAGCGGCCGGTAGTGGAAGTTGGCCGTGGGCTGCATGTCCAGCGTGGCCTCCTGGTAGCGCGAAGCCGGCTTGTCGCCGAGCCGCCGCGCCACATGCGAGAAGGTCTGCCGGATCGGCCGGATGTCCGAGGTCTTGATGTCGACTTGCACGGGGTGTCTCCTTGGTTGTCGCGGGAAAGAAATTCGGGGTCGTCAGTGGTCGATGCCGGGCGCGCCGAAGCGCCACTTCATGCGCTCGAAGTCCAGGCGCGCGCCCTCTTCGGTGCTCAGGTGGCGTACCTCGTGGCGCGCGCAGAACTCGCGGAACTGGTCGAACTGCAGCACCAGCTCCACGGCCAGCTCGGGGTCGCCGATGGCGAACTCGAACTCCACGAAGCGGGCGTTGCGCGTGCCGGTGACGCGCACGAAACACGGCTGGCCGGTCATCTGTCCGGCGCTGCCGCTGCGGGAGTCGGACTGCATCGAGGGCATCACTTGTTCAATCCATCAACAGGTGGACGGCACCAGCGCCGCCCGGCCTGATAAGGGCAACGGACGTGCCAGCGTGGCTAAGTGATTGATTTGCATGGGCCCGCTGCGCCTGCGGGCCCGAAGCACCGGGAAGTCCCGGATGCTGGTTTGATCATTTGCTGCAGTGCAGCTTGATCAAATGGTGAAAACCGGAAAACGCGGCCGCCTGCGTCCGCTCAAGACGTCGGCAGGCCTTCCTTCTTGAGCCGGTAGGCCAGCTGCGGGCGCGTGATGCCCAAGATGCGCGCGGCCTGCGACAGGTTGCCCTTGGCACGCTGCATCGCGGTCTGCATGAGGCGCTGCTCGAGCGAGGCAATGTCGATGTTCTGCTCGAGCACGCGCTGGCACAGCGCATCGAGCTCGCTCGCGTCGGCACCTGAAGCAGCGGCCCCCGTCGCGACCTTGCCGCTGGCGTCGAGCTGATTGCCGGGCATCACGCCCGACGGTTGCATCCACAGGTGGCAGGCCTCGATGTCGCCGTGATCGGGCGCCAGCAGCACCGCGCGCTCGACCACGTTCTCGAGTTCGCGGATGTTGCCGGGCCAGGCATGCTTTTGCACGTCGAGCGCGGCCTTGTCGGTGAGGCCGCGCAGCTTCTTGCCGTACAGCGCGCTGTACTTCTCGACGAAGCGCGCCACGAGCGCCGGAATGTCGGCGGTACGCTCGCGCAGCGGCGGAATCTGGATCGGGAAGGTGTTGAGCCGGTAGAACAGGTCGGTGCGGAACTTGCCCGCCTGCATGGCCTGCTGCAGGTTGACGTTGGTGGCCGCCACGATGCGCACGTCGACCGTGGTCGGCTGCTCGGCGCCCAGGCGCTCGACCTCGCCGGTCTGTAGCACGCGCAGCAGCTTGACCTGCGCGGCCAGCGGCAGGTCACCCACCTCGTCCAGGAACAGGGTGCCGCCGTGGGCGCGCTCGAAGCGCCCGGCGCGCGCGTGGTGGGCGCCGGTGTAGGCGCCCTTCTCCACGCCGAACAGCTCGGCCTCGATCAGGTCGGCAGGAATCGCCGCGCAGTTGACGGCAATGAAGGGTTGCTTGCCGCGGGGCCCATTGTCATGCAGCCAGCGGGCGAACACCTCCTTGCCGACGCCGGTCTCGCCGAGCAGCAACACGGTGATTGCGCTGTCGACCGCGCTGCGCATGAGGTCGAAAGCGGCACGGAAGCCCGGCGACACACCGACCAGCTTCTGGTCGTACTCGCGGCGCGGCTGCAAGCGGCGCAGGTGCTGCAGGCCGAGGTTGAAGTCGATGAGTTTCTCGGCCACATGGTGCTGGCGGAAGTACTCGAGGTAGTGTTCGTCGTTCCACTCCTCGGCCGGATGGCCGACGATGCGGCAACGGCTGTCGCCCATGCTGGTGCATTCGACTTCCTTGAACACCACGAGCCGCCCCATGAAGGCGGTGGTGTAGCCTGAGGCGTAGCCGATCTGCGACCAGCACTGCGGGTCTTCCCCGTAGCCGAAGTCGGCCACGTGGGCCTCGCATTCCCAGGAGTTCTCCCAGAGGAATTCGCCATAGAAGTGCTTGGTGGCCACATCCAGGTCGAGCTGCACCTTCTGCACCGAGACGATGCCCTCGATGGAATGCAGGCGCGGCCCGAGCATGAACGCGTCTTCGGCGCGCATGCCGGCGCGGCGCTCGCGCACGGCCACCTCGCCGTCACGCAGGCCCGAAGCAAAGCCCATGCGCACCAGCAGGCCGCGCGCGCGCTCGATGCCCAGCGAGTCGAGCAGTTCGCGACGCAGTTCAGCGAAGGCCCGGGCATGCATGAGCAGCATGCGCTGCTCGTCCAGCCAGATATGGCCCGAGCCGGCGCTGAAGCGCAGGAGAGAAAGAAGTTCTCCCACCGTGTCCCCTTTACTTGTCTGGAATCGTTCCTGCCGCATTCTCCCGCAAGGACGCAACGTCAAGGTCGGGACAGTCCCGGACGCCAGATCGAAAGCCGTCTAGGTAGGGTCGCGACCGGCTTACGTGCGCCACGAGCTGCACGACATCGAGCCCAAAGTCGTCGATCAGGCGCGCGGCAAACGGACAGCTCGTTCGTCTGCCCTAACGAGCAATGCCCGGACCTCCGAAGCCGTCCGGGCGGTCTCCATCGGCGAGACCGAATTCCAGTCGATCGGCGTGGCAATAGACGACAAGGTCCTGCTTCCGCGCGAAGCCGACCAGGGTCATGCCCATGCGCTGCGCAGTCGCAACGGCGAATGAGGTCGGCGCGGAGACGGCGGCCAGAAGCGAAACCCCCGCCAGCGCCGCCTTCTGCACCATCTCGAAACTGGCACGACTTGTGACCGCGATGAATCCGCTAGAGGCGTCGACTTGGTTCGCAGCCAGCGCACCAATCAGTTTGTCGAGCGCGTTGTGCCGCCCGACATCCTCGCGCAGCCATCGCACCTGGCCATCGGCCGAACACCAGGCCGCCGCATGAACAGCGCCCGTCACATGCTGCAGATCCTGCAACTCGCCCAGCTTCGACATCGCCCGGCTCACTGCCTCGCGCCGCCATGGCAGGCCGACGGGCGACAGCACACGAAGGTTGTGCGTGACATGCGCGAGGCTCTCGGTGCCGCAAAGGCCGCAGCCGGTGCGGCCCGTCAACGATCTCCGGCGCTCTTTCAAGCGCGCGAAGGGTCCGCTCGCCACCTGCAGGTGGAGCGTGATGCCCATTTCAGAACGTTCCTCGTCGACGGCGAAGAGTTCGCGCGGTGCGCCGAGAATGCCTTCGCTGAGCGAGAACCCCAAGGCGAAGTCCTCCAGATCGAGTGGCGTGGCGAGCATCACCGCGTGCGAGATGCCGTTGTATTCGAGCGCCACCGGCACTTCATCAGCGACCCAATCCTGCGCCGTGAACTCGCGCCCGGCGCGCACGCCCCGCACAGGCACGCAGACAGCACCTTGGCAGACGACAGGCGCGTCTTTCGCGGGTTGGGCTGAGTTGGGCTCGTCAGTCATGCGCATGCTCACCGTGACGCATGCACCATCCTAACGCTCAAGCGGATTCGCGGCTGCCGAGCGATCCTGCGTGCAGCGCCACCTCGCCAAGCCAGATCGGCTCGGCGGCAAAAGACAGGGCGGCCTGCAGCGTGCGTGAGGGCCGGTTGGTCTCATGCACCATGAATGCGATCGGCACCTCGACGTGCGGGTCCTTCAGCGGCAGCGCTTCGAGGTCGTCATAGCCTTGCACCGCATCGACCAGTGCGCCCGGCATCACGCTGCACACGCGTCCGGCCCGAACGCTCAGGGCCAACGCGAGAATCGAATTCGTCTCGATGACAGGCTTGGGCCGCGCGCCGAACTGCGCGAACGCGCGGTCCACGATGGTGCGGTTGTGCATCTCCGAACTCAGCAAGCACAGCGGCAGCTTGGCAGCCTCGGCCCAAGTGGTCGCAGGCCCCATCCGCAGACCCTCGCCTTTCAGGCTCTCGCATTTGCGCAGCAGAAAATAATGCTCCACATACTGCGGCAGGACCCGTATCGTCGAATGGTTGTTGCCGATGCGCTCTGTGTAGCCCAGCCCGAGGTCCAGTGCCATGCTTTCAAGGCCCGTTTCGAGCTCGACGGAACTCATCGAGCGCAGCGTCGGCACGATGCCCGCATGGCGGTCCTGCAGCATGGCGACGAACCTCGCCGCGATCGGCATTGCAGTCGGTACTGCGCCGATCAACAGATTGCCCGTGGGATCACCCGCTCCGCTGTGCAGATCCTGCTGCAGCATTTCATATTCCCGCAGGATCGTGCGGCCGGTGGCGAGGATCCGCTCGCCCTCGACGGTGAACCCGGCAAAGCTGCGGCCCCGCTTCACGATCGAAGTGCCGAAGTTCTCTTCGAGCGCCCTGATGGCATTGGAAAGGGCCGGTTGCGTCACGCTGCAAGCGAGCGCAGCGCGACCGAAGTGACGATGATCGTCGAGGGCAACCAGATACTTGAGCGAGACGAAAAGGTTCATGCGGCAGGATTCGTGCGGATCTTCTTTGGATCCTGAATCTACTTGCGAACGGGCCCTGCGCCATCCGCAACTGCCCGGACCGCGTCAAGCTTTGCGCCTTGTCCGTGCGGCATCGAGTCCCCGGCACACGCCTGCGGCGATCAGGCCGGTGACGGCAAGCATGGCAGCCGTGTGAACACCGATCGCCGCGAGAGCCAGCATGAGCGAGTCAGAGGCGGTGATTCTGTGCGTGGCCGCATCTCCGATGCAGATCGGGATCAGCGCCGGCACCAGCATCAGGCCTGCCCCATGGGCGGTGGCCATCATGAATGACCAGAGCGCCAGACCGGCGTGCCCCGCGGGCGCCCGCGCCATTCTCGGCATGCGGCCCGACAGGTGGACGATCGTCCCAACGACGAGCAGTCCGCCCAGCCACACTTGCAGCACCGTGCGATCCATTGACAGGCCCCATGCGACCGCACCAGCGACCAGCGCGATCGACATGAGGTGCCCGATGGCGATTGGCACCAGCGCCCGCAGAGCCTGCGCCCTGTTGCGGGAACGCACGCCCCACGCCGCTGCAAACATCCAGCCGGTCGCGGGGTTGAGCCCGTGGAGCGCGCCGACGCCCGCGACGACCAGCCAAGGCCAGAGGCTTTCCATGGCGCATGCGCGATGTCTGCGCGCACCCGCTCAGGAGCTCGCAGGACAGCACGATCCCGGCTTGTCCGCATCGGGCTGCTCGGCTTTCGGGCGCCGCACGGCGCGGACTTTTCCACTCGAACCGCCGCCGCAATAGAAGAGATCGGCACCATCCGATTCGAGCCCGCTGACGCCGACGCCGGCCGGCATTTCCAGCCTTTCGAGCACGGCGCCGTCGGCCGGGTCGATCCGGCGGATCTCGCTCTCGTCCCCTTCCCAGGTGCCGTGCCACAGCTCGCCGTCGACCCAGGTCACGCCGGTCACGAAGCGGTTGCATTCGATGGTGCGCTGGACCTTGCCCGTCTCGGGATCGATCTGGTGAATCTTGCGATCGCGGTATGCGCCGACCCAGAGGCTGCCTTCGGCCCAGGTCAGCCCCGAGTCGTACCCCTGGCCTGGCGCGGGGATCGACGACACGATCTTGCCGGTGGCCGGATCGATCTTGTCGATGCGCTTTTCGGCGATCTGATAGAGGTATGTGCCGTCGAACGCGGTGCCGGCGTCACAGGCGTGGTCGAGCGTCTGCGTGGTTTGGCCGCTTTCCGGGTCGAAGGCAACCAGCCGGGCGCCCGTGGCGGCCCAGACGCGGTGGCCGTCGTGCGTCACGCCCGCGACCGTGCTCGCGCCGTCGAAGGGGCCGTATTCGCGCACGATCTCGGCCGCGCGCGACTTGGCGCGGGGTCTGCTCCTGATTGTCTGTCCGCTCATATCGAGTTCCTCGTGATGCGCCGGGTTTGGCGCGACAGGGCAACTCTATTCAATCGGCAGCGCAGCGGGGAGTAACAAGATCGTCGTGAAACTCGCGAGCGGCGGCGACAGCCAGCGACGAGCCCGCGCCTGGCCGATCGAACGCACCCTTTCGGCGGCCTCGAGCTCGGCAAGCGCACGCTGAACGGTGCGTTGACTGGCGCCCAGGGCCAGCGCCAGGGCCGAAGTCGACCAGGCCGCGCCATCGGACAGCAATGCAACCACCGACGCCTGATCGCCATCGATGGGCGGCGCCAGCACGACTACAGGGCGCTCACCTCGCGGCCTGAGCACGAAGCCCCGGGCGGTGGCCTCGATGTGCGCCAGTTCCGTGACAAGCGCCCGCAAGCGCCCGATTTCGACCCGCAGCCGGGCCCGGTGGGTCTCGTTGGGGTGGCGGGTGCGAAAAGCGCTGGCGATCAAGGCTTCCCGGTCGACGTCGCCGGGCCATGCCGCAGCGAGCGCACGCGCCAGGGTGAACAGCACAGGCCGGCGTGCCAGCGGCCGCCATGCGTCGCCGACCTGCAGGCCGCGACGGCAGGCGTCGACGACCAATGCGTCCGATGCCAGGAGCGCCGCGACTTCATCGAGCCGCAGCATCTGCTCGCCTTCCGCCGAAAGCCGCCGGGCGGCGGGCCGGTCGAGCGCGGCCTGCGCCTCTTCCACCTCGGCCAGAAGCGCCGGCACGCGCGCCTGAGTGGCCAGGGCATGCGCACGGGCAAGGGCTTCTCGCGCAGGGCCGACGCGCAGCGAACGCAGGGCCAGTTCGGCCGCCGTCAGCTCTGCCACTGCCGCCAGCGACGGCGCGAAGCCTTTCGCGTCGATGCTTTCCAGCGCGGCAGCGGCTTCATCGAGCCGTCCGAGCAGCAGCAGCCGGCGCGCCGCGATCAGTCTGGCCTGCAATGCGTTGGTGCGATCGGCGTGCGCATCGAGGGTGGCCGCCGCAGCTGCCAGAGAACGCGTCGAGCCACCGAAATCGCGCATCGCCAGCGCCACTTCGGCTTCAGCGACCACGCAACGTGCACGCGCCAGCACTTCGTGGCTGCCGAAGGCGCGGGCGGCGCGGCGCAACAGCTCGCGAGCGCGTGGATGCTCGCCGAGCTGCGCCATGGCGATGCCGCGCAAGGCGAGCGCCGGCGGATCGTCGCGCAGCGCAATGCGCTTGAGCGCACCGAGTGCATCTCCGGCTGCAAGGGCGCGCCCCGAGGCGGCGATCAAGGAGTCCATGTAGGAAGAAAAAAGAGCGGCGCGCGGATTATGCAGACGAGCGAATGGCATACGATCCCGCGCATGTCGACAGAACCCCTCCCGCGCCCTCCCGAAACGAAGTTCGGCAGGCCGGACCACGGCTGGCGACTGGCCACCTACACCATCATCTTCGAAGCCGATACGCGGGCGGGACGTCGCTTCGACCTGGCGCTGATCGCGGTGATCCTGGCGAGTGTCGCCGTAGTCATGCTCGACAGCGTCGCTTCGATCCACGACAAGTACGAGAGCTTGCTCGACGCGCTCGAGTGGGCCTTCACGATCGCGCTGACGATCGAATACGTGGCGCGCCTGCTTTGCGTGCGTCGCCCGCTGCGCTATGCGCGAAGCGCGTTCGGCATCATCGACCTGCTGGCGCTCCTGCCCACCTATGTGGCCATCTTGGTGCCCGGCGCGAACGCGCTCATCGACGTCCGCCTGCTGCGGCTGCTGCGGATCTTCCGGATCCTCAAGCTCACCGAGTACGTGGCCGAGTTCGGCGCACTGGGGCGCGCGCTCGCCTTGTCGAGGCGAAAGATCCTCGTCTTCATGGCGTTCGTCATGCTGGTGGTCGTCATCATGGGCACGCTCATGTACATCGTCGAAGGGCCGGAGCATGGGTTCACCAGCATTCCGACGGGTGTGTACTGGGCCATCACCACCTTGACCACGGTCGGCTTCGGCGACATCGCGCCGCACACGGACGTCGGGCGGTTCATCGCATCGATGATGATGCTGCTCGGATGGGGCACGCTGGCCGTGCCGACCGGCATCGTGAGCGCCGAACTCACCTCGCAGCGCATGCATCACGAGCCCACCACGCGCACCTGCCACGAGTGCCTGAGCGAAGGGCACGCGCCCGAGGCCCGGTTTTGCAGCGACTGCGGCGCCCCACTGCCGCCCTGGCAGCGTCAGTCGGGGGCAGGTGGCTGAGGGCACAGCACCCGCGCGTCAGAACATTCCTACGCCATCCGGCGCACGAAGAGACTATCTTGCGCAACCAGAACAGGAGATTGCTCTTACTGCCCACAGCCGGTACGTCACGATGTTCAAAGCGCTTGTCGTGTGCTTATTCCTGGCGTCGATCATTTACGTGCATTTGCGCGGAAGCGAGCGCCACCGGTTCCGCAAGCAATTGTTCGACCATTCCGCGTTCCTGGCGCCGCTGAACGTGATGCTCTATACGCTGTCGCGGGTGCCGACCAAGCCCTACATCAGCGTCGATGAGTTCGAGGGACTGCGCGAACTCGAAAAGCACTGGGAGACGATCCGCGACGAAGCCGAGGCCCTTGCCGCATTGCGCCGCATCAAGGCTTCGGAGAAGAACGATGACGCGGGGTTCAACTCGTTCTTCAAGCATGGCTGGAAGCGCTTTTATCTCAAGTGGTATGAAGAATCGCCGCCCTCCGCCGCGCTCTATTGCCCCCGCACGGTCGAACTGCTGCAGCGCGTGCCTTGCATCAAGGGCGCGCTGTTTGCCGAGCTCCCTCCGGGCTCCGAACTGAAGCGCCATCGCGATCCGTATGCCGGGTCGCTGCGGTATCACCTGGGGCTGTCGACGCCTAACGACGATCGCTGCCGGATATGGGTCGACGGGGAACCCTATAGCTGGCGCGATGGCGCGGGCGTGGTGTTCGACGAGACCTTCATCCACTGGGTGCGCAACGACACCGACCGATCACGGCTGATCCTGCTGTGCGACGTGGAGCGGCCTTTGCGCTTTCGCTGGGCAGAGGCGCTGAATCGCGCGTTCGCACGCCACGTGATGACGGCCGCGGCGTCGCCCAACGATTCGGGCGACCGCACCGGGCTGATCAGCAAGCTCTTCTACGTCTCGCTCGTGACCGGGCGCCTTCGCCGCCGGTTCAAGTCGTGGAACCCGATGGTCTACACCTTCACGCGCTATGGCTTGATGGTGCTCGTGGCTGCGGTCCTGATCAGGTGGTGACCTTCGGCGCGATCAGGCTCGAAGCCATCGAAAGATCCTTCAGCCAGGCCGCCCAGGCTTCTTCGCGCTGCGACGGATCGCCGCGCAGCAGCGCCGACGGATGCAGCGTGACGAGCACGCGGCGCCCTGCCGGGTCGGCTTGCCAGCTACCGCGCTCCCGCAAGACCGCAACCGGGCGCTGCAGAAGCGCGCGCGCTGCCGTGCCGCCCAGCGCAAGAAAGGCTTTGGGTCGCACCAGCTCGATCTCATCCTCCAGCCAATGCCGGCAAGCATCGATCTCGCGCTGGGCTGGCGTCTTGTGCATCCGGCGCTTGCCGCGCAGCTCGTACTTGAAGTGCTTGACGGCGTTGGTGACGTAGAGCTTTTCGCGGCGCCATCCGAGTTCGGCAGCGGCGCGGTCGAAGAGCTTCCCGGCCGGCCCGATGAAGGGCCTTCCCGCCAGGTCTTCCTTGTCGCCCGGCACTTCGCCCACGACCATCAGAACGGCCCGCAGCGGCCCCTCGCCGACCACGGATTGCGTCGCCAGCGCGCCCAGAGGGCACTCGCGACAGGCGTTGGTCGCCTCGCGCAGCGCCTCGATGCCGCGCGGACTGTGCGCCACAGCATCGGATGCGGACGCACGCGTCATGATCTTTCGAGACCGGCCAGCACTTTGTCGAGCGTCAGCGGGTAGTCGCGAATGCGAACGCCGCAAGCGTTGTAGACGGCATTGGCGACCGCCGCGCCCGCCCCGCAGATGCCCAGTTCGCCCACGCCCTTGATCTTGAGCGGGTTGGCCTTGTCGTCGACTTCGGGCAGGAAATAAGCCTCGACGCGCGGAATGTCGGCATGGGTCGGGACGTGGTATTCGGCCAGGTCGTGATTGACGAAGAACCCGTAGCGCGGGTCGAGGGCGGCCTCTTCATGCAGCGCATTGCCCACGCCCCAGATCATGGCGCCGATGGCCTGGCTGGTCGCGGTCTTCTGATTCAGGATGCGGCCAGCGGCAAAGACGCCGAGCATCCTGCGCAGACGAATCTCTCCGGTGTCCATGTCGACCGAGACTTCGGCGAAGTGCGCGCCATAAGCCTGCTGCGAATACTTCTTCGTCATGTCGCCGGGCTTGATTTCTCCGTCTGCCTGCAATCCCAGCGTGCCGGCGACGGCACCGATCGGCTCCGAGCGTCCCGCTGCGATCACTTTGCCGTTCTCGAAGCGCGCCTCCGTGGCGGCGACGTTCATGCGACGCGCCAGTTTCTGTCGCAGGTTCATGCAGGCGTCGTAGAGCCCCGATCCGGCGCTCGCGGCGCCGAAGGAGCCGCCCGAGCCGGGCGTTTCCGGAAAATCGCTGTCGCCAAGCTGCATGCGCACCATGCGCACGGGCAGGCCCATCATTTCGGCGGCAATCTGCGACAGCACGGTGTAGCTGCCGGTACCGATGTCGGTCATCGCCATGCGCACGGTCAGCTGGCCGTCCTTGTCCAGATAGAGCGTGCATTTGGAGTCCCGCAAGAAGTTGCCGCGTGTGGACGCCGACATGCCGATGCCGATCCATGAGCGGCCCTCTCGCCGCGAGGCCGGAACGGCTTTGCGCTGACTCCAGCCGAAGCGCCCGGCCCCTTCCTGCATGCAGCGCACGAGTTGCCGCGTCGAATACGGTACGTTCTTTTCCGGGTCCATCTTCGGCTCATTGCGGATGCGCAATTCGATCGGGTCCATGCGCAATGCCTCGGCCAGCTCATCCATGGCACCTTCGAGAGCGAGCATGCCCACGGCTTCGCCCGGCGCGCGGGTTGAATCGGAAACGGGCAAGTCGAGCTTGGCCGAGCGGTGTGCACTCATGCGATTGGGCGCCGCGTAGAGCGACCGGGTCTGCGCGCTCGCGCTCTCGTAGAAGTTGTCGAAGCGCGCACTGTGCGACCAAGTCTCATGCCCGATCGCGATGAGTTGCCCTTGGGGGGTAGCCCCGAGCCGCACGCGCTGGATGGTCTGGCTGCGGTGTGTGGCGAGGTGAAACATCTGCTGGCGCGTCATCGCCGTCTTGACGGGACGATCGAGCTGCCGGGCGGCCATGGCCGACAGCATGACGTCGCCATAGACAGGGAGCTTGCCGCCGAAGCCGCCCCCGATGTAGCGGCTCACAACGCGCACCTTGTCGGGCGGGATCTGCAGCGTGGCCGCGACCGCCTTCTTCGCGCTGACAAGAAGCTGCGCCGAGCAATGCACGGTCAGGTTGCCGTCTGTCCAGTAGGCAAGCGTCGCGTGCGGCTCCATCTGCGCGTGGATGTAGTGCGGTGTGGTGTAGGTGGCGTCGATCTTGACGGGAGCGTCCGCGAAACCGAGAGCGAAGTCGCCGACCGCGCTGTCGGCCTTCTTCTCGGCGGTGTCGGCGGGTTTCAGTGCCTTGTTCTTGTCGAGCAAGAAGTCGCCCCGGCTGGTGTCGTAGCGGACGCGGACCAGACCGGCCGCAGCGCGCGCCTGCTCGAAGCTTTCCGCAACGACGAAGGCGACGGGCTCGCCGTAGTAGCGAAGCCGATCGCTCGCGAGCTGGGGCGATGACCTGCCATAGCGGTCCTGAGCTTCCACAGGACCCCAGGGTGCCTGTGCAGGCGCATTGCGGTGCGTGTAGACGAGCAGCACGCCGGGTGCGCGCTCAGCGGCCGATGTGTCGATGTCGGCCACACGGCCGAAAGCCAAGGACTCGACGATATAGCCGTAGGCCGCGCGCTTGCCCCCGTCTTGCACCTCATAGGCATACGGTGCCGTGCCCGTCACCTTGAGCCTGCCGTCGACGCGGTCGATCGGCTTGCCAATCAATCCCTCGCGGTTGTCGTCGATCGGATTGGTAGCGGAAGGTGCGGTCATCTCCACGATCTGCTCTCCTTCAGGCGCTGGCTTCGGCGGCGACCGCGGCCAATGTGCGACGCGCCAGCGGAATCTTGAAATCGTTGTGCCCGAAGCCGCGCGCGCCTTGCAGCATCTGGTCGGCGGCACGGTTCCAGCTCGCCTCGTTCGCGTTGGCGCCGGTCAGCGATGCTTCCGCCGACTCGACACGCCAGGGCTTGTGCGCCAACCCGCCCATGGCGAAGCGAGCCGTCCGGACCCGTCCGCCGTTCGCATCCACAATGGCGGCCACTGAAACCAGCGCAAAAGCATAGGACGCGCGATCGCGCACTTTTCGGTAGACGTGATGCCCGCCAACGGGCGCCGGCAGTGTCACGGCGATGATCATTTCGCCGGGCGCGAGGTTCGTATCCCGTTGCGGCTCATTGCCGGGCAGCCGATGAAAGTCGGCAATCGGAATGACCCGCCGGCCGCCGCTGGAAGAGATCGTCTCCACCTTGGCATCGAGCACCCGCATCGCAACGGCCATGTCCGACGGGTGCGTCGCGATGCATTGCTCGCTGGTGCCGAGCACCGCATTCATGCGGTTGTAGCCGCCGATGGCCGAGCAGCCCGATCCGGCCAGCCGCTTGTTGCAAGGCTTGGAGGTGTCATAGAAGTAGTTGCAACGCGTGCGCTGCAGCAGGTTGCCGCCGGTCGTCGCCTTGTTGCGCAACTGCCCCGATGCGCCCGCCAGCAGCGCACGACTCAAGACCGCATAGTCGCGCCGCACGCGCGGATCGGCCGCCAAGTCGGCATTGCGCACCATCGCTCCGATGCGCAACCCGCCGTCGGGGGTCGTATCGACCGTCTCAAGCCCGAGTCTGTTGATGTCGACCAGATGCACCGGCGTCTCGATCTGTAGCTTCATCAAGTCGAGAAGATTGGTGCCGCCGGCAATGAACTTCGCGCCCGGCTTCGCAGCAGCCGCGGCGGCGGCAGCGGGCGACGCGGCGCGTTCATAGGTGAACGCCTTCACGAGCGGCTCCTTGCAACTTCCTTGATCGCCGCGACGATGTTCGGATAGGCGCTGCATCGGCAAAGATTTCCGCTCATGCGCTCACGGATCTCTTCGTCGGCCAACGTGACCGGCGCGCCGAGATCGCGCGTGACATGACTGGGCATGCCCCGGTCGGCTTCCCCGAGCATGCCGATGGCCGAACAGATCTGACCCGGCGTGCAGTAGCCGCACTGGAAGCCGTCGTGCGCCAGAAAGGCTTGCTGCACCGGGTGAAGCCGGTCGCCATCGGCAAGCCCTTCGACGGTGGTGATGCGCTGGCCGTCGTGCATGACCACGAGCGAGAGGCACGAATTGATGCGGCGCCCTTCGACAAGCACGGTGCAAGCACCGCACTGGCCGTGGTCACAGCCCTTCTTGGTGCCGGTCATGCCGAGGTTTTCGCGCAAGGCGTCCAGCAGCGTCTTGCGCGTGTCGACTTCGAGGCGATGCGCAGTCCCATTGACTTCCACTTGGACGGCGGCGTGTTGCGGTGCAAGATCGACTTGCTCGCCGCGATCGATGGTGGCCGGCTGGGCGCTTGCATGATTGCCCGCGCGCAACGCCACCAGGGCCGCGCCGGTCTGGAACAGCGAGCGGCGCGACATTGCCCAGGCGGGATCGTCCATATTGGCTCCTGACAGCTAGAGCGCAGGTATGCCGCCGCACGAAGTCCGCGTTGATCAGGCTCCATGCCGACGGCATGTAGTCCGCGACTGTCCTCCCGCGCTAGACCTTCTGGAGTGCGGTCTTGATGTCTTCGATGCTCGCGGGCTTGGCCACATGAGCGTTGAAGCCCGCCTCCAGCGCGCGTCGGGCATCCGCGCGGCGTCCGAAGCCGGACATTGCGATGGCGATCATCCGGCTGGTTTCCGGCCGCCGCCGAACCTCCGCGACGAACTGATAGCCATCCATTTCGGGCATGCCCAGGTCCGAGATGAGCACGTCGTAGCTGTTCGCCGAGAGCAGGTCCAGCCCCGCCCTGGCGCTGTCGGCGACGTCCACGTAGGCGCCTTCGAGGCGAAGCACTTCGGCGAACGGAAGCAGGCTTTCGGCGTGGTCGTCGACCGCAAGCACCCGAAGCTTCCTGAAATCGACCTCGGCAGACTCCACCGCCGGTGCGGGCGCCACGACCGACCCATGCATCGGCAGCCACACACTGAACCGCGCGCCCTGCCCGATGCCCTCCGAGGCCACTTCGACGCGTCCGCCGTGGGCGCGCGCAAGCTCCTCGACCAGCGCCAGGCCGATGCCCAGACCGCCGTTGCGGGCATTCGCGTCGACGTCGGCCTGGTTGAACATGCCGAACACGCGCGGCAGGTCCTCCTTGGCGATCCCGCAGCCGCTGTCGGCCACGGTGATCCTGACCTGCTCGTTCTCTTCTTCGGCGGACACCGAGATGCGGCCGCCATCGGGCGTGAACTTGACCGCGTTGCTCAGCAGGTTCCAGACGATCTGCTCGATGCGCACGCGATCGCCCACGCATGCGATGCTCGGCGCACATTTCACGTCGAGCACGAAGCGCTTGCTCGGCACTTCCCGCGTCGCGGCGGTTGCCAGCGTCTGGATCAATTCGCTCAGATCCACCGCCACGCGCTTGAGCCGCAGCTTGCCCGTCCTGATGCGCGAGAGGTCCAGCAAGTCGTTGATGATTCGCGTCTGGCTCGCCACCGCCCGCTTGATGGTGTCGCCGATCGACTTGACCTTGGGATGCTGTTCCGCCGCCGGCAGGCGCGTCAACAGCTCGACGTTCATCTGGATGAGGTTCAGCGGCTGCTTCAGCTCGTGCGACATCACGGCCAGGAACCTGTCCTTGAGCTCGTTGGCCATCTGCGCCGTCAGGCTCGCCTTCTTTTCCTTGAAGATGCGCTGCTCCTGGGCGAGCTCCTGCCGCTTGGAGCCGGTCATGTCGCGCGCGATCTTGGCAAAGCCGCCGCCGGAGGCGCTGTCGAGCGGGGTCATCACGCCGCTGCAGAAGAAGCGGCTGCCGTCCTTGCGGCGGTGCCAGCGCTCGTCCTCCGACCGCCCTGTTTCGGCGGCGATGCGCATTTCGCGCTCGGGCACGCCGCTGGCCTGGTCCTCGGGTGTGAAGATGCGGCCGATGGGCTGGCCCAGCATCTCCTGTTCCTCATAGCCGAAAGTGCGCTCGGCGCCGGCATTCCACGTTGCGATGATTCCTTGCGAGTCGGTGGTGATGATCGCGAAATCGCGCGTGGTCGCCGCCACCACTTTCAGGCGTTCTTCGCCTTCTCTTGCGCGTTCCTCAGCCCTTCGAAGTTCGGTGACGTCGAAGAAATTGAGGATCGCGCCTTCGATCCGGTCTTCTGCCGTGCGGTAGGGCAGGATCTTCGCCAGGTAGTGGTGCCCTTCCGCGCCCGTCACATACCGTTCGGTGATTCGCAGATCCCTGAAGGCGGACGCCGTGTCTTCGGCCAGTTGCGGGTAGTCCAGCTGGCTGGTGATGTCGAACAGCGAGCGCCCCAGATCGGTGGGGATCAGGTTAAACAGCTTGCTCGCATGAGGCGTGTAGCGCTTTACCCGCATGCCGCGGTCGACGAACACGGTGGCGATCTCCGACGAGGCGATGAGATTCTGCAAGTCGTCATTGATATGCCCCCGTTCCTCGACCTTGACCTTGAGCTCGTAGTTGACGGTGACGAGCTCCTCGTTCATTGACTGCAGTTCTTCCTTGCTCGTTTCGAGTTCTTCGGTGGCGGAACGCAGCTCCTCGTTGATGGCCTGCAGCTCCTCGTTCGAAGCCTTCAGTTCTTCCGTCGATGTTTCGGAGCCTTCGATGGTGTCCTGCAAATCCAACTTGAGCTGCTGGATCTCCTCTTCGAGCTGCTTGATCAACTGCGCGCGCGCGAGGTCCGGCGGCTCTCCATCCGCGGGCCGCATGCTTTCCTCGACCTCGTCGAAGACCACCAAGGTCAGCGGAGCCCCGCTCCAGTCGGGCGGCAACGGGCGGACGATGATGTTCAGGTAGACCTGCCGACCGTCCTGCTTGCGTTGTGCAACGCGCGTCTCGACGCTGCGGTTGGCCTGCGCGGCCTTGAACAAGGCCGTGCGCAATTCGAGCCGAAGATCCTCGCGGACATTGACCAGCAGGTTGTCGGAGGGCTCACCGCTCGGACGTTCCAGGTAGCGCCCCACGCCGTTGGAGAGGTGCAAGACCATGTGGTCCTTGTCGATCAACACGCTAGGTGGTGCGTATTGCTCCAGCGCACGCTGGTGAAGCGCCGTGAAACTGGGGCGCTCGGCGTTGCGCACGGCCTGCTTCGCCGTCGATGCGCTTGGCAGTCCGCTGTCCGCTGGCGAATCGCCGATCAGTGCCACCTGGCGCCGCGGCGCAGCGCCGGGATTGCCGCGAAAGATGCGGTTTTTCTTGTCGATCGAAACAAAGAGTTCGCCCGCCGCCTCGGTCGACTCCGACGAGCCAAGGAAGAGAACACCCTCCGGGTTGAGCGATGCCCGAAAAAGCTCGAGCACGCGCGCTTGGGCGCTGCGATCGAGATAGATGAGCAGGTTGCGGCAGCAGATCAGATCCAATCGCGAAAACGGCGGGTCGCGCAACAGGTTATGGACCGCGAAGAGCACCGGCTCTCGAACCGCCTTGGCGACGCGGTATTGGTCCTGTTCCTTGGTAAAGAACTGCCTCAGACGCGCCGCGGACATGTCTTCGACGATGCCCTCCGCATAGAGGCCCTTGCGCGCGACATTGATTGCCCGCTCGTCGATGTCGGTGGCAAAGATCTGGGTGTCGAGCTGCTTCGATTGCGCGTCGAGTTGTTCGTGCAGCAAGATGCTGAGCGAATAGGCCTCCTCGCCGGTCGCGCACCCGGCCACCCACACGCGCAATTGTTCGCCCGCCGCCTTCCGCTCTATGAGCTGCGGGATCACCTCTTGCTGCAACGCCTCGAAAGGCTCGCGGTCGCGGAAGAAGTTGGTCACGCTGATCAACATGTCCTGAAGCAGGGGACCGGCTTCCTCGGCGTGTTCCTGCAGATAGTGCTGGTAAGCGGGCAGGGTGGACAGCCGATTCACCTGCATTCGCCGCTCGATGCGCCGCAGTACGGTCGCGCGCTTGTAGTGCCGGAAATCGTGCCGGGTGTAGGTCCGCAGCAGGCCCATGATTTCGCGCAGGGCGGCCCCCGCCCTTCGGTTCGTTTCGTCGTCGGAGGGCTCGTTGATGTTCGGCGAGACCCATCGCACGTCGGGCAGCTGGATCTTGCGGGCATTGCTCCACAGCTCCATCAGCCGCTCGCCCATGTTCCCCGCCGGCAAGACGAAATCCACCATGCCCGTTGCGATGGCGGCGCGCGGCATGCCGTCGTGCAGCGCGTCTTCAGGCAACTGCGCGACGGTGATGCCTCCCATTTCCTTGACGCGCGTGAGGCCGACGGCACCATCGCTTCCGGTTCCCGACATGACGATGCAGATCGCCCTTTCCCGGTGAACCTGCGCCAAGGTGCGAAAGAAGATATCGATTGCCACGTGCGGCCCGGCGGCCCGTTGGCGATGCGCCACGCGAAGATGGCCGTCGTCCATCGTGAGGTCCACGCCCGGCGGGATGACATAGACGTGATTGGCCTCGATCCGCATCGGCTGCTTGACCTGCACGACCTTCATCTGCGTTGCGCGCTGAAGAATTTCCGCAGCACTGCTTTCGTGCTCCGGCGACAGGTGAAAAATCGTAACGAAAGCCATGCCGGAGTCGGCGGGGACATGCTCTAAAAAGCTGAGAAGCGCTTCCAGCCCGCCCGCCGAGGCGCCGATGCCGATCACGGGAAAGCTGAGCGAACTCGGCGTGAGCTCGTCGGCCTCCGGCGCAAGGGCGGAATCAAGGAGAGGCTTGGTCATGGATGTTTCGGCTCGAACTCAGCGTGAACCATGATGATGGCCCAATTCCAGACGCTTGGCGACATGCCGGAGCGGGGGTCTAGAAAGAGAATAAGGTCTGGCGATGTCCCGCGTCATCGAGAACTCTGCGCAGTGATGTGCGTCGACTATCACCTCCCATGAGATCAGCTTGCTTCTTCGGCCACGCGCGCGTTCGCAAGCGTGGTCTGCCAGGGGTTGCCCGGCACAGTGGGCGTCGCGCGTGGACTGCACCATGCGCTAGGCGCTAGCGGCGCACGCGTTGGGCGGCTATCGCGTGCAGGGCAAGAGCATTGAACAAGAACGGAGACGCTCAGACATTCACGAAGTTATGAATCTTCCTGGTGGCTGCATGCAATCTCAGGCGAGCCCGAGCGTTTTTCTGAGGCTGGAATCGACGGGACCGGCAGGCATGAAGCGGCGCAGCTTGCTCAACAGGGACGCCTGTCCGGGCGGAGTGCAACGCATACGCCACGGGCCAAGCGCCGCTTCGACGATCGTGCTTGCCACGCCATCGGGTTCGGGAGCACCGCTGACCGTGTCGGCGAAAGAGCGCGATACGAGCTCGCGCTCGCGTTCGTAGTCAGAGATCCTTGACTTTGCGCGGGGCGAATTGGCTTCCAGATTGGTCCTCGTGTAAGCGGGTTGGACCAGCGTGACGCGGATGCCGAACTGGCGTACCTCATGATCCAGAGTTTCGGACAGTCCCTCCACGGCATGCTTCGAAGCCGAATAGAGTCCCATGTACGGGGCCGGAAGAAAGCCGAGCACCGAACTGACATTGACGATCCTCCCGCGACGCTGTGCGCGCATGTGGGGGAGCACTCCCTGTGTCGTTCGCAGGATGCCGAGCACGTTTGTGTCAAACAACGTTGCCGCCTCGGTGATCGCAGTTTCCTCCACCGCGCCGATCATGGTCACTCCCGCGTTGTTGACGAGCACGTCGATGCGCGTAGTCTGGCCGATGATTGATCGGATGCCCGATTGAACGGAAGCTTCGTCGCGAACATCCATCTCGACAAGATGGAGGCCGGCAACTCGGGGAGCTTTCGTGATGTCGCGCACGGTGCCGAATACCTGGCAACCGCGCTTGACGAACTTCTCTGCAGCGACGCGTCCGATACCTGATGACACGCCGGTAACCACGACAACTGTCGAATTCGACATTGCAGTCCTTTCGATGGAGGTGAATGGGAATGAGGAGCGGATCAGCGGCGGGACGAGCCCTGCGGATAGGCTTTTCTTGCGCCCGCCATAACAAGCGCCCAGATGGACGCCTTGCTTGCCGGCTTCTCGTCCACAGAACGGCCACCGTGGTCGGGCCTGATCTTGAACCAGATGGAATACATGGCCGGCAGGAACACCAGAGTCAGGACCGTTCCCGCCAGAGTGCCACCGATCAGCGTGTAAGCGAGCGCTCCCCAGAACACCGAATGGGTCAACGGAATGAACGCCAGGATCGCCGCCAACGCGGTCAGGATCACCGGTCGGGCACGCTGCACGGTGGCTTCGACGACCGCACGATGGGGATCCAGCCCAGCCTGTTGGTTCTGGTGGATCTGCCCGATCAGAATCAGCGTATTGCGCATCAGGATGCCCGACAGTGCAATCAGGCCGACCAGTGCGTTGATGCCGAAAGGCTGCTGAAACAGAATCAGCGTTGGCACGACGCCGATCAGCCCGAGCGGGCTGGTCAGGAAGACCATGACCATTGCGGAGATCGAGCGCACCTGAAAGATGATGACGAGCAGAGTCAAAGCCAGCATGATCGGGAACAGCGGCAGCATGGCTTTGGTCGCCTTCGCTGATTCCTCAATGGAGCCCGCCTGCTCGATGCGATAGCCGCCTGGCAGCGTGTCGATCATCGGCTGGAGTTGCTGCGTGATGGCTGTCGAAACGTCCGGCGGCTGCAAACCATCGGCGATGTCGCCGTGCACGGTGATCGTCGGCATTCGATCGCGCCGGCGCATCATGGGCTCCTCCATGACTACATTGATGTCGCCCACCTGCGACAGAGGGATGCGTTGGCCATTGCCGCCGGAGAGCGTGAAGTCCGCGATCCTCGCTGGGTCGAGACGGATGGCGCCTGCCGAACGGGCCACGACCTGCACAGTGCGAATGTCCTCACGCACGGCGGTGACAGGCACTCCGTTCAAAAAGAACTGCAGTTGCTGCGCCACGGCACTAGAGCTCAGCCCGAAGGCCTGCAATCGGTCTTGGTGCAAGGTGAAGTGCAAGGTGGGCGTGCGCGTGCCCCAGTCCGTGTTGACAGTACGCATCATCGGGCTGGCATCCATGACCTGCTGCACCTCGGCCGCAATCTTGCGCAGCTTGTCCGGGTCCGGCCCGCTGATCCGGTAGGCGACCGGAAACGGCGAGTACGGCCCGAACACGAGTTGCGTGACACGCACGCGCGCCTCAGAGGCCAGGCCATCGGCGATCGCCTGGCGCAGTCGGTGTTTCAACGCCTCGCGCTCATCCTGGCTGCCCGTACGGACCACGATCTTGGCAAATGAGGGGTCCGGCAGCTCGGGTCCCATCGCGAAGTAGAAGCGTGGTGCGCCTTGCCCGACGTAAGCCGTGACGATCTGTGCTTCCTTCTGTGTGGCCAGCCACGCTTCCACCTTCGCCGTGGCGCTGCTGGTCTGCGCGATCGAAGTGCCATAGGGCATCTGCACCTCGACCAGGACTTCGGGTCTGTCGGAAATCGGGAAGAACTGCTTCTTGACGATGCCCATGCCGAATATGGCCATGACGAAAAGGCTCACAACAGCGCCGGCGACCAGCCACTTGCGAGCGATGACGCGACCCAGCACTTGACGCAAGCGGTTGTAGCGCGGCGTGTCGTAGATCGCGGCGTGGCCGCCTTCGACCACCTTGAAATGAGGCAGCAGCTTGACGCCCAGGTAGGGTGTGAAAACCACCGCGACCAGCCAGGAGGCGATCAGTGCGATGCCGACGATCCAGAACATGTTGCTCGTGTATTCGCCCGCGGTGGACGGGGCGAAGCCGTTGGGCATGAAGCCGACTGCGGTCACCAGCGTGCCCGCGAGCATGGGCGCTGCGGTATGGCTCCATGCATACGCGGAGGCGGCGACGCGGCTGTAGCCCTCTTCCATCTTCACGACCATCATTTCGATGGCGATGATGGCGTCGTCCACCAGCAGTCCCAATGCCAGGATCAGGGAGCCCAGGGTGATGCGGTCGAAGTTCTTGCCGGTGGCGGCCATCACGATGAAGACCACCGCCAAGGTCAGCGGCACCGCTGCGGCGACCACGAGACCCGCGCGCCAACCCATGCTCACGAAGCTCACCAGCATGACCACCAGCAGCGCGGCAAAGAACTTGACCATGAATTCGTCGACCGAGGCGCTGATGTTGACGGCCTGGTCCGTGACCTTGGTCAAGCTCATGCCCATAGGCAGCTCGGCGTTGACCGCACCGACCTCCTTGTCCAAGGCCTTGCCCAGGTCGAGCCCGTTCCAGCCTTCTCGCATGACGACGCCCAGCAGCAGGGCCGGCTCGCCGCCGCTGCGGATCATGAAGGTCGCCGGATCTTCATAGCCACGCTCGACGGTGGCGACGTCTGAAAGCTTCAGTGTTCGACCCTGCGCTACGACCGGCGTATCGCGAATCTTCTGCAATTCGTTGAAAGGGCCTTCGAGCCGAATGAACACCTGTGGCCCCTGAGCGTCGACGGAGCCAGCCGGCGTCAGTGCATTCTGGCCATTGAGCGCAGCGAAGACGTCCTGCGGGCTGATGCCCAACGTGGCCAGGCGCTCATGTGAGAACTCGACGTAGATCCGCTCGGATTGCTCGCCGGCGATGTTGACCTTCTTCACACCGGGCACATGCAAAAGCCGCTGGCGCAGCGTCTCGGCGTCGCGCACCAGCAGGCGCTGCGGTTCGCCCTTTGCCTTGAGCGCGAACAGAGCAAAGGTGACATCAGCGTATTCGTCGTTGACCATCGGTCCGATCACACCAGGCGGAAGGTTGCCTGCCTCGTCGCCGACTTTCTTGCGGGCTTGGTAGAACTGCTCCTGCACTTGCGAAGGCGGTGTGCTGTCGAGCAAGGTCAAGGTCGTGAAGGCCAAGCCAGGTCTTGTGTAGGTCTCCGTCCGGTCGTACCAGCGCAGCTCCTGCATGCGCTTTTCGATCTTCTCGGCGACTTGGTCCTGCATTTCCTGCGCGGTGGCGCCGGGCCAGGCCGTGATGATGGTCATCACCTTGACTGTGAAAGCCGGGTCTTCCGCTCGGCCCAGCTTGAAGAACGAAACGAGACCCGCCAGCGACACCAGGCAGATCAGAAAGAGTGTGATGGAGCGCTCGCGCACGGCGAGCGCGGACAGGTTGAAACGGCCTTCGCTCACGGGCGGACTCCCTCCGTCGCAGCGGCGGCAGCTTGGCCGGCCACGCGAACCCGCTCGCCTTCGCGCAACAGGTGCGCGCCGAGCGCGACGATCCGGTCGCCTTGTTTGAGCTGGCCGGCGACGAGTGCGCCATCGTCATCCAGGCGCTGAACCGCAACCGGTTGCCAGTGAACCTTCGCCGGCTCGCCGCTGATGACCCACACCCCCGGCCCCTTGCCTGCATCGAACAGGGAGCCAATCGGCACCTGCAAGCCATCTTGCGCAGAGGAATCTCTATCCGGAATCCGAACGGTGACCGTGGCACCCAGTGGTGCATTGGCGAGATCTCCGTTCAGCACGTACCGCGCCTCGAAGGTGCGGGTCAGCCGATCCGCAGCATTCGAGAGTTGCCGGAGGGTGGTCGGCACGCTGACGCCCTCTTTGCCGAACAGCGTGGCCTGTCCGGCGGAGCCTATCGCCGGGCGCAGGGTTTCAGGCAACTGGACGATTGCCTCGCGAGCTCCGGCGCGGGCTAGGCGGACCACGGCCTGTCCGGCATTGACCACCTGGCCGGGTTCGGCCAGAGTTTCCACGACCACACCATCGCCGTCGGCTACCAGCTCCGCATAGCGGCTCGCATTGCGAGCCACGTCGGCCTGGGCCTCGGCCGCGCTGAGTTGGGCCTTGGCGGCATCCGCCGCGGCCTTGATCTGGTCGTAGGCCGAAGCCGATACCGCGCCGGTTCCACGAAGATCGTGGTAGCGGACTTCGTCCTCCGCCGTCTGCCGCGCCCGCGCTCGCGCAGCGGCGACCCCCTCCTGCTGCGCACGCGCCGCGAGCTTCAGATCGACCGGGTCGATGCGCATGAGCAACTGGCCGCGCTTGACGACCTGCCCCGCATCTACGAGCCGCTCGAGCACTTTGCCGGAGACGCGAAACCCCAGGTCGCTCTGGACCCGCGCCGCTACGGTCCCGGTGAAGGAGCGCGATACGGCGCTTGCCCCCTGAAGAGTGGCGGCACGCACCAGCGGCGCTTCCGTGCGCGGATCGGATTGCGCCTTCTCACCGCAAGCGACCAACCCACATGGCAATGCGCAGATGACTGTAGAGATAACGAGGAGGCGCCGAAGCATGAGAGGCCCAGGAGTGAGTTGATCGGGGCCTTCATTTTGATGCTTGTGACTATTTCAGTCAATAGTCACAACGACGTCAGGGTGACAAGCTGCGCAGCACCAGGCCAGACAGTTGAGCCGGCGCCTCGGCCGTGTAGGCGAAGCTATGCTGCAGGAGCAGCGGATTGACGTAGGGGTGCATGACCAGGTAGACGGCGATCGCGGTCTCGTCCAGGGGCGTTTTGCGCTCGAACTCGCCCGTCTCTCGCCCTTCCCGCAAGATGTCCTGAAGCAATTGCCGTATCCACGCTTCATGGTCGAGTGCCGCCTGCCAGCGCTCAGTGGCTGCAGAAGCTGCAATCTCATAGAGCTTGCGATCCTGGGAGAACAAGCGCAGGCTTGCCTCGACCACTGCCTTGAACATCCGCCGCAGCTTCTCGGCCGGCCGGTCGGCGCCGTCCACGGCCGTCCTGATCTCGACTTGGATCTCGCGCAGGCAGTTCGCACAGATCATCTCGCCGATGGCTTGCTTGGATTCGAAGAACTTGTAGATGTAGGCCTTGGAAAAGCCGATGGCCTTGGCGAGATCGGAGACGGTCGTCTTCTCGTAGCCATAGCGGCTGAAGTGCTCGGTCGCCGCAGCAACGATCTGGTCGCGCACTTCGTGATCGGCCGGGCCTCGAGCCGGAACGGGAGAACTGGTTGCTTTGTTCATGTCTCACAGCTTACTGCGACGGTCGGAAATCACCAACCAGTGACCAACTTGGACTATAGTCACGTCCCGACCACGTTTTCTGCTGCTCCGGAAGAAGCCCATGCCCAAACGCACCCTCGTCGCGCTCATCGCAGCCAGCCTCCTGGCAGGCTGCGCAGTCGGCCCCGACTACGTCCGGCCCGAAACGCCCATGCCCGAACAGTACCTGGGCCAGGCCGCAGTGGATCGACGTCCTGCCGCTGCCAGCGCCGACCTCCTTGTATGGTGGACGGGGTTCGGCGACCCGCAACTGACTCGATTCGTGGCGCTTGCGCTGGAGCAGAACCTCGATCTGGCGCAAGCTTCCGCCCGCGTCGCTCAAGCGCGCGCGGGACTCGGGGCAGCGAATGCAGCGTTACTGCCTTCCGGAAACATCGGAGGTCAAGCAGCCAGGGCCTACCAGTCGGTCGAAACGCCGCTAGGACGCGTCCTGAGCTCGACGCCCAGCTTCGATCGCTATGGCAACGTCTACGAAGCCAATCTTGGTGCGAGCTGGGAACTGGACGTGTTCGGCGGTCTGCGCCGTGGGTGGGAAGCGGCGCTTGCCGACTACCGGGCTTCGGAAGCAGGCGCGGCCGCCACCCGATTGACCGTGGCGGCACAGACTGCCGACATCTACATCAGTATCCGGGGATTGCAGACCCGGCTTGAGATTGCGCGGCACCAAGTGAGGACGCAGCAGGAGTTGCTCTCCACCGTCAACCTCCTCTATGGCAAAGGGCTGGCAGCCGAACTTCAGGTGCAACAGGCCGAAGGCCAGTTGGCCCAGGTCCGGGCGTCCGTACCCGTCCTGGAAGCAGGCCTGGATGCGGCCATGAACGCGATGGATGTGATGCTCGGGTCGTCGCCAGGCACGCATCGGGCGGAAGTGGCCGATGGCGGCATCATCCCCGCCGCCCCGCAGATCGCGGGCGCGGGTTCGCCAGGTGAGTTGCTCAGGCGCCGGCCCGATCTCATCGCAGCCGAACGCCGCCTTGCCGCATCGAACGCTCGTATCGGCGTTGCGATCGCCGAGTACTACCCCAAGCTCTCCCTGAGTGGACTGATCGGCAGCGCCACTTCGGTGTCCGCCGACAACCTGTTCACGAGCGGTGCAAGCCAGGCCGCCGGCCTGCTGGGCCTGCGCTGGCGCCTGTTCGATTTCGGCCGCATCAACGCGCAGATCGAGCTCGCCAAGGGCCAGGACGCCGAGATGCTCGCTGCCTATCGACTGGCCGTGCTGCGTGCAACCGAGGACGTCGAAAACGCCTTCTCGGCCCTGGTCAAGCGAGAGGAGCAGGCCAGCGTGCTCGCGCAGGGGGTGGACTCGCTCGACCGCGCGCAGCGCGCGTCGTTCGCGGCATACCGAAGCGGCGTCGTCAGCCTGATCGAAGTCCTGCAAGCCGACGAAAGCTTGCTGCGTGCCTCCGATGCGCGAGCACAGGCGCAGACCGATTCAGCACGCGCTGCGGTGACTGCCTTCAAGGCACTGGGCGGGGGCTGGCAGCCCAACGAATCCCACGTAGCGGGAATCAGATAGCCATCCTCGACTGTCCGCTGGTTAGATGGGGTTGTGTGAAAAGGCTCTCTTGACTGTCACACCAAAAAACTAGATCTGCCAACCCTCAAAGCGAAGTGGCTATGAAGCGTTCGTCCGCACGGTTCCAGATAGGAAGCTAGACTTCGCAGTTCGCCTTTGCACCGGTCCGTCCGACATGTCCTCCCTCGCCGAAACCGACGCCGAAACCACGCACACGGTCGCGGTCGAACTCCGCTTGGTGGCCTCCCAACTGCGCCGCCGTCTGCGGCAGCAGGCATCCGCCGCCGATTGGACCGAATCGCAACGGGCTGTCTTGCTGCGGCTGGAGCGCCACGACCGCGCGACGGTGACCGAACTCGCGCTTGCCGAGGGCGTGCGCTCGCAGTCGATGGGCGCCACGGTGGCGTCGCTGATCGAAGCCGGCTACGTCGAGGGTGCGCCCGACCCGGCAGACGGCAGACGCACGCTGCTTTCGCTCACGCCGCACGCGCGCAAGGTGTTTCGCCAAGTGCGTGCGGCGCGCGAGGACTGGCTGCAACATGCCATCGCGGCGCGCTTTTCCCCATCCGAACTGAAGCAATTGCAGGGCGCCGTGCGGCTGCTCCAGCGCTTGCTGGACTGACCCACCTCTCCCTAACTGCAGATTCATTCAAATGCCCATCACACAACTCGACCCCCACACGGCCCTGGTTCTGATCGACCTGCAAAAAGGCATCGTCGGCATGCCCACCGCGCATCCGTCAAGCGACGTTATTGCCCGCGCCGCGGAGCTGGCCGCCGCTTTCCGCCGCCACCAGTTGCCGGTGGTGCTGGTGAACGTGATCGGCGGCGCTCCCGGGCGAACCGATCCGCAACCGGCCAGAGCCGCTCCGGGCGCGGACTGGGCCGACCTCGTGCCAGAACTCGGTGCGCAGCCGCAAGACATCCGCATCAGCAAAAAGACCTGGGGCGCCTTCACCGGCACCGATCTGGCGGCCACCCTGCGCGGGCGCGGTGTGACGCAGGTCGTGCTGGCCGGCATCGCCACCAGCATCGGCGTCGAATCGACCGCGCGACAAGCCCACGAGCTCGGCTTCAACGTCACATTGGCCATCGACGCCATGACCGATCGCAACGAGCAGGCGCATGCCAACAGCGTCGAGCGCATCTTTCCGCGCCTGGGCGAAACCGGCAGCAGCTCGGACATCGTCTCGAAGTTGGAGGTGCGGTGAGCGGCACCTTCCGATCACTGCGAATTCGCAATTACCGGCTGTGGGCGGCCGGGGCGGTGGTGTCGAACATCGGCACGTGGATGCAGCGCACCGCGCAGGACTGGCTTGTCCTGACGCACCTGACCAAGCACAACGCCACGGCTGTCGGCATCGTGATGGCGCTGCAGTTCGGGCCGCAACTCGTGCTGCTGCCTTTCACCGGACTGGCGGCCGATCGGCTGGACCGGCGCAAGGTGCTGATGGCGACACAGGCCACCATGGGCCTGCTGGCGCTCGGACTGGGCCTGCTCACCATGAGCGGAATGGTCCAGCTCTGGCACGTGTACGTGTTTGCGCTTGTGCTGGGCTGCGTCGCGGCCTTCGATGCCCCGGCCCGGCAAACCTTCGTCTCGGAGCTGGTCCCGGAGACCGAGCTGGCCAATGCGGTGGGGCTCAATTCCACATCCTTCAACGCCGCGCGCATGGTGGGCCCGGCGGTGGCGGGGCTGGTGATCGCCGCGACCGGACCCGGCGAGGCATTCCTGCTGAACGCGCTGTCATACGTGGCGGTGCTGGCTTCACTGTTCAGCCTGCGCCGGTCTGAACTGTTTCCGCGGCTGGGCACGACCGGACGCGCCAAAGGCAGCCTGATGGAGGGCTTCCGCTATGTCTGGCGGCGGCCCGACCTTCGCGCCTTGCTCGCGATGCTGCTCCTTGTGGCCACCTTCGGGCTCAATTTTCCGATCTTCATTTCGACCATGTCCGTGAGCGCTTTCCATGGCGGGCCGGGGCAGTACGGTCTGTTGTCGTCGACCATGGCCATCGGCTCCGTCACCGGCGCGTTGCTCGCGGCGCGCAGGGCGAGGCCGCGTTTCGAGCTACTGATGTTCGGCTCGGCGGCTTTCGGGTTCGGCTGCCTCGCGGCCGCATCGATGCCGAACGTCATCGGCTTCGGGATCGCGCTCGTCGTGACCGGCATTGCGGCGCAGACGATCACGACGTCCACCAACAGCCTCGTGCAGTTGTCGACCGAGCCCGCGCTGCGAGGCCGCGTCATCGCGATCCTGCTTGCCACGCTGCTGGGCAGCACGCCGATCGGCGCACCCGTGGTGGGCTGGGTGGCCGACACATTCGGTCCGCGCTGGGCGATGGGTGTGGCTGCGGCCGCAGGGTTGGGGTCTGCGCTGATCGGACTGCGCTATTTGGTCAAGGCGCACGGTTTCCGGCTGCGGCGCGAAGGGATGTGGCTGCGGTTCAGCGCGCCGACGCCCTCCAGCGTGGCGACGGAGCCGGGTGCGAGCGCGTCTTGAATGGAGAAACTCGCACACGCGCTCGCGGCGAGTTCCCATCGTTCTCTTGGTCGTCGTCCTAGGCTCAGGCGAAGGCATTCCAAAGGTCGGTGCCGAGAAACCAAGGGTTGATGCGGCTGGACGCGAGCTCGATGGTCTCGAAGTCAGTGACCTCGGCGAGGAGCTTGTGCTTGGAACCCGAGTTGTCGAAGATGTAGGCACGGTGGGCGACCTCGCACGCCTGAGTCATCAGGGCGATCGACTTGTGATATCGCTCGACAACCTTCTCGGCAGCGACAGGATGTCCGCCCAGCAGCACGCGCCGCTGCACGCGGTCGATGTTGATGTCCGGGTCGTCCGTGGCCACGAAATAGAGGTAGACGCGATAGCCGCGGGCTCGGGCCTTCCTCATGAACTCGATCTTTGAGGGATGAGACATCACCGTCTCGAAGGTGAAGGTCCGTTCCTCCTCTAGAAGCTCCTGACGTACGGCATCTGCCAACGCCGCGGCGAGGTAAGAGTTGTATGGGCCGGGCACCCACAGCATCATGGCGTCGTTGAGCGTGATGCCCGAAAGCAGCGCCGGCAAGTCGAAGCTCTTTTTCAGTTCCGATGACTTGAGGCTCCGCTTGATCCGTTTTAACGCCGCGACCGGCTCGCCGCCGATCCCAAGATTGCGCAAGCTCAGGAAGCCCTGGCTGGCCTTGAGATCGCGCTCCATCTCGTCAGCATTGACGAAAACGCCTAACCAGCGGGGTTCCAGTTCAGGCTTGATCGTGCTTTTTCCAGAACCATTGGGTCCGGCCAGAACACGAAGGCGCGGCCGGGCCATTTGGGCCGCCCCCCGCAGGGGTGGCTTGGCAGTCTTGGTCCCAGGTTCGTCGTCGGCCGCGTTACCTGACACGCTTGAGGACCGTGCCCGGCTTGACGCGTTTGCCGATCGGCAGATCCTTGATGACGGTGATGCTGCCGTCGCGCTTGCGTTCGACCATTTGGCCGGTGCTCGTCTTCACAATGACGGCGCCGGTCTGTTTCAGAGTCGCCCAATAGGCGTCATGCCCAGCCTTTGCCGCGAGTTGAGGGATGCGTCGCTCGACGATTCGCATTCCTCTTTCGGTGAGGGAATTCAGGCTTGAACGGGTAGACATTTGAGTCCGATTGAAGGCAATGCGCGCAGTCTAGCAGCGGCTGACCGGAAGGCTGTCCGAAGGGCTATCGGGCCAAGCCAGCGTTCACCGCAACGGTAGCTCCATCAAACCGGCAAGCGGAACCGAATCCATCCGCTCGGCGCTTGCGACAACGATGGCGCGGTCGGGCCGCTCGGCCAATTCAGCGAGCGAGCGCCACAGGAAGCGGACCGATGCTGCGTCGAGTGCGGCTGCAGGTTCGTCGAGCAACGTGAGTGCGCGTTCCGATGCGAGCGCCGCGGCCAGCCACACCTTGCGCTTCGAGCCGGTCGAGAGCATGTACATCGGTTTGTCCAGGTGCGGAGTCAGGCCAAATCCCTCGACGAGTCCCTGCCACTTCGCCTCATCGAAGCGCGCATCGCCAGCCTTGAGAGATGCCGTGCACTGCACTGCCGTGACCTGATCAAACGTGTCGGTCGTCGGATCGCAAAAGAACACGTGGCGTCGATAGGCTTCCGGTTCGCTCTCGAGGCGTGCGCCTGAGAGGATCAGTCGGCCTTTGCCGGGCATGGTGCCCGCAAGCAGCCGAAGAAGGGTCGATTTGCCGCTGCCTGTGTCGCCGTACAACAGCGTGACTCCACCGCCAATGCAAGCGCTCCATCCAGCCGCGAGTGCCGGCTGCCCTGGGTACGCGAATCTCAAGTCCTCGATCTCGAGGATGGGGGCAAGTGCCGTGGCGTTCATGCCGCAACCCGGGCTCGTCACTCGAACACCGGCCTGAAGAAGCTGCGTTCATAGCTGACGATGCAGCGCGTGTCTTCTGCATACTTGAATGCCGCCTGGCACTCGGAATCATCGGCGGACGCAATGCGGTAGATCTCGTAGGCCGCAAGACTTGGAAAGGTGAACATCGCAAGAGCGATGTTGTTCGCTCCTTCGGACGGCAGAAAGTAGCCGTGATGCTGTCCCCCGAACTTCTCGACAAGCGGGATCCAGAGCTTGCCGTAGTGTTCGAATTCCTTCAGCTTGAAGGGGTCGATGACATATCGGAGATAGCAGGTGACCATTTTGAATTGCGAAGGGTTGGAGGTGGCGAGGACCATCGAACCGTGAGTATGCATGCCGGCTGCACGCCAAATGCGCGATGAAATAGGCCGGACCCCCAAATGACGAAGTCACCATGGCGGCGCAAGGTGTGCGCCAGAATTTCCTTCGACGCGAAGTCGGCCGTGGCCGAACTCGATCCGGAATTCACTACTTGGGCTCACCAGGATCGACATCGTCCGGCCATCGCTCAATGGCTTCGATTCACCGTTTGGATTTCCAGCTGGATGAGAAAACCACTTGACGCACAGCCCGGCCGCAAGTTCTTCGGCGGGCATGTGGCGCAAGTGGGCCGGCGGCGTCCTGGTCCAGTCGCTGAAGCCGACAAACCAGCCGGTTCCGCTGGTGTCCAAATCGCCGGCGTTGCCGAATTCGACTTTCTGCGCGAGAAGCTGCTTCGATTGCATGCTCGATCCGGCGTCAGGAATCTTCCTTCTTGCGGCTCTCGCGCACTGCCAAAGCAACCATGATGACCACTGCGGCGATTGCGAGGGCAATGAGGATGAGCGTTCCGGACATGACGATGGGCTTTCTGTTCAGTGATGCGGGGTCATCCTACGCTGATGAGCCCTGCTGACCGCACCCACCCGACGGGAGTCCCAAGACCCTGATGACTGGTTCGCCTCAGTGCCGCGATCCCGGCAACACCTTCGCCATGACTTGCCTGACCGTATTCGACAGCACGCTGCCAAGCTCCGGCTCGGAGACCGTCATCTTCATGAAGTTCTTCGCGTCCTCGGCGGTGATGTGCGGCGGCAGCGGCGGCACGTTCGGGTCGGTCACGCAGTTGAAGATCACCGGCCTGTCGGCGGCGAGCGCCTCGTCCCAAGCCGCGCCCAACTGCTCCGGGTCGTCGACGTAGATGCCCTTGAGCCCCAGCAGCTCCGCATAGCGGTGGTATGGAAAGTCCGGAATGCTCTGGGTCGACTCGGTCTTGCCTTCGCCCATCTGAACGCGCTCTTCCCATGTCACCTGCGAGAGATCGCGGTTGTTCAGCACCAGGACGATCAATCTCGGGTCCGACCACTGCCGCCAGTATTTCCCGACGGTGATCATGACGTTCAGTCCATTCATCTGCATCGCGCCGTCGCCAATGAAGGCGATGACGACACGATCAGGGAACGCCATCTTCGCGGCCACCGCGTAGGGCGTTGCGGAGCCGAGCGATGCCAGGCTGCCGGACAGTGAGCCCATCATTCCCCGGCGCATGGAGATGTCGCGTGCATACCAGTTGGCGACCGTGCCGGCGTCGCCGGTGAAGATGCAGTTGTCCGGCGCGCGTGGCGACAGCTCCCGGAACACGCGCTGCGGGTTGATCGGCTTGGCCGGTTGCATCGCGCGCTCTTCGAGCGTGTTCCACCATTTGGCAACGCCTGATTCGATGCCTTCGCGCCACGCGCCGGCCGGCTTCGGGTCCAGCAGCGGCAACAGGGCGCGGAGCGTCACGGCGCTGTCGCCGACGATGTTGACTTCCATCGGATAACGCAAGCTGAGCGACGCGCCGTTGATGTCGATCTGCACGCCTCGCGCACTTCCGGGCTTGGGCAGGAACTCGCTGTAAGGAAATGACGAGCCCACCATCAGGAAGGTGTCGCACTTCTGCATGAGGTCCCAGCTCGGCTCGGTGCCCAGCAGGCCGATCTGTCCAGTCACCCACGGCAGGTCGTCCGGCAACACGGCCTTCCCGAGCAAAGCCTTGGCGACGCCCGCCTGCAGCCGTTCCGCGACGGCGATCACCTCATCCGTGGCGCCCAGCGCACCCGCGCCGACGAGCATCGCCACCTTCTCGCCCGCGTTCAGCACGTTGGCTGCCGCTTGCAGGAATTCGGGCGCCGGAAGCTGCGCAGGCCCCGCATAGCCGACGCCGGTGTGGGTCGACCCGTGCGCCATGGGCGGTTCTTCATAGTCCAGTTGCTGGAGGTCGTTCGGCAAGATGACGCAGGTCACGGTCCGGTTCGTCGCCGCAATGCGCACGGCGCGGTCGATGAGGTGGCGCACCTGGCTCGGCACCGCGGCCGTGGCGACGAAATCGCTGGCCACGTCCTTGAACAACGATTGAAGGTCGACCTCCTGCTGGTAGCTGGCGCCGATCGCGGTTCGTGCCTGCTGACCAACGATCGCCACGACGGGCACATGGTCCATCTTCGCGTCGTACAAGCCATTCAAGAGATGAATAGCGCCCGGGCCGGACGTCGCATAGCAGAGGCCGACCTCACCGGTGAACTTGGCGTGCGCCGAAGCCATGAACGCGGCCATTTCTTCGTGTCGCACCTGGACGTAATGCAGGCCCTTGGCCCTCTCCAGAGCGACATCCAGACCGCCGATGCCATCACCCGGATAGCCGTAGATGCGATGAAGACCCCATTCCTGCAATCTCTGGCAGACAAACTCGCTGACGTTCATGCGCATGGCCGGCTCCTTTACAGGGACCCAGCCTGGGCCTTTGCATCAGGGCCGTTTGTGGGACAAAAGAGAAGCCGGTTGCGCGCATTCAGCCCGCATGGTCCTCCCTGCCGACGACGGTGACCTTTCCGTCGGTTTCAAGCAGGGCCAGCGCGACATCCGAGATCGCCTTATTCCCGATCGACTGCCGGATGGCCTCGTGCAGATTCCTGTCCGTCAGGAGGGCCCGCCGCATGGCGGCCGGGTCGATCTGTCCGTCACGGACGAGTTCGATCTCTGGCCCGTTGACCAGGTGATCCAACCAGGCCCAGCGCGTGCTGGCCAGCGCCACTGCACGATGGATGACAACAAGCACCGCAGCCGCGGCAACGATGCCCCAGAACGGCGACACACCCACCACCGCACGGCTCAGTACGGCGCCGAGAAGAACCGTGATGCATGCGTCGAACGGGCTGTGCTGGCCGAACGAACGCCGACCCGAAGCGCGAATGAGCACGAGCGCGATGACAAACACCACTGCACCGCGCATCGCCATTTGCCAGACCTCCAGATCCGGGCCTTCTCCGAACAGCGTGCTGACGAGGCTTGTGAGTTCATTCACGGCGTTCTCCTACTGCACGGCGCCGAGGGACTGCGCGAAGATCTTTCATCATTGCCTGGGGGCTTTCGATGTACAGCATTGGCTCGCAGCTCAAGGACGTGAAGCTCCGAGAGCTTCGTCCAACGCAGATCACTGTCGGGTTCAAGGAAGTCGACAAAAAACGTAAGTCGTGGTCTAAGCTTGCGCCCAAGGAAAGGCGTGAGGCCATGCGGCGCGAGTTGTTCCCGGCCATCCAGGGGCCGGGCAAGACCTTCTACATCGTCGACCACCATCACACCGCCGCCGCACTCGTGCGCGAAAAATCCGAATCCGTCACGGTCGGCGTCGTGAAGGACCTGTCCAAACTCGAGCCCCGGAGCTTCTGGATCTTCATGGACCACTACAGCTGGGTCCACCCCTACGACGAATCAGGCGACCGGCGGGAATTCGACGACATTCCCAAGGCGTTCGAGGACCTGCGCGATGATCCGTATCGCAGCCTGGCCGGCGAGGTTCGGGATGCCGGCGGCTTTGCCAAGTCCGATGCGCCGTTTCTCGAGTTCCTTTGGGCGAATCACTTTCGGCGCGCCATTCAGAAAAACCTTCTCGACGAAGATCCGAAGGAGGCCCTGGCCCAGGCGCTGGAAGTGGCTCGATCGAAGAAATGCGCGTACCTGCCCGGCTGGCCGGGACACAGCTGAAAGCCCCTGAAGGCCTGCGAAGCCAGATGCGCTCAAGCCGCAGTGCGCATCCTGCGCTGGCGCCTTGATTTTTCCTTGCGCTTGGTCCAGCGGGCCGCCACTGCGTTGGCGGTCACCAGGACGCCCAGCACCACCAGGCGCTTGATGAGTTGCTGCGCTGCCGAGTCGACGCGACGGTCGACCTCGACTTGCATCCTGGCAGTCTGGCCAAGGCCGGAGTAGTCCGGCATCGGCGGCGGCGGTGCCGCACCGGCCGAAGCCTTGGTCGGCCCTGCGCCGTCCGCGCTGCTGCGCGTCGCGTCCGCCGCCCGGCGAGCGGAGCGTGAGCCGTGCCGGTCTGCGTAGGCCTTGGTGAACTCGGCGCCCAGCAGAAATATCTGCGAGGCGTAGTAGACCCAGGCCACCAGCACGACCAGCGACCCGGCGGCCGCAAACGACTGCTGGAATCCACTTTTGCCCAGGTAGAGCCCGATCAGCAACTTGCCGAGTTCGAACAGCAGCGCCGTGACGAAGGCGCCGGTCGCCACGTCCTTCCAGGCAATCGGCACGGTCGGCAACAGCTTGAAAATCATCGCGAAGAGAAGCGTGAAGATCCCGATCGAGAACAGCTCGTTGATGCCCTGCAGAATGACCTCCCAGCCGGGGAGCAGGCTTCCGAACCACGTGTCGAACACCGCCAGCATTGCACTCACGACAAGCGAGACGATCAGCAGGAAAGCGAGCCCCAGGATCAGGCCAAACGACAGGATCCGCGCACGCAGCACGGCCCACACGCCCGAGGGCTTTTCCTTTTCGGGGACATGCCAGATGCGGTCGAGCGCACTCTGGAGCTCGGCGAAGACCGACGTCGCGCCGATGAGCAGCACCACGACGCTGATCGATCCTGCAATGAGGCCGCGCTGCGGCTCGTTCGCGCTTCGCAGCAGTCCTTCGACCGCGGTCGCTCCGTCCTGCCCGACCAGCCCTGAAATCTGCGCCACGATCTGCCCTTGGGCGGCTTCACGGCCGAACAAGGCGCCGGCGATGGCGATCACGATCACGAGCAGCGGCGCCATCGAGAAGATCGTGTAGTACGAGATGGCTGCGCCCATGCTGGGCGCGTAGTCGTCGGACCACGCCACGACCGAAGTTCGACAAAGATCGATGAACTGCTTGGGCTTCATGGCTGGCTCCGTCTGCTGGAACAGCTCGGGAGCCGGCATGATCAGACTTCCGCACTCCCGGGCGGCGGGTTCTACCAAGCTATTTCGCGCGGGTGGGGCGCGACGTCAGGCGGAGCGCGCGATTGGCTGTAGGCAGCCAACTGACCGGCTCGATCGGAGGCCGTCGGAAGGCCGTTGAAAGCGGCGCTTCCGAAGGAGGCTTCCGCGGTCAGGCGCTCGCGGCGGCGAGCGTCGAGTTCAACGTTGCGCTGGGGCGCATCACGGCATCGGTCTTCGCCGGGTCCGGCAGGTAGTAGCCGCCGATCTCGGCCGGCTTGCCCTGCACGGCAGCGAGTTCGTCGACGATCTTCTTCTCGTTGGCGGCCAACGCGTCTGCGAGCGGCTTGAAGTGCGCGGCCAGTTCCTTGTCGTCGGACTGTTCGGCCAAAGCCTGCGCCCAGTAGAGCGCGAGATAGAAATGACTGCCGCGGTTGTCGAGCTGACCGGTCTTGGGCGACGGACCCTTGTTGTTGTCCAGCAGCTTGCCGGTGGCGGCGTCGAGCGTCTTCGCCAGGACCTTGGCCTTGGCGTTGTTGTTCTTGATGCCCAGGTCTTCCAGGCTCACGGCCAACGCCAGGTACTCACCCAGCGAATCCCAGCGCAAGTGGTTCTCTTCCACCAGTTGCTGTACGTGCTTGGGCGCCGAGCCGCCGGCGCCCGTTTCGTACATGCCGCCGCCGGCCATCAGCGGCACGATCGACAGCATCTTGGCCGACGTGCCGAGTTCCATGATGGGGAACAGGTCGGTGAGGTAGTCGCGCAGGATGTTGCCGGTCGCGCTGATGGTGTCCAGCCCGCGAACGACACGCTCCAGTGTGTAGCGCATGGCACGCACCTGGCTCATGATCTGGATGTCGAGCCCCGTCGTGTCGTGCTCGTGCAGGTACATCTTGACCTTGGTGATCAGCTGCGCTTCATGCGGACGATAGGCGTCCAGCCAGAACACCACCGGCATGCCAGAGTTGCGCGCGCGCGTGACGGCCAGCTTGACCCAGTCGCGGATGGCGGCGTCCTTGACCTGGCACATGCGCCAGATGTCGCCGGCTTCCACGTTCTGGCTGAGCAGCACTTCGCCGGTGTTGAGGTCGGTGATGTTGGCCACGCCGTCCTCGGTGATCTCGAAGGTCTTGTCGTGCGAGCCGTATTCCTCGGCCTGCTGGGCCATGAGGCCGACGTTGGGCACCGTGCCCATGGTCTTCGGGTCGAACGCGCCGTGCCATTTGCAGAAGTTGATCATCTCCTGGTAGATGCGGGCGAAGGTGCTTTCAGGCATGACGGCCTTCACGTCCTTCAGGCGACCGTCGGCGCCGTACATCTTGCCGCCGTTGCGGATCATCGCGGGCATCGAGGCGTCCACGATGATGTCGTTGGGCGAATGGAAGTTGGTGATGCCCTTGGCGGAGTCCACCATGGCCAACTCGGGGCGGTGCTCATGGCACGCATGCAGGTCGCGCCGGATCTCGTCCTGCGTGCTCTGTGGCAGCGCGGCGATCTTGTTGTAGAGATCGACCATGCCGTTGTTGACGTTCACGCCCAGTTCTTCGAAGAGCTTGGCGTGCTTCTCGAAAGCCTCGCGGTAGAAGATCTTGACGCAATGGCCGAACACGATCGGGTGCGACACCTTCATCATGGTCGCCTTCACGTGCAGCGAGAACATCACGCCGGTGTTGTGGGCGTCCTGGATCTGCTGCTCATAGAAGTCGACCAGCGCCTTCTTGCTCATGAACATCGAGTCGACCACCTCGCGCTCCAGCAGCGAGACCTTCGGCTTGAGCACGATCGCCTTGCCGCTCTTGGTGATCAGTTCCATCTTCACGTCGCGGGCCTTGTCGAGGGTCATCGACTTTTCGCCGTGATAGAAGTCGCCGTGATGCATGTGCGACACGTGCGAGCGCGACGCCTGGCTCCACTCGGCCATGCTGTGCGGATGCTTGCGTGCGAATTCCTTCACTGCCCTGGGCGCGCGGCGGTCGGAATTGCCTTCGCGAAGGACCGGGTTCACCGCGCTGCCGATGCACTTGTTGTAGCGGGCGCGGATGTCCTTTTCCTCGTCCGTCTTCGGGTTCTCGGGGTAATCCGGAATCTTGTAGCCCTTGTCCTGCAGTTCCTTGATGGCGGCTTTCAGCTGGGCCACGGACGCGCTGATGTTGGGCAGCTTGACGATGTTGGCTTCAGGGCGAAGCGTCAGCTTGCCGAGTTCAGCCAGGTTGTCCGGCACGCGCTGCGCTTCGGTCAACAGCTCTGAAAACTGCCCCAGGATGCGGCTGGCCACCGAGATGTCGCTGGTGGTGACGTCGATGCCGGCCGGCGCGGCGAAGGTCTTGATGATGGGCAGCAGCGAAGCGGTTGCCAGGCGAGGCGCCTCGTCGGTGAGGGTGTAGATGATCTGGGATTTTCCGGCAGTCATGGCAGGCTTTGGATAGGTTGAACAAGGGCGCAGCGGCACTCGCCAGCAGGGCAAATGGTTTGCGAACTGACGCGAACTTTAGCAAGTTGAAGCAGGGTTTATCCGGCGAGGCGCATTATCGGCGCCCGTACCAGAAAAGCCCGGCGAGGCGGCCGGTGCCGGCGTCCTGCCCAGGGGAAACATAAACGACAAACGACGGGTCGACCAATGAAGCGTCACACCTGGAGCCGACACCCGGTCGCGACCATCGTCATCGCGCAACTGTTCGGCACCTCGCTCTGGTTCAGCCCCAACAGCGCGGCGGACGACCTGGTGCGCGTCTGGTCGCTTTCTCCGGCGCAACTGGGGCAGCTCACGAGTGCGGTGCAGATCGGGTTCATCCTCGGAACGCTGCTCCTCGCCATATCGGGTCTGGCGGATCGCTTTTCCGCGAGCCGGATATTCGCGGTGTCGTGCGTGGCGGGCGCTGCATTCAACGCGGCTTTTGCGCTCGCGCCCGTCGACCTGCACCAAGCGCTCGTGCTGCGATTGATCGTCGGCGTGTGCCTGGCCGGGATCTACCCGCTGGGCATGAAGATGGTCATCTCGTGGAGCGAAGGCAGCACCGGTGCATCGCTGGGGCTGCTGGTGGCGATGCTGACGCTCGGAACCGCCCTGCCCCACGCCATACGTGCGGCGGGCGGCGACCTGTCGTGGCAGGGCGTCATCCTGACGTCATCCGTGCTGGCGCTGCTCGCGGCTGCCGCGGTGTTCTCGCTGGGCGATGGGCCCTACTTGAAGCGACAACCCGGAAGAAGCGCGCGCTGGGGCGAAGCACTCACCATGTTCAGGAACCCCGCATTCAGGGCGGGTGCGCTCGGCTACTTCGGTCACATGTGGGAGCTCTATGCCTTCTGGACCGTGGTGCCGTTCCTGGTCGCCCATGCGGTGCGGCAGTCAGGAATCGCCGCAGCGATCCAGCCGCGCTGGATCTCGTCACTGTCCTTCTTCGTGATCGCTGTCGGTGCAGTCGGCTGCGTGCTCGGCGGCTCCATGAGCAAGCGATTCGGCAGCCCCAGGGTCGCCGCCGCAGCCCTGGCAGCGTCGGGGACGATGTGTCTTGTCTATCCCTGGGTGAGCACCGCGGGACTCGGCCTGTGCATGGCGGCGCTGGTGCTCTGGGGCGTCGCGGTCATTGCGGACTCCGCGCAGTTCTCGGCCATCGCGGCCAAGGCCTGCCCGCCCACCGCCGTCGGCAGTGCACTGGCAATCCAGAACAGCCTGGGCTTCTTCGTGACAGTGTTGTCGATCACCTGGGTCACTTCGAGCGTGGACCGGATGGGAACCTCGATCGCCTGGCTTTTGCTGCCCGGACCTCTGTTGGGTTTGCTGTTTTTGCGGCCGCTGCTTTTGCGTCCCTAAAGCAGATAAAGCAGATAAAGCAGGGAAATCCCTGCCCTCTTTCCACCGCGAAGTTGCGGATTCTTTGCTGATAATACGCATTACTAAATTGCTAATGCGCATCAGCAGCCACAAATGCCCGCCGCCCGCCGCGTCACCCAGCTCGACATCGCCAAGCTCGCGGGCGTGAGTCAGGCGACCGTGTCCCTGGTGCTCAACGGGGCTGAAAACGCGCTCGCCCGCATCCCGGCTGAAACGCGCGAGCGGGTCCAGAAGATCATTCGTGACACCGGCTATGTGCCCGATCCGATTGCGCGCCGGATGGCGAAGGGCTCGAACCGCATCCTCGGCGTGTTCACCTACGAACCCGCTTTTCCGAACGCGCACGCCGACTTCTTCCTGCCCTTTCTCTTCGGAATCGAGGAGGAAGCGCAGGCGCGGGGCTACGACCTTCTGCTTTTGACCGGCGCCAGCAGTGACGCACAGCGAAAGATATTTGCCGAGGAAAGCCGGCTGCGCATCGCCGATGGCTGCATCGTGCTGGGCAAGACCTTCGACCGGACGGAACTCGCGCGGCTGGTGGCCGGCGACTTTCCCTTCGTTGCGATCGGCCGGCGCGAGGATGCCGGCGGGCGAGTGCCTTTCGTGGGCGGCGATTATGCCGCGGCCACGGGCGCTCTCGTGCGGCAGGCCCACGACCTCGGGCATCGCCGCCTGGCCTATCTGGGGTCCATCGGTCCGGCGGAGTCGCAGTTCGATCGCTGGACAGGCTTCTCCGCGGCCCTCGGCGCCGACATGGAACTGGTCCTGCAAATGCCGGACACGCCAGCCGACGACGTTGAACTGCTCGACGCCCTGCTCGGCAGCGGCGCGACGGTCGCTTTCTGCGTCGAGCTTGCCGACGCCGTTCGAATGGAGCGCGCGGCCAAGGCGCGCGGCCTGGGGCTGCCGGAAGACTTGTCTGTCGTTGCCCTGGGCTCTCACGTTCGCACCGAAGGCAGCGGCACGCGCTTCGCATCGTTCGTGGTTCCGCGTGAAGAGATGGGCCGCCAGGCGACAGCGATGCTGGTCCGTCGCGTCGAAGGCGGCATGTCGCAACCAGTGCAACAAGTGCTGCTGCCTTGCGAGCCGATCCGCGGCGAAACCCTCGGGCCTGCCAAGGCTCACTGACACCTCAACCGACTGAAACGACACAGCATGCGAGAAATGAAGACAGACATCCTGGTGGTAGGCGGCGGCCTCGGCGGCGTGGCCGCTGCGCTGGGCGCGCTGGAGGCCGGCCGTTCGGTGGTGATGAGCGAGGAGTACGACTGGATCGGCGGACAGCTCACCAGCCAGGCGGTGCCGCCGGACGAGCACAGCTGGGTCGAGCAGTTCGGCGTCACCCGCCGTTATCGCGCGCTGCGCAATGGCATCCGGCGCTATTACCGCGATCACTATCCGCTCACCGCGGCCAGCCGCGCATGGGACGAACTCAACCCCGGCGCCGGCTGGGTCAGCCGCCTCTGCGCCGAACCGCGCGTCGGGCTCGCGGTAATCGAAGCCATGCTGGCGCCTCATCGCGGCGCAGGCCGCCTGACAGTGCTGCAACCGTACCGCCCGGTGGCGGCCGACACCGACGGCGACAAAGTGCGTTCGGTCACGCTGCGCCATCGCGACACGCAGGAAGAGATCACGGTCGCGGCCGCGTTCGTCATCGACGCCACCGAGCTGGGCGACGTGCTGCCCCTGACTGGCTGCGAATACGCGATCGGCTTCGAAAGCCAGGCCGACACCGGCGAGCCGAGCGCCCCGCCGACCGCACAGCCGGACAACGTGCAGGCCGTTTCGATCTGCTTTGCGATCGACCACGTCGACGGCGACCACACCATCGACAAACCCCGCAACTACGACTTCTGGCGCGAATATCAACCGCACTTCTGGGGCGGCCCGCTGCTCGGCTTCAAGGCGCCGAACCCGCGCACGTTGGAGATCGCCGAGCGATCGTTCACGCCCAATCCGGATGACGATCCGTTGCTCGTCGATGCAGACCAACGCAAGAGCGGAGGCGACCAGAACCTGTGGACCTTCAGGCGCATCGCGGCGCGGCGCAACTTCAGGCCGGGCGCTTATGCGTCCGACATCTGCCTCGTGAACTGGCCCATGATCGACTACATGGAGGGGTCGATCCTCGATGTCTCCGAAGATGAGAAGGCGCGCCATCTGCAGTCCGCGGCGGAGTTGTCGCACTCGGTCTTCTACTGGCTGCAGACCGAAGCACCACGCGCCGATGGCGGAACGGGTTTTCCGGGGCTGCGCCTGCGCGGCGACGTCACGGGCACGACGCACGGCCTGGCCATGGCGCCCTATGTGCGAGAGAGCCGGCGCATCATCGGCATGACACGCATCGTCGAGCAGCATCTGTCGCATGCCGTGCGCGGCGACCAGGGCGCAGTGCACTACCGCGACAGCGTGGGCGTCGGCATGTACCGCATCGACCTGCACCCCTCGACGGGCGGCGACAACTACATCGACGTGCCGTCCTGCCCCTTCGAAATCCCGCTGGGCGCCTTGCTGCCGCGCCGCATGACGAACCTGCTGGCCGGCGGCAAGAACATCGCCACGACGCACATCACCAACGGCTGCTACCGGCTGCACCCGGTCGAATGGAACGTAGGCGAAGTGGCCGGCATGCTGGCGGCGCATTGCCTCGAAGGCAAGGTGACGCCGCACCAGGTGCAGGCGGACGACACGCGGCTCGCGAGCTTCCAGGCGCTGCTGGCCCGCGCGGGCGTGGAGACGCGCTGGCCCGACGTGCGCGCCTACTGAGCCCGCTCACCGAGAAGACACCGAGGAGACCACCCATGTTTCAAAGCAAGAAGTCCGTCACCCTGCGCGCCATTGCCGGCGGCCTGGCCCTGTCGCTCGCGCTCGCGGCCGGCGCATCGGCAGAGACTAGGCTTCGCATGACCATCTGGAGCGCCAACGAAGCCCACTTGAAGCTCTTCAACGGCATTGCCGATGGCTTCAAGAAGGAGCATCCCGACGTCACTGTCACCTTCGAGTCGCTGCCTTTCGAGAACTACACCACGGCGCTCACCACGCAGATCGCCGGCGGCAACGCGCCGGACATGGCGTGGATCTTCGAGACCAGCGCCTATGACTTCGTCAACTCGGGCGCGCTCGTGCCGCTCAGCAAGCCGCTCGCCGCCACCCCGGGCTACAACCTGGGCGAGATCAGCCCTTCCGCCACAGAGCGCTGGTCGAAGGACGGCGTGCTCTACGCCTATCCCTTCTCGACCTCGCCTTTTGCGGTGTTCGTCAACAACGACCTCATCCGCAAGGCCGGCGCCAAGACCCCGGCGGAACTGATCGCCGCCGGCGAATGGACCTGGCCCAATGCCATCGCAACCGCTCAGGCCGTGGCGCAAGGCGGCAAGGGCGGCCTCGTGGTGCGCGACTTCAACTACCAGGCCTGGCAATACCTGTCGTCGGTATGGAACGCATGGGGCGCCGCGCCCTGGAGTGCCGACGGCAAGCGTTGCACCTTCGCAGACAGGCCGATGGTCGATGCGCTTGGCTTCATCCACGAGGCGATCTTCGTGAAGAAGGCAATCCCCGGGCCGGGGCAGAACGTCGACTTCTTCGCCGGCGACGCCGCAATGACGATCACGCAGATCAGCCGTGCCTCGCTGCTTCCCAAGGACAAGCGCTTCGACTGGGATCTCGTGCCGCTGCCCAAGGGTCCGGCCGGCGATTACGCGATCGTCGGACAGGCAGGCATCGGCGTGCTGAAGGCAGGCAAGGACGCGGCGATGGCGACCGCTTTCGTCGGCTACATGACCAATCCGGAGAACTCGGCCAAGCTCGCGCAGTTCTTCCCTTCGGCGCGCAAGTCCTTGCTCAATGCCGAAGTGCTCGGCAAGACGAATGCCCTGCTCTCGCCGGTGCAGCTCGACAAGGTCGTCGTCTCGGGCATCTCCACCGGCAAGGTCATGCCGGCACACACGGACTTCGCGCGCCTGCAGCAGATGGTGCGCTCCGGTCTCGATGCCGTGTGGCAGCCGAAGGCCGACATCCCTGCGACGACGCGCTCGATCTGCGCGCAGATCGGCCCGCTGCTCGCGCAATAAGGCCTGAGGCGCCATGGCACGCGTACTCGATCGCACGCCCGAGCCGCTCCCGGCGCCGCGGCCGTTCTGGACCATTGCGCGGCGCGACAGCGTGGCGGGCTTGCTGTTCGCCGCACCACAACTGGCGGGGACGCTCGTCTTCGTGCTCGTGCCGCTGCTGCTGGTGTTCTGGTATTCGCTGCACGAATGGAACGTGCTGGCCAACACCTTCAACTACACAGGCACCGCCAACTACCAGCAGTTGCTGAACGACCCTCTGCTGCCTTCTGTGCTGATCGCTTCCGCCTTGTTCTCGGGCGGACTGGTGATCCTGAACATGTCGCTGGCGCTCTTGCTGGCGGTGTTGCTGAACCAGAAGCTTCCCGGCATCACGGTGTTTCGCACGCTGTTCTTTTCCCCGGTGGTGGTTTCGCTGGTTGCCTGGACCATCGTCTGGGGTTTTCTGTTGCAGAACAACGGCGGCATCAACGGCGTACTCGCGCTGATGGGCATCGAAGGACCGAACTGGCTGCGCACGCCCACCACGGCGATGCTTTCGGTGATCGTGGTGCAGGTGTTCAAGAATGTCGGGCTCAATATGGTGCTGTTTCTTGCGGCTTTGCAAGGCGTCCCGCGCGAACTCTACGAGGCTGCGCGCATCGACGGAGCGCCGCGCTTCAAGCAGTTTCGCCGCATCACGCTGCCGCTCATCAGTCCGACGATCTTGCTGACGTCCATCATCACAATCGTCGGTTCGCTGCAGGTGTTCGCGCAGATCGCGGTGCTGACGCAAGGCGGCCCCGGAGTGTCGACCACCGTGCTGGTCTACTACCTGTACCAGCAGACTTTTCAGTTCCATCGGTTCGGCTATGGATCGACGCTGGCGATCGTGCTGTTCGCGATCGTCGCACTGCTGACGCTCGCGCAATGGCAAATGCGCAAGAAGTTCGTCTTCCATGAACAGTGAAATCAACCAGACCTCCGGACGCATGAAAGTCGTGCTGTACGGCTTGCTGTGCGTGCTGCTGATTCCGTTCGTGTTCCCGACCTGGTGGATGGTGACTTCGTCCCTCAAGCCGATCAGCGACATCTTCGTTTTTCCGCCGCAGTTTTTTCCGTCGCATCCCGACTGGAGCACTTACAAGCAGGTGTTCACGGTGCAGCCCTTCGCGCAGCAGTACTGGAACTCGGCATGGATTGCCGCAGTGGTCACGGCTGCCACGCTCGCGATCTCATCGATGGCCGGATATGCGTTCGCGCGCATTCGCTTTCCTGGCGCCAATGCGTTGTTCATCGTGGTGCTGACGGGCTTGCTGATCCCCTCCGAAGTCACCATCGTGCCGCTGTTCCAAATGTTTCTGAAGCTGGGCTGGGTCAACACGCATTGGCCGCTGGTGCTGATTCCGGTCTTCGGCGCACCGAGCGTTTTTGCGACATTCGTGATGCGCCAGTTCTTCATCGCACTGCCGCCCGAGTTGGAAGAAGCCGCGCGCGTGGACGGTCTCGGCCGCTTCAGGATTTTCCGCACCATCGCACTTCCGCTGGCGCGTCCGGCGCTGGCGTCGGTGGCGATCTTCACCTTTCTGCACAGCTGGAACCTCTACCTTGAGCCGATCGTCTTCCTGTCGACGCCATCGAAGTTCACGCTTCCGCAGGCGCTCACGCAATACACCGACGCCTATGGAGGGCCGATGTGGAACATCCAGCTTGCCGCGGCCACGCTCACGGCGCTGCCGGTGCTGATCGTCTTCGTGCTCGCCCAAAAGCAGTTCGTCGAAGGCCTGGCGCATACGGGACTCAAAGGCTGAGCCTCTTCACTCAAATCCATTCATGGCAGAAGTCCTTCTCTCCCGAATCCAGAAACGCTTTGGCGGCGTGCAGGTCATCCATGGGCTCGACCTGCATATTCATGACGGCGAATTCGTCGCGCTCGTCGGGCCTTCGGGCTGCGGCAAGTCGACCTTGCTGCGAATGATCGCCGGACTGGAGGCGGTCACGCAGGGGCGCATCCACATCGGCGGACGCGACGTGACGGACCTCGATCCGAAGGACCGCGACATCGCGATGGTGTTCCAGAACTACGCGCTCTATCCGCACATGACGGTGGCGGCGAACATGGGCTTCTCGCTGGAGCATCGCGGCAGTGCTCGCGCCGAGATCGCCCAGCGCGTGCAATGGGCGGCCGACATCCTCGGGCTGGCGCAACTGCTCGATCGCTATCCGCGCCAACTCTCCGGCGGGCAGCGCCAGCGCGTCGCCATGGGGCGCGCCATCGTGCGCAATCCGCAGGTGTTCCTCTTCGACGAGCCGCTGTCCAACCTCGATGCCAAGCTGCGCATCGTGATGCGAGGCGAGATCAAGGGCCTGCACCAGCGGCTCAAGACCACCACCGTGTATGTCACGCACGACCAGGTCGAAGCCATGACCATGGCCGACCGCATCGTGGTGCTCAACGCAGGCCGTGTCGAGCAGGTCGGATCGCCGCTCGAACTCTTCGACCGGCCTGCCAATCAGTTCGTCGCGGGCTTCATCGGCTCGCCCGCGATGAACTTCATCCGAGGCCGCTGCACGCCGAAAGGATTCGAAGCGGCAGGCGTCTCTTTGCCGCTGTCGCAGACGGCTTCTCTCATCCATGCGGGACGCGACGTCTTTTGCGGGATCAGGCCCGAGCACTTCGAGATCTGTACGCCGGCTGAAGGTGCGGCAAGTCAGGTCCTGGTGGTCGAACCGCTCGGGTCCGACACGCAACTCAGCGTCCGCATGGGCGATACCCAGGTGATTGCACTCTTCCACGAGCGCCTGTCCGTCGCGCCCGGCGACACCGTCCATCTGCGCCCGAAGCCGGGCGGAGTGCATCTGTTCGATTCCGCAAGCGGCGCGCGCATCGACATCGATGCCGATATCGAAGGCGGCACCGCCACCGGCGTGCCGTTTCTCTCGACCTGAGCGCCTGGAGCTAAAGCGACAGCAATCGGTGCAGGAAGGAGCGATAGCGCCGCAGGGCCACTCGCAAGTCTTCCGTCGATGTCGAATCCGCTTGCGCAACCTGCGCTTCGACGCGACCGCGCTCTCCGCCGAAGGTCTCCGTGAGGCTTTGCAGCACTTGCTTCACCAACTCGTCGGCGTTGCGCACCGCCTGCCGCGGGTCATCGACAAAGCCGATCTGCACTGCGTCCCAGCCGTGGCGGAATTGCTTCGCCAGGTCTGGCGGAAAGAGCGGTTCCAGTTCTTCGCGCTCGCTCTCCGATGTACCGCCAGTACCGTGCGCATGCCCAGCGTCGGCGCCCTGCCGCTCCACGGCTCGGTTCGCGGGGGCATGGGCGTCCATTCCAACTCCACCGCCGGAAATCGGCTGCTCGGCTCTGGCGTCGGCCGTGGCGCGCGCCACGGGCGGGGCGTCTTCATGTCCGCCGCTTCGCTCGTCGGGACGGTGTTCGCGGTCCGCGACCGTCGCCACTTCCGATTCGGCCTCTGGCGGCCGACGGCGCTTGGAATCGAAAATCATGATCGAACCTCCATCGGCCGGCCCGGCCGCATTGATTGCACGGGTTTGGCGCCCGGCCGCTGTTCACGCACTTCAAGCAATTCGTCGAACAGCGCCCGGTAGTGAACCACCGCCTTGCGCAGTTCTTCCGTCTCCACATCGCCCTGGAGAACGCGGTGCCGGATCTCCTGCGCTGCGCGGTAGTTGTTCACCACGACAGGGTGATCGACGGAAACGTCGGCCGCGCGGTTCTCGAAGTCGGCCAGCGGATAGCCGCGCTTGGCGAGCAGTTCGCGCACCAGTGCATCCGCCTGGTCGACCACACCTCGCGGGTTGTCGACGAACTGGGCTTGCAGCGCGGTCCAGGCTTCGCTGAAGCGTGCGCCGTCCGCCGGGGTGAGTGGAACGATGGTCAGATGTTCGACGCGCTCCTCGCGGCGCCTCAACTCGGCTTCGGCCTCGGCGCGGCTGGCGTGCGTCGCGACCGCATGTTCATACTCGGGACCGAAGCGCTCCCGCAATCGACGAGACTGTCTGCCGCGATAAACGGCATAGGCGATGAGCGCGATCAGCACGACCGCCGCGACGATGGCGATCAGCATCCACGTCTCAGGTGTCATCTTGTCCACGATCTTGTCCATGACATCTCCTGGAGTGATGCGTCGCGCCGCACGCTGCAATCACGGCGACGCGGCGACGGCAGACGAATTCATGCTGCGTCGCGGTCGCGCGGACCCACCGCAGCCCACGAGACTTTCGGGCGTGGGAGACTGCCTACAGGAGTGCCGTCGGTTCGCCCTCGGTCTACACGACCTGGCGGTTGCGCCCCTCCCAGTAGGGCTTGCGAAGATCCTTCTTCAAGACCTTGCCGGTCGGGTTCCGCGGCAACTCCAGGATGACATCGAAGGACTTGGGACACTTGAACGAAGCCAGGCGTTCGCGGCAATAGGCCAACACCTCTTCGGCATCGACGGTGGCGCCTGGCGCGGCAACGACCACCGCCTTGGGGACCTCTCCCCATTGATCGTCCGGAATGCCGATCACCGCAACATCGGCGATCGACGGATGCTCGATCAGCACCCGCTCGATTTCCGCCGGATAGATGTTCTCGCCGCCGCTGATGATCATGTCCTTGATGCGGTCGGTGACATAGATATAGCCATCGGCATCCATGTGGCCTCCATCGCCCGAGCGCAGCCAGCCGTCCTTGGTGATCGCCGCCGCGGTGGCCTCCGGCTTGCCCCAATAGCCGCTCATCACCTGCTCGCTGCGCACCCAGATCTCTCCGGGCTCGCCTGTCGCAACCGCCTCGCCGGTCGCCGGGTCGCAGATCTTTATTTCGACGCCGCGAATCGGCGTACCCGCCGACACCAACCTGTGAGCCACCGCCGGGTCGGCATGGTCCGCTGCGCCGAGGATGGTCACGACGCCGCTTTCCTCGGTCATGCCATAGACCTGCTGCATCACTCCGGGAAACAGCTCAAGCGAAGCGCGCATCACCGGAAGCGGCATCGGAGAGGCACCGTAGGACAGCGTTTTCAATGCGGAGAAGTCGCGTTGCGCCGCACCGGGGACCTTGGTCATCATTGCCAGCAGCGCCGGCACCAGGAAGGTGTGCGTGATCTTCTCGCGCTCCAGCATTTCCAGCACCGCCGCGGGGTCGGGCATGCGCAGCATGAAAATCCGTGCGCCTTGGCTGATCACCGCGAGCGAGTAGCTGGTCCCGCCGACATGAAACAACGGCATTGCGACCTGGACGCGTGCGTCGACATCCATGCCCTGGTCGACTGCCACGTTGTACGAATGCGCGACCATTCCGCGGTGGGTGAGCATCGCGCCCTTGGGAAAGCCCGTGGTGCCCGACGTGTACAGCTGCAGAAAGCAATCGTCCGGCTTTGCAGGATGAATCTCGCCATCGGGCTCATGCGCCGCGAGCCAGGCTTCGTACTCGTCTTCGGGCCCGCCGATGCGGATCACCCGCTCCACGGCGGGCAGCTTGTCGCGCAGGTTTTCGACGGCCCCGGCGAACTCCGGTCCGACGAAAAGCAGCCGGGCGCGCGCGTCGTTGATCACATAGGCGATCTCGGGCGGGGCGAGTCTGAAGTTGACTACGGCATTGGCCGTACCGACCTGGGCGCACGCGAGCGTGAGTTCGAGGCAAGACGGATGGTTGAGATCGAGAACGGCGATCCGGTCGCCGGGTTGGAGCCCCGCCGCCCGCTGCGCTGCAGCATTGCGGCGCACCCGCCGGGCCAGCTCGGCCCAACTCAGGCTTGATTCGCCAAAGGTCAGCGCCACGGCATCGGGCTGCCGGGCTTCCCAGTGGGCAAGGATCTCGGTGAAGGTGGCTGGAACCGTCATGTTGTCTCCTCTTGTTTGGCGTGATTGTGGCGAGGAAAGTCATCTGACGGTGAACTGAATGGCCGATGCGGGGCACGAGTGCGAGATCATCGCCGTCCATGGATTCCCACCAAAGCCAAAGCCCCCGATGGCGCTGGTTGCCCGCCGAGGGCAGTTGGCAATATCACCTGCTCCTGGCGTGCACGGGCATGTTCATCCTGGGGCCATTGGCCGGCGTGACGGCGGCCTACATGAACTTCTCGCTCGGCTTCTTCGTCGGCGGACAAGTGCTGGCAGGGCTGCTCGGCTCTGCCGTCACCGCAGGCTACGGCGCGGCCGGGCGCCACGGCGCCAACTACATCCAGACGGCGGCTTCGTCCGTCGCCAGCATGAGCGGGCTTGGCGTGCTGCTGCAGGCCATGGCGTGGATGGGCATGCCGCAGCCGCCAGCGTGGCAGATGGCGCTCTACCTTGCCTGCGTGGGCATGTTCGGTGTGGGGGTCGGCATGCTCTACACGCCCGTGCTGGTCGACCGCATGCGCCTGGCCTTTCCTTCGGGGCTGGCGGTCGCCAACATCCTTCGGGCATTGACCGATCCCGCACTGCTGCGGCGCTCCGTGGGACAGCTCGGCGGTGGGATAGGCATCGGGTTGTTGTCAGGGCTGGCGTCGACCCGAGTTCCGCTGCTGGGCGCCATCGGCTTGTCTGCTTCGACTTTCGGTGCGGGCCTCGTCGTCGGCGCCCGCATCGGCATCCCCGCCGTGATGGGCGGCCTGATCGGCATTGCGCTGCAACCGTACTTCGTCTCGATCGGATGGCTGCAGACCGGCGATCCGCCGCGCAAGATCATGTTCCTGATTGCCCTGGGAACGATCATGGGCGCCGCGCTGGTCGACATGACGCTCCTCTTCGTGCGGGCCCTTCCGCAAGAACGCTTGAGGGCCACGCAAGATGCATCGCCAGGCAAAGACGATTGGCGGCGCGTCAACAGCGTGCGGCTGATCGCATGGGTGCTCTTCTGGGCCGCCGCCACGCTGGCATGCGGGCATTGGCTGCTGGGGCAGCCCCTCTTCTTTCTCGCGGTGGCCGTCGCGCTGGTCCTCGTGTTTGCCCTGGTGAACGGCATCTCGGTGGGGGTCAGCGACTCCAATCCGATCTCGTCCGCTTTCGTCGTGACGGTCGTCATCCTCGCCGCCATCGGCTTGCGCGATCCTGGCGTGGGCCTGATGGCCGGCGCTGTGTTGCTGGTGGCGACGAGTGTCGCCTGCGACATGCAGCAGGACCGCTCCACGGGCTGGCGGCTCGGCACGCCGCGCGTCGTGCAGTTCCGCTATCAGGTGATGGGCGTCGTCGTGGGTGCCGTGCTGGCGGTGGTCTTCGCGCGGTTGTTCATGGCGGCCTATCCGGTGCTGCTGCAGGACCAGACCGTGCTGAAGGCCGATCAGCAGCCGGCCGAATGGAGTTCGGCCATGACCTACAAGTTCGTCGGCGTGCTGCGCGGCCTGACGGAGGACCTGCCGTTTCAGCGCACTGCCATTGCCGTCGGCATCGCCGCGGGCCTCGTGATCGAGCTGCTGCGCAAGTGGTTGCGTCCACGCAGCTTCGTGCTCGATGCCATTGTGTTGCCGTCGCCCTATGCGCTGTCTTTCGGAGGCTTCGTCAACCTGCCGACTTCGCTGTGGTTCGGCGCTGGAGGTGTCGCAGGAAGCCTCTGGACGGCGCGCACGCCTGCGAAAAGCGACGTGCCGGAAGACATGAGCAGCGCATCGCTGTTCGGCGGCGGGTTGATCGCAGGCGATGCGCTGGCCGCCGTGGCGATCGGCATCGTCAGCCTGCTGGCGGTTCTGCACTAGCCCCGGCAAGCGCGAGAAGCGCTCGACCTTGCTCGACCTCGCTCGACATCACTTCAGGAACCGGAAGGGCGAGTCGCTGGCAATCTGGCCCGGCGGCAGATGCACGAGAGTGAGCGCAGTCCAGCCGATCAGACCTTCAGTCAACTGAAGCAGCCGCAGCCATTGCAGTGGACGCAGAAGCTCATGAAAGCGGTCTTCGAGCGAGATCCGGGAAACGTCGCTCTCTTGGGCCAACGCTTCGCCAAGCTCCTCGGCAAAACCCAGCCTCAGCCGGAGCAGCGCTTCGGGTGCAGAAGCCTGGCGGCCTGAATCCGTCGCAAAGTAGAACTCGACCAGCAACTGCGAGTGCTTGCGGTTCAGCGTGTCCCTTTCAGCGCCGAGTGCCGTCGACAGCGCGGCCGTGAAAGCCGCGAGCGGAATTTCCCGGTGATCGGGCGCAGCGCCCAACGCGTCGAGCAAGGTGCCGACGAGCGCCCAGCTCGGCAAGTCCAACCGCCTCGGCCCGGAATCAACAGGGACGTCCAATGCGGCTACGCGCACTGCCGACGCGAGGTTCGCCGTGAGGTATTCGGCCACGCCCTGGACCGAGGGCCACTGATAAATCTCGTTGCAAAACTCCGTGAGTTCGCCGGAGCGCTCGCGGCCCGTCGCCAGCGCTTCGAGCATGGCGCGAAAGGCCAGTTGCTCGTGCTCGGTCGGCGCGGGTCGCCAGGTCTGCGGCAGGACGTCCTCGGCCTTCGGGGCAAGGTCGTCGAGAACGCCTCGGCGCAGCACCCAAAGCAACCGCCTTCCGCTGGACGGCAGGAAGGTCTCGGGATGAAAAGCGTTCCAGAGATCCACCTGCATGGAAGGAGGCAACTCGGCCATCGCCGCATCGAACGCCGCCTGGCACGATGCAACCAGCCCGATGTATTCAGGAACGGTGAGGCGGCGCTCTCCGCGCAAGAACGCCTGCCCGACCACATCGGCTTCGTTATCCATTGATATCCCGATTTGTGCGAGTGACCAGAGTTTCGCATTACCGGGACCCAAATAGGAACTTTGGTTTTCAAGGATTCGGCGGCAATCACCTGTGCGCGTAACGGATTGCTAATGGCGCCGCAGCAGCCCCAGCACGTCAGCGAGAGCGATGGGCTTGAGAAGGTGATGGTCGATCGAATGGCCGTAGCGCAGCGACTACGATTGTTGCCGTTTTCCTTTTCAGTGGACCGCAACGCACGCTCTGCCCGACTTATGAGGAGCCCCGTTCAAATCGTAGACAGTGGCCGATCCCTCGACTCTCTTCTGGAGTCGGTGCGAGCCTGCCGCGTGTGCGAAGCCCACCTCCCGTTGGGTGCGCGACCCGTGTTGCAAGCGGGAGCAGCCGCGCGGATCCTCATCGTCGGCCAGGCGCCCGGCGCCAAGGTGCACGCGAGTGGCGTGCCGTGGGACGATCGCAGCGGTGAGCGGCTGCGCAGCTGGATGGGCGTCTCGCCCGATGCCTTCTACGACCGGGATCGCGTCGCGATCATTCCCATGGGCTTTTGCTATCCGGGGCGCGCCACGAGCGGCGACTTGCCGCCGCGCCGCGAATGCGCGCCGCTGTGGCTCGATGCCCTGCTCGCCCGAATGCCCCGGATCGAGCTCACGTTGCTGATCGGCCAATACGCGCAGACTCACTTTCTTCGCGACAAGGGCCACGCATCGGTGACTGCCACCACGAAAGAGTGGCGGGCACATGCGCCCGGCGTGATCCCCCTGCCCCACCCGTCGCCGCGCAACGTGGCATGGTTCAAGTCGAATCCCTGGTTCGATGACGAGCTGGTGCCCGTATTGCAAGAAAGAGTGCGCGAGATCATGAGCCGGGGTGCGCACAAAGCCTGATGCATGCCCTGATGCAGGCGCCCTCGAAATCGCGGACACTGCGCGATCCATGACACACAAAGCCGCTCGTCGTGAATACCTCCAGGCGCTGGCGGAGTTCGAGCGTTCGTGCCGGGAGTTTTCAGAGGGGATGCGCCAGGTCCTCGATCCGCCGGTAACGCGCAACGAAAACGTCGAGCCGCTTCTGCAACTGGGGCCGCGCAAGCCCGCCAAGCGCACCCCGCGCACGGATGCCGGCGTCCAGACCGGCTCGCCCGCCAGCGGCAGGCGCTGACGGGCTCCCCGCCCGCTACTTTCGACCATGCCGGCCAAGGATGCGAGAGCGGACCCGCTGGAGCGGTATTGGGCCAAGCGGGATTTCGAGGTCACCTCCGAGCCGCGCGGTAGCCGCGCTCCCGCCAAGCCCAAGGCGCAGAAAAAGCAGAAGGCGCTGTCGTTCGTCATCCAGAAGCACGCGGCGAGCCGGCTGCACTACGACTTCCGCCTCGAGCTGGACGGCGTGCTGCTGTCCTGGGCCGTGCCCAAAGGCCCCAGCTTCGATCCGAACGACAAGCGCATGGCGATCCACGTGGAAGACCATCCGCTTTCGTATGGCTCCTTCGAAGGGACGATTCCCCCCAGGCAGTACGGCGCCGGCACGGTGATCGTTTGGGACAACGGGACTTGGGAGCCCGTCGGCGACCCGCGAGAAGGTCTGGCAAAGGGAAAGCTGGTCTTCCATCTGAACGGCCAGAAGCTCGCGGGCTTGTGGGAACTCGTGAAGATCGCCAAGGGCGGCGAGAAGCAGGAGCCCTGGATCCTCTTCAAGAAGCGCGATGCATTCGCGCGCTCCAGGGAGGAGTACGACGTCGTCACGGCGCTGCCCGACAGCGTCGTTGCCAAGCCGCTGAAGGAACGAAAACCCGCGCGCAAGGAAGAGTCCGACAAGGGAATGCCGGGCGCGACCAAGGCACCGATGCCGGCAAGGATGACGCCGCAGCTCGCCACACTCTCGACCGGCGTGCCAGCCAGCGGCGACTGGGTGTACGAGATCAAGTTCGACGGCTACCGGCTGATGACTCGCATCCGCGACGGCAAGGCAACCCTCGTCACGCGCGGCGGGCACGATTGGTCGGCCAAGATGCCGAGCCTCGTCGGCGAGCTGGAAGGCCTCGGGCTGCAGTCGGCCTGGCTCGACGGCGAGATCGTCGTGTTCGGCGACAAGGGCCTGCCGGACTTCAACGCACTCCAGAGTGCTTTCGAACGCGGGTCAGGCACTGACCAGATCGTCTACTTCCTTTTCGACGTGCCCTACTTCGAGGGCTATGACCTGCGTGAATCGCCTCTCGGCGCGCGCCGGCAATTGCTCGAGGGGCTCTTGAAGGAGCGCGGCAGCGAGCGGGTCCGGTTCAGCGCGGCTTTCGATGCCGATCCTTCGTCGATCCTGACTTCCGCGTGCCGGATGAACCTGGAAGGCGTGATCGCCAAGCGCACCGATGCGCCCTACTTGTCACGCCGCACCGAGACGTGGCTCAAGCTCAAGTGCCAGCTGCGGCAGGAGTTCGTGATCGCAGGCTACACCGACCGCCTCGGATCGCCGTCGCAGGTAGGCAGCCTGCTGCTCGGGGTGCATGCGCCCAACGGCGAGTTGATTTCAGTAGGGAGCGTGGGCACCGGGTGGGATGCCAAGGAAGCCGCGGAACTCAAGAAGAAGCTGTCGAAGATCGAAACGAACAAGCCGCCGTTTTCCGCAGGTGCCGCCAAGCCAGGACGATGGTCGCGGCGCGAGGCGGGCAGTGAACGATGGGTCAAGCCCGATCTCGTCGCCGAAGTGGCCTTCGGGGAATGGACACCCGATGGCCAGATCCGCCATGCGTCGTACGTCGCGCTGCGAGCCGACAAGCAGGCAACAGCCGTCGTGCGTGAGACCGCCAGGCAGATCGGCAATGGGCCGGTGAGGACGGCGGGCAAATCCGCGGTGGGTGGGATCAAGGTCAGCAATGCCAATCGAGTGATCGATCCTTCTTCGGGACTGACGAAACTCGATCTGGTCCGCTATTACGAGTCGATCGCGCCATGGATGCTGCCGCATCTCAAGGGAAGGCCCTGTTCACTGGTGCGTGGACCGTCAGGCATCCACGGAGAACTGTTCTTCCAGAAGCACGACGAGAAGGTCAGCATCCCGGGCATCAAGGAACTCGATCCCTCCCTTTGGCCGGGACATGGCGCCCTGCTGGAGATCGGGTCGGCCCTCGCGCTCGCAAATGCCGCACAGATGAACGTCATTGAATTTCACACGTGGAATTCGACAGCGAAGAACATCGACAAACCCGATCGCATCGTCTTCGATCTCGACCCCGGCGAAGGCACGCCATGGCAGCACGTGCAGGACGCCGCCTCGCTGGTGCGGACGCTCTTGTCTGAACTCGGCCTGGAGGCGTGGCTGAAGACCAGCGGCGGCAAGGGCTTGCACGTCGTCGTGCCGATCGTTCCCCGGCTCGACTACGAGACGGTCAAGGGTTTTTCGCAGAGGGTCGTCGAGCACCTTGCGCGCACCATACCGTCTCGCTTCGTCGCCAAGAGCGGGCCGTCGAACCGGAAGGGAAAGCTGTTCGTCGACTATCTGCGCAATGGGCACGGCGCAACCACCGCGGCTGCGTTTTCCGCGCGTGCGCGTCCGGGGCTGGGCGTATCGATGCCAGTGCCATGGGACGACCTTGCCAAGCTCAAGAGCGGTGCGCAGTGGACGATCGCCACCGCGCGGGAGCACTTGTCTTTCCAGACCGAAGACCCTTGGGCGGGCTATTGGAAGAAGAAGCAGACGCTGAGCGGCGCAATGAAGATGCTCCACCGGGGGTAATCGTCGGTCGCGCCGCTTCCGCGGCAGGTCAGTCCGCAACCGGGTAGATCCGGCATCGCAGCACCATATGCGTGTTGTCCAGCATTCGGGACCACTGTGCCTTCAGGCTCACGGCGTCCTCTCCCAGCAAGGCCGGGGTTCGGCGATGCAGTCGCTGCTCCGCGCTTCGCAGAAAGACGGGGCCGCCTCGCAGTTCGACAGTCAGGGCCCCTTCCTCCAATGACAGCAAGGTGATCTCCGAGAAGCCGGGCATTTGCTGGATCGGCGGGATCTGCAACTGTTGAACGCTGCGCTGGCCACTCGAGTCCGTGGGCCCGGCGGGACTCGGCGACTGCTTCTTCGGACTGGTGCTCATTGCGGGCTGTTCCAAGCAAGTCAAATGCCCATGGGGTCTCTCGCGGGGAGTCAAGGGCAGCGGACTTTCGCCAACCACCCGCTGCAAAGATTGCCGCAAAAACGGCCCGCCGATTTCCCAAAGAAACGAAGCCCCACCAAAGCGAGGGGACGAATGCTTACAGCGGGCATCGCGCGCCGACGACAAGGAGCGAGGGTTCGTTTCCGATCATGGAATGAGCACCAAGGTCACGGAACGCTCTTCGACACGCTGGCGTTGACGGACAGCGAAGAGCGGCAGCCCTTGGCCATGCCCAACCATGGGCCCACCCAGGGCCTCGACGTCAACGAGAGGCCGACACGGATTCGACGACATCATGCCCATTTACACCAACTTCCCAGCCATGCCATCTTCGATGCCTTCTTCGATGCCTTCCTCAAAGCCCTCCTCCATGGCTTCGTCGTCGGCTGCGCAGGGGACAGCCAGCGGCGTCACACCTTCGGCCAGCGATCTCGACGACGTGAGAGAGGTGCTCGAAGACCTGCTCGAGACCACGCGAGACGGCGAGTATGGATTCCGCACCTGCGCGGAAGAAGTCGATGCGCCCGACCTGAAGCAGGTCTTCACCGAACGCGCCGCCGAGTGTGCACGAAGCGCATCGGAGCTGACCCAACTCATCCGCCAATGCGGCGGCACTGCGGACGATACGAGCGGCAGCGTGAGCGGCGCTCTGCATCGCGGATGGGTCCACGTGAAGAGCGCCGTGGGCGCGAACAGTGCCCTGTCGATTCTCGAGGAATGCGAGCGCGGCGAAGATGCAGCCGTGGCCCGCTATCGCAAGGCGATGAAGGCCAACCTGCCGGCGGACGTGCGCACCGTGGTCGAACGCCAGGCGCGGGGTGCGCAGCGCAACCATGATCAGATCAAGGCGCTGCGCGACCAGATGCGCGCCCGGGGCTGATGTCGCGGCGCCGCGATGATTGCCGTCCACCATCTCAACTGCGTTTCCGCTTGCCCGCTCGGTGGCCGGCTCATGGATGGACGCAGTCCTTCCGCATTCCAGCGTGGCACCCTGTGCTGCCATTGCCTTTTGCTGGAAACCGATGACGGGCTCGTGTTGGCCGACACGGGCTATGGCCTGCGCGACGTGCGTGATCCGCGCAGCCGGCTCAGCGGCTTCTTTCTCAAGCTGATGTCGCCGGATTTCCGCGAGGAAATGACCGCCGTGCGCCAGGTGGAGAGCCTCGGCTTCAGCGCGCGCGACGTGCGGCACATCGTGCTGACCCATCTGGACTTCGACCACGCCGGCGGCCTCGACGACTTTCCGGAAGCCAGGATCCACATGCTGCGCACCGAGCGCGACGACGCGCTGCGCCAGCGCTCATGGCTCGACCGGCAGCGCTACAGGCCCCAGCAATGGTCGAGTCGAGACCGCTGGCAGGCGTATGGCCTTGGAGTGGGCGAACCTTGGTTCGGCTTCGACGGCGTGCGCGAGCTGCAAGGCATTGCGCCCGACATCCTCATGGTGCCCCTTCCGGGGCATACGCTGGGCCATGCAGGCATCGCAGTGCGCTCGGGCGCGGGCGCGCGGTGGATCATGCTGGCGGGCGATGCCTACTTTCATCACTGCGAGATGGACCTGGAGCCCTGGTGTACGCCGGGCCTTCGCATGTACCAGACGCTGATGGAGAAGGATCGCCGCGCGCGCTTGGACAACCAGCGGCGGCTGCGCTCGCTCAAGCAGTCGCTTGACGGGGAATTCGAATCCTTTTGCGCACATGACCCGGCCGAGTTCGAAAGGCTGGCCCAGCGCAATGCCGGAGACCCCCTGCAGGCGCCGCACGCACTGCGGCCCGGCCAGGCGGTGCATGCAACAGCGACTTGAGTCAGACCAACGCCATCTCTTCAACAACCCATCAGAGAATTCCATGACACGGCTCATCGCCTTTTCGCACCTTCGCTGGGATTTCGTCTACCAGCGCCCGCAACACCTTCTCTCCAGACTGGCAAGAACATATCCGGTGGTCTTCATCGAAGAGCCGGTGCGGGATGACGTGCCGCGGCTCGAGCGGCTTCACCCGGCACCGGGCGTCGAAATCCTTCGACCCCACTTGCCGGGTGCTGCGATGGGCTTTCACGACGATCATTTGCCGGGGTTGCGCTCGCTCCTCATGGAATACCTTCGAACCGAGCAGCCGGAGCCGTACTGGCTCTGGCTCTATACGCCCATGGCGCTCCCGCTGGCTGCCGAGTTCGATCCGATCGGCATCGTGTATGACTGCATGGATGAGCTGTCGGCTTTCCTGAAGGCGCCGCGCCAGTTGCTCCAGCGAGAGAACGCCTTGTTGAAAACGGCGGACGTCGTCTTCACGGGAGGCACCAGCCTGTACCAGGCCAAGCGGCTGCGCCATCCGAACGTCTATTGCTTTCCGAGCAGTGTCGATGCGGTGCACTTCAGCGGCTCGGCAAGCGACCCTGGGGAGCATCCGGCACAAGCCGATGTGCCTCACCCCCGGCTCGGTTTTTATGGAGTCATCGACGAGCGCCTGAACCTGGATCTCGTCGCTGCCATTGCGGACAGGCGCCCTGATTGGCAGATTGTCATGGTGGGGCCTGTCGTCAAGATCGACCCGTCGACACTGCCGCGCAGGCCCAACATCCAATGGCTGGGACAGCGCAGCTACGAGGAACTTCCCGCGCTGGTGGCGGGCTGGGACGTGTGTCTGCTGCCCTTTGCGCTCAACCAGGCGACGCGCTACATCAGCCCCACCAAGACGCTCGAATACCTGGCGGCCGATCGCCCGGTCGTCAGTACGCCCATCAAGGACGTCGTCGACTGCTTCGGCAGCGTGGTGGGCATTGCCTCCACACCGCTCGAGTTCGTCGCGCGATGCGAAGCGGTGCTGGCCATGGACGAAGCCGCACGCGCCAAAGCCGCCCGTGCGCGCGCGGCCGTGGTCGCCAGCACGTCGTGGGACAAGACGGCGGCGAGCATGTTGGCGCTGCTGGAGGCTGCGAGGTTCAATCAGCAGCAGGACGCGCAGCCCCCGGGAACTGAATTGCTCCCGGCGCCGCTGCTGGCGGACGCCGGCGCCAAGGTCGACACTCGAATGGTCGTTCCGCTGGACCGCTGAACCGCACGGAAACATGTTCGGAGAGTGCATGAACGGGCGCGAGGCTGCTCTGTTCAAGAGCTTCTGGATAGCGGGATTCGAAGGCGCCGACCACGTGAACAGCCTCGGGCAGACGCTGTCGATGAACCGCGCGAACGCGCACTGGGACCTGATCGAGGACGACTACAGGCGGCTCGCGGACTTCGGCATCGCCACCGTGCGAGAGAGCGTCGGCTGGCGTGAGTTCGACACAGGCAGCGCCGGTCCGCGGCGGCTCACGCACCACGCGGAAGTGGCTCGGCGGTGCGGCGTGCAAGTGATCTGGACGCTTCATCACTACGGTGTGCCGCCGGGAGTCGATTTCTTTGCGGCGGACTTCGGGGCACGCTTTGCCGACTTTTGCGAACGCGCGGCACGTTGTCTCGTGCCGCTGACGGAGGGTGTACCGATCTTCCAGCCGATCAACGAAATCTCTTACCTGAGTTGGGCGGCGAGCGCCGGTGCATTGATAAAGACCGGTCAAGCGCCCGGCCCGGCCGCCGGCGATGCGATGAAGCGGCAGCTGGTGCGAGCCACCCTCATGGGATGCGACGCGCTCTGGTCGGTCGCACCGCAAGCGCGCATGGTGCACACGGATCCGATGATCCACGTGATCGGCCCCGCGGACGGCACGGAGGCGCAGCAGTGCGAAGCACAGTCGGTCGCCGAGTCGCAGTTCCAGGCATGGGACATGATCTCGGGAAGAACAGAGCCGCAACTCGGCGGCGCGCCTCGCTACCTCGACGTGATCGGCGTCAACTACTACCACCCCAACCAGTGGGAGCACCCGAGCAACGAGCGACTGCATTGGCATCTGGACGACCCGCGACGGCGGGACGCCGCGGACATGCTGCGCGAAGTCAGCCAGCGCTATGGCCGCCTGGTGTTCATCGCGGAGACCGGCCACATGGGGCATGGCCGGGCGGACTGGCTCGACTACATTGCATCGGCGGTGCGCCGCTCCGTCGCCGCAGGGGTGCCGATCCAGGGAATCTGCCTCTATCCGATCGTGGACCGCCCCGACTGGCTGGACCCGGCGCACTGGCATCGAAGCGGCCTCTGGGACTTGCCCGACCCTCTGGAGCAACCGGAGCGCCGCGTCATCGATCGACCGCTCGCGCGGCGCCTGCGCTATTGGCAGGAGCTGCTGCCCCGGCACGCTCAGGCCACGTTCTGACCCTTGGCCTGCGCGTTCCAAAGCCGCTGGTAGAGCCCACCGGCACGACGCAGCTGCTCGGGATGGCCGTCCTCGACGACCCGGCCCTGGCAGAGGACGACGATGCGGTCGAAGCTCGCCACGGTCGAAAGCCGGTGCGCAACGGCAACCACGGTGCGTCCTTCCATGGCGCGATGCAGCGCGGCGTGGATCTGGCGCTCGGCAGCGGTGTCGAGCGCCGAGGTCGCCTCGTCCAGCAGAAAAATGGAGGTGTCCTTGAGCATCGCGCGTGCAATGCCGACGCGCTGGCGCTGCCCTCCGGAAAGCCTGACACCGCGTTCACCGACGAGTGTCTCGTAGCCTTGCGGAAAATCCCGCACGAACTCATCGACGTGAGCCGCCTCGGCGACCGCTTTCAGTTCCGCGTCGGTGGCATCCGGCCGCCCATAACGCAGGTTCTGGCTGATGCTGCGATGCAGGAGCGAGATCTCCTGCGGCACCACGGCGATGGCTGCGCGCAGGCTCTCCTGGCTCACCGTGCGCACGTCCTGTCCGTCCACGATCACTGCCCCGGCCTGCACGTCGTGCAGCCGCTGGATCAGCCCCAGCAGCGTGCTCTTGCCCGAGCCGGAAGGGCCCACGATGCCCACGCGCTGGCCGGCTGGAATGTCCAGCGAGAAGTTCTTCAGCACCGGTGAACCATCCCGGTATGCAAAGTCGACGTCCTGCAGCCGGATGCTCCCCGCGCCCGGCTGGAAGGCCTTCGCTCCCGGCGCGTCCTGCGGGTCATGCGGAATGGCGATCACGCCCAGCATCTCCCGAAGCACACCGACGTGCTGCGTGGCCTCGACGAACGCGAGTGCGAGTTCGCGCGAGCCGTGCAAGATGCGGAAGCTCAGGGCGCTGACCAGGACCACGTCGCCTGCGGTGCTGGTGCCTTCGAGCCAGCGGTGGATGGACCACGTCATCATCGTTCCGGTCATGATCCAGACGCACACGTCGTGCAGCACTCGCGCCTGCTCGAGAAACAGCCAGCTGGTGCGGTGCGCCTGCCCTTCGCTGCCCGTCACTTCCGCGACGCGGCGGATCTCGCGCTCGCGCGCCGAGAAGGACTTGATGGTCCAGAGATTGCTGACGAGGTCGACCAGTTCGCCGGTGACCTTCGAGTTCGCCGCCGCATAGGCCTGGTGCAAAGGCCGTCCGCGCCGACCGAACAGCGCGAGAGCCGCGGCCATCAGCAGAACGAAGCAAACCAGTGCGACGGCCATCCAGGGCTGGATGGTCATCAGCAGGACGACCGCGCCGAGAAAGTCCACGCATGGCGGCGCGATCCGCCAGGTGAGCGTGGCGATGAGCGCGCCCGTAGAGCCGGCCGTCGCAGTGATGCGGCCGCCCAGCGCCCCGGAACTGTTGCGCGTGACGAAATCGACCGAATGGGCGCTGAGGTAGGCGAAGAGCCGCGTTCGCACGTCAATGCCGACGTCGACCACTGTGTTGCAGCCGATCCATCCACTGAGCCGCCAGAAGACGCTCTCTGCCATGACGAGGCCGATGAAGAGCGTCAGGAAGGCCCAGACGCTCTCCGCTGGCCTCTGCAAGGACATCGCGTCGACGATGAGCTTCATTCCGTACTGGGCCGCCACACCCAGCGACGCGGCCATGATGATAGACAGCCAGAGTGCCGAGAACTGCCACCATCTCCGGCGCACCAGCCAGGCAATGAGCTGTCCCGGCTGCTGCGACAGCGGCTCTTCCCGGTGTTCTTCACGGACTCGCGGCCGGCCTTGCGTCCGCGGCAGGTGCGCTGGAGCTGTCTGTTCGTGATCTATGCGCATCGGAGCGGCATGTTGATGAATGCTCGAATCTGGCGAGCGCGAACGCGGACCGGATCGGTGGTTGGCCCGACGCTGTGTAGGCGACGCCTCGCATCGCGCACCGCGCACGGGCCAGGCACGGGCCAGGCTTCACGCCTCAGTGGACGGCCTCTGATCCGGCGATCGCCCACACGTCCACTTTCGACTTCGCAAGACATCGGAGCCGATCGCGCAGGTCCTTGGGCCGAGACTTCGCGCTTCCGACCGAGAGGCGAGCCTTGAATTCATTGTTCGCAAAGAGATCGGCATGGCCGAAGACGCGCTTGCCCGCCTGGTTCACCTTGATGTCGATCTGCACGCCGCGGTATACGAGCGGACTCGCCATCGCCGCTTTCATGGCCGGTCTCCCCACGTCGGACGACGCGAACGGACGACGGCGTCCAGCCTCGATTTCCACCCCTTGGGTGGGCTGTGAGACTGGACGTGGGACATCGGCACGTCTCCCGGATACCCGTAGCGGGCGAGTTCTTCGCGTCCCTTCTCGGTGATCGCGAGCACCTGGGCGGCGTCGGAGGGCCCCGAAAGCGTGAGTGGATCGGATGGCGCCGGTGTGAGCGCGATCACGAGTCCCGCAGCGCGCAGCAGTTTGATCTGATCGATCTCGGCCCGCGTGCGAAACGTAGCCGGCAGCGGCGAGCCGGCGAGTTGCCTGAGCATGTCCATGGCCATTTTCTGGTCCTCCTTTTCTCTCTGACCAAAGTGGAACGCCGGAAAAATAAGGGCCGCGGCGACCCTCTTCAAGCCGGCGGAGCGGGCGACAAAGTAACGAATTTTTTCGAACCCGCGAAGTGAGCGCACCTCAGTAGCGCGTGCGCCTGCGCGGCTTCAGCCAGAGATAGAGCAGGCCGCTGACCGCCACGACCGTCAGCGCCTTGCGGGCGGCGCCCATGGGGTTGTGCTTCAACTCGGCACGTCCGCCCATCTCGGCGTAGATCCTCGGCACATGGCCGTGCGACAGGTCTTCGATGAGCCCTTCACCCACGTTGATCCGGTCGGCCAGGAGCAACAGCATCCAGTGGCGAACGTCGTTCTCGCTGTAGCGGAAGGCGATGCGCCTCAGGCTTCCGCTCATGCCCCGCGGCGGTTGGGGCGTGCCAAAGACGGGCGTGATGCCCGGCCGCTCGATGGAGCAGAGGATCTCGACGTTCCTCGGCTGCTGCTCCGGCTTGTCCCAGTGAACGCCCTCGAGGCGCGGCGGAGTCCGCTCTCTCGGATATGCAGGCCGATTGGCATGGTCCAGGTCACTGCCCCAGCCCTTGATGTGGCTGTGCTTGAGAGGTGCTTCCATACGGTTCTCCTTGCGGGGTGTTCAGAGCGTGGCGCCCGGCGGAATCAGCACAGGCTTGATGCAGCCGTCGAGCTTGCTCGAGAAGATGTGATACGCATCGGACACTTCTTCGAGAGGGATCCGGTGCGTGATGATCTTGTGCGGCTCGATGTGGCCGGCCTGGATGTGTTCGATGAGCCGAGGCAGATGGCGCTTCACGCTGGCCTGGTTCATTCGCAGCGTCAACCCCTTGTTCAGCGCATTGCCGATCGGCACGGCATTGAACGTGGTCCCGTAGACGCCGACGATCGACACCACCCCGCCCTTGCGCACCGAGTTGATGGCCCAGTGCAGCACCGTCGACGCGCCCGCCTGCAGCTTGAGCTTGATGCCTGTCAGCCGCTGCAACGCACTGCCGGCCGCTTCGCATCCGACGCAGTCGATGCAGACGTCGGCGCCCATCCAGTCCGTCATCTTCTTGATGTGAATGGCCATGTCGTCCACATACTTGAAGTCGATGGTCTCGCACTGCGCATAGTTCTTGACGAACTCCAGCCGGTACTCGAGGTGGTCGACCACGATGACGCGCGAGGCGCCGAGCAGCCATGCGGACTTGGCCGCGAAGATGCCGATCGGGCCGGCGCCGAAAATGACCACCGTGTCGCCCTCCTCGATCTCGCCCATCTCGGCGGCTTGGTAGCCAGTGGGGAGCGCATCGGTGAGCATCAACGCGTCTTCCAGCAACAGCTCGTCCGGAATCTTTGTCGGGCCGATGTCGGCAAAGGGCACGCGCACGAATTGCGCCTGGCCGCCGTCGTAGCCACCCGCCGTGTGCGAGTAGCCATAGATGCCGCCGACCGCCGTCGCTTCGGGATTGGTGTTGTGGCAGTTGCCGTACAGCTCGCGCTGGCAGAAGTAGCAGGTGCCGCAGAAGACATTGAACGGCACCAGGACACGGTCGCCGACCTTCAGGTTCTGCACCGAGCTGCCCACTTCCTTCACCGTGCCGACGAATTCGTGGCCGAAGGTGGTCCCCACGCGGGTGTCCGGCACCAGCCCATGGTAGAGGTGCAGGTCCGACCCGCAGATGCAGGACCGCTCGACCTGCACGATGGCGTCATTGGGGTGCTCGATCACCGGATCGGGCTTCTGTGCGGCTCGTACGCGATACGGGCCCCGGTAGTTCATTGCAAGCATGCGCGCTCCTTGATCGTTGGACCGACCAAGCTAGGAGCCGACGCAGGCGGCCCTCCGTGAGGCATCGGGCGTAAGGGCTGTAGGCGGCATCCTGCGATCGGCCCGCGGGTGGACGCAGGTGCTAGGCGATGGCGTGTGAAGACGATCCGTTCGCAAGGATGAGTTTGTGCATCTGCGCGGCGATCAAGACATCGAGCGCCTGCGCTCCGTCAGATCCAGCTTGCGGCGGGTTGCCGCATGTGACCCCGAAGGTGACCCGCGCCACCAGACCGCGATAGCGCGGAAAGGCCACCTGCAATGCGGCAGCGAGCTTTTCCTTGTCGCGCGCGGTGCGGCGAAGGAGGGTCAGCGGATGCCTTTGCGCATGCGGCGAAATGACATGGCTCACCAGCGCGGGCACGAACCGGGTCCGCGGCGCCAGCCGGGCAAACAGCGTGTAGCTGCTCGACCAGTTCAACAAGGACGCTGCGGCCCGCTGCACGCCGAAGGCTGCGGGATCGGGCTCGATCTCACCCGCCGGAAAGGTCAACAACGCGCCCCCTTCCTGCAAGTGCCTGGCGGCCGTCCTGAGCACGGCCATGCGTCCGCCTTCGTGGCGCCCGCCTTCCTCATCAGGCAGGAAGATCAGTTGGCGCGCCACATTAGGCAAGGCGCGAAGGAACGGGCGATCCAGGGCGATCACCCGGAGGTCGGGGCGGGATGCCAAGCTGGTGAAAAGTGCGACCGTGTCGGTCATGCCCGGATGATTCGCAAGGATGACCACCGGCCCTTGTGGTGGAACGTGCTCCAGCCCCGATGTGACGATGCCCGCGGTCATTCGCTTCATCAGCCAGGCGCTGCCCTGCGCGAGACCGTGCTCGCCCACACGGGTATCGAACTCGTGCGCGGTCCGGGCGAATCGGTGGGCGGCGGGCCGGAACAAGCGACGCAACGGCGTGCGGTGCAGGCGCGACAGGCCCGTCGAATCGAGCAGATCGACGACGTTGAGCTCGGTCAGTGTCTCTACCAATGGCGAGGCGGCGGTCATCCCTGGATCTTCATGGTGTGCGCAATGATGCCGCATGATCTCCTGGCTTCCTAGAATCCACGGCATGAATATCACCGACGTGGACCTCAACCTGCTGGTTGCCTTTTCGGCGATGTCGGAGCACCAAAGCGTGACCAAGGCTGGCGAGGCGGTCGGGCTGAGCCAACCTGCGATGAGCGCGGCGGTGCGGCGGCTGCGCGTGCTGTTCGGAGACGCGCTGTTCGTCAAGACGGGCGCCGGCATGCAACCTACGCCGCGCGCCATCGAATTGAGCGAGCCGATCAGGCGCGTCGTGGAGGCGATCAAGACCGAAATCCTCCCTGCCTCTGAGTTCGACCCCGGCAGCGCTCGCAAGCAGTTCTCGATCGTCACGCCCGACATCGCGGAGGTTCACTTCCTGCCGCAGATCCTGTCGCGCCTGGCACAACTGGCGCCTGGGTGCTCATTGCGCACGTTGTCGATGGCGCGTCATACGGCGGCCGATGCATTGGCGTCGGGCGCTGCCGAACTCGCGATCGGCTACCTGCCGGATTTGCAGAAGGCCGGCTTCTTCATGCAGAAGCTGTTTCGCAACGACTACGTGTGCATCGTGCGCAGCGCGCATCCTGTGATCGGCGAGCGCATCTCGCTGAAAACCTACCTGGCCGCTTCGCACGCGGTCGTGAGCCCCGATGGCCGCGAGCATCTGCTGGAGCAGGCTTTGCAGCGCCGCGGCTTGCAGCGCCATGTGGCGGTGGGCCTGTCGCACTTCATGAGCCTGCTGCCGATCATCGAAAGCTCGGACCTCATCGCAACCGTGCCGCGCGATCTGGCGAACATCTGCGTGCGCCACGGAAACATCCGCATCGTCGATCCGCCGTTCCGGTCACCGGTGGTGGAGGTGCATCAGTTCTGGCACCGCCGCTTCCATCAGGATGCGGCCAGTGCTTGGCTGCGCTCACTCGTGCATGAACTGTTCGGCGGCGATGGCCTGCGCAGCTCGCCGGCTGCGCGCAAGCGGTCCTGATCCCGTCTATTCAGGGAGCAGCCCGATCTCGGCTGCGATCTGGCCCAAGCGCTGATGCTCGGCACGCAGATAGGCATCGAACTGCTGCGGCGAAGTGGGCGGCGCGGCGATCGGTCCGATCGCCAGCAATTTCTCCGCGAAGGCCGGCTTCTCCAGCATGGCGTTGATGCCGGCATTCATTCGCGCAACGATGGGCGCTGGCGTTCCAGCCGGGGCGACGACGGCCATCCAGCCGACCATGTCGAAGCCCGGCAGAGTCTCCGCCAATGCGGGCACCTTGTCCCAACCGACGATGCGCTTGGGCGAAGTGACGGCCAGCATGCGCAGCCGACCGCTGCGCACGAGTTCGGCGGTGGAAGCCACATCGGCCACCAGCGAATCCACCTGGCCGCCGATCAAGTCCTGCACACCCGTGCCGATGGAGCTGTAGGCCACCAGGTTCGCTCCCGCGCCGGTGCGCGCATTGAAAAGGCGCGCGATCATGCCGCCGAAAGTGCGCGGGCCCTCGTTGGCGAGCGACAGCTTGCCCGCATCGGCCTTGCTGCGCGAAACGAGATCGGCCACGGACTTGAAAGGCGACTGCGCATTCACAAGCAGCGCGAACGGACTGTTTGCCACGAAGGCCACCGGACTGAAGTCTTTCAAGGGGTCGTACGACAGCGACTTGAAGAGATAGCTGTTGGTCACCAGCGCCGCCGTCGTCGCGAAATAGAAGGTGTAGCCGTCGGGTGCCGCATGCTTCACGGCCTGTGCGCCAATCACGTTCTGGCCGCCCGGCTTGTTGTCGATGACGAAAGGCTGGCCGACCGACTGCGACAACCCATCGCCGAGAAGGCGGGCCACGTTGTCGGGCCCGGAGCCGGCCGGCTGGGACAACACCAGCCTGATGGGCTTTGTCGGCCAGGGCTCCTGCGCGCGCACGAGACCATAGGGCGCGAAGATGGTTGCAATGGCAAGCTGGATCTGGAAGTCTCTTCGTTTCATCTTGGGTCTCCGGGTTGTTTGTGGGTTCGGACTTCCGGCGAGCCGAGCCGGGCCGCGAGGCTGGCGAGTTGCGCCGCGAGTTCAGCCGGTGTCGCGGCTACGCCGTAGACGTAGCGGTCCGGCCGGACGATGGCAGCGCCGCAGCCGTGGCGGCGAAACCATGCAGCCGCCACGTCCTCGGTCTCGCGCAGCGCATCCAATCGAATGGTCTGCAGAGTGGGCCAGGCCGCCAGAGCAGCGGGGCCGGCTTCATCGAAAGCCGCATCGAGCACCAGCCACCATCCGTCGCCGGCCAGCGTGTCGAAGCGAATCCGCTCGCCGCCCTGCTCAAGCCATGGCTGGGGAAAGATCGTGCCGACTGCTGCGCTCGCCGTGGGCGACAGCAGTCCGCCCTGCAACCTCGGAATGACATCCTGTCGTGGCGTGTCCACCACCATCCCGCCGCCCTGCGCCAGCAGATGGGCATCGCGCTCCCGCCCCTTTGCCGGATCGCGCTCGCAGATCACGGCACCAATGTCCTTGATGCGCGTGGTCAACTGGCGCACATGCTCGCCGCGCTCGACGCCGTAGCTGTCGAGCAGCGACTCGGTGGCGTCCGCTCCCATGTTGTCGCGCAGCACCGCGCGCAGCTTCCAGCTCAGGTTGGCTGCATCGCGAATACCCTGGCACATGCCCTGTCCAAGAAACGGCGGCTGCTGGTGCGCCGCATCGCCCGCGATGAAGACGCGGCCGCGGCGCCATTGCTTTGCCACCAGCGCATGGAAGCGATAGCTCGCCTGGCGCCAGAGCTCTCCGTCGGACGGCGTCATCCAGCGCGCGAGCAGTTCCCAGGTACGCGCCGGCGTGGCGGCCACTTGCGGGTCCTCACCTTCCTTCAGCGAGATCTCCCAGCGCCGATGCCTGCCCGGCCCAATGAGGAAGCTGCTCGGACGCGCAGGGTCGCAATACTGCACGCTGGTCTTCGGCAGCTTCGCCAGGCCGCGGTCGTTCGCCAGGACGTCGATCACGAGCCAGGGCTCGTCGAAGGCCAGGTCTTCGAGTTCGAGGCCCATTGCTTCACGAATGCCGCTGGAGGCCCCATCGCAGGCAACCACATAGCGCGCGCGCACAGTCCGTATGTCGCCCTCGGCATCCTTCACATGCAATTGGACGCCGGCTTCGTCCTGCTCGATGCGGATCACCTCCGAGCCGAGCGCGGCCGTGACGCCGGGCATGCGCGAGACATGCTCGCGCAGCTTCTTCTCGATAGCCGGCTGGGTGAAGACGTTCGAGGGCGTATAGCCCAGCGGATAGGGCGGATCGACCATCGTCATGCGCTTGATCAACTGCCCGTCGACGCCAAAATATTCCGACGGAGTGAACGGCTCGACGTCCGATTCGATCTTGTCGATGACACCGATCTGCTGAAACACACGCAGGATCTCGTGGTCGATCGCAATCGCCCGCGGCTTGTCGTACACCTCGGTCGAGCGGTCGCAGACCCACGTGCGCAGCCCATAGCTCGCGAGCAGGCCGGCCGCCGCAGCACCCGACGGGCCGAAGCCGATCACCGCGACGTCCACGATGTCGCGTGTCGAGTCGTCCGTCATCGTCAAGCCTCTTCGTCGACGATCGGATTCACGAGGGTCCCGATGCCTTCGATGTCGACTTCGAAGCGGTCGCCATGCTTCATCCAGACGGGCGGCGTCCGGGCCTGCCCGACACCGGCGGGCGTGCCCATCACGATCACATCGCCGGGTTCGAGCGTCAGGCATTCGGTGAGCAGGGCGAGCGTCTCGGCCACGCCCCAGATCATGTCGGCGGTGTTGGCGTCCTGCATGACCTCGCCGTTGAGGCGGCCCTGGATCCTGAGACCCACCGCGCCCGGCGGCAGTGCATCGGCACTCACCAATACCGGGCCGAAGCCGCCGGTCCTGTCGAAGTTCTTGCCGATGGTCCATTGCGGCGTGCGCTTCTGGTAGTCCCGTACCGACATGTCGTTGAAGCAGGTGTAGCCGAAAACGAGCGACAAGGCATCGTCCTGCGAAACATGCTTGCCGGACTTGCCGATCACCACCGCGAGTTCGGCCTCGAAGTCGAATTTCTCCGAAACCCTCGGCCGCAACCCAGGTTCGTTCGCCGCAAGCAGGGATGTCGCGCCACGGTAGAAGAACCATGGATACACCGGCTTCTCGCGGCCGCCCTCCTTCGCATGGTCGTAGTAATTGAGACCGAGGCAGATGATCTTGCCGGGCTCGGGGATCAGCGGCGCGAACTTGATGGCGCCGAGGCGAAGGCGCGGCGCAGACGAGGCGATGGCAGCGGTTGCCGCTCCGGCCAGGTCCGCGCCCGCTCGCAATGCCGCGCGCAGATCCGCCGGCACTTGAGGCTGGGCCTTGTTCAGGTCGATGACGGCATCGCCATCGACAACGCCGAGCCGGGGCGCGCCCGCTTCGATGAAGGTCACGAGTTTCATTGAGTTCTCCGTTTGGATTCTTTTGCCGTGCTCATGCACGCATGCACCAATGCACTCATGCAGGCTTGAACAGCACCCGGCGTTGCGCCTCTTTGAGCCGCGCGCTCGGTGGCTGCGAAATACCCCAGTGGTCGACCCGTCCGGGCGGCCACTTCCAATCTTCCGGACGGCCTGCCACGTAGCTGTCGTCGATCTGCTCGACCTCGGCCGTGTACTCGATGACGATGCCGAACGGGTCGATGAAGTAGTTGAAGGCGTTCGCGCCCGGACCATGGCGACCCGGACCCCACTCGATCGGATGGCCCGCGTCCTTCATCCGGCCGCCGCCGCGCATCACCGAATCGAGCTCGGGCATCATGAAAGCGATGTGGTTGAGCGCGTCGTTGTCCGAGTCGCCCAGCGCGATGCTGTGATGGTCGCGGTCGCAATTCATGAAAGCCATGATGCGGGTCCGGTCCGCCAGCGTGAAGCCCAGCGCCTGTTCGAAAAAGCGCTGGGTCGCCTCCACGTCGTGCGCGTTCAGCACCGCGTGCGCCAGCCGGATCGGCCGGTCCCTGACTTCCGTCGCTTCGGGGCGCCGCGCGTCGCCATGCACGACCTCGATCACCCGGCCGTCGGCATCGGCGATCAGCATTGCAATGCCGCCCGATGGCTCATCGCTCGCGCACGGCGCCTGGAGCACGCGGCCGCCGGCAGCCGCTGTTGCATCGGCAATGTGATGCAAGGCCTTTTCCGAGCGGGCGCGCAACGTGACCTTGCGAATCGCCGGTGCGAGGCCGCCGCGGTGCAGGGCCAGCAGATGGTGATCGGCACCCGTGCCGCGCAGGTAAAGCACCTCGGCGCTCCGCGCGGCGACTTCGAGGTTCCATGTGCCGGTATAGAAAGTCTCGGCCAGCGCAAGATCGGGCACGTCGAGCGAGACGCTGCGCAGCCCCGCGATCCACGGTGAACTCATGGGGAACTCCTTGTCTCAATGCCCAGGAAGGCTTCGGCGTTCAGATGAACGAGCCGCGCCTGCGTGGCCTCGTCAAAGCCTGCTTCGGCCACGCGTTGCGCGGGCAGGCGCTCGTGGAAGTTGAATGGATAGTCGCTGCCGAGCATCAGTTGCCCGTGGCCGAACGTCTTCACCAAGTGCTGCAGGGCAGGCGTGTCGAACACGAGGGTGTCGTAGTAGAGCCGGCGGGCCTGCTCCACCGGTGACAACTGAAGAGCCTCTTTCAAGGCGGGGAAGACCTGCCAGCCCTGCTGCAGCCTGGGCAACAGCGCACTCAGGGTGCCGCCGCCATGGCTGAAGGCAATGCGCAGGCGCGGGCGGCGCAACATCAGGTTGCTGGTGATCACTGAAGCAGCGGAGAGCCCCACTTCGGTGGGGTAGGCGAGCACTTGCTGCAACGGCGGCGGCCCGACCAGCCGGTCCATGCCCGTCGGCTTCACGGCATGAACGAACACCGGCATGTTCAGCGCCTCGCACGCCTCGAAGAAGAGATCGAGGCTCGGATCGCCCACGGGAACCCCATTGACGTTGCTTCCCACTTCGATGCCGACGAGGCCCGGCGTTCGATGGATGTGCTGCAGCTCCGCGATGGCGGCATCGATGTCCTGCAAGGGCACCGCGCCAAAGCCCAGCAATGCACCTGCCGACTCGTCCACCATCGCAGCGATCGTCTGGTTGAGAAAGCGAAGCAATTGCTGCGCTGCGGGAGCATCCATCCAATACGACAGCAGCTCGGGCATCGGCGAGATCACCTGGCGCGCGAGCCCCATGGACGGGAGGTCGGCGAGCCGCTTCGGCACGTCCCAGGCCTTGTCGGAGACCGTGCGATAGAGCTTGCCCGCGATCATCACGTTGCGATGACATTCGTGCGCCGGTGCCATCGAAGGCCATTGCGCCGGCAGCTTGCTGCCAAGGTATGCAGGGAAGTCCCGCGGCACGACATGCGCATGCACGTCGACACCGCAGCGGCATGTCATCGTTGCGTTGCCCATCCAGTTGTCTCCAGCTCTATGGGGCCGAACTCTAGACAGAAGCGCCGCATCGATGAAGATGATTCCGTGAATACATTGAATTCATGCGGTGGATGCGCCCGCAAACGAAGCTTCGTGGCCGTGACAAAGTGCGCAGTGGCGTTGCTGTATCTAAATGTTTAATACACCGCGATCTCAACAAAACTCCAAAGGAGCCACTCCGTGCGCCACTCAATGCGTCGCTCAATGTGCAATGCCGCCATCAGTCTCGCCCTTGTCTCCGGCCTGCTCGCCGGTTGCGCGACCAAGGCGCCAACGGCCGCCAACGTCTCGAAAATCAAGCTCGTCAACGGAATGCTAGTCGACGACAAGGGGATGACGCTCTACACCTTCGACGACGACAAGCCGAACACGGGCCGTTCGGCCTGCTATGGCAATTGCGCCGTGACGTGGCCGCCGGTCCTCGCTGGCGAAGGCGTCAATCCGACGGGCAATCTCTCGGTGATCACCCGCGCCGACGGTGCCAGGCAGTGGACATTCAAGGGTCAGCCGCTCTACACGTGGCCCGAGGACCAGGAGCCCGGGGACGTGTACGGCGACAACTACGACAAGGTCTGGCACGTCGTGAAGACGGGCCAGCTGTAAGCGTATGCAGAGCCACTCCTCACCCCGGCGCGTCTTGGGCATCCGCAGTTCGGTGGTTGCCCTCGCCGGTGCGCTTCTCTGCGCACTTTGCTCGGCGACGCCGCTTCAGGTCAGCGTCATCGACAAGGACGGACAACCCGTGACCGACGCGGTCGTCGTCGTGGTCACGACCTCGAAGGCGGCACCGTCCCGTCCGTTGGCCAAGGAGGTGACGATCAGCCAGGAGAAGATGCGCTTCGTTCCCGCAGTGACCCTGGTACCGGTCGGCGCAAAGGTTCACTTTGTCAACAACGACCCATGGGATCACCACGTGCGGGCTTCAGCCGCCGGGGTCGCGCAATTCGATGTCGGGCCCGCAGGCGGCTTCGAACTGATGATCGCCGGCAAGCCCGAAGGCAAACCCGGCAAGACGGCCGACGCGGCTTTCGACAAGGCCGGCCCGGTGCTGCTCGGCTGCCATCTCCACAGCTCGATGCGGGGACACGTCTACGTGAGCGACTCGCCCTGGGCCGCAGTGACGGCCGCCGACGGCCTCGCCACGCTCGACGTGCCCGAGGGCGCCGCGACCATCAAGGTGTGGCACGCAGACCAGCTCATCGACATCGCGCCGCTCCAGGTGGTGCTCGGAGACGGGCCGGCCAAAGCGACCTTGCAACTTAACGTGGTTCCCCGGCGCAAGAGGATCTGAGGGTCTGAAGGCTCTGCCCGCGCGTGCTGCGCGCGCGGCCGTCACAAATGCGGATGTGCGCTCTTTGAGCGCGCTCTCGCCCGGCCGATGGCCAGCACGCTGAGCGCCGCCGCAGCCGCGAAAGCAAGCGCCGCTGTGTTGCCCGACACCGCGCGCCCCATGTCGAGCGCGATCTCGCCCGTGCGTGGCGCAACCAACTGGAGGCGCCGCTTCGTCAACTGCGTGCCCAATTCGCCGAGCTGGTCGCGCATCTTCTGCTCGGCCGCGGGAAAAACGATGGTTTCCTCATCGGCCACGTGGTGAATGACGTCGCGCATGAGAGCCATCACTGTCTCGTCGTAGTCGATCGCCTCGGGCTCCATCTGGCGAAGCAGTTTGATCAGCCGCTTCATCTCATCGTGCTCGTGCAGGCTTTGCTGGATGCGCTCGCCGCAGATCTCCCGCACCGCCGGATAAAAAATCTCTTCTTCCAGCTGCGCATGTATCTCCAGGGAGGTGCAGATGGTGTTCACGAGACCCTTCTTGACGCGCGTGGGCGCATCCACCTTGAACTGGTGGAACGTGGACATGACATGCGTATGGTCCAGCCGAAGCATATTGGTCGCGCTGGGCATGATCTGGGAGACGAGACTGGTCATGAGACCTCCAATAAACAGTGATGGCTCATTGAAAGATCAGCACTGCGATCCTCCCGTCAGAAAGAGGCGAGCGCGCCGCGCGTCTGCATCCTACGTAGCGCTGCCGAGCGGCGCGGCTAGCATCACCGTGGCCGAGGTGCCGCTTCCGGCGTCAGCGCCTCGCGGCCCTTGTCGGTGATTCCGTAGACCATGACTTCATCCAAGTCTTCAGAAAGGCCCGCTTTGACCAGTCCGGCGGCATTGAGGAGCATCACTTTTTCAACCCTCTCGCCATCGTGGAAAAGTTGCGGAAAGGGCCCTTTTCCCACCTGGGCCAGAAGTTCAAACGGCATAGCTTTTGTCTCCATCGTCTTGCGCTAAAACGGAAAAAGCCCCTCGCCAAGGAGCCTTGCGCGAGGGGTCTGTGGCAACTCCGGCGTGCGTTTGCGTGCCGAAATCGTCGACGCACCATATGCCCCGGTGACCAGGGGCTGTTCAGAGGTTTTCGCAGCCGCGCGTAGGACAGCGCTTATTGTCCGGAATCGTCCACAACGCGTCGCGCGCTGGCACCATAGTGCGGGTCGGCAAGTGCGTTGATCCTGACCCGAGGTTTCATGAAAAAACTCTCTTCGCGTTTCTTTGGTTTCTTTGGTTTCTTCGTACTGCTGCTGGGGTCCGGCGCACTGGCGCTCTGTGGAAGTGCCCATGCCCAGCCCAAATCACCAGCGCCAGCAGCGGCCCCGAAGACTCAGGCGCCCCCGAGCGGTGCACACGGAAGGGGCGACATCGTTGATTCCAAACTGGCGGTGATCAGGAGCTCGTATGTCCAGATGGCGAGCCAGCTCAGCAGCGACGCCGGCATCGCCTACCGCTATGGGCCGGACGCGCAGGCCTACGGCACGGCCAACACCGGGCCTGCCCTTGCGAAGCGGGAGGACACGCGGCTCACGGAGCCGGCGCAGAACCTGCCGTTCTACTGGTCCGTTGGCGGCCCGGTGACGGCGGACGCGGGCCCCTTCTCCACGAACCAGGCCAACGCGATCTTCGTAGCGGACGATCCATCACAGCGCGTCGGCGTCAGCCTGCTCCAGGTTTCCGCCTACATGTACAACGTGTTTGCCCAACTGCCCCAGCTTCCGTGGCAGATCTACCAGGCAGGGCAAGGCATCGACACGCCCAACGTCATGAACTACAAGGCTGCGGGCATCACCAGCGGCAATCCTGTGGCCATTGGACGCTGCTCCGGCCGCACGGGTTTTTGCGCGGAAGCCGTGGTCGCCTTTCAAAACGGCGTGCTCGGCGCGGTAGGCAGCAACACGGCCAGCAACAACGCCACAGCCAGGCTCGCGCCCAACAAGGTGCCGACCGGCGTGGCCGTGACCAACGGCAACGAATTCGCACTGGTCACCGTCTGGGACACCGCAGCGATGAAAGGCCAGGTCGCCGTGGTGGCGCTCGCCGGCTTGTGCGACGGCTGCGACGCAATGAATGCCGCGGAGCACAAGGCGGACGGCCGCTCTTACGCAGCCTGGCACAACTGGTGGAACGACTGGATCGGCGTCTACCCAGGCTTGCCCAACATGGGCAACATCGCCTTCATGAAGGTACTGGGCTATGTCGATCTGCCCGGGATGACGGCGCCAACCGAGATTGCGGTCACCACCGGCCTGGACCAGTTCAGCACGGTGCAGGGGGGCGGCATCTTCATGGGCGCCGACCACTCGCCCCTGCACAAGCATTGGGCGAGCTTCGTTCGCGGCGGACCCAACTACGATCGCTACGCCAAGGGCGGCGTGGCCGTGGTGATATCGAAGTCGGAGCAGAAAGCGGCCTTCATCGATCTGAGGCCACTCTTCAGCTACTTCAACGACACCTACTTCAGCCCCAACGTCGTCAGCACATCCAATCTCGGACGCGCACCCAACCACTGGCCCTTCGCCTTCGAGCACGTGCCCTCGCAGATGCCGGAGGTGATCAAGACGGTATCGCTCGGCGCCCGGCCCACCGCCGTGAAGACGACCATCTTCGGCAGCAATCAGCGCGCCTGGATTGCCACGCAGGACGGCACGCTGCACATCTACAGCCTGGGCGGCTTTGCGCCGGGTGCCGTGGTCGCCACGCCGAAAGCCGATGCGGATGCCATCGCCGAAGTCGGCACGGTGACCGGCATCGGCCGCAATCCGACGTCCCTGGCCACGTCGAAGGGCGAACCGGGCAAGTGGGACGGCGAACCGATCAACCAGCAGGTGATCGTCGGCTCGCGCGGCGACAACCGGATCTCTTGGGTGCGCTTCTCGAAGGACGGCAACACCGGCAGCGTCGTTCGCACGATCAAGCACAACCTGCTGACGGATCTCGTCGCAGTCGAAGAGGCCGACAATTTCGCCAACGGCAATCACGTAGTGAGCGTGGCCGACTACGCGGGAAGGGCCGTGCGCAACTATCGCTATGGGCCCGTCGTCTTCGCGGACGGCGGCGCTTGCCCCGCGCCCAAGGGGTGCCCGGTCAATGCGATCAACGGCAGCATCGCCGAGTACGGGGGCGCCCTGTCGATGCCCGGCAAACCTTTCCAGATCTCAACGGCGAACGTGCCCTGAGGCGCGCAAGGCTCCTGTTTGCTCCCTACTCGTGTGGGGGCAGATCCCCTTCAACAAAAAAAAGCCGGGACACGAGCACCGGCTTCTTTGCCTTGAGTTGGCCTACTCACAGGGGAAGTCCGCGCCCGCGCGAAGCGGCAAAGGCTTGGGACCGCACGCTGGCGCGATCGACGACGCCGACGGCTACGCTGCCGACGCCTTGCCCATAGCCTTCCGCGTACGGGTTCGCGCTGTGCGCGGCCACAACTGCATCGTTGCGCACGTAGGTGCGAGCGACCGATGAGTTCAGCCGCGGCGCCACGCGCGAAGAGACACCTTCGGCGTACGGGTTGTCGCTGTGCGCGGCAACGACGGCCTGAGAGCGGACGTCGCCGCGTTGGTTGACAGACACGGGCGCGTGCACGCCTTCATAAGTTTCCGCTTGAGCGGCGATCGCGGCCAGGAGCGAGACAGCGGCGGCGGCGGCAATGATCTTCGAGGTCTTCATTTCGGATTCCTTCAATGGTTGGGATGATTTGCAACAGAACATCGGATGAGGCCTGTCAGATGAAGTTTGCGACAGCTGGCCGAATAGAAAAACCGCTCATCTCGCACTGTTGATTTGTGAACATCGCAAAAATGCTCGCAGGTGTTCTCATGACTGCTTCTGAAGATCCAGACGGAGCGTCGTCACGATCCCCGACAGGCGAAGGGCAGTGAATCCAAACCGTCGGGCAAGCGCAAGCACTCCTACGTTGGTTGCGAGCGCATGCCCGCTCAATTGGCGGAAGCCATATCGGCGCGCTGCGTCGATGAGGCGTGACATCAATTCGCGCCCGAGGCCAAGCCCCTGCCAGGCATCCGCCACCACGATGGCAAAGTCTGCCTCTTGCTGCGACTACCTCAGCGGCAAGGTGCGGGTCTTCATCGATTGGGTCATTGCGCTGTTCGAGCGACACGAACATCTGAAGCGGCCACACACCTCTCCCTAGCGTCCTGAGGCGCCGAAGCGCGTCGGCGATCACCACTATTGCCGTTCGAACAAAGGTCGGTTTCACCGTGCCCTCTGGATAGCTGGGCGACCTATCCCTAGAGTCTCCTCATTGGTTCCAATGGAACTACTTAGGAGACGGCGATGAAGCTATGGAAATTCATTGAAGAGCATCACGAAGACTTCGGCGCCGCGCTCTTCATCCTGCCGTGCCTGTTGGCAACGTTCTCGATCGCCGGCGTTGAACAGAGACTGAAAAGACGAAGAGTGCAGTCAATCCCACAGCCGGCAAGTAGAAGCCGACGCCCACCAGAATGCCGATGGCCGAAGAACCCCATATTGACGCCGCAGTGGTTAACCCGCGGACATTGAGGCCCGTCTTGACGATGAGACCTGCCCCCAGGAATCCAATGCCCGCCAGGATGCTGCCGATCACTCGAGTGGGGTCCCCCTCGGTAGCATGCACGGTCCCCCCAATACCAAAGCCACGGGAAGCCCGCCAGCAGGGTCACCGCACAGGAAGTGGTGCACACCAGACAATAGACCTGGCTGCCCGCGGCTCGCCCGCTGAAGTAGCGTTCGTAGCCAACGGACCAGCCCAGCAGCAGCGCAATGCCCATGTTCGCCACCATCCAGAGGCCGGCGCTATGCCAAGCGGTGCTGAGGTCGAAATGAGGCATGCGAGCTCCGCAGAGAAGCTCTTGCCCTGCCGCAGATACGGTAAGGCGCCGCGGCGGCAGAGCATCTCAGGCGGCGATTTAAGCACCGCCCGAGCGATCCGTCGAGGTTCTGTGAGGCTCAACCGACGAAGTTGCCGTTTCCGTTGAGCAGTGTCTGGCTCACGAATTCGCTCGCGCGCCCAGCTTGGTTGAAAGCGAGGTGCCAGCCATCGAGCTCGAGTGGGCGTCGACGCTGGAATTCCGCAAGCACGCGTGCGCGCGTCGGATTGGCGCCGACCCCCGCGAGTACCGTCGCCGTGTAGCGCCCTGCCAAATAGCCGGCCAGGCTCACCGGCGACGGCGCCTCGTCAAACAGACGCTGCAGGGCCGCCCGGTATGCGAGGACCACGGGCAACTTGCTGGTGAGTGGGTTTGGAACCACATCGGTGAATATCACCGGTACCGACTTCCCGGGGTTCAACTGCATGAATGTATTTGTGTCGCTGTCCGACAGGCACACCATGTAGCGCTGCATGCCGCGCTTGCTGAGTCCCCGCGTGAACAGCGACAGTTCGATGCTGCCACCCATGAACAAAAGGTAGAACGGTGCGCTCGCCGGCAGACGCGAGGCGAAACCAGCGACGTCCTGGTCGGGCGGCACGACGATGTCGCGCGTATTCACTTTCAGGCGGCTCGCCATGGCGGCCATCCCGCCGTGCATCGCCTGTGCGTGACGCGGGTTCGGGTAAACGACCCCGAGTTCGCTCACGCCAGCCACCGCGAGCGCCTTGAGTACATGGCGGACCTGATCTTCGCGCGAGGCGAAAAGCGCGAACAGGCGTGGATCCCCATCCATCCGCGAGTCCGCAAGCCAGGGCGCGACATGCGCAATGTCCATGCCCAACTGCGCGGATTCGGCAAGGCTCGAAAGCGCCAGCTCCTCGCCTACCGCGCCCAAGATGGCGACCTGAGCCGGGTCATTCCTGACGTCCTGCAAAGCGCTGCGGACCGCCGCCTTCGTGCCATCGGTCTCGACGGTGGCGAGTTGCGGCACCGGCACCTTCGATTTCTTCAGTTCGGCGAAGGCCAGGCGAAGTCCGGTCGAATAGTCGCGTGACAACTGCTGCTGGTCTGGCGACATGTCGAGCAACTGGGTCACCCGCAAGGCGCTGACATCGAGCGGTCGCGACTGCGCGTGGACGAATGAAACGGGCGTGGAAAGAGCGGCAAAGCTGGCGATTCCAGCCGCGCTGCGGAGGAAGCGCCGCCGATGATGGACTGTTATGGACGAATTCATCGGGCGCATCCTGCGGATGCAATATGTCGATTCAACGACACAGGCCTGCGTGGACGTGAACTAAGTCACGATCGCGTCACGCTTTCAGCGCTGGTATCGCGACGCAGGTGCCGCCCGCCTACCTGGGACGCGACTACGCGATCCTGGTGCCACAGGTCGACGCCGACGGCAACGACCTGGCCGGCATCCGCAGCCTCGATGTGGCCGTGCCGCTGGGCACCAACACCGGCTGGAACGTCACGAACGTCCCGGGGCGTATCGACCAAGCCGGTTACGTGGCGGCCGTGACCTCTGCAGCCAACGACCTGGTGGCGAAGCGCTTCATGCTGCGCGCGGATGCCGATGCAGCAATCGCTGCGGCAGCGGCGACACCGGTTCTGCCTTGACTTGGAAAACGGCTCGGCGATCTCCGCTGATCGGCTCGGCCGGCCCGCGCCGGTGAGCACAAGGCAACATGCACGCCATCGATTGCGGAGCGCGAAAAAGGTATGCCTGACTCAGCGAGGCATGAGCACCTGAAGCGCAATGCGCATTCCGTACTCGTAGGCCTCATCGGCGGGTATGGCGCCGATTTGCCTTTCAGCAGCGCCCACCGACGACGAGGCCGAGGCGACAGCTGGCGCCGACACCGGAAAAAAGTCGAGCCAGTGCGAAGCGGACAGCATCGCGGGCTCTTCCCCGCGACCCTCCAGCACCATCCCTGCAAGCCGCCCTGCAGCGTCGAGAACCGGTCCGCCGTAACTGCCAACTATTCCGATGCCGAGCTTTCGATAGCCACCGCGACCCAGAAAACTGCCAAAGAAGCCTTGACTCAGCCAAGGCCATGCAGGCTGCGCGCTCTCCTGTGCCGCATAGGCGAATGCGAAACCTGCGCTCCCCGCGAACGGATCCCGCGGCGCCACGGCCGGGATCCCCTCGACCGGTAGTGCAACGTCAAGGCGCAGCACCGTGACGCCGCGCGACGCGAGGGGCTGCGCGACATCCGCATGCGCTTGCGTTATCAGCCCCATGCCATTGCGGACCCGGACGGCCTCGCTGCTCGCAGGCTCCACGGCTGTGCTGGGTACCAGCGCCATCGTCCCATTGGCGACCAGCACGCCACTCGAAACCACGCGGACCGAATTCGGAAGGGTCGGCGCGCCGCGCTCCGACACGGCCTGCGGTGCCATGCGCTGCGGCGACTGCAACAAGAGGCCCGTTGCGACGGGGGCCGCAGACGCGAAGGCTCGGGCGACTTCGGGCCCGACGGGATCTCCTGGCAGGCGCTCGCGCGTTTCCGTGAGCACGCGCGTCGCAAATTGCCTCTGTCCCCCTGCGCTGAGCAGCCAGGCGTACAACGCGCCCGCAGCGCCGGATTCAAGGTGAGCGCCGCTCACATGGGCACAGAAGGACAGTGCCCGCCGGTACTGCCCGGCCTGCATGTAGGCACGGACAAGGCCCATCTCGGTATCGGGCGCGTGCAGCATCATGGCCGCGCGCTCGAAGGTGTCGGTGGCCTCGACGACTTCGCCGCGGGCGAGTTGCGCTTCGGCGCGGTCTAGCAGCGCGGAGCGGGCCGCCATCATCATGGGGTCGTTCACCCGGAAGTCCGTGATCGCCGCCGCCGAGTGAGGCCAGGAGTTGTTCGCGGGGGCCTGCTGTGCGAGGCTCTGCATGCCCTGCAGGCTCAACGCGAGCACCGCCATTGCAAGGGTCCGGACCGCGCGCATCAATCTCGATCGCCGTCAGGGGAGCTGCGTGATCCTCGGAATCGCCAGTGCGGGCAGCGTCGGGTCGTAAGCGGGCCTGGGCGCCTTGTAGCCGCCGTTCAAGTAGGCCGTCAGCGCATCGATGTCCTGGGCACCGCCGAGCGAGTTGGTGCCGCCAAGCAAAACCGTGAAGCCGTCGCCGCCGGTGGCCATGAAGTTGTTGACGGTGACGCGATAGGTCTTGGCCGGGTTCTGGACGACGCCATTGACCACGATATCGTCTGGCGCACCGGTCGCAATGGGCGGCGTCACGGTCACGTCGGTGGGCGTCAGCACCAAGTTCACGATCTTGGAGCAGGCCGGCGCGCCGGCGCTCCAGGAGTACTTCAGACCGTTCGACACCTGCATCACACGCTGTGCAGTCTGTCCCATGCAGCCAGTGAATTGCTGCTCCAGCAGATCTTTGATCTGCTGCCCCGTCAGCGTCATGGTCACCAGGCTGTTCCCGAAGGGCTGCACGGTGAAGCCATTGCCATAGGTCACGTCGTACGGGTAGGTCCCGGCCGCATTCACGAAGCCCGGGCTGCGCACGCCGCCGGCATTCATGAACGCGACGACCGCGCCACCGAGCGATGCCGGTTGCGTAGCCTGCAGCTGCGCGTCGGCGACCAGGCTCCCTGCGGGCATCTCACCGGCCGCATTCGCGGTATTCGGCAGGGCCGAGGTGATCGTGCTGATGACCTGGTTGGACAGCGGCGACACGAGCGTGTTGTATCCGTCGACGATGTTCCGGACGCTCGGGTCACTCGCAATAGCATTGTTGATGGCGGGGTCGGTGCGGTCGACCAGGCGGTTCGTGGCCGACACCGCCAGCACTTTGTGGGTACGCGGGTGCAGGGTCAGGTCGATGTCTGTCAGCACGCGACCGAAGGCGCTCGCGCTCGTGACGGGGACCAGGCGGCCTGCACGGTTGGGCAGCCCCGTCGGCCGCGGCATGCTGACCGGCGCGCCGGTGACGCCCTTCACCTCGACCGTGTTGGCGGAGCAGTTGTAGGCGGCATGCGTGTGGCCGCTGATGACCAGGTCGACCTCGTTGCCGAGACCCTTCACGATCCTGGCGATGTCGGAATCGGTACCGTCGGCGTTCTTCAGGTTGCCATCACAGCCGTTGATGTCCCCGACGTTGGGGCTGGTCTGGAAGCCTCCCTGGTGGACGAGCACCACGATCGCATCGACGCCCTGTGCGCGCAGCCGCGGGATCAGGGCATTGACGGTCTGCGCCTCATCGCGAAACTCGAGACCGGCGACGCCGGTCGGCGTCACGATGCTCGGCGTGCCCTTCAGCGTCATCCCGATAAAGGCGATCTTCGCGCCCTGGAAGGTCTTGATGCCATAGGCGGGAAACGGCGTGCGCCCGGTCGCCGTCTCGATGACGTTGGCCGACAGCCACTTGAAGCGAGCACCGTCAAACGTACCCGGCGCATTCGAGCCCAGTCCCTTGCAGCTGTTCGGATCGGGCATGCCACCGGTCGTCTTGCACCCGCCCGATTGCAGCCGCCGGAGTTCGACCGAACCCTTGTCGAACTCGTGATTGCCGACGGCGTTGAACTCGACGCCGATCCTGTTGAGCGTCTCGACTGCGGGCTCGTCGAAGAACAGAGCCGAGATCAGGGGCGACGCACCGATGAAGTCGCCCGCCCCCACCACCACGTTGTTGACGTTCTGCGCCTTCATCCGCGCAACGTATGCGGCCAGGTATTCGGCTCCGCCGACCGCCGGGCGCTCGGCTGCCGGCACCAGCGTGTTGACGCCGAAGGTGCCCGGTGTCTGCAGGTTGCCGTGGTAGTCATTGAACCCGATGATCTTGACCTTGATCGGCTCGGGCGGCCGACCGTGGTGGTCGTTGTCTCGGTCATGGTCGTGAGCACGATCGCCTCCGCGATCACGCTCATTGTCGCGGCCCCCGTCCCGGTCGGCACTATCGGAATTGCGGGATCTCGCATCGGGCTGCGCGTGAGCCGTGGTGATCGTCAGTGCCAAACATGGCGCCATCAACGACAGGGCGCAGACCAGCGAGAAGCGAAGTTTCGACATGGGGTTCCCTCCGGGCCTTTGGATCGCAAACTATCGAGTCCAAAGGTGACCGTGTGGTGACGGCACGGTGAAACCGAGCGCCATCGTCCCGATGTTGCGAGGACATCGACGCATTCAACTCGCGATGAAGATCCTCGAAGAGTGGCGCATCGACCGGTACTACGCGGGAAAGGCGAAGCTCTTCGACCTGTCCCATCAGGTCAGGCAGATGTCATTGTCTTAGAGAGCAACAGAGGGGCTTGATCGTTTGATCGTTTGATCGAGCATCACCCCAGCGCCGGCATCACTTGTACCCGATCGTCTTGCCGGACCCGTCCTTGATCTCGCTCCAGGCCGAGACGGCCGCCGAAGAGTCGCGGGCTAGCGGGCCCGAGCAGCCACGCGACCGCGGTGACCGCAAGAATCTTCGAAATCGGTGTGTTCATGATGGTTTGCCTTCCATGGCCTGGAGCGCTACCCCATTGCGGCGCCATGCGTCAAAGGCTAGCGGCCACCTGTGGCTCTGCGATGAACAAGCATCAAAGCCCAAGCCTGCCGTGGGGTCGGTCACCAAACCTCCACACGGGACCCTTTCTGCGCTGCAGATCTTGGACTTCGAAGCATGGCGCAACGCAGAACTTATCCGGACGCCTCTGCCTCCGACGAGCCCAGTGCGCGATCTGGACTATCTGGATCAGCGATCGAAGGTTGACGTTTTATTGCGAAGTCAGGTGGGGCTTCCGAGGCGCAGCCGGCTCGGGAACTGACGATCGAATTCGTGTGGCGTGATGTCCGCGAGATGCTCACAGGCGGCATTTGGAAGCGCCACGCTGATTTCCTCGTGCCAGAGCACAAGACCGAAGAGTCGACGGACCAGCATGCGCTCCTCTCGTGGCATTGGAAACTCCGACACATGGTCAGGCACGCGCTGCATTGAAACGCGTCGCCTCACCTCGATCATGAACACGCCCGTACGCTTCGCTCGGATACGCACGGCGCTTGCCATTCGGAACTGGAGTTGGAGTTCCCAACCCGCCAGCAACAGAAGGATGAGCGATGCGGCCAACATGAGGCTTCGTGCGTAAATGGTTCTTGGAAAAAGAAAAATCGAGGACCTTGAGCGAAGAGTAGGCTTCGGTGCGTCTTGGCGCAATACATCGAAAGCGCTGACTCGGCAACTGGTTCACGAATATCGAGGTTCTATCGCTTGCGAGCAACTCTGTCTGGCGGCGGCGCAAGGGCGATCAATGCCAAGGGGCTTAACCAAGAACTTCCTTCAGTGGTGGCAGAGCTACTCCGTGCTGCCCTCGCACCGCCCTTCCCGCTTCGAACATGATGCGCTCCAGGATGCAAGGCACTTCGAAGATTGCGCGATTCTGCATCCGCCGAGTCGCCTCTCGATAGCCATCCAGCCCGGCCATCAGGCATTCGACCGCCTTGTCGATCTGCGTAAAGCTGCTGCACACCACTCCCAGGCCCTGCTCCCTCAGCCATTGGACGTTGTAGCGCTCCTGCGGAAGCGTTGCTCGGTTTCGCGCGACGATCACTGGCAAGTGCATCTGCACCGCCTCGCTGAGGCTTCCAGGTCCTGGCTTGCCGATGAAGAAGTCCGCAAGCTGCATGTAGCGTGCCACGTCCGGCGTGAATCCCAGCACCAATCGCGGCGCGCGTGACGGCAGCGCACGCAGGGCCTGCGCCAGCTTCGCGTTGTGCCCGCACGCAAAGATGAGCTGCATGTCCGGCAACCGCCGTGCGATCGTCAGCATGGCCTTCGAGCCTTGACCGCCGAAGAGCACGATCCCCGTCAGGCGATCGGGATCGAGCCCGCAAGCGGCTCGCTCGGCGTTGCGATCGATCCGCGGTGCGTCATGAAAGGCCGCTCGCAACAGCATGCCGGAGGTCGCGTGAATGCGCGCCTCGGCGCAGCCAGCGGCGCGGGCTTGCTGAACGGCTTTGGGGCTACCGCACACGAGATGCTGCGGCAGATCCTTCTCGATCCAGAAAGCAGGCGGATGGTCGGCAAGGTCGGTGAGGACCGTCACATACGGTACGCCCGGGAGCGTGGACCTCAGCGACTCGCACAGCGAACGGTTGAAGTTCGGGATGAGCGATACCACCATGTCCGGCTCCATGACGAGCCAATGCCGTTGCAGGATGCGGACGAGGCCTGCATGCGCAAGTCGAATCAGACCTTGCAGCAGCTTGAGTTCGTGCGAGAGCCCCAGCGTCCATCCGCGCGCGAGCCGCTTGTTGTAGATGTCCTCCGGGTCCATGCCGGTGAGCTTGCGGAAGCTGTCGCCGGGATCGAGCATCTCGCGCAGGTTGACCAGGCGCACCGTCCATGGCAGACCCGCGCGCTGAATGGCCGCCGAGAGCGCCAGCGCCGAAGCCCGATGGCCCCCGCCCGCATTGAAGTAAACGAGGTCGACCGTCCTACGCGTTCCCGATCGTGGAAGCTTGACGCCGGTCATACGCTTGCCGGCTCGGACCGGAAAGCTGGCCGTCCGGCTTGGGTGGCCACGGGCAATTGGCCGGCCCAATAGAGGATTTCAAGCGTCCCGTCAGTGTGCTCGGCGAGGGCGGTGAGGCTCTCGACCCAGTCGCCGTCGTTGGCGTACAGAATGCCGTCGATGTCCCGCAGTTCAGCGTGATGGATATGGCCGCAGACGACGCCCTGCACACCAAGGCGTCGCGCTTCGCGCGCGACCGCGGTCTCAAAATCACCGACATAGCTGACCGCACGCTTCACTTTCTGCTTCAGGTACTTGGAAAGCGACCAGTACGGCAGGCCCATTCGTGCGCGCAACGAATTCAGATGACGATTGAGCCGCAGCGTGAACTCGTACAGTGAATCCCCCACATGCGCCAGCCACTTGGCGCACTGGATGACACCATCGAAAAGGTCGCCATGCATGACCCAGAGCTTGCGGCCGTCCGCTGTCTCGTGGATCCATTCGTCCGCCACGTCGATGCCGCCGAAATTGTGGTGGAGATACTTGCGCGCGAACTCGTCGTGGTTTCCCGGAATGAAGATCACGCGTGTGCCCTTGCGCGCCTTGCGCAGCAACTTCTGGACAACGTCGTTGTGCGTCTGCGGCCAGTACCAGTGACGGCGCAGTTGCCAGCCGTCGATGATGTCGCCGACCAGGAAGAGGGTCTCGAAATCAGTGTGCTTGAGAAAGTCGAGCAGTGCAGTCGCCTGGCAGCCCGGGGTTCCGAGGTGCAGGTCCGAGATCCACAGCGTGCGAAAACGCTGGAGAGGCCGCGTCGCATCCCCCTCGTCCGGATCAATCAGTGGAGGAGCATTGGCGTGCCATGCACGCAAAAAAGCGTCGTCGCGTTGCATGGACACACAGCTTCGCACCCGCGAGTGACCAGGAAGTGGCACTCGCGTGACGCAGCAAAGACATGCCGCCAGATGCCGCGGACGCTCTCGGCCGCCTCGCGCTCCGCTGATCATCCGTGTCGTACGCCGTCTAGACGCTGCATGCCCCGGTCGGGATAAAGAAGATGGTGCGTCTCCTTGTCTCCCGTACGAGATCCAGCATACGCCGCGTCTGCGCGAACGCAGGGGCCCTTGAAACTTCCTACCCAGTCAGCGTCCTCGTCCCACACCGGATGCGCGCGGCGCGCTCAGATTTTCTTTTCCGTTCCAAAGAAGTGCAAATGAGCGCAACGGGCTCCTATGAGGATGCGGTCGACCTGTTCGATGCGGACCCCGTGCGGGTGACCATGAGCATCGACACCCTGCCGGCGAGCGGCGGATGCAATTGCAATCGGACGCGCGACTTCAGCGCGCGCGACACACCTGAATGGAGGTCGCCATGACAGTCGAGCATCAGTTGGAAGGAAGACGTATCGCGGTGCTCGCCGCGGACGGCGGCTTCATCAACCCCGACCTCCTGCGCCAATCGGCGGAGGCGCGCGAGTTCGTGCGCAAGTTCGACGCCACCGGCAAGCCCATCGCGACCCGGTGCCACGGGCCCTGGCTGCTGGCCTCTGCCGGACTCACTCGGGCCGGCGCATGACGTCCTGGCCGGGCGTGCGCGATGACATGGTCAACGCGGGCGCGACCTGGGTGGACGAGACGGTTGTGCAGGACGGCAACTGGCTCACCAGCCGCGGACCACAGGACATGGTGCCGTTCGTGCGCGCACTGGGAACGATGGGGAGGATGGTGCCTTCGCCGAGCCCGAACAGCAACGAAGGGCCGAAGGCCGGCACGGCGTTCGGCGCTATGCTGCAAGACTCGTTTCTCCAATGCACTGCGCCATGCCCTCTCGTCTTACAGCTCGTGATTTCGACCAGGAATTGCTCATCCTCTTCGATGCCTATGTGCATGGCGATCTCGACCGGCGCTCTTTCCTGAGCCAAGCGCAGAAATTTGCCAAGGCGGGAATTGCGGCGACGACCCTGCTGGCCGCGCTGAGCCCTGACTTTGCGGCCGGACAGCAAGTCAGCCCCGGCGATCCGCGCCTCAAGATCGAACGGGCGAGCTATCCCTCGCCCTCGGGCAGTGGCACGGTCAAGGGCTATCTGGCGCGCCCGGCGGCGGCTGGTGACAAGCGCCTGCCGGCAGTGCTCGTCATTCATGAAAACCGCGGACTCAATCCGCACATCGAGGACATTGCTAGGCGGCTGGCGCTCGACGGTTTCATGGCCTTTGCGCCGGACGCACTGACGCCGCTCGGCGGCTATCCCGGCGATGAAGACAAGGCGCGCGAAGCATTCGCCAAGCTGGACCAGACGCATGCGCTGAATGATTTCCTTGCTGCTGCGGCGTGGCTTCGAACGCGTCCCGATGCCAGCGGCAAGCTCGGCGCGGTCGGCTTTTGCTACGGCGGCGGCATCGTCCACCAGCTCGCGGTCAGGCTGCCCGATCTCAATGCCGCCGTTCCGTTCTACGGCAATACGCCCGCGCCGTCGGAGGCCGCGAAAGTCAAGGCGCCGCTGCTCATCCAGCGCGCCGAAGTCGACGAGCGGATCAACGCCGCATGGCCAGCCTATGAAGCCGCCTTGCGTGCCGCCGGCGTGCAGTTCACAGCCTATCAGTATCCCGGCACGCAGCACGGCTTCAACAACGACACCACGCCGCGATACGACGAGGCCGCAGCCAAGCTCGCCTGGTCGCGCACGGTCGCTTTCCTGAAGACGCAGCTCGCTGGCGAATAGCCCGGAGCGCCAGAAAGCTTCACGCTTCACCCTCCACGAAATAAGTCTGGATCGGCTCCGCCTTGCCCTTGACCATCGCCGGCGGCATGGCCCGCAGGCGCACCTGGTCGTCGACGACGCGGCGGATGTCCTCGGTGACCAGCAGATCGACTTCGAACTTGCTGGTCAGCCCCTCCACCCGCGACGCGACATTGATCGGGTCGCCCGTGACGCTGAACTTCGAAAGCCCCGCAGTGCCGATCACACCGGCGACCACCTCGCCGCCGTGGATGCCGATGCCGAAGCGCAATTCAGGCAGCCCCTGCTCACGCAGGATGGCGTTGTAGCGCGCCAATTCCGCACGCATTTCCAGGGCAGCGAGCACGGCGTCCCGTGCCTGCCACGGGTTGGACTCCATGGCGCCGAACAGGGCCAGCAAGCCATCGCCCACGAATTCAGTGACGTGGCCGTGATGATGGGTGATCGCTGCCGTCATGTGCCGGAAATAGTCGTTCAGGATCTTCACCGTCACGGCGGGATCGAGCCGATCGCAAAGCGCCGTGAAGCCGCGCAGATCGGCAAACAACATCGTGACCTGACGCCGTTCGGGCGCGAAAGCGTCGCCGGCGCGGGTGAGCCGCTCGACCACGTCAGCCGGCACGAAGCGCTCGAACTGGCGCTGCAGCTGCTCCAGCTTGTCGTCGGCCGCCAGCAGCAGCTTTTCGAGCTGCTCGTTCTGCCGCCTGGCCCGCAGCACGAGCACCGCAAAGGCCGAAAGTGCGATGACGACGCCAGCCCCAAGGACCCAGGTCAGCGCCATCACTCGAGCAACATCGCCAGGCGAACGGTTCCGTTGGCCAGGGATGCCACTCCGATGGCGTCCAGCAGCGCGTCCGTGCCCAGCTGGGCGCCGAGGGCGCGCGTCTTTTTCTGAATGGACGAAGGCTCGTAATACACCGTGTCTCGCGCCCAGGCCAGCAGACTGGCTTCGCGCGGCGCCAGCCGGGGGCAACGCAGCGTTGCCATGGCGGTTTCGATTTCCGTCTGGCTCAGGCCCTGGTCGCGCAGCAACCGTGTACCCGCCGCCTCGCAATGCGGGCACCCGAGCGTGCGCGCGATCACCGCGAACATCAGCGCCTTGGCATCGCGACTGAGCACGCCGGAGTCGAAGGAGCCGTCGAGCGCCGCCTTCATGACGCCGCCCGCGGGCAGACCGGCAAGCGGCGCCACCACCGCGCCGAAGGGGCCCTTGGCCAACTCGGATGGGCCCGGCACGGCATCGGCAGGCTTGGCGGGTCCGAACTTCTTCATCGCCGCCATCATGAGCGGCAGCATCCAACGGAAAGGCCCGGCCGCCATGCGTTCGAATTTTTGCTCCGGCGGGCACGCCAGCAAGGTGCTGACCCGGTTGAAGAAGCAGCCGAACGAGATCGAGAAGGCGATCTCGCCGACCTGCACCGGCGTATAGCCAAGCGCCAGCAGCTTCGCCCGCTCGGCCGCGGCAGGCCGGGGCCTGGATCGAGCCAGGCTGCGGCAGAAGGCGATGTAGGCGCGCTCCTTTTCGTCCAGCTCGGCCGTCTGCACGTCGCGTTCGACCTTCTGGATGAAAGACTCCGAATACCCCAGCACCTTCATGTAGGCGCGGTTCGCGCCATAACAGTAGCGGCACGCGTTTTCCTGCGCCGTCACCATGCTGCCCATGCGGTACAGCCGTTCGGGCAACACCGCCGGCACATAGCTCGTCGCCTGGTAGGCCGCCTCGCGCAGCCAGCGGCTGGGCGCAACCCGTCGGTCGACTTCGAGCACCTGCGCGCCGCGGCGCTTGAGCTCGGCTTCCCACTCGGCGTCGTGCGCCGTCGGCAGCAGCGGTTCGCTCCACTGGATTTCGCTCAGCAAGACTGCCATGGGCGCTCCTTTCAGCTCGTGATCGGGTCCTCGGCGATTGTCCCCGCGCTGACCGATGCGAGCGGCCTCGGGTCTTCATTTCGGGCGTAGGGTTCCCGCTCTGTGATCAAGACTGTACGCGACATGACTTGCTCCGCGCAGCGGGCCGCCTACCCCCAATGCCTAGGTTCGCCAGAACAAAGCCGGATGAGGCTCAATAGGTATAAAACGGCTTCGTCGCGAGGTAGTAGTCGACGAACTGCCACTGTCCACCTTGCGCAGGGTCGCGGCACAACGTAAGTTGCTCCGTGTAAATGATGGGTGCGTCGGTGAACTTCGCATCAAACGTAACGATGCTGTATTGCCCATCCGGATAGTTCGGCAAGAACTTGAATCCGCCTTCGACTCCTTGAAGAACGCGATCACGGAGCGGCCCTAAACCTTCGCGCGCTTTCATCAACCGTTTGACAAATGTTGCTTCAGTACTTCGCGCCTTTAGCGCCGGAGCACCTCGGTGATAGATGCCCGAAAAGCGCCGCGAATCCAACGGTGTTGCATCCAGTTCAGCAACAAGCTGAGTAGCCAAGTCGTGCACCATCGTGCGGTCATGCTCGGACAACCAGAACAGGTAGTCCGACTGACTGGCTGAACTTCCAGCGGAAGATTGCTGCGCAGATGCGACGCCTGCCAGAGAGGCAACCGCAACCAGGGAAATTGCCCGCGTGGCCAAGCCACCCAACTCACGCCTATTCATCCAGGCTCCTATTTGTTTATAGCGACCGCAAGTGTTTTAGCGGCTGCTTGATTGTTGGAAAACTCAAGCGCGAGCCTCGGCTTGCCATCGACGGATATCAGCAGGTAGTCGCCAGCTACACGGTCGACGAACAAGCGGCCATCACTTCGGGACTTGAACCATCCGGAGCGAAAGCCCGGAAGTCCGACTCCGTTGACGCGTAAGCCGACCAAGTCATCTTTCGAACCCGCAACTATCGTCTGGACATTCGTGATCCTCGCCAACGGTACGCTGGTCGCATAGAAGGTCGACTTCACAGTCAGGTCGGCGTCCTGAATCGTCACACTCCGATTCAACATCGCACATCCGATTGCGCCGAACGCCAGGATTCCGATGGCAAGAATGCCCCAGAACGCGAAATGGTTGGCGGTACCCGCCTGGCGCTGGAGAACCACGCCCGCAACGATCGGCCCAATGGCAAGAATCGCAAACAAGATTCCAAAGGGCTTCGCACCCACGTCTTGCAATTGCATGTAGACCTTCGCTCAGTCGAGTGCTGCTGCACGCAGCGCAATGTTTTGAATGGTGGCGACGACCTCGGGCCGCGACGTTACCGGAATCTGTAGCAATCCGACTTCTACCGCCGCCTCCAGGAAGACGCTCACCTCATCCTTTATGAGTTGGCGGTTCGCTTCAAGTACGAATTGCCCCTGATTCAGCAACCGGGCGAGGCGGGCGGCCTGCTGAGCCTCCTGAAGTCTCTCGGGACTGAGCACAAGCATTCGCTTGCCGAGCAGCTCGCGCTGCGCTATCGCGTGCTGAATGCGACGCTGACGCACTGAACGCCCGGCCTGCGGCATGCTGGCAGGGCCTGCGAAGAGTGTGTCGCGCGCTGAGTCTGAGCAGTCATTGCTACCAACGGTCACACCGGTCGAAACTGCCAGCGAAATGTAGATGCCCGCCATGATGCCGACCGTGACAGCGGCGGCCACTGAAACATACACGACGGCAATCGCCGCAATGGCGACTGGCACTGCCGCCACCGCGATCTGCTCAATGCTTGGCGCAAGGTGCCCATAAAGATAAGCAAGCTCTCTCGACTCAGCATAGGGAGCTGACAATCGGGATTCGTCGCCTCCGATGCGTGCAACTCTCCCTTTGATTTCATCCAGATTGGCGCGAAGTACTGCAAGTACCTGCTTTCTCAGGGCTGATTTCCCGGTCTGGCTTGTGATGCCCAGAGCTTTGAGGCGCTTGAGAAAATCCAGGTAGTCACCGGACAGCGCCGACCGCATGATGTCGTCGTCCGTCATGGCTTTCAAGAGCACAACTTCTTGGTCTCGCGCCTCCAGCACTGTTTTCGGAATTCCGTTCTCTTCAAGGAAGCTTGACGGGTCGCGTTGGAACCGTCGCCTGTCGGACTCGTTTCCTAACACTCCCTCCCAGATTGCGCCGAATCTTGTCATGAGCGGCATGGTTTGCGCCGGGATGTTGATCGAATCAAGCAGCAAGCGCAGCGGTTCGGACGATCTGGCTAGCGGGCCTGAGACGCTCACCGGAGTCCCATAGAGACTCGAGGCTTTTCCGATCCCGGGAATGCCCATGACACCAATGCCGCCGAGAATCTTTCTCCGTCTCATGCGGGTTCCTGCTCTTGCGTGTACGCGAGTGCGGTGATTTGCGCCGCGTCCGCGAACTCACGCCGTCGGATTTCGGTCTTCAGCGCGAACCTCGCCAAGACATCTGGCACAAATTCCTGATATCGGGAGGAGAGCTCGGATCGAACCTTTGGATGGAGGTGCAAGACTGCGCATGCTTGGCAGATGTGGCGAACCTCCTTCAACTCTTCATTGATTTCGCTTCCAAAGAGCTTGCGCAAGATGGTAGCGGGTCCATCAAGGTGAATCCAAACCTTCAAGAAATCGTTCAATGCGGCGTAGAAGAGGCCCCGCATCTCATCGGTGTGGAGATCGCCGAGAGTCAGTTCGGGAATGTGCTCGAAAGTTAGCCCGCAGCAAGCGGCGAGCCTCCCATATGGAGTCACGACGAGGTTGCTGAAAATCTGGCTGCAGCCGTCGGTAAGTGACTCGAGCCCGGCCGGAGCGCCCCGCTCGACGTAGTCTGCGTGGAAGGGCATCCAACTGTTGCACTGGATAGAAAACAGCCGTGGTTGCTTCTCCAGCAACGGCCTGAGCCGCGTGCTGAGCCTTACTCGCTCCAAGCAAGCGGTCTCCGGCGAATCTTTCTCCACAGTCACGAGCGTCACTACGCCCGCCGTGACTAGCGCCTCGCAAGCGTTCTCGATGCTTTCGAAGGGAACATGCTCCTGATGATCCGCTCCCGTGCTGATGTTTACCTCTGAAACACCTGCCTCGAGAAGCTTGGCGACAGTGCGGGCGGCAGTTCGCAACGTCTTTCCCCAGAACGCATTGGTGACACAGCGTACACGCAGGCCCAACGAACGAGCATGCGCAATCGCCGTATAGAGATCGTCCTTTAAAAGAAAGACTTCACCTCCGCTAAACACCACGAGCTGGAGTGCGGGGAAAGCGTCGCGTGCACGGTTGATTGCGATGATGACATCCGTCAAGCTTAGGCGCTGCTTTATCCTCGGATTTGATTCAAAGCAACATTCTGTGCATTCTGCATTGCAACGGTACGTTGGCAATATTGTTATGGATTGAGGAAATACCTGTCCAATTCGTTCTAGTTCTATGTGCATAGTCGTCCCTTGCAAGCATGGTTGCTTGCTCGTTTCCTTATTCGGCTCTTCAGAAAGGAATTTGAGATCCTCTCCTCTTTTCTCCTATCACTTCTCCCTTCTTTATCCAAGATCAAGACAGCGCCGGAGCGTTGAAGTCCTTATCGCAAGTCAATAGCAAATATCCTTGGAAGAAATTGTTGCCAAAGTCAACGATTTTCGTCGACGGAAGATGCATATAGCTGGCGAAGCCGAACTCGCTCGAGTTTGGCGCCATCCAGTAGAAGCCCCAAACCTTCGACTTTTGCTCCGCCTTGTTTTTCGCCCAGTCAATCAATTCGGAGGAAGCTGGCAGGCTGCAGCGCGTTGCGGTGACGATTGCAGCTACCTCATCAAGCTGAAAAAGCCCGGGAACAAGAACATTGACATTCACCGCGGCTTTGCCAAGCGACAGTTGGTTCGAGATCTGGGCGTAGTTGATTGTAGGGAACGCTAAAGCTACCACGCCGCAGATTACTCTGAATGTTCTGTCAGTTCTTAGAAAGGAATTTCCCATGAATAAATGGTATTTCCAGTCAGAGATGGCACGCAACCAATGGCCGGCAATGTTCAAGTAAATAGGTGATTACCCAATGCCCGGCTATTTAGTTCTATTCAAGCATTCGCTTGTTGGTGTTTGGTATTAACTAATTAGAACCAATGGGGATGTTTTTGCTGCTTCTGGATAAAACGCAATGGGTAAATAGGCCCCCAGGAAGCAGCCTACTCCGTGTTCAGAATGCAACGGCACCATCCCAATGACAGTTGCTCAGGGCTTCGGCGGGCTACTTGAGGACGCGACGCAAACGCTTCCGGCGCACAAGTAGCTTGCGCGGCCGAGCAAATCAGCGAAGCGGCACGCCCGCCGTGTGGGCGATGGCTCCACGGCATACTCGAAGCGATCACAACTGTGTTGAAAACCCTTCCGTATGGACAAAGAAGTCGACCCCGCAGTACTTGCGGTCATCAATGAAAAGCGCCTGCGAGGCGAAAAGCGGACGCCCGTCGAGATCATCGCCAAAATGGGCGTCTTCGAGGCACGTGACAAGGCATCGGACCACGCCTGGCTGGCCACGGGCGACAACGTCATCGCCACGATCTGGGCTGAATTCGTCAGCGTCGGCGCGGGCGGGCGGTGGTTCTATCTCGAATCGCTCGACACCCATCACCGGATCGGCGGCGGCGAACGCAGCGCATTGCAAATGCAGCGCGCCAAAGACCGGCTCACCCTGCTCAAGCGCACGCTCGACGCAGGACAAGGGTTGAGGGCCGTTCTCCAGACGAACCGCGTCGCCATTCTCGACATCGAGACTGACAGGGCCGCCAGGGTCTCCACCCGGGTGCCGGACGATGAAGAGTGGCATATCGCCTCGTGGAATGCCGATCAGAAGTTCGCGGTCCTCGTTCGCGGCGAGCGGGGATGGCAACCGACGGACGAAGAGATCCAGGCGGCGCGAGCGCGCGGCAGCCTTCCCGCAGTGGCCCCGGAGCCGGAGGGTTCCTCGGGCCAGGCATCGCGGGAAGAAGTCCAGGCAGCGGCGTTGGACTATCTGACGCGCCATTTCGGAGGCTACGGCTACAAGGCCGAGAACGTCACGAGCCAGAAGCTCGGCTACGACATCGAGGTGTCCGACAAGAAGGGCAACACCCTGCTCAAGCTGGCCGTCAAGGGCACCGTGCCAGGCATGACCAGCTTCCAGCTGACGAGCGAAGAGCGCGCGGGCGCGAAGCGGGGCGACCCGTGGCGCCTGGTGGTGGTCACGGACGCCACGAGTCCCGCAGCGCAGCACAAGCTCTACAAGCCTTCCGAGATCGACAGCGCGCCCGGGCTCGAGCCCCTGCTCGAATAACTCGCCGGGCTGCTGGCGGGCAGGCTGCCGATGCCGACCAGCGTGGCTTCGACCGCCTGGTCGAGCGGTGTGTGCGGCTCGCGGCCGAGCGCCGCGACCAGTCGCGCGTTGTCCATTCGCACGGGCGTTCGCCACAGGTAGCGCATCTCGCGCATTTCCCGGAAGGTGGTCACGAATGGCGACGCCAAGGCCAGCAGCCACCAGGGAAACGCGGAGACGCCCGGCGCCCTGCCGGTGCGCCGCATGACGACGCGCTGGATGGCGCCGCTCATCTGCGTGCCGTCCGCATCCCAGTGACCAGCCATGTGAAAGCTGGCGAAGGCATCGAGCGTACGGCGGCGTGCCAACAGTTCGACCATGGCTCGTGCCACATCGGGCAGGTATGACCATTGATGGCCGACGCCGCGCCGGCCGGGGTCGCTCACGGACTTGACCGGCTGTCCCGGCTTGACGAGGCCCTGCGAAAACCAGTTGTTGGCCGCCTTCGGCCCGAAGAAATCACCGGCGCGAACGATCAGCACGCGCGCGCCCTCCTGGCTCGCCTTGCGCAGGCGCTGTTCCATTTCGACGCGGATCGCGCCCTTGCGGGTCGACGGGCGCTGCGGCGAGTCTTCATGCAGCACCGGGAACGCATCGGGCCCGAAGTTGTAGACCGTACCCGGCAGCACGATCGTCGCGCCTTCCGCGATGGCCGCCGCGATGGTGCTGTCCAGCATCGGCAAGACCCATTCCGACCACCGGCGGTAGCCCGGCGGATTGACCGCATGCACGATGACCGCACAGCCCTTCGCGGCCCGGGCGACGTCCTGCGGATTCAGCGCATCGCCCCGCAACCATGTGAAGCCATCCTTGTGCTCCAAGGCTTGTTCGGCGCGGCGCGTGAGTGCGCGGACGTGCCAGCCCTCTTCCTTCAGTTGGCGGGCAAGCTCACCGCCAATGCCGCCGGTGGCGCCGAGAACCAGAACCGTCTTGCTGCTGCCGCTCATGGGATTCACTCCGTTTGTTGCCGATGCATGGATTCTTGGCTTCGATCCGCTCAATTGAAATTGCCGAGAACGGATGTGCCGCTATACATTTATGTATGACTCTGAAGACTCAGGAAATCGGATGGGAGCTCTATCGGTCGTTCCTTGGCGTGCTGAAGGAAGGCTCGTTGTCCGGAGCGGCGCGCGCACTCGGCATCACGCAGCCCACTGTCGGCCGACATGTTGCGGCGCTCGAGAAGGCGCTGGGCGTCGTGTTGTTCACGCGCTCCCAGCTCGGGCTGATGCCGACCGAACTGGCACTGGCGCTTCGCTCCTACGCCGAAGCGATGGAAAGCACGGCCGCCTCGCTGGCGCGCGCAGCCTCCAGCCAAGGCGAAGGGGTGCGCGGGGTGGTGCGCGTGTCAGCCAGCGACGTGGTCGGCGTGGAGGTGTTGCCGCCCATCGTTGCCCGGCTGCGTGAGCGCCACCCCGACCTGAAGGTCGAACTGGTGCTGACCAATCGGGTGCAGGATCTGCTGCGGCGAGAGGCGGACATTGCCGTTCGCATGACGCCCCCGAGGCAGGAGCAGCTCGTGGCACGTCGCGTTGCACGAATCGAACTTGGCCTGCATGCGACCAAGGAGTACCTGAGCCGCCAGGGCACGCCGCGCAATGCGCGCGACCTGGAGAACCATTCGCTCATCGGATATGACCAACCGACCGATTTCATCCGGCGCGTCGGCAAGACCCTGCCGGGCTTGCGTCGCGACGGCTTCTCGTTGCGCACGGACAGCGATCTCGCCCAGCTGGCGCTCATTCGCTGCGGCGCGGGAATCGGCTTTTGTCAGGTCCCGCTGGCCAGGCGCGACGCTTCGCTGCGGCGTGTGCTGGCGAAAGCGTACTCGCTTCATCTCGAAACCTGGGTGACGATGCACGAGGATTTACGCGGCAGCCCCCGGTGCCGCGCCACTTTCGACGCGCTGGCCGACGGCATGCAGGAATACTCGGCCGCGCCGCGCCAGGCCGGCCCAATGCCTTAGGGCCGATCCCATCCCCCTCTTCCCGCCGCCCCGTACGTGTTTGCTACGTGGGCGCCCGGATTACGCAGCGGCCCGTGGCATTCCATGATCTGCAGGGCCAATAACGAGCCGACAACCCGGTGACCATCATGACCCTTCTCTCCGTGACATCGCTCAAGCGCTTTGCGGCCGCTGCCCTGATCGCGCTGGCCGCTGGCTGCAGCACGAACGCACTCAACAACGACAACCTGGCCATTGCGTCGGGTTTCAAGGTCGTGACGCCCGTGAAGCCGGACCAGCGCGCCATGCTCGCCAAACTGCCCAAGGACCAGGTCTCGCCGGTCAACTACCAGGGCAAGATGTACTACGTGATCCCCGATTCGATGAACAACCTGGTCTATGTGGGCGGCCCCGCCGAATACCAGCAGTACCAGAAGCTGCGCGTGGCCAAACAGCTCAGCAACAACAACCTCGAGGCGGCCCAGATCAACCAGATGGACATGGACTGGGGTGGCTGGGGCGGATGGGGCGGGCCGGGCTTTATCGGATTTGCGCGCTAGCATCGCAGCTTCGCGCGAGGCCGTCCGCCGGACGGGCGCGTTGCTGAAGGAGCGGCCATGCGCCTGGCCAGGGTCCTCAAGGTCTTTTGTTTGTCGCTGGGCATCTGGCTCGCAGGGCCTGCGCGTGCGGACGACGGCGTGCCGACCCGGTTGGTCATGCCTTTCGAAGGCGGCTCCGGCACCGCGGTCGCGCTGTATCTGGCCGAACGAGCCAACGCCGAATACGGCGCCCACGTCTATGTCGAGGAAAAGCCCGGTGCGAGCGGCCGCATCGGCGCGATGATGGTCAAGAACGCCGCGCCCGACGGCAGAACGATCGCCTTGTTTCCCTTCGTGGTGCCGGTGCTGGCGCCGCTGATCTTCAAGGACGTCCGTTACGACCCGGTGCGCGACTTCGCGCCCGTATCGCAAATCGCCACCTACAGCCTGGCGCTCGCGGTGCCCAACGACCACCCCGCCACGTCGGTTGCCGGGTTCGTGGCGTGGGCCAGGGAACATCCCTCGCAAGCGTTCTTCGGCACCGGCGCGGCGGGAAGCCTGCCGCATTTCCTCGGGATGATGATGGCGCAAGCGGCGGGCATCGAGATGATGCACGTGGCCTACAAGGGCGCGGGGCCCATGACGGTCGACCTCATCGCGGGCCGCATCCCCGCCGGCATCTCGACGATTTCCGACCTGATCGAGATGCATCGTGCGCACAGGTTCCGCATCATTGCGGTGTCCGGCCCGAAGCGCCTGGCGCAATTGCCCGAAGTACCGACCTTTGCCGAACAGGGCTTTCCGACCGTGCAGGCCACCGGCTGGGTCGGCGTCTTCGCCCCTGCCGGGACCCCCAGGAAACTCGTCGATCAATGGTCATCGATGTTCGCGAACATCGTGCATTCGCCGCAGGCAAGCGCCAGGCTGGCCGAGTTGGGTCTCGAACCGACCGGAACGGGCCCCGGCGAACTCGCGGCCGCCTTGGCGAGCGATATTGCCCGCTGGCAGCCAGTCATCAAGGCAGCGGGCTTTCACGCCGACTGAATCCGGCGCAGCCGCACCATTGCCCGAAAGGTCTATTGCCGTAGGACAAGACGCTCGCTAGCATGGGCGGCCCGACACAACTGGACGTCGTTAATGGCCGTGCGCCCCTCCGATGCCTGTCCCCCACCGGCAGCCATCCGGCTCGTTTCCGATTCGCTGGCGGGCAAGGTGCAAGAGCCGCTTCCGCCTTCAGTACACGATCCGCTGCGCTTCGAGCGGCTGCTCTCCGACTTGTCGGCGACATTCATCGCGCTGCCTCCGCAGGAGATCGATGGGGCCATCCAGGACAGCCTGGCGCTCATCGTCTCGACGCTCGGCATCGATCGTTCCACGCTCGCGCGGGTCTTTCCCTTGACCGGCCGCATCGAGGTCACCCACTCGTACGCCGTGGAGGGTATCGAGCCGGTGCCCATGAGCCTCGCGGCGCGCGAGGTCAGTCCCTGGGCGTTGAAGATGGCGATGGCCAACAAGCCCGTCGTTTTCGAGCGACTGGACGATCTCCCGCCCGAGGCCAGCGTGGACAAGGAGAACTACCGCAGCATTCGCCTCAAGTCGCACGTGACGATGCCCATCATCGTGGCGGGCGAACTGCATGGCGGCCTGAGTTTTGGCTGCGTGCGCAACGAGCGCAGGTGGTCGGCCGACCTTCTCGGCCGCATGCGACTGCTGGCGAATATCTTCGGCAGTGCCATTGCACGCAAACGCACCCAGGACCAGCTCGACAACGCCATCGGCTTCGAAAGGCTGGCAAGCTGCATCCTGGCATCCCTGGTGCTGGCCGATCCAGGCCAGACGGACGTCGCCATCGGAATCGGCCTGCGGCAGATCGGACAGTTCATGGGCGCCGAGCGGGTTTCACTTTGGGACCGCATGGCGGGCGAGGCGACCTTCCGTTCGGTCCAGCGCTGGGAAGAGGATGAATTCGCGCCACCACTGGCGCTGGGCGACACACCGGATCTCCCCTGGATCATGCAGCGACTGGCCATGGGGAACATCGTGCGGCTGGCCCGGGTCAGCGACCTTCCGGGGGACGCCGAGGGCGATCGCATTGCGTTGCAGGCCTCCAGAGTCCGTTCGTTGCTCGTGGTGCCCATCTCGGTATCGGGCCGCATCGCGGGCGCCTTGTCCATCGCGAGCACACGGCTCGAACACGAATGGCCGGACGCGCTGATGCCCGGCGTCAGCCTGCTCGCCGAAGTGTTCGGCAGCCTTCATGCCCGCGATACCGCCGAACGCCGCAAGCTCGCCGCCGAGATCGAGGCAGCGCACTGGCGCGAGCGGCTGGCCCATCTGGTCCGGGTGCATACGGCGGGCGAGATGTCGGTAGCGCTCGCGCACGAGATCACCCAACCGCTCGGCGCGATCGAGAACTATGCGCTGGCGGCGCGCCGGCGTGCCGGTGAACCCACACCTGATTTGGCGCGGGTGACCGAACTGCTCGACAAGGTGGTTGGACAGGCCACCCGCGCCGGCGACGTGGTCACGCGCATGCGGGGCATGGTGCAGCGGCACGAGCTCGACCTGAAGCTGATCGAGATCGAACGCGCTGTCTCCGAATGCATCGGCATGGTGAAGATGGACTGCGATCTGCGCGAAATCGAGGTCCGCTTGTCGGCCGACAGCGGACTTCCCCGCATCACGGTGGACGAGATCCATCTGCAGCAAGTCGTGCTGAACCTGCTTCGCAATGCGATGGAGGCCATCGAACAGGGCGGTGGCGAGCGCGTGATCAATATTTCGATTGCGCTCAACCATCGGGACGAGGTCCAGGTCGAGGTCGCCGATACCGGCAGCGGCATCGCCGAAGGCGATCTGGAGCGGATCTTCGAGTCCTTCTATTCGACCAAGGCCAGTGGCCTGGGCGTCGGCCTCGCGATCTGCCGCAAGCTGATGGAAGCGCACGGCGGCATGCTCTGGGCCGCGCACAATCCGCGCGGCGGCGCTCTTTTCCGATTCACCATTCCCACCGCTTCTCATGCTGATTGACAAGATCGACGACATGGCCGAGCCGACCGTATTCATCATCGACGACGACGAAGGCTACCGGGACTCCGTGCAGGAGCTCGTGAGTTCGGTCGGCCTGCCCACCGAGACCTTCGCCTCGGCGCTCGATTTCCTGGAGAGCTTCGATTGCGCGCGGCCTGGCTGCCTGGTGCTGGACGTGCGCATGGCGCGCATGAGCGGCCTGGCACTTCAGGAGCGGCTCCGCACGATGGGCGCCACCATCCCGATCGTCTTCATCAGCGGCCACGGCGACATCGCGATGGCCGTCAAGGCCGTCAAGGAAGGTGCGGTGGACTTCGTGCAGAAGCCCTACCGCGAACAACAGTTGCTCGACGCCATCGACGAAGCGCTGCGCCGCAACGCGGCCCCGCGCACCTACAGCGGCGACACGCAGCAGGCGTTGGCGAGCCGCGTCGCGGCACTGAGCCCGCGCGAGCGGGAAGTCATGACGCTGGCGCTCCAGGGGCTGCCCAGCAAGGTGATCGCGAAGGAACTCGCGATCAGCCATCGCACGGTCGAACAGCACCGCAGCCGCCTGCTCGAAAAGCTCGGCGTCGGCTCGATCACCGAGCTGCTGCGCCTGAATCTCCAAGGCTCGCTGGAATAGCGCAGGCGGCTGCGGCCGCTCGCTACGTACGTGGCTCTGCGTGCTCACCGGGATGGACTGCCCGGGTGCGGGCGGTCACCATGGGCACAGGAAAGGGCCGATCCAGTGGGCACCGACGGGCATGCCGCCGCCATACGCTGGCGTGGTGATTCCCATCGTGATGAGTGCCGGCTTGTCGGAATTGATGCCTGCACACGTGTATGTCCTCGTCCTCGATCCGCACGATCGCGCATGGATCGAGTCTGCGCTCGTGCGCTGGGTGGACTCGCTGGTCTTCCTCCACGATGTGCGCGGTCAGCTCGCCAAGGTGCCGCGCGGCCCGGGACATTGCCTGATCGCCTCGGCCGACGAAGACGAAGCGGCGACGCTGCGGCTGGTGCGCGAGCTCAGGAGTTCGGGCGCTACCTTGCCGGTCATCGTGCTGGGGCCGCACACCGCGTTTCGCACGGCGGTGGACATCGCGAGGCTGGAGGCGACCGATTTCCTCGAAAGGCCGGCGAGCGCGAGACAACTGTGCGCGGCAGTGCGGCGCGCCTGCGCGGAGACGATTTGACAGCGACCGCCGAGTCGACCATGAGCGACACCAAGATCGATCCGGACTTGCTGCCCGGTGCGCTGACGACAGCCACGTCGGACCTGTCGAACGCGCTGACGCAGGCCCTGCCGCTGCCGGACATCATGTTCGGAGGTTGCGTGCTGGTCGTGGTGATCATGTTCCACGCGTTCTGGATACGCGTCATCACCAACTCGTTTCTCAAGCGCTCGCAAGTCATCCGCATGCATGTGTCGCTATGGCGCGCGGACCTGCTGTTCGCCGCCATGGTGATGATGATGCTGGTGCTGCATCTGGCGGAGGTGGTGGTCTGGGCGGCGGCGCTCTTCTTCGGCAACATCGTCGGCAACTGGGCGAGCGCGACCTACTTCGCAGCCAACTGCTATACGGCACTCGGCGAGCCCTTCTCGCTGCCGCGCACCTGGCGCATCGTGGCGCCGATCATTGCGATGTCCGGCATCTTCGCGTTTGCATGGACCGCGAGCGTGCTGGTCAATTTCGTCGCCCGCTACAACGAGCTTCGGGCGGCCATTCTGGTACCTGGGCCGTAGCCGGCCTGATCTTCCCTCGACAGTCAACAGGAACTCCCATGAAAGTGTCTCTCTTCTCCGCCGCTTCGCTGGCGTGTATCGTGATCTGTGCCGGCCAGCTTGCCGGCTGCGCCTCGCCCAGCACAGGCGCCGACGTCGTGGCCTCCGAGAATTCGAAGGACAAGGTCCGGGATGTCGGCTTCCTGAGCGAGCCGGGCCGGCTCAAGGCAGTGGCCGCGACCGGCGGTTTGCTCTGCTGGCGCCAGCCCGGCGTGGACTGGAAGCGCTACGACAAGGCCATGATCGAGCGCATCCAGGTCTACATCCAGCCCACGCCCGACCAGCGCCCCATCGACCCGAGCGATCTCAAGACGCTGCTGGACTACTTCCATGGCGCGCTCGTGCGCGATCTGGGACGTGACGTGAAGATCGTGGACACGGCGGGGCCAGGCGTCATTCGTGTCCGGCTGGCATTGACGGCGTTGGTGCCCACCAACACCGCCAAGAGCCTCGCAGGCACTGCGGTGCCCTACGGCTTCGTGGCGGAAATCGGATCGGGCTCGACCACTGGCCGCCCCGTCGGGTCGACGCCCTACATGGGCCAGACCGGTCTCGAGGCGCAGTTCCGCGACGGCGCCACGGGCGCGGTGCTGGGTGAATGCGCCGACACGGAGATCGGCCTGAAGTACGCGGCCGACCTGAACAGCGGCGCAACGACCGCTGCCAAAGCATGGCTTGATGGCTACGCCAGCTCGTTCCAGAGTTGGACGTATGCTCAGGACGCCTTCAACAAGTGGTCGGCGGCCTTTGCGCGCAGGTTTTCGGAGTTGCGCGCTGGAGCCTGATCTTCTGGTAAGCCCATGAATCGCATGAATCGCCTGAACAAACTATCTCTCCCGACCGCCTGCCTGCTTCCGCTGTTCGCAGCGCTTCCCGCCGCTGCGCAGGACTTGCAGGCAGCCAACGCGTGGCAGTTCGAGTTCATCCCATATCTATGGGCCGCCGGCATCCGCTCGGACATCAAGCTCGGCCCCTTGCCCGAGAACACCGCACGTATCAAGTCGAGCGGCGTGCTCGAGGCGCTCGACTTCGGCGCGATGGGAACCCTGGAAGCACGCAAGGGACCCTGGGGCGGGCTGCTCGACGTGCAGTACGTGAAGCTCGGCGTGTCGAACCAGTTCCTGGGCGGTCTCGCGGGCGGCTACAACTTGAAGTACGAGCAAACGCTCGTGACGCTGGCGGGCTACTACCGCGTCCTCGATGACCCCAGGGTTGCGGTCGACGTGCTGGGCGGTGCTCGCTACGTCGACGCGCGCAGCACCCTCGACATCTCGCCCAGCCTGCGCGGGCTGGGCCGTCAGACGGATGCATCGGCCAGCTGGTGGAATGGCATCGTCGGCGTTCGCGCCATCGTGCCGCTCGGCGACAAATGGTCGGCCATGGGCTACCTGGATGCCGGCGAAGGCAATTCGACTTCGAGCTGGCAGGGCATCCTCGGCACCAGCTACCAGTACTCGCCCACGGTTTCGCTGAAGTTCGGCTATCGCTACCTGAGCTTCGATCGAGACAACGCCGTTCTCAACAAGGTCGCCCTGGGCGGCTTTTACGTCGGCGCGGGTTTCAAGTTTTAAGACGGGGGCCCGGCGCGACGCCCGGAGCCCGCCGTGCAAAGCGCTCTGTGAACAGCGGCCCGGCGATGGATGTGACCAGCACCATGATCAGCACGCCGTCGAACATGCGGCCGTCAAGCAGGGGTTGCCCGGCTGCATTGAACGTCTGCTTGGCCACCAGCGCGGCCGCGAGCGTTGCAGCGACCTGCGGAAGGGTCAGGGACCACATCGTCATCCGTTCCTCCGGAAGGTAGCCGAAGGCACGGCCACAGCTCTCGGTCGCCACCAGCTTGCCGATGAAGAGCGCGCCGATGATGCCGCCCGCCAGGAGGCCGTCGACAGACAGGCTTCGCAGCAGCGCCAACGGGTCGATGAGGAAGCCCGTGACGACGAAGAAGACGGGGATGAACAAGGTCGTCCCCATGAATTCGAGCTTGTTCTTGGCCGGCTTGTCCTTCACGGCGGCGTTGACCGCCAATCCCGCCATGAAAGTGCCCACGATGCCCGGCAGATTGATGGCCTGCGCGAGCAGCGCGGTGATCGCCAATATCGCCAGCATGATGATGAAGTAGGTTTCTTCATCGTGCTCCACCCTCTTGAGGATGTAGGCCGCCGCACGACTCAGCCCCGCCAGCACGAAGACGACGAATGCGACGATCTCGATCACCTGCACCGCCAGGCCGCTCGCGGAAAACCCACTGACGAACATCGGAACGCAGGCAGCAAAGACGAGCAGCGAGAGTGTGTCGGACACCATCGTGGCGCCGATCGTGACGACCACCGGCTCCGACTTCGTCAGGCCGCGAGCGGTGACGATGGGCAGCGCGAGCAAGGTGTGCGAGGCGAGCAGCGAGCCGACGACGATCGCGGGCAGGAGCGTGTAGCCCAGCCAACTGGCCACCAGCGCACCCAGCACCAGCGGAACCGAGGTCGTGACCACCCCGAAGATGATGGATCGCGCGAGCTTTTCGCGAAAGAGCGTCAAGTCGATTTCCAGCCCGGCGAAGAACATCAGCAGCAACATGCCCAGGTCCGAGAAGAACTGTGCGGTCGGGTGATCCTTCGGGAAGACGTCCAGCATGTGCGGCCCGAGCAGGACGCCACTGAGCAACAGGCCGACGACCACCGGCACACGAAGGATGCGGGCAATGTGCGGCATGACGAGGATCAAGGCCATGAAGATCGCGAATCTCGCCAGCGTCGGAAGCAACTCTATGGCCCGATGTACGACTTCAAGGAACAGCATGTCGATCCCCGGTGATTGGCTGGCGACGTGCCAGCGCCGATCTCTGCCGGGGATTTTGAACGCCGGTGCAGGCGTTGCCTATGACTGCGCGTACTGACCGCTACGTACGTGGTCGAAGCCGTGGCCGCCACGATTCTCCAGCTGCCGGACTGGGCCTAGCCTTCAGGGAATGACAAGGCCCGACGGTTTCACATGAACTCCACACCCCGACGTCCAACCGGCGCGAAGCGTCCGTCTGCACCGCCGTCCGCACTGCCAGTTGCCGCTCCCGGCGCTGCGCCCACATCGGCGCAGATCAACACCGACCTGGCCATCGACCGCACCGTCATGGCGGCAGACCGGACCTTGATGGCCTGGACGCGGACTTCGCTGTCGATGATCAGTTTCGGATTCACGATCTACAAGGTCCTGGAGGCGCTCGCGAGCCAGGCCACCACGCCGATCAGGCAAGGATTGCCGCGCGATGCCGGTCTTTTCCTGACGGCCCTGGGCACATTGGCCATGGTGATGGGCTCGATCGAATACTGGACGCGCATCAAGGAGCTTCGGCGGACCAAGTACTTGCGGCTCATGCAGCCCTCGTTCATCATGGGGCTGATCATGTGCGCGGTCGGGATATTGATCTTTGTCGGGATCATCTCCAGGACGCTATGAGCGCGAGCGAAATCGCACGTACGTGGTGCTGCGTGCGCACTCGGATGGCTTTCGACGCCCCGAGTCTTGAGAATGCCCACAAGTCCGGATCCAGGGCCACCTGGCACCTCTCCATCAGTTCAATCACAGAGGAACAAACATGACGAGCAAGAAGCCGAACATCCTGATCCTATGGGGCGACGACGTGGGCTGGTGGAACATCAGCTACAACAGCCGCGGCCAGATGGGCTACAGGACGCCGAACATCGATCGCGTGGCCAACGAAGGCATCGCATTCACCGACTACTACGCCCAGCAGAGCTGCACCGCCGGCCGGGCCGCCTTCATCACCGGCCAGAACCCCATCCGGACCGGATTGACCAAGGTCGGAATGCCGGGCGCATCCGTCGGCCTGCACGAGGAAGACCCGACCATCGCCGAGCTCCTGAAGCCGCATGGCTATGCGACGGGACAGTTCGGCAAGAACCACCTGGGCGACAAGGACGAATACCTGCCCACGGTGCACGGGTTCGACGAATTCTTCGGCAACCTCTACCACCTGAACGCGGAAGAGGAACCTGAGGACCCGGACTACCCCAAGGACCCGAATTTCAAGAAGGCCTTCGGCCCGCGCGGCGTGCTGCACTGCCTGGCGGACGGCAAGGGTGGGCAGACCATCGAGAACACCGGCCCGCTGACCAAGAAGCGGATGGAAACCATCGACGACGAGACGACCGAGGCGGCGCTGAAGTTCATCGACAAGTGCCACGCGGACGACAAGCCATTCTTCCTTTGGTACAACACCACGGCCATGCATTTCCGCACCCACTGCGCGGAAAAGCACAAGGGCAAGAGCGGCCAGGGCGACTACAACGACGTGATGGTCGCGCACGACGAACACATCGGACAGATGCTCGACAAGCTGGACGAGCTCGGCATCGCCGACAACACCATCGTCATGTATTCGACCGACAACGGCCCGCACTACAACAGCTGGCCCGACGCGGGCATCACCCCCTTCAGGGCCGAGAAGAACACCAATTGGGAAGGCGGCTGGCGCGTGCCGTGCTTCGTGCGGTGGCCCGAGAAGTTCAAGGCCGGCACGGTGATCAACGGCATGGTCTCGCACCAGGACTGGCTTCCGACGCTGCTCGCGGCAGTGGGCGAGGCCGACGTCAAGGAGAAGCTCGTGGCAGGCTGCAAGGTCGGCGACAAGAACTTCAAGGTTCACATCGACGGCTTCAACATGCTGCCCTACCTGAGCGGCGAGGCCAAGGCTTCGCCGCGGGACACCTTCTTCTACATCAGCGACGACGGCGAGATCATGGCGATCCGCATGCACGACTGGAAGGTGGTGCTGATGGAGCAACGTGCCAAGACGCTGCAATGCTGGTTCGAGCCCTTCGTCAAATACCGGGCACCGAAGATCTTCAACCTGCGTCGAGACCCCTTCGAGCGAGCGGACGAGAACTCCAATACCTATTGGGACTGGGTGATCTCGCACGCCTACATCGTCTACGCCATGCAGTCGGTGGTGTCCAAGCAGATCGAGGCATTCGTCAAGTTCCCGCCAAGGCAGAAGCCAGCGTCCTTCAACCTGGATGAAGTCTTGCGCAAGCTGCAGGAAGCGAACAGCGCCGCGCATTGACGCCCGCAAGGCGCCGGCCGGAGGTCACTTCGCTTTGACGAGGTCGCGCACGACTTGCACATAGCCGTGCGCGACCCGCGCCTCTTTCAAGGCGCCCTTTCGCTCGAGGATCGCATGCATGCGGCGCAAGTTGTATGACGGCACGGTGGGTGCCAGATGGTGCTCGACGTGATAGTTGACGAAGTTGGGCGCGAAGAGAAGACGCTCCCACCACGACGCGAGGACAGTCCGGGTGTTGCACCATACGTCCTGGCTCATGGTGCCCGGCAGCGCGCCGTGCTCTGCGGCATTGCGGATGCGGCTGACCAGCATGTAAGTGGTGAGCCATGACGCCGGCCAGAGCACATACGCCATCGGGTGGCCGCAAGCCCACAGCAGTGCCAGTGCGGCTGCGTGGACCAGCAGGATGCGGCGAGCATTCCACAGCAGATGGCCCACGGTGCGCTTTCCCGGCCCGTCGGCAAGCGCTGCCCCGGCGTCGGCACTCTCCTTCTTGTAGGCATAGCCGAATCGCAGTTTCTGGGGTTCCGCATGCGCATACAACATCGCCAGCGTCGCCGCGGCCTTGAGCCCGGTGATGCCGACGAGGTCGCGCAAGACCTTGCGTGCGAGGGAAGCCTTGGTCACCGGATAGCCGCGGTAGTTGGGCAGGTCGGGATCGTCCGGCGTACCGGTCTTCACATGGTGGGTCATGTGATAGCTGCGATAGATCGAAAGATCCGCGAACACGGGCGCGGCGCACAGCCACTGTCCAATCCAGTCGTTCAAGGCGCGCGAAGGCGTGAACGAGCGGTGTGCGCACTCGTGCATCAGGATGCCCAGTCCCAATTGGCGGCCGGCCAACACCAGCATGGCCACGCCCACCGCGGCAACGCCCGGCCGTGCGATGACGAGGGCAAAGCTGGCGGCGATCAGGCTCCAGTTGACCAGCAGCATCCAGGCGGCGTGCCCGTTGGACTTGCGCTGCAAGTCGCGCAGCTCCTGGCGGTCCAGCAGTTTGCGTACGTCATTCATCGATCACACTCCATTTCCAATCCGGAAGCCTCGATTGAAGCAAAGCACCGGCACAATTTGTTGACATGAAGCGCCAGATCAATGACATGAAAGCGTCGGGCGCCGCGAAGCCAGTGCGCGTGGCGATCGTTCTTCCTGACAGGCCGTGGGCAGGATCGGTATTGTTGGTGCGCGACCTGCTCCAGGCCGCTGGCACGCTGGCGATGCGCAACGACGACATCGCGGCCAGTGCGCTGTTCGATGTGCGGCTCGTGGCGCGCAGCAGAGCGCCGGTCACAAGCTTTGGCGGCCTGCCTCTGGCACCTGACCTGACGCTGAGGCGATCGGGAGACTTCAGCGTGGTGGTCGTGCCTGCGCAGTTCGCACCGGCGGCCGAGACCACCGAAGACGACGCGCAGTACGGCCTATGGCTGCGGCGCCAGCACGCGCGCGGTGCATTGCTGATGAGCTTCGGCGGAGCGCTTCTGCTGGCGAAGTCGGGGCTGCTCGATGGCCGCGAGGCCACGGGGCTGCTGAGCGAGCGCTCGATCATCCAGCGGCGCTTTCCGGAGGTGCGCTACCAGTCGTCTCGCCGGATCGTCGCCGCCGCCGACATCGTGACGGTATGCGGCATTGGCCCCACGGTGGACGCTTGTGCACACCTGATCGAGCGATTCTTCGGAATGCAGCGCGCACGCCGCTTTCTGCGCCACACAAGCACCGAGGCGCTCCCTGCGGACAACAAACTCGCGCTGTGGAGTGCGCCCTACAAGAGACACGGCGATGCGCAAGTCATTGCCGTACAGGAAACACTCGAACGGGAAATGGACCCGCCGCCCACCCTGGCTGCGCTTGCACGGCAGGTTGGATTGAGCGAGCGCAGCCTGTCACGCCGCTTTGCCGAGGCCGTGGGCCTCAACATGCGCCAGTACGTCGCGAACCTGCGGCTCGAACATGCCGACCATCTGCTTGCGACGACGCGCCTGCCATTGGCGCACGTGGCGCGCGAGTGCGGCTATGCAAGCGCCAGCACCCTGAGTCGCGCATTCGCCGCCGCTCGCGGCAAGGCTCCGCGCCGCTATCGGGTCGATCATTCGGTCGGGCCACAGGGACGCTGATCGACGCTGAGCGACGCTGATCGACGCTGAGCGACGAACAAACAAAATCATCCAGGCCGGCGAACCGGCCTGGATGAAGCGCGGATCAGATCAGCTGATCAGATCGGCGTCGCCTGCGGTGCCGGCGGAAGCGGCGTCCCGCCTGGGCCGTTCGCATAGGTGCGGGGCGAGACGGGCGCTTGCTGCCCCACGCCCGGCTTCGAGTAGTCGCAGACGCCCGTGCTGAACACTGCTTGCAGGCGGGTTTGCTGAATGCCCGTGAAGGTGATGCCGGTGTAATCGCTGAAATTCAGCGGCTTGAGCGTGCACTTCAGGATGTTCTCCGCGCGTGGGCCACCAGCGACTTGCCGCGGCGACGCATGGATGGCGAGCTTGGGGTCCGCATTGCATGTCGCCTGATCGGTCACCTTGGTCGAGAACGAAGTGTCGGTGCTCAGGTAGCAATAGTCGAATGCCGCCGATGGCTTGGAGGCGAGCACCTGAGCCGGCGTGCGCTCGCTGTTCAGCGTCGCCTTCGGCGCGGAAGTGACCAGGCTCGAGAGCCAGGTGTCCATCATCAGGAAAGACTGGAGCGTGAGCGGTGCCGGCGCAACCAGGCCGGTACCGAAGCGCCACATCACCTGGTTGCCGTGGCCACCACCGTCCTGGTCGAGGCGATCGCGTTCCGCGAAGCTGCGCCAGATGTAGTGGATGCCGGATTCGTCATAGCCGCGAAGATCGATGATCGGGAGCTTTGCGAGCTGCACGCCGCTGGCGACGATTCCACTCTGATAGGCGATCTGCAATCCGGCCGGATCGGCCACCGAGCGCGACGTCGTCAGGTTGGAATCAGCGTCGCTGCCGCCGACGCCTTCGTTCAGCGTCACGAATTCCTCGGCGTTGATCGCTCCGGAAAGCAGCGCCTTCAGGCCGTACTGGACGCCGACGTTGTCGTTCGTCTGGTTGGCTCGCGTCGTGCCCGGTGCAACTCCCCAGACAGCGACTGCGAGATCGGGGTCACCGCAGCGCGGGCCGGTCGGGTTGGAGACCGGGTCATAGACCTGGCTGGCCGGCAGCTTGCAATTGTTGGTGGTGGCACCCGGCACGAGATCCCCGGCCGGATTGGCAACAAACATCGGCGCGTAGTTGCCGGGCTTGTTGTTGTAGCCGAAGGCGTTAACCCACGAATGGCAGCCCGTTTGATCGAGGTGGCCATTGATGGCGGTCTTCTTGGCGGCAACGGTCGGTGCGTCGAGGCCAGTCTGGAGATTCTTCCAGGCTGGGCTGGCGTAGAAGTTCACGAGCTGCACGCAGTCGGCCACTTCGATACCGGTGGTGATCGAGTCGGGGTAGTCGCACTGAACCTGAATACCGTCGAGCAGGCCCGGGAACGTCGACGCCACGGTGTTTTGTCCGATCGATCCGCCGGAGCAGCCATTGCCCATCGTGTACTTGATCTCGCCGTACGACTTGGTGATGTATTCCTTCATCATCATCACGGTTTCGCCGGCCAGGATGCGATTCGAGTTGTAGAGCGAATCGGTCATGCTGTTGTCGACGACCATGACGCCGCGGGAGAGCGCGCTGTCGTCCGCCCAGTTCTGTTCCGAGCGGAACTGCTGGCGCGGCTGGCCGGTGCTCGCCCCGAACGAATAGACCACCTTGCCGGTCCATTGCGCCTGCGGTGCATTGGCAGTCCAGGGCTTGGTCGGATCGAACAGCACGGCGATGTCGAAGATGCCGCGGTTCACGGTCCCGCGCTCGACCCTGACGATGTACGGCACCGGCGTCGTCGCGCCGAGCGGGGTGGTGGTCGCGACCGACGACATTGGCGTCGTGCCGTGCACATAAGGCTGCAGGCACGAGTTCGCCGGTGTCGGCGGGTTCGGATTCGCAATGGTCGGCGAGGGGTCCGGCAGCACGAACGAACAGCCGCCATCGCCGGCGGTCGCGGTCAACGGCGTGAGCGTCCGATAGTACAGCTTGGCCTGCGTCGCGATATTGCATTGCGCGTCGGTCGCGGTGGTCGGCAGGCCACTCGCATTCGTTCCGGCGGCCGATGCCGTTGCGGCCGTCGGTGTCGGCGTCGCGCAAACCCAGGGCATGACCTGCGAGCTCAACAGCACAGGACCGCCGATCGGATGATTGGTCAGTGTGAGCGACGCGCCGCGGAAGGAGTTGTCGGTGGACGTCACCTTGAGTGAGTTGTCACCCTTGGCCAGTCCGGTCACGAGTCCCACGGTTCGCCCGTCACTGCGCTTTTCCTTGAAAGCACTCGTCACGTCGGTAGAGCCGAGCGTGACTTTCAGCATTGAAGTCGAGGCGCCGACCGGCATCTTGATCTCGACCAATGCAGAGCCGCCGGACACCATGTCGGCGCGCGTCGACAGCGGCTGCACCTTCACCTGTCCTCCCTGTGTCGACGTGGGGAGCCACCCGCCTCCACCACCGCCGCCACAGGCAGCCAATAAGACGCACAAGGTCGAGCCCGCGGCACACGCCGCCAGCCTTTTATAAAGCCTCATATGTTTGTCTCCGTTTTTCTCAGGCGTTAGAAAGCCGAGTCATGCTATGGGTGACCGAGTGTCACATTCACGAGGTTTTCCCTAATCGGGCCTCATTGCAACTCGGCCTTAGTCGCATCGGAGACAGTGGTTAATGCAGAGTGCGGAGCACCCGTCAGAGCAAGTCAGGAATAGCGCTTCTCCAACGCATCCCACTCGGGCTTTCCGACCAGGCGCTGTCGCTCCGCGAATGGCGCGACGAGTGCCGGGTCTTCCGTCAGACGGCGGGAGTCGCGCAACGTGGTGAGTGCTTTCTGCATTCCCGCGACGGCGCCCTGGAGTGCCGCGTTCGCGTAGAGCACCACGCCGTATCCCAGCTGTCCCAGCTCCTCAGCGCCAAAGATTGGCGTCTTGCCGCCGATCACCATGTTCATCAGTTGCGGCTTGTGCAGGCGCTGCGGCAATGCACGGATCTCTTCCGCTGTGGTGACCGCTTCGACGAAGAGGATGTCAGCGCCGGCCTCGGCGAACTTCTGCGCCCGTTCGATGGCAGCCTCGAAGCCTTGCGTGGCACACGCGTCAGTGCGCGCGAGGACGAGAAAGTCCGGGTCATGCCGCGCATCGACGGCCGACTTGATCTTGCTCACCGCCTCCTCGGTCGAGATGACCTCCTTGCCCGAGAAGTGGCCGCATCGCTTGGGTGCCACCTGGTCTTCGAGCTGGATGCAGTCGGCGCCCGCCCGCTCCAGCACGCGAACCGTGTGCCGCACATTGAGTGCGTTGCCGAAGCCGGTGTCGGCGTCGACGATGAGCGGGACGCTCACCGCATCGCGAATGCGCGCCGTGTGCTCGGCGATCTCATGCAGGCCCATGAAGCCCTGGTCGGGCATGCCGAACCACATGTTGGTCACGCCGGCACCGGTGATGTAGATGGCCTCGAAGCCGAGGTCTTCGACGACCTTGGCCGAGAGCGCGTTGAACGCGCCGGGCACGATCACGCCGCGGCGGGCTTCGACCAAAGCCCTGAGTTGTTTGCGGGTAGACATTCAGGAACTCCTGTGAGATTCAAAAGCTGTCGCCAGGCACGCGAACCTGGCCTTCCATATGGACAGGATCACCGTCTTGCTGGTGCTGGACGTTTCGCCGCGGCCATGCCGTCGGCGCCACCATCGTAGATCGAGACCTCCTCGGCCGTATCGCTCGCCTGACGAATTACTTTGCGGGCGCCTTGCTGCTCCCCTATGCGCCGTTCCTCACGGCGGCGGAGAGCTTGCGCTACGACTTCACTCCCTACCCGGCCGGATCGGCGAATCCGAGGTGGTGGCGCCCGCCCGGGCTGTCGTGCGCAGGGTCTTGGCGGCTTCCACCATGTGGGTCAGCGCGGAAATCACTTCTGCCCACTGGCGCGTTTTGAGGCCGCAGTCCGGATTCACCCACAGTCGCCCGGCCGGAATACGCTCGGCCGCCTTCTCCATCAGTTGCACGATGTGCGCCTGCGTCGGGATGTTGGGCGAGTGGATGTCATAGACACCGGGACCGATCTCGTTCGGATAGTTGAAATTGTCGAACGCGTCGAGCAGTTCCATGTTCGAGCGCGAGGTCTCGATCGTGATCACATCCGCATCCATGTCGGCGATCGACCCGATGATGTCGTTGAACTCCGAATAGCACATGTGCGTGTGGATCTGGGTCTCGTCGTGCACGCCGTTGGCGGTGATGCGGAAGGACTCGACGGCCCAGTCGAGGTAGGATTTCCACTGCGATTTGCGCAGCGGCAGCCCTTCGCGCAAAGCCGCTTCGTCGATCTGGATCACGCGCACGCCGGCCTTCTCCAGGTCGAGCACTTCCTCGCGGATCGCAAGCGCCAACTGCTTGCAGGACACTGAGCGCGGCTGGTCATCGCGCACGAATGACCAGTTCAGGATCGTGACCGGGCCGGTCAGCATGCCTTTCATCGGTTTGTCGGTCAGCGACTGCGCGTACCGGATCCATTCGACCGTCATCGCCTTGGGGCGGGTGATGTCGCCGAAGAGGATCGGCGGCTTCACGCAACGTGAGCCATAGGATTGCACCCAGCCGAGCTGGCTGAAGGCGTAGCCATCGAGTTGCTCGCCGAAGTACTCGACCATGTCATTGCGCTCGGCCTCGCCGTGAACCAGCACATCCAGGCCCAATGCCTCCTGCTCACGCACGCAGCGGGCTATTTCCGCCTGCATTGCGGCCTTGTAGCCAACTTCATCGAGTTCGCCGGCCTTGAACTGGCTTCGCGCGTGACGGATCTCGGCGGTCTGCGGAAACGAGCCGATGGTGGTGGTCGGGAACGCGGGAAGCTTCAGCCTGGCCGCCTGCAGAGGGGCACGTTGTGCGTAACCGCTTTTGCGCTCACCGAGCTTGGCATCGAGTCGGGCCATCGCCGCCTTGACTGCCGGCTTGTTGACGCGCGGCGACGACCGACGCGTCGCGATGGCAGCGTGGTTGGCGTCCAGCGCGTCGTTGACTGCATCGCGGCCCTGGTTGAGACCTGTCGCCAGCACCTTCAGCTCGTCCAGCTTCTGCAGTGCATAGGCAAGCCATGACTTGACTTCGGGGTCGAGCTTTTGCTCGCTCGCCAAATCGACCGGCACGTGCAACAGCGAGCAGGACGGCGCAATCCACAATCGGTCGCCAAGTTGCTGCGCGATCGGCTCGACCCAGTCGAGCGCCGCGGCCAGATCGGTCTTCCAGATATTGCGGCCGTCGATCACGCCCAGCGACAGCACCTTGTGGGATGGCAACAGGTTCAGCAACGGCTTCACGTCGTCGCGCCCTTTGATCGCGTCGATGTGCAGGCCCGCAACCGGCAGGTTGACCGCGAGATAGCGGTTGTCCAGCAGCTGTCCGAAGTAGGTGGCCAGCAGCAGCTTGACGCGGGCGCCCTTGAGTTGGTGATAGGCGATGTTGAAGGCGTGCTGCCATTCGGCATCAAGCTCGGTGACCAGCAACGGTTCGTCGACCTGCACCCATTCGATTCCCTGCGCGGCGAGGGTGGCGAGCAAGTCGGCGTAGACCGTCAGAAGACGTGGCAGCAACGCCAGCTTGTCCGAGCCATCCTTGGCCTTGCCGATGGCCAGGTAGGTGACCGGCCCGACGATCACGGGCTTCGCGTTGACGCCTTGGGCCTTCGCTTCGGCCAGTTGTTCCAGCAAGCGAGAGGCATCGAGCTGGAACTGGGTCTGCGCGCTGAACTCCGGCACGATGTAGTGGTAGTTGGTGTCGAACCACTTGGTCATCTCGCCGGCAGCGACACCGCCGCAGCATGCACCGTGGTCTTCGGCGCCTTGAGCCGAGCGACCGCGCGCGACCCGGAAATAGTTGTCCAGTGCATCGCCATGGAAATCGCACACGCGTTCGGGCAGATTGCCCAGCGTGAAGCTCATGTCCAGCACCTGGTCATAGAAAGCGAAATCACCGACCGGGGCGAGATCGAGGCCGGCCTGATGCTGCCAGTGACGTTGGCGCAGCTGCGCGCCTAAAGCTTTCAGCTCGTCGCGTGAGGATGCGCCCTTCCAATACGACTCGAGCGCGAACTTGAGTTCGCGCTTCGCGCCGATGCGGGGAAAACCAAGGTTGTGGGTAAGGACCATGAGAGTGACTGCCTTGGACGATTCAGATTTCGGATGGCGCGATCGTAGACAGGCGTGTCCATGAAGTAAAATGGTCTTATTTCAACGATCGATTAATTTCGCTCATACAAAATGCTCGAGCGGATTCACTTGGCCATCGTGCAGGAAGTCGCCAAACAGGGCTCCCTGACCGCCGCTGCAGGCACGCTTTGCCTCACGCAGTCAGCGCTGAGCCATGCGATGAAGAAGCTCGAGCAACAACTGGGCACCGCGATCTGGCTGCGTGAGGGACGCAGCCTGCGACCCACGCAGGCAGGCGTTTACCTGCTCGCCTTGGCCAACCGGGTGCTGCCTCAACTCGACGTCGCGGAGGAACGCCTCCGGCAGTACGCGCAGGGCGAGCGCGGCACGCTGCGCATCGGCATGGAATGCCACCCCTGCTACCAGTGGCTGCTCAAGGTGGTGGCACCGTATCTCGCTGAATGGCCCGACGTGGACGTGGACGTCAAGCAGAAATTCCAGTTCGGTGGCATCGGCGCGCTGTTCGGCTTCGAGATCGACCTGCTGGTGACCCCGGACCCCCTGTTCAAACCCGGGCTGCGCTTTGAGCCGGTGTTCAACTATGAACAGGTGCTGGTGGTCGGTGCCAGGCATCCGCTGGCTTCAGCCCCCTATGTCAAGCCGCAGCAACTGACATCCGAGGTTCTGATCACCTATCCCGTGGCCGCCGAACGGCTCGACGTCTACAACCAGTTTCTGATGCCCGCCGGCATCACCCCCAAGCGCCACAAGACCATCGAGACGACGGACATCATGCTGCAGATGGTCGCCAGCGGCCGAGGCGTGGCAGCCCTTCCCCGTTGGTTGGTGCAGGAGTACGCGGGAAAACTGGAGATCGTCCCTGTGCGGCTCGGCCGCCATGGGCTCGCCAAGCAAATCTTCCTCGGGGCCCGCGAGTCGGATATGGACGTGGACTACCTGAAGGCTTTCATCGGGCTGGCGCGCCGTGCGCCCGCGCGGGGAAAGGCAACCTGACTGGCCTGCGCTGACCGGTCTGCAATGTGTCAGCGAATCGTCGAGAGCCGCGCGGGTACGGATCCACCCGCACCGCAATCCCTCAGCAATTCAGCGGACTGGGTGACCTGGTCGGCCATCCGGTCGTTCAACGAGGCCCAGACGCGATACGCAGGGCGGATCACGAGCAACCATGCCAAGGCAGCGGCAACCGCAAAGAAGCCAGACACCAACAGCCAGTGCATCGATTCCATCCATCATTCCGCTTGTTTTTGTTGACCCGGAGTTTCTTGCCGGAGTCGGCGGAAGGACATCCTCAAAAGTGTTGATGACAGATGAAAACGCTAGCACCCACTGCCCAGCGCAGTCTTGCTCTCCCCCATCGGCTTGACACCGTGCGCCATGAGTGGACGAACGACCCGGCTGGCGAATTTTTCCAGGTCAGCGGCTGTGTCTTCGCCGTTCCAGGACACCTCGATCGAATCCGCTCCCCGCGGCAGGCGCCAATGCTCGATCTTGATGCCTTGCGCCTGCGCTCGCTCCACATGGCTGACGCATCCGAACGGCTTTGCCATGAAACGGGCCGGCAGCAGAGTCTCGACCTCGCCGGCGGCCTGGCAACTGAGCGAATAGCTCTTCTTCGTCAGCCCCTCGGCAGTCCAGCCCACGTCGACTTCACTCTTGGACTTTGCCTTCGCCCTTGCCGGAAACGGGCACTGCCAGCGCGCCAGCGGATCGCCGGCCGAAAATGCATCGGCGCTTCGCTGCTTGACCATGGATTCGACGGAACGCCCGGAGGAGCGCTGCCGGACGATGAGGGCCGAGCGATCCTTTGCGTCGGCCGGCTGCTCGACTGAAAAATACCGCACCTCGAAGGACTTGCGCTTGCCGACCCCCAGCCCAAGCAAGGCAGCAGCCTCTTCGATCGATCGGGGTCCGCCTGCCGCGGTGTCCCAGCGAATGGCGAATTCCGCAGGGCTCCCGGCGTGCGCCATGTTGGCGAGCCACAGCAAGACTGCGGCCGCGATGACTGCGCGGCTCTTCAAGCTTTGTCCTTGTCTTTGCCCTTGTGCTTCTTCGCCGGTGCGGCGTCGCCGTCGAGCACCAGGTGGCTCGGATCGAGTTCGCGCTTCTTGAGGTCCTGCAGCAGACCCGCGTCGCTGAGATCGATCTTGTGCGACGACTCCCAGTCGCGCAGCGCCGTCTCCTGCAGGCGGTGCACCGTGCCGGGATCATCTGTCTCGATCGCGAGTTCGCGCCGTCCGTCGAAGCTGCCAGGCGCCAGATTGATCGACCCGACGATGGCTCGCTTGCCGTCGGCCAGCATCATCTTCGCGTGCAGCTTCAAGTGCCGCATCGTGTGCACCTTGGCGCCAACATCCTGGAGGATTCGAAGTCCACCCACGCCCTCGATCAGCTTTTCGGCTTTCAGCGAGTGTGGCGGCTTTGTCAGGATGTGGACCTTGACCCCGCGCACTGCCGCGCGCACGAGTCGCTCGATGATCACCATGTCCTGATAGCGTTCGTTCTGCACCCACAGGGTGCTCTCGGCCGAGTCGATGAAAGCGGCGACGCGCTGGCGCCCGTTGTCCGGACACCAGATCAAGCGAGACTCCGGGTGCGGCGCGAAGTCCTCGTGGGCCCAGTCGGCGTCGAAGCAGGAGACCATCTCGCGCGTCTCCAGGTCGTGCGTGGTGATGACCGCGTAGTCGCGCGTCTCGGTCAGGTCCCTCGGCTCCCAGTTCAATGACTCGACGAAGCCGGTCTGGTGGTCGACCACCATCGACTTCTGGTGGGTCAGGTCGAATTTCGGGTTGCTGTCGCGCACTTCGATGCCGGCGGCCACCAGCTTGGCGCGCGCCTGCTCGTTCTCGCTTTCTCCGCTCCGGCGTGCGGGATTCAGCATCACGCGAACCTTGACGCCGCGTTGCCGGGCCGCGATGACGGCATCGAGGAGCGTCTCGTCGGTGAACAGGAACATCCGGATGTTGAGTGCCGTCTTCGCCCCCTGGATGGCGTCCAGGATGGGCTTGGATGTGTCGTCGGGCAGAACAATGAGCTTGTGGGACATGGTGTGAACCTCACGCGGATGCAGCAGCGGCAGCGGCCGACGGCTGCGTTTCGTATTGGATGCGATGCAGTTCGGCGTACACGCCCCCGAGTGCGATCAGTTCGTCGTTCGGTCCTTCCTCGACCACGACGCCGTCTTTCAGGACGATGATCTTGTCGGCGTCGCGAATCGTGCTGAGCCGGTGCGCAATCATGATCACCGTGCGCCCCTTCATGAGGCGCGTCAATCCTTCGATCACCAGGCGCTCCGATTCGGTGTCGAGCGCGGCGGTCGGCTCGTCCAGGATCATGACGGGGCTGTTGCGGATCACGGCGCGCGCGATGCCGATGCGCTGGCGCTGGCCGCCGGAAAGCGTGTCGCCGCGTTCGCCCACCAGCGAGTCATAGCCGTGCGGCATGCGGCTGATGAATTCGTCGGCATTGGCGAGCTTGGCCGCCGCAACGATTTCTTCCTTGGTGGCATCGGGCTTTCCGTAGGCGATGTTCTCGCCGATGGTGCCCCTGAAGAGCACGGTTTCCTGCAGGACGAAGCCGATCTGCGAACGCAGCGCCGCGAGCTTGTACTTGCTGATGTCGTGGCCGTCGATGAGCACGCGCCCGCCGGTCGGATCGTAGAAGCGCGGCATCAGGCTCACCACCGTCGATTTGCCGCTGCCGGTCGGGCCGACGATGCCCACGACCTGACCGGGCTCGATCTTGAAGCTGACATCGCGGAGCACCGGAGGGTCGTCCGCGCCATAGCCGAAGGCCACGTGCTCGAAGGTGATCTCGCCCTTCGCCCGGCCTGGATCGACGGCATCGGGGTGCTCATGGATGATGTCGTCGGCACCCAGGATCTTCTGGATTCGCTCGAGCGCGACTGTCGTCTGGGCGATCGTGCTCGCCATGCTCGCAAGGTCCTTCACAGGTTTGAAGAACTTGCCCAGGTAGGCCAGATAGACCGTCAACGCCCCCGCGGTCATGGTCCCGGCGACGATGAGCGCCGTCCCCTTCCACAGCACGATGCTGGTGCAGAAAGCAACGACGATGGCGACCACCGGCGACAACAGCGACTTGATCTTTCTCGCCTGCAGGGCCGCTTCCGCGGTGGCGTGGCTGGCGGTCTCCATGTGCGCAAACTCGAGGTCTTGGCGGCCAAAGGCCTTGATCGCGCGCACGGAGCCGAGGCCTTCCTGGACCACGGCGACCACCTCGCTCTGGCGCGCGCGAACATTGCGCGTGACTTCCTTCACCGCCTTCTTGAACCGGAACACGAACAGCAGAAGGAAGGGCATCACCGCCACCGCAATCAGCGTGAAGTCCCAATCCAGCCACACCATCAGTCCGAGCATGAAGATGATGGTCAGCATGTCGATGGCGATGCCGAGCGTCGACGAAGAAGCAAAGTTCTGCACCGTCGCGACATCGCTCGTGATGGTCGACATCAAGGTCCCGGTCTTGGCGCTGTCGTAGAACGCGAGGGACAGCCGATGAAGGTGCTCGTAGATTCGCAGGCGAAGATCGTTCGCGACCCACTGGCCGATGCTGGCCGAGTAGTAGTTGTCGATGTAGGCCGCAACGCCGCTGATGACGGCGATCAACAGGGTCGCGATGCCGGCAAACAGCGCGACGCCGAGCGTGTGCCGGCCGATGCCCATCTGGTGCGCCCATTCCAGCCATGACGGCAAGTGGTGCTTGCCCAGCGCGTCGTCGAGGATCAGCTTGAGCGGCCAGGGAGCCGCCAGGCTCATCAGCACTTCGACCAGCATGGCGATCAGCACGATCACCAGCCATGTGCGATAGGGCTTCATCAGGCCCAGCACGAGGCGTGTCATGTCCCTGGTCTGCGCCTTGGCGGCACGTGTCGCAACCACTGTTGCGGAATCCAGCGGTGCGGTCGCCGATTTGGGCGGCACCGCCGCTTGGGGAGGGATCGGTATTGACATGATGGGCCCAGGGGCTGGCTAGCCTGGGATTCTCGATTCGAACGCGCCAATGGCAATCCCGGGGGCCACCTACGGCCACGTACGTGATGCCTCCGGATTTGATGCACTCACCCGTGGTCGCCGGGATTGACCCATCGCACAGGCGGTTCGACGATCACTGCCTCCAAGGGCATACGTCCATCTACAGCAGGAACCCAGCAACATGGCATCTCCAGACTTCAGCTCGCTGGTCGCCAGCCAGCGAGCCTTCTTTCTCGAAGGCCACACTCGGCCCGTGGCCTGGCGCAAGGCCCAACTCGAAGCGGTCAAGGCACTCTTCACCGAGCACCACGACGAACTGTGCGAAGCGCTATGGAAAGATCTGCGGCGCAACGTGAACGACGCCGATCTGATGGACGTCGACTACTGCGCCAAGGAGGCTGCCTACGCGCTCAAGCACATCGACGCGTGGATGGAGCCGATCCACGAACCGATGCCGCTGGTGTTCGAGCCGGGGTACATCCGTGTGAACCGCGACCCTTTGGGTGTGGCGCTCATCATCGGCGCGTGGAACGAACCTTTCATGCTGGTCTTCGGGCCCCTGGTGGCTGCACTGGCCGGCGGAAACACCGCCGTGCTCAAGCCCTCCGAGATCGCCACCCACTGCGCCGCCGCTGCCGCCCGTCTGGTGCCGAAGTACTTCGACCCACGCGCGGTCGCGGTGGTCGAAGGCGCGGTTCCCGAGACGACGGCCCTCCTCTCGCAGCAATGGGACATGATCTTCTTCACCGGCAGTCCGCCCGTCGGCAAGATCGTGCACCAGGCCGCCGCAAAGAACCTGACGCCGTGCGTGCTCGAACTCGGCGGCAAGAATCCGACCATCGTCCACTCGTCGGCGAACCTGAAGTCGGCCGCCCGGCGCATCACCTATGGGCGTTTCCTGAATTCAGGGCACATCTGCACCGCGCCTGACCACGTGCTGGCATGGCCCGAGGTCAAGGACGAATTCGTGCAGCACATGAAGGACATGATCCGCGAGTTCTACGGCGACGATCCGAAGCAGAGCCCGGACTATGGACGCATCATCAATCGTCGCAACTTCGACCGCCTCGCGGCACTGCTCGACAGCGGCAGGGCCGTGGCTGGCGGCCAGACCGATGCCGATGAGCTGTACATCGCGCCCACAGTGCTGGTGGATGTTGCAGTCGATTCGCCGATCATGAAGGAAGAGATCTTCGGACCGATCCTGCCTGTGCTGGAGATCGATTCGGTCGATGCGGTCATCCAGTGGACCAACAGCCGCCCGAGCCCACTGGGGCTCTACATCTTCGCGGAGGACAAGCAGGTGGTCGACAGGATTCTTTCGGCCACGCGCTCCGGTGATGCCGAAGTCAACGACTGCGCCATCCATCCGCTTTTTCCGGAGCTTCCATTCGGCGGCGTCGGCAATTCCGGCATGGGCAAGTACCACGGGCGATGGGGATTCGAGGCCTTCACCAACGCACGCGGGGTGCTTCACCACAGCAGCGCCGTGGACCCTGGCGTGCGCTATCCGCCCTACGCCAGCCACGGGCTCGAGCGCGTCGTTGTCAACAAGCTGATGCCCTAACCGCGGCGGCATCATGGTGTTCGATGCGGTCCTGCTGTCGCGAATCCAGTTCGGGTTCCTGATCAGCTTCCACATCATCTTCCCGGCATTCACGATCGGGCTGGCGGCGTGGCTGGCCACCATCGAAGGCGCGAGGCTGGCGACTGGCAACAACCTCTATCGGAGAGTCTTCGATTTCTGGCTGCCGATCTTCGCGGTGTCTTTCGGAATGGGGGTGGTCACCGGCATCGTGATGGCATTCCAGTTCGGAACCAACTGGGGCGTGCTGTCGGTGAAGACAGGCGCCATCCAGGGGCCGCTGCTGGGCTACGAGGGGTTCACGGCCTTCATGCTCGAAGCGACCTTCTTCGGCGTGATGCTGCTCGGGCGCGACCGCGTGTCGCCGCGCTTCTACTTCGTGGCTTGCTGCATGGTGTCGCTGGGCACGATGTTCTCGTCCTTCTGGATCCTGGCCAACAACAGCTGGATGCAAGTTCCGCTGGGTCACACCATCGTCGACGGCAAGATCATCCCGAGTGACTGGATGCAGATCGTGCTCGGTCCTGTCCAACTGGTTCGATGGCCGCACATGCTGCTCGCGGCCATGCTGACGACGTCGATGTGCGTGTCCGCAACTGGCGCCTGGTATCTGCTGCGGCGCGTGCATGTCGACGAAGGCCGGATGATGCTGCACTGGGGACTCGGGCTGGCCGCGGTACTGATCCCGGTTCAACTCTTCTTCGGGCATCTGACGGGCGAGTACGTGCTGAAGCACCAGCCGGCCAAGTTTGCCGCCATCGAGGCACGCTGGAAGAACGAGCAACCCGCGAGCGAAGTGCTGATTGCCATTCCCGACGAGAAGAATGAACGCAACCTCTATGCCATCTCGGTGCCAAGGCTGGGCAGTTTCATTGCGTCCGGCAACTTCACCTCGGCAGAGCGGGGCCTCGAATCGTTTCCGCCGGAGGACCGGCCGCCGGTGCTGATTCCGTTCTTCGCGTTCCGGTTGATGGTCGGCATGGGACTTGTCATGCTGGCTGTCTCGTGGGTTGGCAATCTGTTGCGCTGGCGCGGCAAGCTGGAGTCCTCGCGTTGGTTTCTCTGGTGCACCTTCGCGGCCTTTCCGACGGGCTTTGTCGCCATCCTCACGGGCTGGTACACCGCCGAGATCGGGCGCCAGCCCTGGGTGGTCTATGGCCTGCTGCGAACCGCGGATGCCGTCACCCCTTCGCTCACCGCCAGCGACGTGATGACATCGCTGATCGTCTACGTGGCGGTCTACTGCCTTTTCGTTACCTTCGGCATCTACTACATCTACAAGCTGCTTCGGGACGGACCGCGTGCCAGGACGAAGGTGACGGCCACCGTCACGGGCAGCCGGCCGCTCGCCATTGCGGCGCACACTGAAACGCCCGCCGACGCCAGGGCCAGGGCCAGGGCCGGAGGCATCGCATGAGCCAGGCCCAACCCAGCGATCTGGCGCTCTTCTGGGCGGCTGTGATCGCCGGGTCGATCCTGGTCTACGTGATCCTCGACGGCTTCGATCTCGGCGTCGGAATCCTCTTCGGCACCACGTCCGAAGAGAGCCATCGGTTGTCCATGATGGAAACGATCGCGCCCTTCTGGGACGGCAACGAAACATGGCTGGTGGTGGTCGGCGCAGGCTTGTTCGCGACCTTTCCCGTGGTCTATGCCGTGTTTCTCGGCGCTTTCTACCTGCCCATCCTCCTGTTGCTCGTGGGCCTGATCTTTCGAGGCATCGCCTTCGAGTTCCGCTTTCACAGCCGCAGGATGCGCTGGGTCTGGGACACCGGCTTCTTCCTCGGCTCGACGATGGTCGCGTTCGTCCAGGGAGCGGCGGTGGGGGCCTTGATGCGCGGGCTTCCGGTGGCAAACGAGCAGTTCGCAGGCACTTCCCTGGAGTGGCTGCATCCCTTTTCGGTGCTCACCGGCGTCGGCCTCGTCCTCGGCTATGCGCTGCTCGGCGCAGGCTGGATCGTGCTCAAGAGCGAAGGCGAGCTGCGCGCCTGGGCCTATCGCCGCATTCCCTGGCTGGCAGCGTCAGTCTTCGCGATCATCGGGCTCGCTTTCGCCGTTTCGCTCACGGTCGACGCGGGAGCGGTCGCGCAGGGGCACCTCGCCGATCGGCCCTGGGGTTGGGTCTTTCCGGTGGTGGCAATTGCCGCGCTGATCGGCGTCCTCACCGGCGCCCGCTCGCGCAGGGATGGCGCCGCCTATGCGATGACCGTGCTGTTCATCGCCGCAGCCTACCTGACGCTGGGAGTGATGTTCTGGCCTTACATGGTCCCGTATGCAGTGACGGTCGGCAGCGCGGCAGCGCCGGACGAATCGCTGCGCTTTCTCTTCTATGGCGGTGTCGTCGTGCTGCCCGTGATCGCGCTCTATACCTTCGGCGTTTACTGGGTGTTCCGCGGCAAGGTACGCGGCGCCCAGGCCGATTCGAGGAACTAAAGCGACAGATCTCTCCCGGCGGTCCTGCTATCTTCAAAATCGCAGATCCGCAAGCTTTCCAGGAGAAATCCATGTCCTTGTTTTCGTTGGCCGGCAAGGTGGCCATCATCACGGGCTCGTCGCGTGGCATCGGGCGCGCCATCGCCGAACGCATGGCTGAACAAGGCGCCAGGGTCGTCATCTCTTCACGCAAGCCGGAGCCTTGCGCCGAAGTGCGTGATGCGATCAACCGCAAGCACGGTGACGGCAGCGCGATCTCGATCCCCGCGAACATTTCCTCCAAGCAGGAGCTCAAGCACCTGGTGGAAGAGACGACCCGGCAGCTCGGCAAGGTCGACGTGCTGGTCTGCAATGCGGCGTCCAACCCCTACTACGGGCCGCTGGCAGGCATCGAAGACGACCAGTTCCGCAAGATCCTCGAGAACAACGTAATCGCCAACCATTGGCTGATCAATTTCGCGGTGCCCCAGATGATCGAGCGCAAGGAAGGGTCGATCATCATCGTCTCTTCCATTGGCGGGCTGCGTGGATCGCCGGTGATTGGTGCCTACAACGTCTCGAAGGCTGCCGACTTCCAGTTGGCCCGCAACCTGGCCGTGGAGTATGGGCCGCACAACGTGCGCGTGAATTGCATCGCGCCCGGCCTCATCAAGACCGACTTCGCGCGCGCGCTCTGGGAGGACCCGGAGAACCTTCGGCACCGCACGGCCAGCACGCCGCTGCGGCGCATCGGCGAACCCGACGAGATCGCGGGCGCCGCGGTTTTCCTCGCATCGCAAGCGGGCGCTTTCATGACGGGGCAAAGCCTCGTCATCGACGGCGGCGTGACCTGTTAACGCCATCAGGCAGAGGAACACATGGACTTCACACTTTCAGGAAAGCAGGTGCATTGGCGCGATCGCGTCGTCGCCTTCATGAATCGCCACGTCTACCCGGCGGTGCCGCTTTACATGCAGCAGATGAAGGACTTCGGCGAGAACCGCTGGCAAGTGGTTCCCATCGTCGAGGACCTCAAGGCCAAGGCAAAGTCCGAAGGTCTGTGGAACCTCTTCCTGCCGCTCGATTCGGTGCCCGAAGGCAGCCCCTACCGCGGCGCGGGCCTGACCAATCTCGAGTACGCGGTCTGTGCCGAAGAAATGGGCAAGGTCAACTTCGCGTCCGAAGTCTTCAACTGCTCGGCGCCGGACACCGGCAACATGGAAGTGCTCATCCGCTACGGAACCGATGAGCACAAGGCGCGCTGGTTGCAGCCGCTGCTGGCGGGCGAGATTCGCTCCGCCTTCCTGATGACCGAGCCGGACGTAGCCTCTTCGGACGCAACCAACATCCAGACCGAGATTCGCCGCGACGGCGATCACTACGTCATCAACGGCCGCAAGTGGTGGTCTTCAGGCGTGGGCGATCCGCGCTGCCGGATCGCGATCGTCATGGGCAAGACGGACCCCGACGCGCCGCGCCATTCGCAACAGTCGCAGATCCTCGTGCCGCTGGACACGCCCGGCATCGAGATCGTGCGCATGCTGCCGGTGTTCGGCTTCGACGACGCTCCGCACGGGCATGCCGAAGTGGTGTTCCGCAATGTGCGGGTCCCGGCGTCGAACCTGCTTCTGGGCGAAGGCCGCGGCTTCGAGATTGCACAAGGTCGGCTCGGCCCCGGTCGCATTCACCACTGCATGCGAACCATCGGCAGCGCCGAAGTCGCGCTGGAGAAGATGGTCAAGCGGCTGCAGTCGCGTGTGGCTTTCGGCAAGCGCATCTCCGAGCAGTCGGTGTGGGAACAGCGCGTGGCCGAAGCGCGCATCGACATCGAGATGACGCGTCTGCTGTGCCTGAAGGCGGCGGACATGATGGACCGCGTCGGCAACAAGGTGGCGCGGCTCGAGATCGCGATGATCAAGGTCGCGGCGCCGCGCATGGCGCTGAGGATCATCGACGACGCGATCCAGGCGCACGGCGCCGGCGGCGTGACCACCGATTTCGGCCTCGCCAAGCAGTACGCGAGCATGCGCACGATGCGCCTGGCCGACGGGCCCGACGAAGTCCACAACCGGGCGATTGCCCGGATGGAATACGGCAAGTACCCGGCGGCCTGACGGCACTTACTTCATCAGGTCGCTCAGGTTCACCGGCTTGATCTTGCCGCCTTCAACGGTGGCAACCACCGGATCGACGATGGTTCCGCCCACGTCATCCACACCCTTGAAATCCCCGGCGTTGGTTTCCTTCGGCAGCTTGGCGAGCGCTTCGCCCATCTTGGCGCGAATGGCGGCGGCATCGGTAGTCGTGCCCGCCAGCTTCATGGCGTTGGCCAGGGCATGCGTCAACGCGTAGTTGTAGGAGGATTCGGTGGTCGGATCCTTGTCGGCGCCGTAAGCCTTGCGGTAGGCCGCGGCGAAGGTCTTGGGGCCCACGCGTTCGTCGTAGGACACCGGCAGCACGCCGATCGAGCCTTCCAGAGGCGCGAGGCCACCCGTGACCTTGGCCATCTCGTCGAGCTTTGCCTGGTCCATGATCAGGAAGCCGCCCTTGAAGCCGAGCTCGCGCGCCTGCTTGGCGACCAGCGCCGTCGGCTCCGACGGACCGCCGATGAACAGCACGTCGGGCTTCTCGGCCAGCACACGGCTCACGCCGCTGTAGAAGTCGGCCGAGCGGTTATAGGACATGGGGTTGTTCGACACGATGGTGCCGCCGGCCTTCTCCCATGCGGGGCCGAAGAGCTGCGTCCAGTTCTTCGCGTACTCGTGGTCGCCCGGCAGCATGCCGACCTTCTTGCCAAACTTGGTCATCTCGTAGCGCGTGAAGGGCTCGATGTAGGAATTGAAGGTCGGCGGAATGCGCACCGTGAGCTTATTGCCCGTCTCTGTGATCTTGGGCGTGCTGGAGTACGCCATCACGATGAACTTCTCCTGCTCGTTGAAGGCCTGCATGGCGTAGATGCCGCCGGAGTGCGGCACGAACACGGCCGGGGTCTGGTATTGCTGCACGAGGCGGCGGGCATTGATCGCGGCATCGGCTGGCGAGTATTTGTCGTCGAGCGCCACGAGTTCCAGCTTGACCTTCTTGCCGGCGACTTCGAGGCCGGAGGCGTTGATCTCCTTGATCGCCATTTCCATGCCGTTGACCACGTTCTTGCCGTACAGCGCCGCACCGCCGCTCAGCGGTCCGGTGAAGCCGATCTTGACGGTGTCTTGCGCCAACGCGCTGCCGGCTCCGAAGGCACCGGCGAGTGCGGCGGCTATCGGCAGCAGGGCCAGGCGACGACGGGGAAATGCAATTGCGTTCATGAGGGAATGTCTCCGGTTGATGGAAAGGAAAGATGGAAGCGGCTCACGCGCCGATGTAGGCAGCCCGCACCGCTTCGTTGTGCAGCAGCGATTCGCGATCGCCTTCGAGCGTGATGTGGCCGCGCTCGATCACGTAAGCCCGATCCGCAATCGCCAGTGCCGAGTACGCGTTCTGCTCCGCCAGCAGCACGGTCGTGCCTGCCTGGTTGATGCGCTGGATGACTTCGAACACCTGCTTGACGATGAGCGGCGCCAGCCCGAGCGAAGGCTCGTCCAGCAGCAGCACCTTGGGTCGGCCCAGCATGGCGCGCCCGATGGCCACCATCTGCTGCTGGCCGCCCGAGAGCGAACCCGCGGGATCGTTCTGCTTCTTCTCGAGGATCGGAAAGAGCTCGAAGACTTCATCGATCGAACGCTGGATGCCCGCCTTGTCGCGCCGATGCACATAGGCGCCGAGCGCGAGGTTCTTTCGGACGGACATCATCGGGAACAGCTTGCGACCCTCTGGACAGTGCACGAGGCCGGCGCCGACGATCTGCGCGGGCCGCTGGCCGACCAGTTCGCGATCGCCGAAGCGGATGCTGCCGGCGCTGGGCTTCTGGATGCCGCTGGCCGCCATGAAGATCGAGGTCTTGCCAGCGCCATTGGCCCCCAGCAGCACGACCAGTTCGCCGGGGCTTGCGTGCAGCGTGACGCCGCTCAGCGCACGAAAACTGCCGTAGTGCAGGTCGACGCCTTCAAACCGCAGCATGGTCCGCTCCCAGGTAGGCTTCGATCACATGCGGATCGCGCCGGATCTCGGCGGGCGTACCCTCGGCGATCTTGGCGCCGTTGTTGAGCACGACGATCTTGTCGGCCAGTCGCATGATCATGTCCATCTTGTGCTCGATCAGGCACACGGTCTTGCCGTGGTCCACCAGCTTTCGGATCAGGGCCGCGAGACCCACTGTCTCTTCGGGATTGACGCCGCCGGCCGGCTCGTCGAGCAGCAACAGTTCGGGGTCGGTGGCGAGCGCCAGCGCAAAGGCCACGCGCTTGCGCTCTTCCTGTGTGATGTCGGCCGCAATGCGATTCGCGACGTGAGAGAGCCCGACGAACTCGAGCGCCTCGCGCGCCTTCTCGCGGCACAGGCGCTCTTCTTCCTTGAGGCGCTGTGTATTCGCGAGCACGTCCCACAGGCCGGACTTCGTGCGCAGGCGATGGCCCACGATCAGGTTGTCCAGCACCGTCGCGTTGTCGAACAGGTGCGTGGCCTGGAAGGTGCGCGCGATGCCTAGCTTGGCGACGTGATCGGGCCGCATGCCGGTGACGTCCCTGCCGTTGAAAGTGATGCGGCCGGAGGTCGGCTTGTGCGTGCCTGCGACGAGGTTGAAGAAAGTGGTCTTGCCGGCGCCGTTCGGGCCGATGATGGCGCTGACCTGTCCGCGCTCGAAGCGTGTCGACACCTGGTCGACGGCGGTAAGGCCAAAGAACTGCTTCGTCAGTGCATCGATTTCAAGCATTGCCCTGCGCCTCCCTTGCGCTTGCATCGTCAGCCGTCGTCTCGCCCGGCTGCCGCCCTGCCCTCGCCGCATCGGCACGCTGCGCACGCCGCTTGAGCCACGTGCCGACGATGCCATCGGGCAGGAAGATGATCAGCGCGATCAGCACGGGGCCGAACACCACCATGCGGTAGTCCTGCAGGAACTGCAGGCTCTGCGTGAGCCACGTGACGAGGAAGGTGCCCACGAGCGGCCCGAGCAGCGTCCCGATGCCGCCGACCAGCACGAACATGATCAGGTCGAAGGTCACTGTTTCGCTTGCGAGATCCGGCCCCAGGAAGCGGACCTGCCCTGCGTACAGCGCGCCCGCGAATCCCGCATACACGACCGACAGCACGAAGGAAAGCGTCTTGGTGCGCATCAGGTCCACGCCGAGCGCTTCGGCCAGATCGTCGCTGTTGCGCACCGCCATGAAGCTTCGGCCGAGCAGCGAACCGACGATGCGCGACATGATCCAGATGCCCAGCGCGAGAAAGGCCAGCACCAGGTAGTACTGCGACAGCGGCGTTCCGAACTGCACCGGGCCGATGCCGGTGGGCGCGGGGATCCCCATGATCCCGACCGGTCCGTGGGTCAGGCTTTCCCACTTCTCGATGAGCAGGAACATGATGTAGCTCACGCACAGCGTGAAGATCGAGAAGTAATGGCCCCTCAGGCGCAACGAAAGCAGCCCGATGAAGTAGCCGAGGATGCCGGTCACCACGCCCGCCAGAGCGAACGCAATCCAGAAGGGCACGTGATGATCGACCGTCAGGATGCCGACCGTGTACGCACCGACCGCCATGAACGCGCCGTGCGCCAGGTTGAACTGGCCGGTGTAGCCGGTGATGAGGTTGAGCCCGAGCGCGGCGATGGCCATGATGAAAGCCTGCGTCGCGACCGAGATCAGGTAGTTGTTCTGCGCGAAGAGCGGAAACACGAGCGCCACGGCGGCGAGAAGCGCCCAGCCGGTCTTGCCTTGAAGCCACTTCATCAGCGCGCCCCCTTCGCCGTGAAGAGGCCCTGCGGCCGGAACGAAAGGATCACCACCAACAGCACGAAGGCGATGATGTCCTTGTAGTCCGTCGAGAAGTAGAAGCCGCCAAAGCTCTCCGCCATGCCGATGATCAGCCCGCCCACGATTGCGCCCGGAAAGCTCCCCATGCCACCCAGGATGATGATGACGAAGGCCTTGGTGATGACCAGATTTCCCATCGCGGGATAAACGAGGTTGATCGGCGCATACAGCACCGCGGCGATGGCCGCGAGCGCGCCAGAGATGGCAAACACCAGCAGCGTCACGCGCGTGGCGTCGATGCCCACAAGCGCGGCGCCGTCGCGGTTCTGCGCCATGGCGATGATGGTCGAGCCGAGCACCGTGTGGTTCAGGAACAAGTGCAGCAACACCATCAGCCCGAACGCGCCGGCGATGATCAGCAGTCGCTGCAGGGGCGCGGTGAGTCCGAAGATCTCCACCACCTGCCCGTAAGGCGTCGGCATGCGATGAAAGTCCGCACCGAACAACGCCTGCGCGCCGGCTTCGAGGAAAAGCAGGATGCCGATGGCGGCGATCATGTCGTGCAGTTCGGGGGCATTGCGCAGCGGATGAAACACCAGCCTTTGCGCGAGCATCGCAATCACCGCGACGATGGCCGCCGCTCCGGCCATCGCGAGCCAGTAGTTGACGCCCAGCTTGGCCATCAGGTAGTAGCCAGCGAATGCGCCGCTCATGTAGAACGCGCCGTGCGCGAAGTTCGGCACGTGCAGGATGCCGTACACCAGCGTCAGCCCCAGCGCGACGAGGCTGTAGACACCGCCGATGGTGAGACCGTTCAGGAATTGTTGAAAGAAGAGTTCCACATGCTTCCTCGGGATGGCCCGGGATGGCTCCGGGTTGAGACAGCGGTCATTGTGGAAGCGCGGGCTGCCGCGCGGGCTCAAGGTTTGTCCGGAGAGCGCGTCACTTGAGAGACACCCAGGAGACAGTCACTCCTACCGGCCGGTAGGTTGGGCACGGCGGGAACGGCGAATATCCCTGCAACTTTCGGGAATTGGCCCGCCCCGGGCCTGAGCCTGCTGGAAAGGCGAAAGAGGCTCAGCCGGGTGCGGCGGGGTTCCCGCTCCAGCGTGTCGCTGGCGGAATGCTTTCGCCCTTCATGACCAACGTCATCGGCCCCAGTTGCGCGCCATCGTTCACGGTCGCCCCATACAGCACCGTGCTGCGCGGCCCGATGCTCACTTTCGAACCGATGTTCACGTGATGGATCTTCATCACCCGGTCTTCGAACAGGTGGGTTTGCGGACACGTCATCGCGTTGAGTTCGCTGTAGTCGCCGATGTGGACGCAATCGAATTCGGTGAAGTCGGTAGTGTCCAGATAGACGCCGCGGCCGATGCGCGCGCCCATCAGATTGAAGGCGATGGGCAGCCAGGGCGTGCCGCGCAGATAGTGCATGAAGTTCGGCACCGCGAGCCCTTCGTACAAGTTCGTCGCCGCTTCGGAGAGCCAGACGAAAGGCGTCCACATCGGCACCGCCAACGGCCGGTAGCGGCGCAAGAAGAGCCACTTGAACATCGCCACGAAGACGAAGGTGGAGAGCCCGAAGATCAGCCCGTCGACGGTGAGATACCACGCGACGGCGCCCCAGTGCTCGGCAGCCGCGGACGGCATCACGGCCAGCACGATGCTGTAGCCGGCGGCGATCACCATCGCGTGCGGCGCGACGATGCGGAAGGCTTCGACCATGCCCCGGCCCAGGCGGCGCAGTGGCGAGGGCTTGAAAGTCAGCGATTCAGGATGGCCGCTGACGATCTCGCGCGCCGGCAACCGCAGCGCGGGCGAGCCCACCCAGGTGTCGCCACTGCGAAGCGCCGATGCTTCCGGCGCGCGGCCCAGCACCCCGATCAGCACGTTCTCGGGCAAGGTGGTGCCATCGGGCAGATAGGCGCCGTTGCCGACGAAGCTGCGGCGGGAAATGACGGTCGGCCGCATCGTCATCCAGCCGCCGTCGATCTCCTCGTCGCCCAGAAGCACCGCGTCGGCGATGAAGGTGTCGTCGCCAAGCGTCAGCATGTCAGGCACGACGCCAAGCGCGGTCGAGATCTCCGCGTTGCGCCCCACCTTGGCGCCGAGCAACCGGTACCACATCGGCGCGAAAAGCGTGGCGTACACACCATGCAGCACCTGCAGGCTGGATTCCTGGATCTGGTTGACCAGCCATTTGCCGCAGTAGACATTGCTGTGCACGGGCCAGCTCCCGCTCTTCAGGCGCGGCAAGACGCTCCAGCGGATGGCCGCGGAAATCAAGGCCGTGAGCACGATCATCACGGCCCCTGCCGGCAGCGCGAGCACGAAGTACTTGAACAGGCGCAACACCGTCGAACTCGTTTCGAGCCACGGAAACCGTTCGGTGTCGTCCAGCACGTCGATCAGCATGAAGGTCGGAAACACCGGCAGGAAGAACAGGGCCGCCACCAGCATCGCACCGCCCAGGAAGAACACGCCTTCGCCCGCGAGCCGCCGATTGCTGACCGGTGGGCGGGGACGCAACCCGGCAGCGTCGAAAGGGCCGACGTCGCGCGCGGGTGAACCGCTCCAGATGCGCCCTGCAGGCACTGTCTGCCCATCGGCGAGCGCCGACTGCCCGTCCAGATGGCCCCAGCTCCCGACGCGCGTGTTGCCTTCCAGCACGGCGTAGGAGCCAATGTGCGCCTCTGCGCCGATGTCGACGGGACCAATGATCAGTTCGCCGCGCTGCACGCGCGCGTTCTCGAAGTTCACGGCATTGCCGATGCTCGCGCGGTCGCCGAGCGTGAACAGGTCGGGTGCGCGCAGCTTGATCGAGCCGATGCTCGCGTCCTTGCCGATGCGCGCGCCCAATGCGCGCAGCCACCAGGCATGCAGCGATGAACCGCTGATGAAGTACGTCGGCGCGGCATCGACCAGCCGGTCGGCCAGCCACCAGCGGAAATAGGTCAGGCCCCAGAGCGGGTAACGACCCGGCTTGAGCCGGCCTGCGATGAGCCATTTGCCGGCGACGGCCAGTGCGAATTCAAGCAGCGTCGCGCCCAGGAACACCACGACCGACATCACCACCGCAAAGGGGATGGAATCCCCTGCCCCGCCTGTATAGAAGTGATACGTGAAAAACGGGGCGAGCCACTGCATCATGCGGATCGCGACCAATACGGGGATTGCCGCGGCCTGTGCGACTCCGCAACGCCAGCGGCGCCATGCCGAAGGCGGCGTCCAGTCCGGCACGGGCTGCGCTTGCCGCGCACCGCATGATTCGAGCGCTGCGGCAATGCCGTCCACTGTGCGGCGCTGGTAGATATCGCGCACCGTGATCTGGGCAAAGCGCCGATCGGCGCGCAGCAGGGACGCGAGGCGTGCCGCCAGCAGCGAGTGGCCGCCGAGTTCGTCGAAAAAATCCGACGTACGTCGGATCGCCAGGCCGGGAAAGAGCCCTGCCAAAGCGGCGAAGAGCGCCACTTCGACCGGAGTCTCCGGTGCATCCGAGCCTTCGGATGGCCCTTTCGCTTCGGGCAGAGGCTGCGACTTGAGCGTCTTTCGGTCGATCTTGCCGGAACTCAGGCGCGGCATTTGCGCCAACACCTCGTAGCGGCTGGGCACCATGTAGGGTGGCAGCCGCGCGCCCAGCGCGGAGCGCAACGATGACGCTGAAAGCGCCGTGCCACTGTCCGCCACGAGAAAGGCGATCAACTGGTCGACGCCCTCCACCTGACGCAGCACCACAGCGGCTGTGCCGACACCCGGCTGCTGCGCCAGCACAGCTTCGATCTCGCCGAGCTCCACCCGAAAGCCGCGGATCTTGATCTGGTCGTCCGTGCGGCCCAGGCACTGCACGCGCCCGTCTTCGTCGATGCGCGCCAGATCACCCGTGCGATAGAGCCGATCGTCGTGCGCACCGCTTGACCAAGGGTTGGGGAGAAACTTCTCGGCCGTCAGCTCGGGGCGCGCGAGATAGCCCGCAGCGACGCCGGGACCGGCAATGCACAGTTCGCCAACCTCGCCACGCGGCAGCAATTTGAGCCCCTGCTCCACGTCAGGCGCAATGACCAGCAACGCGTAATTCGGCAACGGCAGGCCGATGGTCACGCGATCGCCAGCACGCAACTCAGCCATGCTCGCCGAGACGGTTGCCTCGGTCGGGCCGTAGCTGTTGAAGATCTGCCGGTCGGCCCGCGCCCAGCGTTCGACCAGCGATGCGGGGCACATTTCGCCGCCCAGGTTGATCAGGCGCAATCCGGGGACATCGCGATCGAACAACGCAAGCAGCGTCGGTACGGCATGCAGCACGCTGATGCGCTGTTCGATCAGCGCCTTCGGCAATGCTTCCGGATCGGACGCAATGGCTTTCGGCGCAATCCAGAGCGTCGCCCCGACGAGGTAGCTCAGCCAGATCTCCTCGAAGGACATGTCGAACGCAACCGAGAAGCCCTGGTAGACGCGGTCGTCCTCCCGCACGCCCAACACGGCGTTCTCGCTGCGAAGGAAGTGGCAGATGCTTTGCTGGCTGATCCCGATTCCCTTGGGCTTGCCGGTGGAGCCGGAGGTGTAGATCACGTACGCCGGGTGATCCGGCGCTGTGCCTTCGCGGCGACGCAGCGTCTCTCGTTGAACGCCGCCCAGGAGCATCTCGTCCGTCCAGAGGGTCCGCTCGGTCGCCAGCCGCTCGGGCCCCAGGGCTGCGCAACCCACGACGCCGACAGCATCGGCGTCATCCAGGCAAGCAGCGATGCGCTCGGGCGGCGTGTCGGCATCGAAGGGCAGCCAGGCAGCGCCGCTCTTGGCGATGGCGAGCTGCATGACCAGCAGCTCGACGCCGCGTGGGAGCCACAGGCCGACGATGTGCCCCGGCCGAACGCCGGCATCGATCAGCCTGGAAGCGGCCCGACTCGCCTGGGCATCGAGTTCTCCGTAGCTGATCTCCCGCTCGCCGAAGATCAGCGCAGTACGTGCGGGAGCCCTCTCGGCAGTGGCCTCGAACAGGTCGGCAAGGGTCTCGGATCGGAGCAACTCAGGCCGGTCAGGGCCATGAATGATGTCGGGAGAATCTGCGGAAGCGGCGTGGGGACTGGGGTCGGAATTCGGGCGGAACATCGGGCGTGCGGGCTTGGCAGCGCGGCAATGCGTCTGCCGGCGACCGGGTCTGGATTGTCGTTCAAGCTTCGCCAGAGAAGGCAGCCGCCGACACCCATACAGTGCAACTTATGGCAACGCGTCGAACAATTGGCGGTCGACCTTCCATTCCGGACCGTAGGTCGCATCCGCATATGCATACACAACGGCGGAACCCAGCATTCCATGGAGTACATCGCCCTGCGCCGCGCGTCGGCTGATGACTGCGGTCAGCGCGCCCTTGCGCGCCAGGTCCTGCAACGCCAGGTCGACCCAGCGCTTCAGTTGTGCCGGTTCGAGGGCGGCGACTTCCTTCTTCATCGCCTGGATCTGCTCTCGAAGCCAAGTGCCGCTGTCCACGCTCGCGACAGCCGGCGCGGCGGGGGGATCATCCGGAGGCGGCGCCTGAATGACCGGTGCGCTCGCCGGCCGTGCGCCCTCCCCCGCGCCGTCGTGCACGGGCTCGTTGCGCAAGAGGGAACGGAGGTACGAAAAGGCGTTGTCGATGCTCCGCAACGACTTGTTGGCAGCGCGTCGTTCCAGCACCTCGATCTGCATACGCACACGCTCGTCGCCGAACTCCTTGATGAGCCCTTCAAGCTTGATTTCGCGGATGCCGAGCGTCTCGGCCCGCAGCACGAGCGTGGCATCGACGGGTTCGCCCGCAAGCTGCCGCGGCGCGATCGCCTGGCGCTTCTTGCGCACCGCAAATTGCACTTCGGTGATCACCCTGCCCTGCTTGTGCTCGACCAGGTCGATGTCGAGATCCGTCTCGGCGTTGATTTCGGCAATGGCGTCCTTGACGCGTTCGTTCTTGAACTTGCGCCATTCACGACGATCAGGCCCGGGCCCGTTGCTCAAGGCGTCCACCCACCAGTTCACGGGCTTGCGGCTGGTCACCCCGCTTGGATTCTCGCGGTAGCGCGCGCAAATCTCGTAGAGCGCGACGGCGGTGTAGGAGCCCAGCTTGGCGAGGACATCGAGGTCGATCCTCGCCCAGCGCTGCGGCTCTCTCAGCGCGGCCATGATCGTGGGGGGGTAGGACCAGCTCACCCAGTTTTCGCCGCGGCGCTGTTCCAGTGCCACTTCCGACAGCATCGAGAAGCCGCGCCACTTGACGCCGTCGCCGGGCGCGGTCGACTCCCAGTCCACCTCCAGGCTGCGCATCTCGATCAAATACTTCTTCGCTGCGGTGCGCTCGCTGCCACTGGAACCGGTCGTCCTCAGGATGGCCGCCAAGGGCGCCTCGAACATGAAGTCCGCCGCGGGCATCGCCGGCAGCGCGACCAGTCGGGTCTGAGCCACCTGCAGCAACGCGCTGTAGATGCGCCGGCCCGTGAGCGTCACGCGCGCGGAGCGAGGCATCATCACGATCATCTCGTGCGGCTTGCGCAACTCCAGGATCTCATCGACGCCCGGTCCGATGGCCGGTTTGTCGACAGGTGTGGCGGAGGGTGTGCTCATGAAGGCGAGATCTTATGTCCAAGAGCTGTTGGACACAAGATCCGCAGAAGTTCAGCGCTAAGGCGATGGAAACCTGGACAGTTCGCACGCAAAGCTGGCGCGCGACCCGATTAAAGGCTGGACATTCTCTGTTTGCTGGCGCCCGTCCATGGCTCCAGACCGCGATCAAAACCCGGACATTTGACGTGCCGGGTGCGGCTCGTACCCTCCAGCGGCCAAAAAGCAGCCGATAAATACCTGGACAGTTGCTGTTTTGCACGCCGCTGGGGCGGCGGCATGCTTTGTGGATAACCTTCGGCGGAGGCGATCAGATTCCGGACAGCGGGCGATGGAAAGTCGGACACATCCGATGAAAACCCGGACACATGCGATGAGAAGTCGGACGTAAAGGATCGAAAAAATCTCGTAAGTCATTGATTTCATTGATGAATTTCACTTCGACGGGAGTCCTTAATCTCTTAAGGTATTCAAGATGCTTTCTTAATCTCGGAGGTTTTCTGTCAAAAAAGGCATGAAAACCCGCCGATTGCACGCTTGTTCTTGCAGTGTCTACGCGATTCTTCGTTTTTTGAGGTGTGATGGGCATAATCGCACGACTGCAAAACTTTCAAGGCACAAACGAGTGGACATCAAACAAACAATCCGGCGACAGAATCTCGAAGACATCGAACAGCAAGCGCAGAAGATCGCCGGCATGATGGACCGGATCCGCGCTGCCATGCTGGCGCCGACCGCGGTGAAGTCTGCACCGACGCTCAAGGCGGTGCAATTGGCTGAGTTGTGTGGGGTCGACAAATCCAAGATCTCTTACCGATTGACCCGGGGCGACCTGCCCGCCGGGGAAATCCACGGAAACAGCCGCGAATGGTCCATGGGCGATGCGCAGCGTTGGGCGCGTGAATTGCGGTCCGAGCACCTTCGGCCGAACGGCGCCGCCGGCATCACCATCACTGTGGCCAATTTCAAGGGGGGCGTGGCCAAGACGACGTCGGCTGTCACGCTGGCGCAAGGGCTTTCCATGCGCGGGCACAGGGTGCTGCTCGTCGACCTCGATCCCCAGGGTTCTGCAACGACGTTGTTCGGCGTGCTCCCTGACGCGGAGGTCGAGACCGAGCACACTGCCATGTCGCTGTTCACCGGCGAACAGGAAAACCTCAAATATGCGGTTCGTTCGACTTACTGGCCCAACATCGACCTGGTTTGCGCGGCGCCCCTGCTTTATGGCGCGGAATTCCATTTGCCGGCCCGGCAGGCCAGGGACCCGGGCTTTGAATTCTGGCGCGTGCTGGATCGGGGTCTGGATTTGCCGCGGGAGGAGTACGACGTGATCGTGATCGACACGCCGCCCTCGCTGAGCTACGTCACCATCAATGCGCTCATGGCCGCGGATGGAGTCATCATGCCGCTGCCGCCCTCGGCCCTGGACTTCGCCAGTTCCGCCCAGTTCTGGGATCTGTTCTCGGATCTCTGCAATCAGCTGGTTCGCAGCCGAGGCAAAGACAAGAGCTTTGAGTTCATCGACGTGCTGTTGTCCAGGGTTGAAGCATCAGACACCGCGAGCTCGGTGGTCCGGCAATGGGTGCTCGAGGGTTACGGCGACAAGGTGCTGCCGATCGAAATTCCCAAGACGGCCGTGGCCGCAACGGCGAGCGCCGAATTCGGAACCGTCTATGACTTGCCTCGCGGCTCGGTCAATTCGAAGACCTTTTCGCGAGCGCGAGTCGCCTACGACCGTATGTGCGAATTGATCGAGCAGCAAATCGAAGCCGTCTGGGCGCGACAGGTGGCCGAACGGCAAGTTCTGGAAACGGCGGTTTGACATGGGACTCAAGGACAAAGCATCGAAGATCGATTTCGCCTCGCTGATGCCGGCGTCGGCGCCGAATCCGGAGGCTGCGAAGCCGAAGACGGCCCCCGGCGCCATGATGGCCCTTGCAAACGACCAGCGGTCCGAACTTCTGCGCGAAAACGACGAGTTGCGCCAGCAAGCCGCAAAAGCCGTCGAACTGGAAGGACGCCTCAGCGAGGCGGTGACCGAGCTCAGCGCTTGGGACGGCGCCAAGGCCACCCGGCTTCTCGATCCTCATCTGATTCGCCGCAGTGATTTTGCCAATCGCCACGAGTCGAGCTTTCAGAGCAGGTCGTTCGAAGATCTGAAACGAGAGATCAAGGAGGCGGGCGGCAATATCCAACCGATCAAGGTGAGGGCGATCGCGAACTCGGGTGAGGGGCCCAGGTACGAGATCGTGTTTGGTCACCGTCGCCACGAGGCGTGCTTGCAGTTGGGATTTCAGGTTCTGGTTTTCGTCGACAACCTCGACGATCGGGCGCTGTTCGAGGAAATGGAGCGCGAAAACCGGGAGCGGGCAGACCTGTCGGCCTGGGAGCAAGGCGTGATGTATGCGCGGGCGCTGGACCGAGGGCTCTATCCATCGTTGCGCCAGATGGCTGCTGCGATCGGCGTCGATGCAACCAACTTGTCCAAGGCATTGGTGCTGGCGCGCTTGCCGGACTCCGTGTTGCGCGCCTTTGCGTCACCCCTTGATTTGCAGTTTCGGTGGTCGACCGCCTTCAAGGCTGCGCTTGAGCGCGACCCGGCGGTGGTGGAGTCGCGAGCCGCGGAGATTGCCATGAACCGTGGCTCAATGAGTGCGAAGGACATTTTCGCAAGGCTCACCTCCACCAGCGAATCGGTCATGCGTGCTCCTTCACACCCATCGATTCAGTCCTTCGCCAAGGACGGCGAGACCGTGGCGACCATGAAGATCGACGAGGATGGACGAGCCTCGGTTCGCATTCATGTGGCGCTGAGTGCCGCGCGCCAAGTGGAACTTGCACGGCTTTTAGAAGACTTCGCGGCTGCCGGTTGAGCGATGAAACCCAAAGGAAAAGGCGCCGCTTGGCGCCTTTTCTTTTGGGTTGGTCAGGTGTAGTACCGTACTACGGCGCTTCCGATCGACCGGCGCCTGCAGCGCGTAGTACCGTACTACACCCCTCAACGAGATCCACGGTTTGATGTCTCGATCCGTTCGAGCGTCGATCGAATTTGATCGATGGTCGACTTGAGGACACCCATGTCTCTGTCGCGCCGAGCTTCGACGATCGGGTCAGTGCCCGCTTCTGCTCGCGGCCCCGCAAGCAAGGACTCCCGAGAACGTGCGACCACTTCATCCAGCCGTGTGATCAGGTTGTTGCGCAAGGCCGTGAACTGCGCCATCTCGCGGCGCAGTTCACGCATGTCCCGACCCAGCAACGAAACCGCCTCTTCGATGCGCTGCTGCCATTCTTGGCTGGCACTTTGGTGCGGCGCACCGAGTCTCGGGTGTTCAACTCGTGGTGTTTGCGACGTTGAAGATGCATCGTGAATCAACGGCCGAATGGCGGCGACGAGTTGGTCCGCCGTTCGAGCGACTGCTTGCTCGAAGACAGCAGCAGGGGAAGAACTCTCCACCAATTGTGGCCATAGTTCATAGACACGCGCGATCGCTCTATCGGTGCTTAGCCGCAGACCCGGGCGCCCGGGACGTGCGCGCGGAGATGTTCCTTCCCTCTCCGTACGCGCGGGGTCTGTACGTCCTCCGAATGCATCATCTGCAGTTAGCAAGCAATTTCGAAATTCGCCGCTGGCGCTCCATTTCTTGAGCGTGGCCATCGATGGGGCATTGGCCCCATGCAGGAGCATGAGAATTCGGCCGAGGTCGACGATGCTGATCACCGGCGCCCAGGAGGGATTCTCAACCCCAGGATTCGGTCCGTTTGGAGATGGCATAGGAGCAATAGGTTATTCAGTAACCAAATTATGGACTGAACTTGGACCCATGTCCCGGCAAATAAGGTATTTGCGTGAAACATCGCCAGCGGAAAATCAAAATTGAGTGCTAACTCGTTGTTTTTGTTCAGAAAACAGCCTCATTAACTTGCCTACCGGGGCACGGAAATTGTTTCACGGCGTTGGTTTGGAAATGTCCAGCTTCTAATCGTGTCGTGCGACATCATTCCCGTGCGAGTCGGCCAACATTTCACCTCATTTTTTCACGAAGCGAAATCGCCGCAGAGTGGCGTTCCCCACAGGGCTCGATCGCGCTGAATGGCGATCCCCAAACACTAAAGCAACCACGAACATCAAAGAATCCCCGATTCGGCGACTTGAATCCTTTGGACTGACGAGTCCGGTGCCTCGTACAGACGGCCCAAGGGGCATCAGGTCCCAATGCCGCAAATCTGACTAGATGGTGAACTCAGGGGCTCGAACCGGGCGAATAGAACAGGCGTGGCACTTTTAACCTGGCGCCAAACGAAAGACTTTCCTAGCGCGGATGCCGAAGTCTCTGCCCAGACAGCGTACTGACAAGCGGCAGCTCAACTGTCCAGGTTTTAATCGGTATCATTTTCCGAATGGCCAGTCTGCCCACGTCGCGCGAGATCGCCAGTCTCGACGGGGAGCGCCGGAAACAACTCGCCGCCGCTTGGCGCGCGCAGGCGCTGCGGGGCGACAAAAACCCGTTGAGCAGTGCGCGTGTTTCGAAGTCGAACGCCGAAGGCGCCTAGCGAGAGAGCGAGTTGCAGCAGCTAGAACCGCTGCAACGATTGCGCCCGTTAAACCGTCGTGAAAGTTCTTGTGAGCTGCCAAGGAGGGCGGATTCTTCAAGCAAGAAGAGCGCACGGCCGATCCGAAGTGGGTGTCTTTCGCCGCCGCAGGCGCTGCCTGGCAGTGTCCAACGACGCGCTGAAGGCGTTCCGAAGCGAAGCAGAGAAGCGATAGGGCCGCGTAGCTTGCGGGGGCGGGGAGGGCGAGCCCCAGCGCCTCAGCCCGGCGATTGAGGCTCGCATGTTCTTGCTCACATGATGCCGATGGTGGCCACGACGTGATTCGCTTGGCCGAGTTCAAAGCGACCGAGCAAAACCCGGCGCCAAGCGTTGGCACGTTGCGCCCATGTTACGCAGCCGAGATCACGAACGCTGGTTGCGAAGGCTGGGTTGCCTTGGATTCGATCGAGGAATCAATGACAGTTACTGCTTCCGTTCATCGACAAGGAACCGCGCGCACCCGACACGGCCCAACCTCTTCGAATTGACGACGACGAGGTCGGCAATGAACGCGCGCGACACTACTGCTTCAAGCGGCAGGTCTAACTCAAGCTAGGCGCCCATATTGCGACAAGCCTCGGAGCCAGATTGAAAATCAGTCCAGCTGGCCTTGATCGACCTGGTCCGTTCAACGATCCGACCGCTCGACGACGACCTCGCTTATCTGGATCACCGGCACGATGTCGGTGTAGTTGGCGATATCGCCCCTGATCTCGGCGCCGTTCTCCTGGCTTGCGGCAAGGTAGCCTTCGGCCGAATTACAGATGAACGCGCACGTCGCCACGAAGGCGGGCGGTGAACCTGGTGCTCGGCCGGCCAGGCCTTTTTCGACGGTGTAGTAGGCGCAGGCACTGCCCAGCCTGGCCTTCACCATCGGCATGTGCCGGTCGCGGTAGTAGGCGTGGTCGAAGCGCGCGCCTTCGGCGTACGGGTACATCACGGTGACTTTGATCATTCGGTTCTCCTTGTCATCATTGCCGTCGTCCGCCACTCGCGACGAACTTCGAAGGCTTGGCTGGCGACCTCCCACTTGTTTCAAGCGACAGGGCACGAAGGGGGCTTAGCTGCCGTAAGTCGAGGGAAAGGTTGCCGAGCCTGGCTCGGCCGGCAAGCGCAGAGCGTTTGTCAGATAGCTGACGGTGCGATAGAAGCCTGCCAGCATGAGCAACTCGAGAATGCCCTCGTCGCTGAACGCTGTCTTCAGCGACTGCCATAGAGCGTCGTCGACAGTGCAGTTGGCGTGAAGCATGTCGCAAAGCTCTAACAGCAGCCTGTCCTCATCCTGCCAGCAGGTATCTCGCGGTTGTCCGGAGGCGAGCGAAAGGATCTGCGCTTCATCGAATCGGGCGTGCGATGCGAACAGTGCGATGTGGACGCCCCATTCGTATTCCGACCCACACAGCGCCGTGGTGCGCGCGATGACGAGTTCGCGCTGTCGCAACGTTAGGTTTCCACGGTCAAGCAGCCCGCCCGCGAAGAACTTCTGGAAAAGGCGAGGGTCCCTCGCGAGCGTGGTAAAGAGCACCAGGGGCGACTTTCCACGCATGAGGCCGTCAAGCGAAGATTGGATACCGGCGGGGAAAGGTGGCTCCGCGGGAGCGATACGAACAGTCATGGCTTGCTCTCAAGCATCTGCTACATTTTCTAAAGCATTGAACTCTATCCACGTTGCTTTGAAAAGTAAAGCATGGCTGTTCTAAAGGTTGGCGTCCCCGTGCGCGGTTCACGGACCGGCCGCCCCATCATGGTGGCTCTGGACCTACTGGGTCGAAGGTCCACGCTTCGGATTTTTTGGGAGCTCCGCAAGGAGCAGCTGACGTTTCGCGCGCTTCAGGAGGCCTGCGACACAAACTCCAGTCTGTTGAACACGAGGCTCGCAGAGCTACGAGCGCTTGGTTTGGTTGAGCACGACGAAGGCGGCTACGGACTCACCGAAGAGGGGCGAAAGTTGAGTGCAGCGCTGACGCCTCTGAGCGATTGGGCGCGTCAGTGGAAGCCCACGGCCCGCTGAGTCGCGCGCCTTCGATGCTCGGCATCCCGGGCAAAATTCGGCCAGAAGCGGGCCTAGGCCCTCCGTGGCTCGCTGTAGTCATTGGCAAGATCCACTTTCGTTCTGTGACGCAGATGCAAGAAAGAACGATGCACACGTTCCATCAACTGACCGCGGCCGACGGTGCCTGGATGTCGGGCATGCTCGACGTATTCGCGGAGGCCTTTGAAGATCCTGAAATCTACGCCGCTCGTCGTCCCAGTGCCGCCTATCTTCAGCGACTTCTAGGCGGCGATAGCTTTATTGGGCTTGTCGCCCGCGCGGGCGAACAGGTCATCGGGGGACTTGCCGCTTATGTCCTGCAGAAGTTCGAGCAGGAGCGTGCGGAGATCTACATCTACGACCTTGCCGTCATGGCAGCGCATCGTCGCCAGGGGGTTGCAACCGGGCTCATCCGCCGCCTCCAGGAGATCGGCGCTGAGCGCGGTGCTTGGGTGGTCTTTGTGCAGGCCGATCCGCCCGACACTCCGGCCATACGCCTCTACGAAAAGCTTGGTGTGCGAGAAGAGGTGCTGCACTTCGACATCCCGGTCCGACGGCCTCCACACTGAAAGCAATGACCTTGATAAAAACTATGGGCAGGTTGACGCGCAGCTATCGAAGGCGCTCCTGGAGTGCGAGCCCTTTAGCGCGGCATGAATAGGTCGAGCACCAAGCAAGCACCCATGTTCAAAGACGACCAGAAATGCAGCCGCAGAGCTGAAGACCCCTGCCGCGAGTCCAACGGACGCGACCAACTCGCAAACCAAATCGCGACAAGCGTCGTCGACGATGAATACAGTGGGTTCGCTCAAGGTCCAGCCTGATCCCAGCAAAGTAGGCGAGCGTGTTGCGCGCACTTGCTCTGGCGTCCCAAAGGCTCGAACCTAGTCCCGACCAGGAGTTCTGGATATTGTCCTTTGTGCAGTGCACCATGCGTCGACGATGTCGAAAGGCAGACGCCGCTCCAGCGACGCTAGAGAGGTGTCGAATTCGAGCGCTGCTTGGGCCAAAATCGTTTTCGTTTGTTGGGCCGTTTGGGTTGGACACCCTGAGCGTCACGAACCAGCAAAATGCGGGGTTTTCACATCAGTGCAACGACATGAACAACCAGCTTCCAGATGATCGCAGGATGATGGAACTACAGAGGTTCGAACTGCTCGTCTCTGCGATCCATGATTACGCCATCTACATGCTGGATGCGAACGGAAATGTCGTCAGCTGGAATACAGGTGCGGCTCGATTCAAGGGATACGCCGCTGAAGAAATCATAGGTCAGCATTTTTCGCGCTTTTATTTGCCTGAGGACCGAGAGGCCGGAGTTCCAGACCGCGCGCTGAAAACCGCAGAAGCTGAAGGTACGTTCCAGGCCGAGGGTTGGAGGGTTCGAAAGGATGGCTCCCGATTCTGGGCAAACGTGGTCATCGATCCGATCTATACGCCCGACCGGCGCTTGCTCGGTTTCGCCAAGATAACCCGCGACGTCGGCGAGCGAAAGGCCGCCGAAGAGGCACTTCGCAAGCGAGAGCAGGAGTTCCGCCTATTGGTCGAGGGCGTCACCGACTATGCGATCTACATGCTCGATCCCTCGGGGCTGATCACCACTTGGAACGCAGGCGCGGAAAGAATCAAAGGGTACACCCGAGCTGAAGTCATCGGGACTCATTTTTCCAAGTTCTATACGCCTGAAGATCAAGAGTCTGAGTTGCCCAAGCGAGCTCTTGCGACGGCTCTGGTTGAGGGCCGTTTTGAACAGGAAGGAGGATGGCGCGTACGAAAGGATGGGTCCCGCTTCCTTGCGCATGTGGTCATCGACCCGATCCACGACTCCCATGGCAACTTCGTCGGGTACGCCAAGATCACGCGGGACGTCACTGAGCGTCAGGCTGCTGCGGAAACGCTGAAACGGACGGAGCGAGCCCTGCTACAAGCACAAAAGATGGAGACCATCGGCAAGCTCACGGGCGGCGTGGCGCATGACTTCAACAATCTGCTACAGGTCATCGCTGGCAACTTGCAGTTGCTTGCCCGAGAGGTGGTCGGTAACGAGCGCGCGGAGCGGCGGGTCCAGAACGCGCTCGAGGCTGTTCGTGGGGGAGCGCGACTTGCCGGGCACCTCCTCGCGTATGGCAGGCGCCAGGCCCTTGAGCCTAAGGTGGTGAATCTTGGGAGATTCCTATTCACTTTGGACGACATGCTCCAGCGGGCCTTGGGCGAAACTGTCGAGGTGCAGACGCTTGTAGCCGAGGGTCTCTGGAACACGTGCGCTGATCTCGCCCAGGTCGAGAACGCCGTGCTCAATCTGGCCATCAACGCACGCGATGCCATGGAGGGAGTCGGCAAGCTGACGATTGAAATTGGGAATGCTCTGCTGGACGAGGCCTACGCACTCGTCCATGCGGAGGTGAATCCGGGCGAATACGTCATGCTCGCAGTTTCTGACACCGGCAGCGGAATGTCCCCAGAGGTAATCGCACAAGCTTTCGAGCCGTTCTATACGACCAAACCCGAGGGAAAAGGCACGGGGTTGGGCTTGTCCATGGTCTATGGATTCGTCAAGCAGTCCGGGGGGCACGTCAAAATCTACAGCGAGCTCGGTCATGGAACCACGGTCAAGCTGTACCTGCCACGATCCAAGGACTTGGAACAGTCGATCACGCCGACAGGATCAACCCCAGCCGTAGGTGGGACCGAGACCATCCTCGTTGCGGAGGACGATGATCAAGTGCGTGGAACGGTTATGGACACGCTCCAAGAGCTTGGCTACCAGGTGCTTGCAGCGAGTGATGCCGAGAGCGCGCTGGCCATCATCAGGAGCGGCATCAAGATCGACCTGCTGTTTACTGATGTCGTCATGCCCGGCCCCTTGCGCAGCCTGGACTTGGCCCGAATGGCTCGCGGCTACCTGCCGAACATCGCGGTGCTATTCACGTCGGGCTACACACAAAATGCGATCGTCCATGGTGGCCGCCTCGATGCCGGGGTGGAGTTGTTGAGCAAGCCGTACTCCCGCGAGGATCTGGCGCGGAGGATTCGCTTCACGCTAGGTCAGAGGGCTTAGTCGGCGGCGGTTTGGACGTCGTCGCCGACGCGCACCGAGGTGACGCAGGTCGGTGGCGGCATCATCGGCAGTTTCGTCGGCTTCTTCCCGATCACCGCCGTGCCGCCGTTGTTTTCAGTGTGGTCCGATGCCGCCGACAAGGCGGTCGACCGACGAAGACCAGCGACATTCCCGAACGAGGTCATGTCAAACCGGAATGAGCGCGAGAGACGGCACGCACACGCACCGTCCAGCGTGACCGCCTCGCGCGCATCCGTGTGCCGGATTGGTCATTCGCATCGGTGCTGCCGCTGTAGTGACTCGCGGCTGAGAGGCCCAGTGTCCGCGGGCGAGAAAAGGTGTTCATGGCTTCGCTGGCATCATTGACCTTGCCCTATTGACCAGATCACTCTGGCACTGAATGGCCAAGTAGTCCCAGATGTGGTCGAACCCGGCTTGGCGGGCATCGTCACGGACAAACTTCGCCTGCAATGGTCTCCGGAGCAGATTGCGGGGTGGCTCAAACGCACTTACCCTTGCGACGAGAACTGCCACGTGTCACACGAGACCATCTACCGCAGTCTGTTCACTCAAGCCCGCGGGGCCTTGAAGAAGGAACTGCTGCAGCATCTCAGGCGCACGCGAGGCATGCGTCGCTCGCGCCACCACACGCAGAAGACCGACACCCACGGAAGAATCGTTGACGCGGTCTCGATCAGCGAGCGCCCGGCCACGGCAGAAGATCGAGCAGTGCCTGGCCATTGGGAAGGTGACTTGCTGTTCGGAAGTTCCAACAGCCAGATCGCGGATTGCGCGGCGCCCGCAGAACTGGAGCAATTTCAGCGGGTGATGGTTGCCAGGGCCTGCGGGTTGACGGCGTCGGTCAGCGTGCCTTCGGCAAAGCGGTTGATGTTGTCGAACGCAATGCCGAAGTAGCGCTCGTAGTTGTCGCGCTCGACATAGCCGATATGGGGCGTGCACAGCGCATTGGGCAAGGCCAGCAGGGGATGCGCGGCGCCCTGCGGCGGCTCTTCCTCGAACACGTCCACGGCCGCGAAGCCCGGCCGGCCGTGTCGCAGCGCACGTTCGAGCGCACCGGCCTCGACCAGCTCGGCGCGGCTGGTGTTCACCAGCAGGGCGGTGGGCTTCATGCGATCGAGATCCGTTCCGCGCACGATGCCGGTGGTGTGTTCGCTGAGCCGCACGTGCAGGCTGATCACGTCACTATCGGCGAAGAAGGCTTCGCGCGTGGGAGCGACCTCGAAGCCATCGGCGCGCGCAGCCTGCGTCGAGGCCTCTCGACCCCAGACCCAGACTTGCATGCCGAACACGCGCCCGTAGGCGGCCACTTGGCGACCGATGCGGCCGTAGCTCCACACGCCCAAGCGCTGCCCGCCGAGCTGTTGGCCCAGGTGGCCTTGCCACTTGCCTTGCTGCAGACGGTTGGCTTCCTGCACAAGATGACGGCGGCTTGCCAGCGTCAGTGCCCAGGTGAGTTCCGCGGTCGACGAGCCTGCGCCGCGGCCCTCGGCCACCACCACGCCGCGCACGGTGCAGGCCTCCAGGTCCACGTGCCCCGCGAGCCTGCCGGTCTGGCTAATGAGGCGCAGCTTCGGCAGGCGATCGAGCAGTGCCGCATCGATGCGCGTGCGCTCGCGCGTCAGCACGATCGCCTCGGCATTGGCGAAGCGCGCGGCGAGCGCGTCGGTGCCTTTCACCGTGTCGTTGAAGATGCGGACTTCGTGACCTGCGAGCCGGGCGAAGCAGTCCAGCGTTCGCACGCAGTCCTGGTAGTCGTCGGGGATGGCGATGCGCATCGGCTGGTTTCTCACTGCATGGGGATGTGCAATTGCTCGACGGTGCGCTTCCAGAGCGCCAGGTCGTCGCGCACCAGTGCCGTGAACTCGGCCGGCGGCATGCCGCCCGGTTCGATGCCCTGCGCCCTGAAGACCTCGCGCACCTCCTGCGTCTCGAGCGCGCGCTTCACCTCCGCGTACAGCCGCTGCATCGCGGGCGCTGGCGTGCCCGCGCGCAGCAGCAGGCCATACCAGCCATGCACATCGAAGCCCGGGTAGCCCTGCTCGGCCACGGTCGGCACCTCTGGAAGGCCCGCGAAGCGCGTCTTCGGTGCCACGGCGAGTGCGCGCAGCTTGCCGGCCTTGATCTGCCCCAGCGCCGAGCTCATGTCGAGGAACATGAACTGGATCTGGCCGCCCAGCAGGTCCTGCACCGCCGGACCGGCGCCGCGGTAGGGGACGTGGACGGCTTGAATGCCGGCGCGCTGCACGAACATCATGGCGCCCAGGTGCGCCGAGGTGCCGTTGCCCGAGGAGCCATAGGACAGGCTTTCGGGCTTGGCCTTGCCCATCGCCACCAACTCCTGCAGCGTCTTCGCAGGAAAGTCCGGCCGCACCACCACTGCATGCGGGATAAAGCCCACCACGGTGAGCGGCGCGAAATCGCGCAGCGTGTCGAAAGGGTAGTTGGCCATCAGCGCGGGATTGGTAACCGCAAGGATCGAGGGGAACACCATCGTGTAGCCGTCGGCCGGACCGCGCGCCACCTCGCTCATGCCGATCACGCCACCACCGCCGGGCTTGTTGTCCACGATGACCGGCTGGCCAAGGCTCGCCGTCATGCTCTTGCCGATCGCGCGCGCCATCAGGTCGGTGGGTCCGCCGGGGGCGAAGGGCACGACGATGCGCAGCGGCTTGTCAGGGAAGGCTGCGTGTGCGAGGGGGCTTGCCAAGCCCAACGCCATGAGGGTGGCCGACGCGGCGAGCTGATGGAAGCCGCGTCGGTCGATGGAAAGGCGAGTGGATGCACGCATGGATGTCTCTTTCTCTTGACTTGGGTTGGAGCTGCGTTCAAAGCTTAGCCCCCATACTCCCGCGGCGCAGCCCTCCAATTCCACTCCTTGGAATTGCAGGACCGTGCTCGAATCCGGTGGATGGCAACGTATCGCAGGGCGCCCTGCTTGCCCGCGTTCGCGCGCGAACCCCTTCAACGGGTGCGCCGGCGATCAAAAAATGCCTGTCGCCAAGGCATTACCTGCGACGACTCGAACAGCCCGCCCGTGGTGAACGGGTCTTCCGCGATGAAGGCCTTCGCTTCGCGTGCGTCATCCGTGTCGACCACCACCAGCGCGCCGATAGCCCGGCCCTGGTCGTCAAGGATGGCGCCGCCGGCCAGCAGCAGATGCTGCCGCGCGACGAGGTAGTCGAGGTGCGCCGGCTTGAGCGACGCGCGCAGCGCATGCGCACCGGGCTTGTCGTGCGAGACGATTGCGTAGGGCATGGCTTGGCCGCGTCCCCGCTCAGCTCGGCGTGATGCCCGCCTTGGCGATGATGCCGCTCCAGGTCTGCATCTCACGCGAGATGAAGGCCTGGAACTCGGCAGGTGTGCTGCCCACGGGTTCCGCGCCATTGGTCACCAGCGCCTCGCGCGTGAGCGGCGTCTGAAGTGCCTTGCGCACCTCGGCACTCAGCCGCTCGACCAGGGCCGGGTCAGTGCCGCCGGGCGCAAGCACGCCAGTCCATGCGCTCACGTCGAAGGGCTTTCCGCTGAGTTCGGCCACAGTACGCACGTCTGGCAGCGAGGTCGAGCGGCGCGCCGTTGACACGGCCAGCGCGCGCAGCTTGCCTGATTTCACCAGCGGCGCCGCCGCCACGACGTTGGCGAACATCAGGTCGACGTGGCCGCCCATCACATCGGCGAGGGCTGGCCCGGTGCCCTTATAGGGCACGTGAGTCATCTTGACGCCCGACTGCAGCGCCAGCAGTTCCATCGAGAGATGGTCGGCCGTTCCACTGCCCGTGGACGCGAACGACAGCGGCTGCGCCTTGGCCAGGGCGAGCGCGTCGCTCATCGATTGCACCGACGAACTTGCCGCGGCCACCATGATGAAGGGTGACTGCGTGGCAAGGCTGACGGGCGCGAACGCCTTGACCGTGTCGAAAGGCAGGCTTTTCATCATCGACGGATTGGTGGCGTGCGGGACGCTGGCCACCAGCAGCGTGTAGCCATCGGGCGCCGACTTGGCTACGTACTCCGAGCCGATCAGTGTGCTGGCGCCCGGCTTGTTCTCGACATAGAAGGTCTGGCCCATCGAGCCGGACATGCTGGTGGTGATGGCGCGCGCCACCACATCGGTGCCGCCACCTGCCGTGAACGGCACGACCACGCGCACCTGGTGTTGCGGGTAGGGGCTTGCGGCATGTGCGGGCAGGGCGCCATAGAGGCAGCCTCCGGCCAGGGCGCTCATCAGTTCTCGACGATTCATAGTGTCTCCGGGTGCCACTCAGGCGTTGAAATGAAGGCGCAGCCCCGCTTCGGGCCACGGCATGGACACGAGCTGTCCGGTGGCCGACAACGTGAGCCAGGCCGTCTTGAGGTCCGGTCCGCCGAAGCAGAGGTTGGTGACGTAGATGTCGGGCAAGACCAACTGGCGCCGCAGTTCGCCCAGCGGCGTGATGACCGATACGGCGCCGGTGACGAGCGTGGCAACGCAGATGTCGCCTTGCGCCTGCACGGCCAGACTGTCGAAGCGCTGAAAGCCCGGCAGCCCACACACCAGCCGGCCGCCATGCGGCGACGGAAAGGGCAGCTTCGTCACGATGCCGGGCTCGACAATGTCGAAGGCCCACAGCCGCGCGGTTTCGGTCTCTGCGATGTAGAGCACGCTGTCATCGGGGGACAGGCCAATGCCATTGGGCGACAGCAGACCGTAGGCGACCTCCCTGATGCTGGAGCCATCGGGCAGCGCGTAGTAGATGCCGCCCATGTCCCGCGAGCGGGGATGCTTCTTGCCGAAGTCGGTGAAATAGAAGCCGCCTTGCGCATCGAACACGATGTCGTTGGGCGACGAGAGCCGCTGGCCATCGCAGTGGGTGTACAGCGTGGTGCATGCGCCCCCTTCGAGCGTCACGCGGCGGATGCTGCCGCCCGCATAGTCGGGCGCCGGGCCGGTCGAGGTGAATTGGCCGGGCACATAGGCGCTGCCGCCGTTGTCGCAGATGTAGAGCGCGCCGTCAGGACCCATAGCCGCGCCGTTGGGTCCGCCGCCGCAGTCCGAAATGACGTGCACCTTGCCGTCCGACGTCACGCGCACAATCCTGCCCGCCCGCATTTCCACCAGCACCACTGAGCCGTCGCTCAAGGCGACCGGACCTTCAGGAAATTGCAAACCTTCAGCCAGGATCTTCATATCGCTAGGTCGTGTTAGCAAAAATTCAAAGGGATGCCTCAAAGGGATGCCGCGACCGCTGCGCCCATTTCTTCAGTGCCGACGCGTGTGCAGCCTTCCTGAAAGATGTCTCCAGTGCGCAAGCCTTCAGCCAGCACGCGGCGCACGGCGCGCTCCACGCGCTCGGCGTTGGCGGCCTGTTTGAAGGAGAAGCGCAGCATCATCGCCATCGACAGGATGGACGCCAGCGGATTGGCGAGGTTCCTGCCCGCGATGTCGGGCGCGGTGCCGTGCACCGGCTCGTAAAGGCCGAAGGTGCCCGCGGCCATCGAGGCCGAGGGCAGCATGCCGATCGAGCCCGTGAGCATGGCCGCGGCGTCGGACAGGATGTCGCCGAAGATGTTGCCGGTGACGATCACGTCGAACTGCTTGGGCGCGCGCATCAGCTGCATGGCGGCCGCGTCGACGAACAGGTGCGTGAGTTCGACGTCGGGATACTCCTTGCCCACACGCGTGACCACTTCGCGCCACAGCTGCATCACCTCCAGCACGTTGGCCTTGTCCACGGAGCACAGCCGGTGGCCACGCGCACGCGCGGTGCGAAAAGCGACGTGCGCGATGCGCTCGATTTCAGGCTCCGAGTAACGCATCGTGTTGAAGGCCTCGCGTTCGCCGGCCGCATTGATCCCCGTGCCCCGTGGCTCGCCGAAATACACATCACCCGTGAGTTCTCGCAGGATGAGGATGTCCAGGCCTTCGACGACTTCGGGGCGCAGCGTCGATGCGCCGATGAGTTCGGGGAACAGGAAGGCGGGGCGGAAGTTCGCAAACAGGCCCAGTTCCTTGCGCAGGCGCAGCAGGCTGGCGCCCGGACGCATCATGAAGGGGATGGCTTCGTCGCCCGGCATGCCGGCCGAACCGAACAGGATGGCGTCGGCCTTGCGCGCGATCTCGCTGGTGGCTGCCGGCAAGGGGTCGCCCGCGGCTTCGATGCCGGCTTGGCCGATGGCGGCCTCGACCAGTTCCAGCGATTGGGTCGGGCCCACGACGGCCTTCAGCACTTTCACGGCCTGCGCCGTCACTTCATGGCCAATGCCGTCTCCGGGCATCACTGCAATTTTCATATTCACAAACCTCTGGTGTTGAGTTCAATCAGGCATGAGCAGCTTCGCGTGCGCGGGCTTGCTCGAAGGCGTCTATGGCGCCGCGCTGGGTCAGCGTGTAGTCGATTTCGTCGAGCCCTTCGAGCAGGCAGCGACGCGGGAACGGGTCGATGGCGAAAGGCTCTGCATCGCCCGAAGGGCCGGTGACGGTCTGCGCCAGCAGGTCGACCTGCATGTGCGCCCCGGGGGCGGCCTGCAGTTCGCCCAGCAGGCGCTGCACGACGGGCGCGGGCAGGCGCACGGGCAGCAGGCCGTTCTTCAGCGCATTGCTATGGAAGATGTCACCGAAGCTCGGCGCGATCACCGCGCGAAAGCCGCCGTCATGCAACGCCCACACCGCGTGTTCGCGCGACGAGCCGCAGCCGAAGTTGGCACCCGCGACGAGGATGCGCGCACGCACATAGGCCGGGTCGTTGAGAACGAAGCCGGGCCGCCGCACGCCGTTCGCATCGTGGCGCACGTCGCGAAAAAGATAGTCACCGAAATTGTCGGAGCGCGGCTTCTGCAGGTATAGCGCCGGCACGATCTGATCGGTGTCGACGTTGGCGCGGTCCAGCGGCACGGCCACGGCGTCGAGTTGCGCGAAGGCTTCCATGGTGTTGGCTTTTCCTCTTTTTCAGTGCGCGGCCAGCAAGCGGCGCACATCGGTCAGGCGGCCGGTGATGGCCGCGGCGGCGGCCATGGCCGGGCTCATGAGATGAGTGCGTGATCCGGGTCCCTGACGGCCGACGAAATTGCGATTCGACGTGGAGGCGCAGCGCTGTCCGGCGGCCACCTGGTCGCCGTTGGTGCCCAGGCACATCGAGCAGCCCGCATGGCGCCATTGCAGGCCCGCCGCCAGGAAGACGGCGTCGAGCCCTTCGGCTTCAGCTTGCTGTTTCACCAGCCCGGAGCCGGGCACGACCCAGGCCTCGACACCCGCCGCCACGCGGCGCCCGCGTACCACGTCGGCGGCGCTGCGCATGTCCTCGATGCGGCCGTTGGTGCAAGAGCCGATGAAGACGCGGTCGACGCTCACGTCGGTCAGCGCCTGGCCCGGCTGCAGGCCCATGTAGGCCAGCGTGCGCTGCAGGGTTTCGCGGCGCTCGGCACTCGCGGCCTGTGCGGGGTCTGGCACGCGGCCAGTGATGGGCAGCGCGTCTTCGGGGCTGTTGCCCCAGGTCACCATGGGTGCGATGTCGCCGGCGTGCAGTTGCACTTCGCGATCGAACACCGCCCCTTCGTCGCCGGGCAGCGTGCGCCATAGCGCCAGCGCCTCATCCCATGCGGCGCCGCTGGGCGCCTCGGGCCGGCCGGCCAGCCATTCGAAAGTGGTGTCGTCGGGCGCGACCATGCCTGCGCGTGCGCCGGCCTCGATCGACATGTTGCACACGGTCATGCGCCCCGCCATCGACAGCGCGCGGATCGCCTCGCCCGCGTATTCGATGACGTGCCCGGTGCCGCCGCCCGCGCCGATGCGCGCAATCACGGCCAGGATGATGTCTTTGGCCGACACCCCTTCGCCCAGCCGTCCGTCGATGTTCACGCGCAGAGTGCGCGGCTTGCGCTGCCAAAGCGTCTGCGTGGCCAGCACGTGCGCCACTTCGGACGCGCCGATGCCGAAGGCCAGTGCGCCGAGCGCCCCGTGCGTGGCCGTGTGGCTGTCGCCGCAAACGATCACCTGGCCCGGCAGGCTCAGACCCTGCTCGGGGCCGACCACATGCACGATGCCCTGGCGCAGGTCGTCCAGTCCGAAGAAGCGGATGCCCGCGGAGGCGCTGTCGTCCTTCAGCGCCTGCGCCATCGCGCGCTTCTCGGGGTCGGCGATATCGGCAAAAGAGCGCGAACTGGTCGGCACGTAGTGGTCGGGCGTGGCGAAGGCGCGTTCGGGCCGACGCACGGGGAGGCCCCGCTGGCGCAGCATCTCGAAGGCCGGCGCCGAGCCGTCCTGCACCAGGTGGCGATCGACGTACAGCAGGCTCTGACCGTCTTCGCGCTGCGTGACGACGTGGGACTGCCAGATCTTGTCGAACAGCGTGTGGGGCGTTTGGGGGGGCATTGAGGAACCGCTGTGGAGAACGAAGAAAAAGAGGAAAGGCTCAGTCGAGCTTGACGCCCGAGATGCGCACGATCTCGGCGTAGCGCTGGGTCTCGCTGGCCATGAAGCGGCCGAAGTCTTCGGGCGAACCGCCGCCGATCTCGGCGCCGAACGCAGCCATGCGCTTGTGGAACTCGGGCGACTTGAGCACCGCGTTGGCCTCGACATTGAGCTTGGCGATGATGGCGCGCGGCGTGCCCGCCGGCGCCGAGAGCCCGTACCACGAGGAGGCATAGATGCCCTTCAGGCCCGCTTCGTCGAAGGTGGGCACGTCGGGCAAGGCAGGATTGCGTTGCTTGGAGGCCACCGCCAATGCGCGCATGCGGCCGCCTGAGATGAAGGGAAGGCACGTGGTCGTATCGAGCATCAGCGACACATGGCCGGCGGCCAGGTCGGCCTCGGCCGGGGCCGTGCCCTTGTACGGCACGTGCACGATGTCGATCTTGGCCGCGGTCGCAAACTGGATCGCCGCCAAGTGCTGCGACGAGCCAATCCCGGCGGAGCCGTAGTTCAGCGAACCGGGCTTGGCACGCGCCGCCTCGATCACGTCCTTCACCGTCTTGAAGGGCGAGTCGGCCGGCACTACGAGGATGTTGGGCACGGCCGAGACGTAGATGATCGGCTCGAAATCCTTCACCGGATCAAAGCCCAGCTTGTTGTAGAGGCTGATGTTCACCGCGTTCGGGCTGATCGAAGACATCAGGAGGTTGTAGCCATCGGGCCGCTGGCGAGCGAGCAACTCGGTGCCGATGTTGCCGCCCGCGCCCGAGCGGTTGTCGACGACGATGGGCTGACCCATGCGCTGGCCCAGCAGCTCGGCAAGGATGCGCGCAGTGGTGTCTACGCCGCCCCCCGGAGGCCACGGGACCATGAGCTTGATCGGCTGGGAGGGGTAGTTCTTGGCCGCGTCTTCGGCGCGCGCGGCAAGGGGCGAGCCCAAGATCGCCGCGGCCATGAGGGCCATCAGTGCCGCACTCACTCGGGCATGCAATTTCTTCATCGTCATAGCTTGTCTCCTGATCTTCTAGTGGGGCCATGCTATGCCGGAGGAATGGCGTATCGCAATCACAATAAAAACATGCATGCATGAGTAAACTTCATGCCTATGACACGCCGCCTTCCCCCCCTCAACGCCCTGCGGGCCTTCGACGCCGCCGCGCGCTGCGGCAACTTCACGCGAGCGGCGCAGGAACTCTTCGTCACGCAGGGGGCCGTCAGCCGGCACATCGCGACGCTCGAGGGCTGGCTTGGCGTTCAACTGTTCGAGCGCGGACGGCACGGTATCAGTCTCACACCGGCGGGACAGCGCTACTTCGCCAGCATGAGCGTGGCGTTCGACCAGATCGAGCTTGGCACGCGGCAGTTGCAGCATCAAAGCCCCGACGAATGGCTGCTGCGCGTCAAGCTGCCACCGACCTTCGCCATTCGCTGGCTTATTCCGCGGCTGGCTCGCTTTCATGCGCTGCATCCACGCATCGATGTGCAAATCACCACGTCTCACAGGCCGGCGGATTTCGAGCGCGACGAGATCGACGTGAGCATTCATTCACAGCCGAGCCCGCCTGAAGGTCCTGGCTACCGCCTCCTGTTTCGCGAAACGCTGCTCCCTGTCTGCGCGCCTTCGCTGCTGGGCGCCGGCCCGCCGCTCAAAGAGCCCGCCGACCTGGCTCAACAAGCTTTGCTGAGTTCACTGAACCGGCCACACGACTGGCGTGCATGGCTCACCGCCGCAGGCGTACCGGACACCGACACGCGGCGCGGGCTCAAGTTCGAGAACGCTGCCATGGCCTATCAAGCGGCGGCCGAAGGGCTCGGAGTCATGGTTGGATTGCTCGCCTTCGTGCGCGATGACCTTGCGGCGGGGCGGTTGGTTGCGCCCTTCGATCTGCGGGTGCCAACCGATGGCGGGTACTTCATGGCTTGGCGCACCGACCGGGCTGTGCCACAGAGGGTGCGGGACTTCGAGGACTGGCTGGCAAGGGAGGCGGCATTGGCGGAGGCCTGATGGCCACGTCCAGACGCGGCCGTATGTGCCACTCTGCATGGCTCACTCCGAGCGAACAGGGAAGGCAACATTCTCTGCCGCAGCAGGGGGCGACACGATGTGCCGCAATATCAGCGGCCGCTCACCCCTCCGAATCGAACGCTCTCGGCGAGGATCGCGTGCTTCTTTGCCAGCTTGCTCAGCGACGCGCGCTGCATGTCGCACAAGCGTGCGGCTTCGCTGATGTTGCCGTTGGTCATGGCCAGAGCGTCTTCGACGAACTGGCGCTCGACGTTGCAGACAGCCGAGCGCTTGGCTTCGCGCAGCGAGGCAAGGTCTCGCGCGGGGTGCACTTGCGCGGACGATTTCGCGAGGGCAGGGGCACTCGCGAGCAGCGCATCAACATTGATGCAGTTGTCGGTCGAGATGAGATGGGCGCGCAGCAGCGTGTGTTCGAGCTCGCGCACATTGCCCGGCCAGTCGAAGGATCGCAGCAGTGCGAGCGCGTCATCGCTGATCTCCTTGGGCTCTCCGGTCGTGGCGCGTGCGGCACTGCGCAGCAGGTGCGGCACCAGCAGGTCCAGGTCTTCCGGACGATCGCGAAGGGGCGGTAGCCGAACGCGGAGCACGTCCAGTCGGAAGAAGAGGTCGGCCCTGAACTCGCCGCGGTGTGACAACTCTCGCAGGTCGACGTTGCATGCAGCGACGATGCGCACGTCGGCATGCTGCACGTGGTCATCGCCCACCGAGCGGAACGACGCATCCTGCAGGAAACGAAGCAGCGCGACCTGTCCGCGCGGGGACAGCGCTTCGATCTCGTCAAGGAACAAGGTGCCACCCTCGGCCTTGCGCACAAGACCGAGCCGAGCGCGGCCTGCGTCCGTGAATGCACCGCGGGCGTGGCCGAACAATTCGCTTTCTACGAGCGACTCGGGCAGGGCGCCGCAGTTCACCGGAATGAAGGCGCCGTCTCGTCGAGGCCCGATGTAGTGCGTGGCGCGCGCCACCAGTTCCTTTCCAGTCCCGCTCTCTCCGACGATCAGGACCGGCGCAGTGCACTCGGCATAGCGGGCCATCAGCTCGATGGCGGCGATGAATATCGGGGACGTGCCGACGATTCTCGAATCGAGCGGTGCGTCACGGCTTTCCGTGATTCCGTGCATCAAGGACCTCCTTCCCGTCCAGGGATCGTTCGTCTCGGGGCGCATTCTAGGAAGCGAAGCGCGTGCGCACATCCACCAAACGACGTACCGACTAAGCAAGCCTCTCTCGTGGTTCGCGGCTGTGTTGTTTGCGCACGGGCCGTGTCGGTGGCGACACACCAGCGCAAATCGAGCGTGATCAAGAGGACGCGGCAGTGCGGCTTGCCCGGGGCGCCCGTGTCGGCATCGACTCGGCCCCCGCGAAGCGCTTGCGGACAAGGTCAATGGAATCAACGACTTAGACGCGCCGCCGCGTTGGCACGATTCAAGCGATGAGTGAAGTGTGACAACCGATTCGCTCCTGACCCACGACGTCGCGGAAACGATCCTGCGCTACGTCACTGCGCATCCGGATGCCTGCGATTCCATCGAGGGCATTTGCGACTGGTGGCTCGTGCGCCAGCGACGCGATGACACGCGCAAGGCGGTTGCTGCAGCGCTGCAGGGCCTCGTGGCCGCAGGCCGGATGGAAGCGTCGACCGGTGCCGACGGCCTCACTGTCTATCGATCAGTGCAACGATGATCAACGCCATTGCTTCGCAGTCCCAGGCTCCCGCCTTCCAGATGGAGGGTTTGTGGAACGCCCTTGGCCGCCTTGATCGGATGCTGGAGCGCGCCACGACGGCCGCCGATGCCGCGGCCAGCGGAACCGGCGCGAGCGTTCAGACCGAGCCCTATAGGGGGCTCTATGTGACATCGCAGGACGTGCAGCGGCTCGTGCGGCGCGGCGCGGGCGAGCCCTTCCTCGCAGGCGTGGATGCCGCAGGCGGCACGCAGATGCCTGACGGATCGCGCTTTCCATGGCTCCAGCAGGCTTTCGGCCTTGACACGATCGATCTCGACATCGTGCTGATCGCGCTGGCGCCCGAGGTCGACCTGCGCTACGAGAGGCTCTTTGCCTATCTGCAGGACGACGTGACGCGCCGGCGGCCCACGGTGGATCTGGTGCTCAACCTGCTGTGCGCGTCGCGTGACGCGAAGATCGCTGCGCGAGCCCGTTTCGCGCCCGATGCGCCTCTGTTGCGGCATCGCCTGCTGCACCTTGCGGCGGACAACGTCGGACTTCCCCCGCCGCTGCTGGCGCAAACGCTCCAGCTGGAGGAGCCGGTCGTGCGCTTCCTGCTCGGACAGACGTCGCTCGATGCTCGCCTGCTTGCAGCCGCCCGATTCGACATGCAACCCGAGGCAGGCGTGGGTACGCGCGCCGAGGCGCTGGGCAAGACCATCGCCAAGGCGTTGGCCGCCGGCGAAGGATCGCACGTGTATCTGCAAGGCGCGGACGGTGGCGAGAAAGAAGCCGCCGTGGCAAGCCTGGCTGCGAAGCTGCGTCAACCCCTCATCACCGCGGATCTCGGAAAGGCGGCCGAGCCTGTCGGCGATTTCGGGGATACCGTCGCCCTGTTGTTGCGCGAGGCCCAGTTGCTGTCCGCAGTTCTGCACCTGAAGGGCTTCGATGCGCTGTCGCCGCAGGACCGCGCAGCGCTCGCGGATGCGCTGCAGCCGCGTCAATCGACGCAAGCCTTCGGCAATGTCGTGGTGCTCTCCGGAACGCGGCCTTGCGGCCCCGCCCTTTGCGGCATGGCGACGCTCGAGGTCGCGCCGCCAAGCTTTGTCGAACGCCGCGCGCTCTGGGCATCCGAGCTCCGCGATCGCCGGCTCGACATCGACGCACGCAGCATCGACGAACTCGCGGCGCGCTATCGGCTCAATGACACCCAGATCGCCGGCGCGGTCGTGCATGCCGAGCGGCAGGCCGCGCTCGAGCAGGGCAAGCCCGACGGTGCCGAATTGGCCAGCGCCGCTCGCCTGCAAGTCGCGCGCGATCCTGGCGCGCTTGCGCGCAAGCTCTCGCCCTTGTACGTGTGGAGCGATCTCGTGCTGCCGGCGGACTCGATTTCTCAACTGAAGGAAATCTGCCGTCAGGCCCGCCATCAGCATGTGGTCTACGACGACTGGGGCTTCGGCCGGAAGCTCTCGCTCGGCAAGGGACTGAGCGCACTCTTCAGCGGACCGCCCGGCACCGGCAAGACGATGGCGGTCGAAGTCATCGCCAACGATCTCGGGCTGGAGCTCTACAAGATCGACCTCTCGCAAGTGGTCAGCAAGTACATCGGCGAAACCGAGAAGAGCATCGATCGCCTGTTCGCGGAAGCCCGCGCCGGCAACGCGATCCTGTTCTTCGACGAATGCGATGCGCTCTTCGGCAAGCGGACCACCGTGCAGGACGCGCACGACCGCTACGCCAACATCGAAGTGGCCTACCTGCTGCAAAAGCTCGACGAGCACGACGGCGTGTGCATCCTCGCGACCAATCTGCGACAGAACCTCGATGTGGCCTTCACGCGCCGCCTGGGATTCATCGTGGACTTCCCCTTTCCCGACGAAGAGAGCCGGCGGCGGCTGTGGCAGTCGATCTGGCCGGCGAAGCTGCCGCGCAGCAAGGACCTGGATCTCGAATTCATGGCGACGCAATTCAAGCTGCCCGGCGGCGCGGTCAAGAACATCGCCGTCGCCGCGGCCTTCCTCGCGGCCGAGCAAGGCGGCGACGTTAAGACAGAGCACTTGCTGTGGGCGGCGCGGCGTGAGATCGAGAAATCCGGGCGTCGTGTCGCAGGCTCGGAATTCGGCGCCTACGCGCCGCGCGTCGAGGCCATGGGCAACGGAGGCCTTCATGCTCAATGAAGTGACCGAAAGCCTGGAGGCCTTCTTCAAGCAGCCCGGTCTCGCGCCGCCGCTGCGCGATGCGGCGATCCGGTTCGATCGGCCGACCGACCCCTACGCGCTCGACCAGACCACGGTCAACCTGTTCCTCTTCGAGGTGCACGAGAACCTGGAGCTACGAAACAACGAGAGCGTCACTCGTCGCGTGGGTGGCCAGTCGCTCGTCGAGCCGCCTGCCTTTCGCGCGACCTGCCTGTACCTCGTCACCGCGTGGCCCGTGGGCGGCACCGACCTGCCCAAGCAGGAGCATCAGTTGCTGGGCCAGGTGCTCCAGTTGATCGCCGGATCGCCGCTGCTGCCGCACGCCTTCCTGACGCCGAACCTGCAATTGCAGGAACCGCCGCTGCCAATGTTGATGCTGCAGCCGGACGGCGTGCGCAACCCGGCGGAGTTCTGGGCGGCGATCGGCAATCGCATCAAGGCCTCGGTGCTGCTGTCGGTGACTGTGTCGCTGAAGGCCTTTGATACCGCGACCTATCCGACCGTGATCACCAGCGAAATCCGCCTGAAGACACAGCCCGGTGGCGCGGCGCTGGATGCGCCGTTCTTCCAGATCGGTGGGGTCGTGGTGGACGCGGCCTCCGCGCCGGTCGCGAATGCGGGCGTGCGCATCGTCGAGCGCGGGCGCAGCACGCTCACCGATGCCGAAGGAAAGTTTTCGCTGTCGGCCATTCCGGCCGGCAATTTCACCTTGCGCGTGACGGCGGGCGCCGTGACGCAAGACCGGGCCGTCGTCGTCCCGGCACCTGCGCTCGCGGGCTACGACGTGCAGTTGACCTGAACGGTTTCATCCCTACACCGCAAGAAGGAGAGGGCAAGGATGGCAAACTATTTCGCACCCGGCGTCTACGTCGAAGAGATTCCTCCGCTCGCCAGGCCGATCGCGGGCGTGGGCACCAGCACCGCCGCCTTCATCGGTGAGGCCGACCGGCTCGCCGGCGCGGATGTCGGAAAGCCGAAGAAGTTCACCAACTGGAGCGAATTCTCGGCCTTCATCAAGGGCGCGGGCGCGACGCCGGACACGCCGATCTACACCACGGTCAATCGCACACTGGCGCTGGCAGTGTTCGGCTTCTTCGCCAACGGCGGGACCACTTGCTACGTCGTACCCATCGCGGCGGGCGGCATGGGCAACCTGCAGGCACCGCTGGACACGCTCAAGCCCATCGACGAGATCGCCATCGTCGCTGCACCGGGCGCACAGGGCACCGCGCCGAAGGTGCAGATCATGGATCACTGCTTCGAGATGCAGGACCGCGTCGCGGTGCTCGACGGCGAGAAGGCGCCTGCGTCGGACAGTACGCCCGACGACATCTACGGCGGACCGATGCCCGGCGGCGGGCCCACCACGCCGGACAAGTTCAGCTACGGGGCCATCTACTTCCCGTGGCTCAAGGTCTTCAATCCGCTGTTCACCGATGGCGGCGCGGAACCCGAATTGCTCGATGTGCCGCCGAGCGGCCATGTCGCCGGCATCTGGGCCCGGGTGGATGCGACGCGCGGCGTGTTCAAGGCGCCTGCCAACGAAGGCGTGGTGGGCATCGTCGACCTTGAGAGGCCGATGGACAAGAACAAACAGATCAGCCTCAACCCGCCGGGCATCAACGTGATCCGGCCCTTCGGCGGCTCGCCGATGGTCTACGGCGCACGCACGCTGGGCGGGGACCGCAACGGCGAATACCGCTACCTCAACGTGCGCCGCTTCATGAACTTCCTGAAGGAGTCGATCGACCAGGGCACGCAGTTCGTCGTGTTCGAACCGAACACGCCCGCCTTGTGGCAACGGATCATCCGTTCGGTCAGCGACTTTCTCTACAACCAGTGGCGCGACGGCGCGCTCTTCGGTGCGACGCCCAAGGACGCGTTCTTCGTCAAGTGCGACGCGGAGACCAACCCGGCGAGCACGCGCGAGGCGGGGCAGGTGATCACCGAGATCGGCGTGGCCGTTACCAAGCCGGCCGAGTTCGTCATCTTCCGTATTCAGCAAAACACCGGCGCTTGAGGAGCAGTCATGGCAAGAAAAGACCCCTACAGGAATTTCCGCTTTCTGGTCGAGATCGACGGCATCGTGCAGGCCGGCTTCTCGGAGTGCAGCGGCTTCGGCTCCAACATCGAGGTGGTGGAGTACCGCGAAGGCGGTGAAGCCGCGACAGTGCGCAAGCTGCCCGGAAAGATCTCCTACCCCGACATCACGCTCAAGTGGGGCGTCACCGATTCGCGCGAGCTCTACGACTGGCATCTCGCAGCGGTCAACGGCACCATCGACCGGCGCAATGGCTCGATCATTCTTCAGGACGATTCGGGCCAGGAGAAGGTGCGATGGAATTTCTTCAGCGCGTGGCCCAGCAAATATGACGGGCCGGACTTCAACGCCAAGGGCAACGACGTCTCGCTCGACAGCATGACGGTGAGCTGCGAGCGCGTCGAGCGTGCGTGAGACGGAGCCTCTCATGACGTCGTTCCAGACCGAATACGAGTTCACGTTGCCGCTGGGCTTCGTCGACGCCGAAGGCGACCTGCACCGCGAAGGCGTGATGCGGCTCGCCACCGCGGCCGACGAGATCCTGCCGCTGAAGGACCCGCGTGTGCAGAGCAACGAGGCCTACCTCACCGTGATCCTGCTGTCGCGCGTGATCGTGCGCCTGGGCTCGGTGGCGCAGGTCACGCCCAAGGTGGTCGAGGGCGTCTACGCCGCCGACCTGGCCTATCTGCAGGAGTTCTACAACCGCATCAACCGCAGCGGCAAGGCCGTGATCGAGGCGGCCTGCCCGAAGTGCGCGCACGAGTTCGCGCTGGAGATGAACAGCCCGGGGGGATCGTAGGCTACCCCCTGCCCGCGCTGTACAGGGAAGTAGCCTTCATCGCCTATCACTTTCACTGGTCGCAGGAAGTCGTGATGTCGCTCGAACACAAGGAGCGGCAGCGTTGGATGGAAGAGATCTCCGCGATCAACGAAAGAGCCAACAGCGAAGCCCTTCAGTAAGAGGAGTGGACGACGTGAACAGATGGCAAGCATGGGCTCAGCGCCTGCGCGCGCGGCACGGCCGCATCGAAGCGTGGCGCGCGCCGGGCGCGATGGTGCTGCAGCAGCGAGGGCTCGGCGCCGCCGCGCAGACTCGGCACGTTCACCTGCGGCCGAGCCTCCATCTCCACACGCACTTCGCTGTCTCGCCATTGGTCACCGTGAGCATGCGGCCGGCGATGGCGCGGCCCTTGATCCTGCGCAGTGCGCTACCCACAGGCAGCGCTTGGCGCGAGCCGGGGATGTTCGTCGCGCACGCGCCACGGCATGTCGCGCAATCGGATGAGCACCGTGAGCCTGTCGCGCACGTGGCGTCGCCGGCCTTTGTTCCCGCGTTCCGAAAGGTCAGACCCGCACACGCGGCGCCGGCTGGGCACCAACCCATTCGCCTGTCGATGCGGCGCGGCGAAGAAGTCTCGACCATCGCGACGCATGCCGGCGACATGGCAGTGCGCCTCCGGCTCAACGCCCATCGCGACGAGGTCAGGCCCGCAATGCAGCCCGCAGTGCTGGCTGTGCCGCGACGCGCAGCAGCGCAGCCGGCCGGAAGCGCGGTCGACGGCATCGAAGGGTCTGCGCTGTCGCGCACGCGGTTGGAAGAGGCGAGGGCGCCGCACGCCGCGCCAGCCTTCAACGTCGAGGCGCTCACCGGCCTGGTGATCCAGCAGATCGATCGCCGCCTCCTGGCCTACCGCGAACGCATGGGGAGGGCCTGAACCATGGCACTCGCCAAGGCAAGCATCACGGTCGAACACACGGGCGCGCGTTTCGACGTGATGTTCAACCCCGAGGAGTACGGCCTCAACAAGGACAACAACTACGCGTCGCAGGCCATACCGGGCCTGGGCTCGCCGATCCTGCAGTTCGTGCATGGCAACCTGCGCACGTTGGAGATGGAGCTTTTCTTCGACACCACCGACACCCGCACGGATGTGCGTGCCGAGACGCAGAAGGTGGTGGACCTGCTCAAGATCGATTCCGAACTGCATGCGCCGCCGGTGCTGCGCGTGGCCTGGGGGTCGCTGCAACTGCGCTGCGTGCTCGCGCGTGCCAACCAGAAGTTCATCAAGTTCCTCGAAGACGGGCGGCCCACGCGGGCGCGCGTCACGGTGAGCTTCAGCGAGTTCATCGACCCGGAGCGCGAGGCCAAGGAGGTCAATCGACAGACCGCGGACTTCAGCAAGGGCTACACAGTGCAGCGCGGCGACACGCTCTCGGCCATTGCCTTCCGCTTCTACGAAGACCCGGCGCTGTGGCGGCCCATCGCCGCGGCCAACGACATCGATGATCCGCGTGCCATCGAACCGGGACAGGCGCTCAAGGTGCCGGCCCTGCCCTTTACCGATCCGGCCACCGGGGAGGTGACATCCTGATGCGCCTCGCTCCTGAATTCGCGATCAGCATCGACGGCAACGCCATTCCGGCGGCCTTGCGCGCGTCGATCGTCTCGGTCACCCACACCGACGGCATGGAGGGTGCGGACCGTGTCGAAGTGAGCGTCGCCAACACATCGCTGCAATGGCTCGACCATCCGCTACTGCAGGTCAACAACGAGTTCCGCCTTTCGATGGGCTATGCGCCCGGCCCGCTCGAAGAAGTGTTCGTGGGCGAGATCACCGGCATCGAGCCCTCTTTCCCGTCGAGCGGCATTCCGATGATCCGGCTCACCGCGCAGGACTACCTGCAGCGCCTGCAGATCGGCACCAAGGACCGCGCCTTCCGCATCAAGATTCCATCGGTCGGCAATTTCCCGCTGCCGGATTCCGCGGTGGCCGCGCTCGTGGCCGGCACCAATGCCCTGATCCCTGAACTCGACCCGGTCGGCGGCACGCTGTCGACGCTGATCGGACTGGCCACCTTCCTGGCCTTTCCGCAGTTTGCGCAAATGGCAGTGCGCAAACAGAGCGGCGTGGACGACTTCCAGTTCCTCACCGAAGTCGCCAAGGACAACGGCTGGCAGATGTACATCGACCACACGGCCGAGCCGCACGGGCGGGTGCTCAAGTTCCAATTCCTGATCCAGGACTACGCGCCGAGCCTCACGCTGAAATGGGGTGCCTCGCTGATGGAGTTCACGCCGCGCCTCACGACAGTGGGCGACATCGAAGGCGTGGCCGCGCGCGTGTGGGTCGACAGCATCAAGATGGATTTCGTCATCGCCCTGAACTGGGACTACGACCGCGCGATGTTCAAGCTCTCGATCACGCCCGGTGGCGAGATCGGCGAGCTGCTCGCGCCGGGCAAGGTCACGACGCTGAAGCCGACCAGCTATGCGACCGCGCCGCGCAAGATCCTCACCGAGCTGCTGCCCAAGCTCAACAACCGGCTGACGGGTTCCGGCAGCACGGTCGGCGATCCGCGCATCAAGGCCAGCCGCGTGGTCAATCTGGAAGGGCTTGGGGACCAGTTCGGGGGGCTCTACCGCATCACCTCGGCCACGCACACCATCGACGGCGGCGGCTACCGCACGAGCTTTCAGGCGCGCAAGGAAGTCTGGTTCGGGTCCATTCCCTTGCCCAAGGGCCGCGGCGGGCTGGTGCGGCTGCAGGGCCAGTTCACCGTATGAGCAAAGGCGGCCACCATGGATGACCAACTCTTCGAACGGCTCGACCAGCTCGGCGTCGAATCGCAGCCCGACGGCTTCGCGATTGCACCTGGCGTGGTGACCAACAACCTTGACGCGGTCGCCGAGGGACGGGTGCAGGTGCGAATTCCGTCGATTCCGGCGATAGAGCCGTGGTGCCGCCTGCCGTCCGTTGGTGGCGGCTCGGGTCGCGGCTTCGTGTGGGTGCCGCAGATCGACGACGAGGTGCTGGTCGCCTTCGCGCAGAACGACGCGAGTGCGGCCTATGTGCTGGGCGGCCTGTGGAGCACGGCCGACCGGCCGCCGCTCACCTTGCCCACCGACTTCCTCACCAAGCGCGTCATCAAGACCGGCATGGCCGGCGGTCTCGGCCACGAGATCGAGTTCGACGATCTGGAGCAGTCGATCACCATCACGACCAGCACGATGCAGAAGGTGACCATCGACCCCTTGCAGATCAAGCTGGAGAACACCGCCGGCACGCTTTCGATCACGCTCGACAACACGACGCAGACCGTCACGGTGCAGGCGGCCGTGAAGATCGAACTCAAGGCCCTGCAGATCTCGCTCGAAGGCACGCAGGTAGACATCAAGGGCGCGATGGTGAACATCCAGTCCTCCGGCCCCTGCACCGTTCAGGGCCTGCCGATCAAGCTCAACTGAGGAAGGAAACGCCATGCCTTTCGCAGCCCGCGTCGGCGACCCCACCGCTCATCCCGGCGTCATCACCGGCCCGGGCGTACCGATGGTGCTCATCGGCGGCATGCCGGCCGCCGTGATGGGCGACATGCATGCGTGTTCCATGCCGCCGCTCGCCGGCCCGCATCCGCCGACGCCCATCGTGAAGGGCAGCCTGACGGTGCTGATCGGCGGCCGGCCGGCCGCACGCATGGGCGACATGAGCGGCTGTGGCGCGCCGATCGTCATGGGCTGCCCGCTCGTGGAAATCGGAGGCTGACGCGATGGCCCGGATCGATCTCACGTCGTCGTTCCTTGGCAAGGGCTGGAGCTTTCCGGTGTGCGTCGATGCCGGCCAGACGGCCACGGCCGCCTATGACGAAGACGTGCGCCAGGCCATTCTCATCATCCTCGGCACCGACCCCGGCGAGCGCGTGATGCGGCCGGACTTCGGCGCGGGGCTGCGCGCGTTCGTCTTCGAGCCGCTCAATCCTTCCACGCTGGAGGCGCTGCGCCAGCGTGTGATGGAAGCGCTCATCGACTGGGAGCCGCGCATCGATGTCGACAGCGTCGTTGCCACGGCCGATGTCGCGAGCGTGGGCAAGGTGCTGATCGAAATGAGCTACCGGGTTCGTGCGACCAACTCGCATGCCAACCTGGTCTATCCCTTCTACCTCGAGGAAGGGTCCGCGCAGTGAACACGAAGCCTTCCGTCGACCTGGACCGCCGCGACGCGCAGGCGCTGCTCGCGGCCCTCCTCGCCCGCCGCGTCGGCTATACGCCCGAGTGGCTCGCGGCCGACAAGAGCGCCGGTGTCGGCCTGGCCGCCATCGTTGCGCGCTACCTCGAAGCGGTGGCCCAGCGGCTCGAACAGGTGCCGCCCAAGCTCAAGCTCGGCTTCCTCGACATCGCCGGCCTGAGCCTGGTGCCTGCGCAGGCGGCGCGCGCGCCCGTCGTGTTCAAGCTGAACGACCAGGCGACCGGCGGCTCGGCCCCGGCCCGAACACCCGTCGGTGCCGCACCTCCGCCCGGCAGCAGCGAGCAGATCCTCTACGAGACCGAACGCGCGGTCGGCGTCACAGCCGGAAAGATCGTGCAGATCGTGAGCCTCTGGCCGGGCCGCGACGAATACATCGACCACACCGCGGCCTTCCTGCGCGGCGATCCGGTCGAGCCTTTCGCTGCGCGCCTGCGCGGGCCGACGCCGCATCAGCTGTATCTGTCGCATCCGGTGTTGCTTGCGCTGTCGGGCAAGGTACGGCTTTCAGTCGAATTCGAACTGCAGCACGGTGCCACTTCGGGGCTCGACATCGTCTGGGAGTACTGGGACGGCGCCACTTGGCGCGGCTTCATTGCGACCAGCACCGAGTGCGGTGGGGCGGCCGCCGCGGATTTCGACAGCACGGACGGACTCACGCAAAGCGGCAGCTTCGTTCTCGAGACCGATTGCGCATCGGCCGCAAAGACGAAGGTGAACGGCAGCGACGGCTATTGGCTGCGCGCGCGGCTGACTGAACCGCTGCCGCCCGACCCGGGGCAGTCGCTGCCCGAGGTCGACACCATCCGCCTGTCGAGCACGGTCAACGGCGCGCTGCGCGGACGCATCGCCGTGGGCAAGGCGGTCGCTGCGCCCGCCGTGGCAAGTGAGGCGTCGCTCCTGCTCGCCTACAGCAAGGCAGCGCCGACGCCGAACCCACCGAGCAGCCTTGGCGGAGTGGTGAGCAACGCAGCGGGTCGGCCCGTCGAGGGCGCCATCGTGCGACTGACCGACCCCGCCGACCCGACGCGCGCGGCGTACACCTCCTCACCGACCGGGGCGGACGGCATCTATCAGATCCCCAATGTCAATTTCAGCCGCACGTATCTGTTCGATGCGACCTTCGCCGGCATCACCTTCTCGGCGCCCGACGAGCTTCGGAGTCCCGCGCAGGCCGCATCGACGGTGCGGCCCAAGGTCGACCTGACGCTTTCCGTCGAAGGGCTCGCGGCGGACAAGGCCTTCGCCGATGCGACGGCGCTCGACCTCAGCAAGCCTTTCTATCCGCTCGGCCAACAACCGCAACCTGGCTCCGCCTTCTATTTCGCCAACGAGGAAGCCTTCGGCAAGCCGCTGGCCAAGGTTCGCATCTACATCGCGCGCACGCTGTCGCCCCAGGACGAAGGGGCAGTGTCGGGCTCGACCGCGCTCGCGCACCAAGTGGATTGGGAATACTGGAACAGCCGCATGTGGGCGCCACTCGCGGTGACGTCGAACTTCGCGGACTCGAAGCTCGACCTCGATCGCACCGAGGTGATCGACTTCACCGTGCCGATCGACATGACGCCGGTCAAGGTCAACGAACAGGAGGCGCGCTGGGTGCGTGTGCGCCTGCAGAGCGGCTCCTATGGCTTCAAGCAGACCATCAGCTTCAAGACCGACGCGGCGGGTGTCGGTACCAGCAACACCTTCACCTACGTCGCTGCGCAGCCGCCGGTGCTCGCGTCCTTCGCCATCGGCTACACGTGGCAGTACGGGCCTTTCCATGCCGAGGGCGTGCTGGCGTACAACGACTTTGCCTACGTCGAGCGCACCGCCGAGGCGATGTGGCCGGGGAGCACCTTCGCGCCCTTCGAACGCGTGCGCGATCTCACGCCGGCGCTCTATCTTGGGTTCGACAAGCAGCCGCCCGTCGACCAGCTCGGTCTCTTCTTCGACGTGGTGGAAGCGCCAGATGCACCGCTGGGTCCTGCGCTGGTGTGGGAATACTGGGACGGACTGGAATGGACGCGCACGCCAGCCGACGACGAGACCGGCTACCTGCGTCGCCCCGGCATCGTGAACGTGCTCGCGCAATCGGACGACAGCGAACTTGCACGCTTCGACGCGCCCCACCATTGGCTGCGTGCGCGGCTGAAGGAAGACGGGCCGCCCGGCGAGCCGGCGTTCACCTCGCTCTTTCCGAACGCGGTGTGGGCTTCGGAGCGGCACACATTGCACGACCTGCCGCTCGGCACCAGCAACGGCACGCCCAACCAGCGCTTTGCGCTCACCCAGACGCCGGTACTCGACGGCGAGCGCATCGAGGTGCGCGAGCTCGGCGGGCCCCGCGCGAATGTCGAATGGCGCATCCTCGCCATGGAGCTGTGGAACGGCGACGGCAGCGTGCTGGCGCAGTTCGAGCAGTTGCTGGCGCGCGAGTCCACCGACACGCAGGTTGCGATCGGGCCGCTGCGGCTCGTGCGAAACCGGCAGAAGCAAGTGACCGAAGCCTGGGTCCAGTGGGTTCGGCGCGAACAGCTCTTCTTTTCCGCGCCGACCGACCGGCACTACGCGCTGGATGCGAGCAGCGGGCGTGTGGATTTCGGCGACGGCGAGAACGGCCGCGTGCCGCCGGCGAGCGCGGCCATCCTCGTGCGCGAGGTGAGCGTGGGCGGCGGCTCCAAGGGCAACGTGGCGGCCGGCGCGATCAAGCAGTTGCTGGGCGTGGTGCCCGGCATCCAGGATGTCTTCAATCCGCGCGCAGCCGAAGGTGGCGCCGATGGCGAGCCCGCGTCGGCGGTGCTCGATCGCGGTCCGCGCACGGTGCGGCATCGCGGCCGCGCGGTGGCGCCGGCCGACTACGAGACGCTCGCCGTGCAGGCTTCGCCGGCGGTGAAGATGGTGCACGCCATCCCCGGCCGAAGCCCCTCCGGGCAGACGCTCGCGGGATGGGTCACCGTGCTCATCGTGCCCGGCAGTCTCGATGCGCAGCCCTATCCCTCTTTCGGTCTGCGCGAGCAGGTGCGCAAGTACATCGAGGCGCGCGCGCCGGCCGATCTGGCGGCGCTGCGTCGCATTCACGTCACCGGCCCGACCTACCTGCCGGTGGGCGTCACGGCGAGCATCACGCCGGTCGACCCGAGCCAGGCCGGCGCGGTGGAGCAGAGCGTGCGCAATGCGCTCGGACGCTTCCTGCATCCGGTCTTCGGCGGCCCGAGCGGAACGGGGTGGGACCTGGGGCGCGATGTCTACATGTCCGATGTCGCAGCCGAACTCGAACGCGTGCCGGGCGTCGACTACATCGAATCGCTCGACCTCGTGATCGGCGGCGTGCCGCAGGGCGAGTCGGTGCGGGTGGCGGACGACGAAGTGGTCGCGGCCGGGCCCATCGTGCTGCGCATCGACGAATCGGGAGCCTGAGCATCATGTCGATCGCATTGCCCAACCTCGACGATCGCCGCTGGTCCGACCTCGTGGAGCAGGGCCGCGCGCTCGTGCCGCTCTATGCGCCGGAATGGACGGACCACAACGCATCCGACCCTGGCATCACGTTGATGGAACTCTTCGCCTGGGTGGCGGAGATGGACATCTACCGGCTGAACCGCTTGACCGACGCCCAGAAGCTGCGGCTGCTCGCGCTGATGGGTGTGCGCCCTGAACCACCGCGTCCTGCCACCGTGGCGAGTGCGCTGCGCATCACCGCGGGCGCGAGTCCGGTGTCGCTGCCTGCAGGGAGTGAATTCGCGGGCACGCGGCTTGACGGAACGCCCGTGCTGCTGCGCTCGAAAGCCGCGATCGACGTGGTCGCCGCCGGCCTGCGCGCCGTTCAACGCAAGGACGCCGGAGGCTTCCAGAATCTCACCGCGGCATGGACGCGCCAGGAGAGCATCGCGCTGTTCGGCGACGACGCGGTGCCTGGCGCCGAGCTCTATCTGGGCTTCGACCAGGCCCTGCCCGTCGGCACCTGGGCGCAGCTTTACTTCTGTATCGATGGTGCGCAAGCGAGCCTCGCCGAGCGGGCGCGCATCGCGGCCGATGAGAACGCCACGGGACCGCTCGTGCATCACGGCGCGCGCGTGGCGTGGGAATACCTTGCGGACGTCGGCGCTTCAGGCACCTGGCTTGCGCTGGAGGCCGTCGACGACACGCGCAGCTTCAGCCTCACCGGTTCGGTGCGACTGCGCCCGACGCAGGGCATGAAATCCGCGGCGCTCGGGCGCATCGCCGAGGCGCTTTGCTGGGTGCGCTGTCGTTTCGATCAAGGCGCATTCGACGACGCGCCGCGCGCCACCCGGCTGATGTCCAACGGCGTGGAACTCGTGCAGTCGGTGCCAGTGACGACTTCGTGGCCCATCGCGATGGGCACCGTGGTCACGGGCAGCCTGACGCCCGGCCAGTCCACCGGCCTGCGACTGACCGTGCAGAAGGGACAGATCGTCGCGCTGTCCGTGGACACTGCGCCCGACGCTCCTGCCTTCGTCCTGCTGGGCTACCAGGCCGCGACCGCGGCGCTGCCGGGCCTGCTCGTCATCGAAGGCTCGCTCGCGGGCACCGGCACCGGCGAGCCCGGCCAGCGCATCACCTTGAGGCAACGACCATTGGTCGAATCGAGTTTGCGTCTTTTCAGTGTCGAGAACGACCAATACCGCGAATGGAATCAGGTGGATGACTTCGCGGCGTCCACCCGCGCCGACGCGCATTTCCATCTCGATCCGACCCGCGGTGAGGTGGTGTCCGGCGATGGCGAGAAGGGCAGGGTGTTTCCGAAAGGCTGCCAGGTGTTCGCTAGCTACGAAGCGACGCAGCCGGCTCCCGCGCTGTCGCAACTCACCGGGCTGGCCGATACGCCGCACAACCGTGCCTTCATCACCGATGCGAGCGCCATGGGGCGCGTCGCCGCCGACGCGCCGATTGCAGTCGAAGCCGCTGCCGATGCCGAGACGCTGACGCATGCCATCGGACGCGCGATCGCATCTCGTGAAGCCCGGCTGCGTGCCGTGACGGTCGAAGACTTCGAGGCCATCGCCACGGAGACCCCCGGCTTGCGCGTGGCGCGTGCCATCGCCCGGCCCAACCTCTACCCGGCGCTGCAATGCGTGAACGCGCCGGGCATGGTCACGGTGATCGTGATGCCGACGCTGCCGCTGTCCCGCCCGGTTCCGGGCATGGGCTTCATCGAGCGCATCGCAGCGCGCATCGAGGCGCGGCGCACCATCGGAACGCGGGTGGTGGTCGCCGGCCCTCGCTATCTGGAAGTGGCGGTGCACGCCACGCTCAAGGCCTTCGAGGGCACCGACTCAAAGCGGCTTGCCGCGCAAGTGGCGCAGGCGCTCGATGCCTTCTTCGACCCCCTGGGCGGCGGACCCGATGGCACCGGCTGGCCGCTGGGCCGAGACGTCTACCGCGCCGAGGTGATGCAGGTCATCGACCAGACGCCCGGTGTCGATCACGTCCTGTCGCTCGAACTCATCGCCGAGGGCTGCGCGCCCACCTGCGGCAACGTCTGCCTGCGCCCGACCTGGCTGGTCGATGCGGGGCCGCACAACATCGAGGTGGCCTGACCATGTCGACTCCCTACCGCCGCGATCTGGAAAGGCTGCGCTATTGGCAGGGCCAGACCTTGCGCAGCGTCGACGCACGCGACCAGGAGCGCTTCGATGCGCTGCGCCGCCAGTTGCACAACCGCGCGCTGCATTCCACCGGCGGGGTGGCCTTCGGTCTCGCCGTCAAGTTCTTCGACAGCGACCGCCAGACGGTCGAGGTCGCTTGCGGCTTGGCCTACGACGCGCGCGGACGCGAGCTGATCCTGCAGCGTGCGCGCCGCATCGCCGTGCCCACGGGGCCGAGTTGGCTGGTACTTCGCATGAAGAACGCCGCCCCGTCGCGCGCGTCCACATGCTGCGTGCCCTTCGACGCTGGATTTCCACCCGCCGACACGCATCTGCTGGAGCAGGATGTCGAACTGGCCTGGGCTCCGCGTTCATCCTTCGCCCCCGCCAACGGTGTGATGCTGGCGATCTTCGGCGACGGCGTGCTCGACGACAAATTCGTGCCGACGCAGGCCAGGCCGATCGCCCGCCCACGACTTGCGCGCGGCGAGACTGTCAAAGGCGACACGCCCTGGGAACCCTGGGTGGTCGAGCGGCCGGACGGCAAGGGCGGCATCCTGAGCCAGGTGGTCGGGGTGCAGACGCACATCGACACCTCGGCGAGCGGCTTCACGCAGACGCCGCGCTACGTTGCCAACCTGCAGGCGCAGGACTGGGATCTGGCCACTGCCGAATTCGCGCCGGCCTTCTTTCCGAGCCTGGCCGATCCGGCGGCGGACGGCTTCACCTTCCGGCTGCTGATGACCGAAATCGCGCGGCGTCGCAACAGCGCATGGTTCGGTACGGGAAGGGTCGCTTCTATCGCCCGCGGCGTCGGAGATCGACTGCTGGTGGAAGTGGACCCGCAGGCCACGTTCAAGGTCGGTGACGTGGTCGCGCAGTTGCGGCCGCGGGCAGGCTCCGTCGTTCGCATCGACACTTTCGCCGGCAACAAGCTCACGCTCGCCGCGACGCTGCCGGTGGAAGCGGGCGTCACGATGCTCGCAGTGGCCAATCTGCCGCGCATGGCCTCCGTGCTCGAAGTGCTGCCCGAGGACCCCGCCGTGCTGGCGGCCTTCACGGCCACGCTGCCGGTGAAGAAGGGCGACGTGCTGCAACGCACCGCCGACAGTGCGCTGGCCGTCGTGGATCGCGTGTCGCAAGGCAAGCTCACCATCGGCAAGCCCTTCGCCGGCTGGAAGGCCACAGACCCACTGATGGTCGCCCGCATGACCGGTGCCGCCGATGTGAAGACCGTCTCGACATCGGCCGACGGCGCCAGTCTCGTGCTGGAGCTCAAGCCCGCGACGCACGGTGTCGAACTCGGCATGTCCCTCGTGCTGCTGGATGGCGACAAGCTCCCGCTTCCGCTCGCGAGCACGCCGAAGGTCACCAGCCATGGCGGGGCCATCATCGAAGTGCAGCCGGTGCCGAGCGCCGCCGAGATCGCGGGCCTCGCGCGCGTCGCGCCGCTGGCCGCCGGCATCACGATCCAGAGTCTGCAGCCCAAGAACCGCAGCACTGTCGGGGTCGACAGCGTCGGACCTTTCGATGTCGGCGATTTCGTGGCCGCGTCGGACGATCCGGCGCACGTCGCGGTCGTGGAGCAGGTGAACAAGGGCAAGAAGCAACTGGAGCTGAGCACGGCGCTCGCGGTCAAGGCGGGCTCCGTGATCGTCGGCGTGAACTGGCAGACAGCAACCACGGTCGATGTCTTCGATTCGAAGATTCCGAACAAGGTGACCGTGGGTCGCGCAAAGGCGGCGCTGCCAGGCGACTTCGTGGCGCTGCGTGCAGCGGACGAGTTCGCAACGGCAGTGCCGGTTGCGAGCGTCGCCGACAAGGTCCTCACGCTGGACGGGTCGCTCGTCGGCGCGGCACGGCTCGACACCCTTGCGGTCGGCCGCTTTCCGCGCATCGCGACCGTCGTTTCGCAGGACACGGACCCGGCCAATGTCGCCATTGCCGAGGCCGGTGCCTTGAACGCCGGCGATTGCGTGATGCGCGTGCCCTCCGGCGATGCGTCGGTCGACGAGGGTGCGGTCGTGCAGGTCGTGAGCATCAGTGGCACGCAGGTCGTGCTGTCCGAATCGCCTGGAGCGCTCGCGCCCGGCGACAGGCTGGCGACGGTGCACTGGCGCGATCTCGCGGGCGTCAAGACCGTGGACCCGGCCGACGCGACGCACGTCGAGGTCGACGGCACCGTGGCCTTCCGGGAAGGCGACGTGGTCGGGGTGTTCACGCACCATGCCGACGCTTCCAACCCGGGCTATGTCGAGAAGATCGAAGGCAACCTGTTGACGTTGCTGCCGGGACTGGAGCACGGCGACGGCATCGTGGACCAGGGCTGGATCGACGGCGGCATCGTCGGCCCCGCCGCGGTGAGCCTGCCCTCGCCCGTGCAGTTGTCTTTCCCGTCACTCTGGCAGCCGCTGGTGCGCATGGAGACGCTCGAGGGGCTCGATGGTCGCTCGCCCGCGACCGCCTATGGCCTCGACCTGCTCACCGGCCAGTTCCAGTCGCGCAGCGTGTTGCCGCTCATCCTGGACCCTGCGGGCGCCCACTTGATCTTCTTCATCCAGGGCACGGAACCCTACCGCTTCCGTCCCGAGACGCTCTCCCTGATCACACGCTTCAACACCGACTTTCCGCGCGCGTTTGCCACCTTCGCGCAGAAGCAGCAACTCGTGGTGCGCTGGATCGGCTGCCAGGAGGAGTTTTCCCCCGCTCGCGGCTGTCCGGCGCAGGCGCCCTACGACGTTTGCGCGTCCGCTGCGCCGGCGACTTCCCCGGAGGACTCATGACCCTATCCATCATCGGTGACACCCGCTTCGTCGAGCGCAGCACCTTCTTCAACGGCCAGCGCCTGTTCGCCTCGGATCTGCAGGGCGTGGAGGAATTCAATCGCCAGATGCGCTGGCTGCACAACCAGAGCCTGCACCAGCCGGGCATCGGCGCCGGCTACGCGGTCAGCGGCGCCAAGGGGGATCGAGAGGTGTCGATCCAACCCGGCTATGCGATCGATTCGGCCGGGCGGGAGATCGTGCTGACCGATGCCATCGAGCTGGCCGTGCCGCCGGTTGCGGGCGACGAATTCGGCGCGCCGGTGTTCTTCGACCTGACCGTGTCGTACCCGGACGAACGCGCGCTCAACGTGGCGGAGACGCGCGAAGGCGTCTGCGGCGCGCCGACCGGGGCGATTCGCCTGCGCGAGACACCGGTGTTCTGCTGGGTTCGCCTGGGGCCGGCGCCGGATCGATTGCCCAAGGACCCGATACTGCGCGACGCGGTGCAAGACGGCACGCAACTGCGGCTCGCCCGCGCCCAGGTGCTCAACTGCAAGCTGGAGCAGCCGCTTTCGCTGGCCCAGCGCCGCAACGCGCGGCCTGCGGCCCAGCCCTATGTCGCCAGCGGGGCCACCGACAAGCTCGACTGGACGGTGTCGGGCGGCGGCGCCTCGGGCTTCGGGGTGCAGCTCGTCGCTGCCGTCGACACCACGGAGGCCGCCTTCCGCACCGCACCCTGCTATTCGGCGCAAGTGATGGGCAGCCGCGAGTTCACGTTCGATGTGAAGGGCAAGAAGGTGATGCGGCTGGTCGATGGCTTCGTGATGCTGCTGGCTGCGGACAAGTCGGGCTTCCGCTTTTCGCTGCTGGTCCCGGATGCGCTGCTTTCGACCTTGCCGCCATCCGCGGACGACCCGGACCCGACGAATGCCTCCGATTTCGAAGCGCAGTTGGCCAAGCAGGCCAGTGACTTGTGGACCATCGACTGGATCGGCGTCGAGGGATGAATGCCATGGACCAGGACACCCACCCTTTCCGCCACCTGAACGACGACGGCCTCTGGCCGCGCTTTCACTGGCAAGGACTCACGCTCGGCGAGGACGGTGCGTTGCGCCTCCCGGGACTGCCCGCCTTCGACGGCGTACCACCGGCGATGCCGCAAGCATCGAACACGCAGCCACCGGCCGCAGGCCTCGCGGTCGACGCGGACGGCTCGGTCTACATCAGCGATCCGGCGAACGACGACATCTGCCGTCTCGATGGCTGCTTCGGAGAAGTCGACCCCGCGCCCTGCATCGGCGGCCACGGATCTGGCGACGCGCAGTTCGACCGTCCCTCGGGCCTGGCGATCGCGCCGAAGCGGCATGCGCTGTATGTGGCGGACGCCGGCAATGGCCGCGTGCAGATATTCGACCTGGACTCGATGGCACTGTCGGAAGTGCTGGATGGATTCGTGACGCCTCTTTCGTTGGCGCTGGACGAGGAAGGCCGCCTGTACGTGGTCGATACCGGAGCGAAACGCGTCGACCTGTTCAGCACTTCGGCCGACAAGCAGCCTGCCTTCGGCGACATGGTCGCAGCGAGCGGCCATGCGGGCGACCCTTGCGCGGTCGCCTGCGAAAGGAAGTGGGTGTACGTGCTCGACGGGTCCACGCACGAGCTGTGCGTCTTCTCGCAGGACGCCCTGGTGGAGGTCGTGGTCACCGGCATCGCGGCGGCGAGCGTCTTCACCGTGATCGACGGCGCGATCTACCTGGGCGACCCGAACCGTCGGCGCATTGCCGTGTGGCAACGCGACCAGGCCGGCAAGTACCGGTACGTGGGCGACGCGGCCGACTACGACGGGCCGGTGGCAGCCCTTGCGTCTGACGGCGCGGGCGGACTGCTGGTGTCGCCCGGCGGCTGCGTCGCGCACTTCCGGTTGCGACTCGACGCCAGCCATGCGACCGAAGGCTGGCTCTGGAGCGATGCCATCTACTTCGACACGCTCACGCATGACTGGAACCGTCTGCATGCCGACATCGACCTCCCTGACGGCAGCCATGTGCAGTTCTTCGCCTTCACCGGCGCTCGCGGAACGCCACCTCCGCCGCCATCGCCGGAAGGCATCTTCGGCGCACCGTGGCGCGCAGTCGGCAGCGATGTGACCGACTTCTTCATCGATCTCATCGGCAATTCGAAGCAGGAGGCGCTCTGGCTGGGCGCGCGCTTCGCCAACGAACTGCATTCGACGCCGGTGCTGTCGCAGGCGAGGGTCGACTTCGACCAGACGAGCTACCTTCTGGCGCTGCCTGCGATCTACCGCGAGTCCCGCGAATGCGGGAATTTCCTGCAGCGCTATCTGAGCCTCTTCGAGAGCTTCTTTGACGAGCTCGAAGCAAAGGTCGACGGGCTGCCGGCGCTACTCGACCCGGCCGCGGCACCGCCCGATGCGCTGCCCTGGCTGGCCGGCTTCCTCGCGCTGCCGCTGCCCGAAGTGCAGGCGGAAAAGACACAGCGCGAATCCATCGCAAGTGCCTTTGCACGCTACGCCAGGCGCGGCACGGTCGCGGGGCTGCGCGAGACCCTGCGCGAAGAGGCGGGCGTGCGCGCGCTGATCGACGAGCCGCTACAGGCCATGGCCTGGTGGGGATTGCCCGCGCCGTCCACGTCGTGCAAACCCGGCGAGGCCGGCACCTGGACGGACGGAGGCGACTCCATCCTCGGCTTCAACACCGTGCTCGCAGACGCCGAGCCGCAGGGCGCGGTGGTCGGCACCACGGCCACGTTCGACCGCTCGCAACTCATCACGCAGGACGACTTCGGAACGCCGCTCTTCGAGGCGGCCGCCTACCGCTTCCTTGTGCGGCTCTATCCGGGCGACCTGCATTGCGCCGGCAAGCTCGAAGAGGTGCGCGCCATCGTCGAACGCGAGAAGCCGGCGCACACGCTCTACGACCTGTGCGTGATCGAGTCGGGCCTGCGCGTGGGCTACCAGGCCTGCCTGGGCATCGACACCCTGCTCGGTGGCGGTCCGGCCGAGCCGGGCCTGCTGGGCGATGGCGCCCTGGTACTGGGCGGGCAGCCGCGCGCGCGGCTCGGCATGGACAGCCGCGTGGGCGAAGGCGCACAACTTTGATGGACACCAGGAGAAACGACATGCAAGACGATTCGGTCGAATGCGATGCGCTGAGAAGCTTTTCTCGCCCGCGCTACTTCTACGGTCAACTGCTCGACGTTCGTCATTTCGAATCCGAGCAGGCCTACTTCAAGCGCAAGCAATGGATGCGCAACCGGCTGGTCGACGGCTTCGGCGTCGTGTGCGGGCTCGACGTGCAGGTGGGCGACGACGAGCACAGCGTGGTCGTGCTGCCCGGGCTCGCGCTCGACAGGCAAGGGCGCGAGATCGTCATGCCGGCGCGCAGCAAGCCGCTCGCGATTCCTGCGCGCGCAGCACCCGAAGGCGCGCCATCCGGCAACAACGGTGGCAGCAACTACGGCAACGAGGACCATTGCGACGATGACTGGGTGCACCTCGTCATCTGCTACGAGGAATGCAAGGCCGACCCCGAACCCGTGATGTCAGGCGGCTGCGACACCACCTCGCGCTGTTCACCGGGCGCGATCCGCGAGGGCTACTCGTTGTCGCTGCAACCGGGCAAGGCGCCCGACATCCCGCTCGATTCCGTCATCCAGGGGCTCGTCAAGGGCAACAACATCAACTACCGCGCGCTGGTCGAATGGGTCAGCGCGCCCTGCGATTGCGACAGCGGGCCGGGCTGCATCACGCTCGCCAACATTCATCTTCCCGCGACGGACAAGACGCTGGAGCCCTCGGACATCGACATCTCGGTGCGGCCGATCGTCTACAGCCTCGATCTGCTCTGGGAACTGGTGCTGGCGCTCAGCCACGACGCTCCCAACCGCCGCTCCGGCAAGAACTGAAAGGAAGCAACATGTCCACCATGACGGCAACCAAGTCGATCGGCGGCTGCGGATGCGGCGGAGGGTGCGGAGGCGGGTGCGGATGCACGTCCACCTCATCGGCGGGCGGCATCACCGGCCGTGGAAGCATCGAGCGGCCGCGTTTCTTTCCACGCCAACTGGTCACGCCCGACGACCTCACGCTCGGCCAGGAATACTTCCGCAACAAGCTGCGCCGCATGAATCGCTATCTGCACGGCTGGGGCGTGGTGTGCGGCGCGAAGGTCGAGATAAGCAGCAAGCCGTGGATGGTGATCGTGCATCCCGGCTACATCCTGGGTCCGCATGGCGACGAGATCGTGATCGAGCAGGACGTCTGCTTCGACCTTCGCACGCGCTGCACGTCCGGTGGCGCAGACGCCTGCGACGACGTCGTGATCGATCCCCTGTGCCCCGATCGCATCGTCGACACGGGTCGCACCGGGAACGCGCCGCTCTACATTGCGCTTCGCTACAAGGAAGTGCCTGCACGGCCGGTTCGCGTGGCGCCAGTGGGTTGCGGCTGCGACGACACGAGCTGCGAGTTTTCGCGCTGGCAGGACGGCTATGAAATATGCGTGCTCGATGCCTGCCCCGACTCGCACGCCCAGCCGCCGAGCCTCGACCAATTCGCGAAGCCGACGACCATCCCGGAATGTCCGCCGTGTCCGACCGAGCCGTGGGTGGTGCTCGCGATCGCGACGGTCGACGGCCAGGGCAGAGTAGTCTCGATCGACAACTGCGGGTGCCGCCGCATGGTGCGCACGCTCGCACCATACTGGTGGCAGTGCTCGGATCCGGTGGTGCAGGCGCCTGCGCCAACGCCTGCGCCAGTGCCGGCACCGGCACCCGCGCCGGTGCCGGGAACGAACAACACGCCCGGTCGTCCTCCCGGCTGAAGCCCAGGCGATACGGCGGAGAGAAATGCGCCACGATGAGCCAGTCCCATAGAACCGCAGTCCAGGCAGCAAGCCCGCAGCGCGGTGCGTTGGGCGGCGTGCCGGGCGCTCGCGTGTCGCAATTCAGCGAGGCCGTCGGTCCTGCCAACGATGCATTCGAGCAGGAGGCCGATCGAATCGCGGACGCAGTTCTGCACGGCGGGCGCTGGCATCCGCCGAGGCAGGGAGGATGGTCCGCGGCCAGTGGGCCCGACGGCCAGGGCGCGCCGATCCGTCGCGCACCGAAGGCGGTCGCGGAACAAGCGCCGATTGCCGCGCCGGAACCGGCCGCGCCTGCGCGTGCACCCCAGCCCGCAGCCGCCGTGACCGATGCGGCACCTGTGCTGCTGGTGGCGGACGATGCCGAGGTCACGCGGGGACAAATGCGCAAGAGCGAATTCATGAAGGCCTTGCGCGCCGGCATCTGCGCCTCCGTCGACGCGGCGCTGGCCGGCACCGGACGCGACTCGCAGGGTTGTCCGTGGATCGACCACTGGCTCGGCTACTACGAAGCACGCGGCGCCGCTGACATCGAGCGCGCGCTGCTGCGCTATGCACCCGAGGCAGCCGGCGCATCGAGCGCCTCGCAATACATCCGGGTCGTCTCCGCCCGCGTCAGCGTCAGCGCACGGCGATGGGCGAATACGGGAGAAGTCACCGGGCTGCCCGAGGAAGCGCCGGCCGGAGGCGCTGCTGGCGGCCTGCTCGCGGGTGTCGGCGCGATGTTCTTCAAGGCGCGCTCGGGTGGCGCACAGGCCGCCGACCCGGTCTCCGTGCGCGAGGAACTCGGGCGCGGAGAGTCGCTTGGCAGCGGCTTGCGCTCGCGCATGGAAGGCGCGTTCGGCACCAGCTTCGCCGCCGTGCGGATGCATACGGATGGCGCGGCCGCGCGAATGTCGAACCGGCTCAATGCGCGTGCCTTCGCGGTGGGCCCGCACGTGGCCTTTGGGGCCGGCGAGTTCCAGCCGGGCACGCTGGCAGGCGATGCACTCATTGCGCATGAGCTGGCGCATGTGGTGCAGCAGGGGCATGCGGCGACGGCGCTCGATGGGCGCGCCGATGCGCGTGGAGCGGCTGCCTCGACCGAAGCGCTGGAGCAGGACGCGGACCGCTCGGCGGCTGGTGCGGCGGCGGCGCTTTGGGGCGCGGGATCGTTCTCCGAGTTGCGCAGCCAGGCCAGGCCGCGCATGCGCTCGGGGCTCAGCCTGCAGCGCTGTGGCGGCGGCCAAAAGGCCGCGGCAGGTCCGCAAGTGAAGGTCAAGCTGTCACCGGCGCAAGAGCGCCAGGATTCGATTGCCGGTGCCAGCGAGCGGCTGCGCGACGTCGACAAGTGGGTCTCGTTGCAGCAAAAGGTGCAGAAGGTCCCTGACATCAAGGGAGTGAGCAAGCTCGACAACGAACAAGCCACCAACGTCGCGACGGCCATCCAGCTGTTGACGAAGGCCAGTGCGCTCTCCGGGGCAAAGGCCCTGGACCCGTTGCGGCCCAAGCTCAAGGACGTGCTCGACCAGACTAAGGTCGCCAACAACCCGAAGACCGGGTACGGACCGCAGGACGACGCATTGGCGAGCAAGCACGCACTGAACCTGGCGATCACCGCATCGAATGAACTCGACGAGCTGGTCGTGAAGGCCAGCGCCTTCGTGGACGTGAAGGACATCAAGAAGGACTCCGACGCCATCGCCACGGCGCTCGCAGGGGCCCAGTCCAATCCCGGCACCATTGCGGACGCGAAGGACGAGGTCGAGAAGCGCGTCAAGTCGATCGGCAAGCAGATCACGGAAATCCAGTCGCGCGACACCGAGACGCCCAAGGCCATGGAGCACGTGATCTTCGTGCTGCGCAGCTTTCTCGCGCTCAATGCGCCCGCGCGCGGAAAGGCGCCGAGCGAGGAAGAGATCAAGACCTTCACGAGCGAAGCGCACAACCTGCAGCACGACTTCGGCGTCGTCTTCGGCGAAGGCAAGGTGGTGCAGGGCTTCGATGCGTTCCTGCTCTACGCGGACCTGCTCGAGAAGCAACTCGCGGTGCGCGCAAAGATGGCGCAGGCCAAGGTCGCTGCCAAGCCCATACCGACACAAGGCAACGCAGAGGACTATTTCAAGTCACTCAAAGGCAAGAAGAATGACGAAGTGTTCGCGGCCTACACGGACTATGCAAGTGCCTTCTTCTTCCATGGACAGGTGGCAACGCTCGCCGACATGGACGTGGTCGATGTGTCGGAGCTCTACAAGACCCAGCTCTCGGTGTTTGGTGTGCGAAGACTGGTCTGTACGGGCTACGCGCTGCTCGGCGCACACCTGATGGTGGAAGCTGGCGCTTCGCTCAGGGAGTTCGTGGTGGCCGTGCGCGCGACCGACACGGACATTGCCGCGAACAAGATCGATGAAGGCCACGCCCTGGCCCACCTGACGCGGCAGGGAAAGCACTTCTGGGTATCGAACCACCTGATCGTGATGACCGAGAACGACGGTATCGGACCGAATGCCGTGGCCTGGGAAAAGAAGGATGCGCCGCTGCACAAGCACAGCGGCCCGACGCTGAAGGCCGCGAACCAGGCCCTGGCGGATGCGCTGGCCGGCGGCGGGCGACGACCTGCCCAGCCGGGCGGGCGAAGGAGGTAGGCAATGGCCACGAAGAGAGCACCCGCCGATTCGAAGGCCGCGAACCGTTCGACGGCGGCGCGCGGCCTGCCACAGCGCAGCTTCGTCGAGCCCGTGGGACGCTTCGACGATGCGGCCGAAGTGCAAGCACACCGTATCGCCGATGCGGTGGGGCGCAGTGACTTCCACGGCTTGCCCGAGACGGGATGGTCGGCAGCTTCCGGGGCCGGTGTGCCGACGATCAGGCGCGCGCCCAAGGACGAGCCACCGCCCGCAAAGGCACCCGCGCCACCCCCTGCCGCTGTGCAGGACCTGTCGCAAGAAAAAGGGCAGGAAAAGGGGCAGCAGCCGGCCGCCGACCAGGCTTCGCACCTGCTGGCAGAGGACGATGCGACCGTCGCGCGCGGACAGATGCGAAAGAGCGAATTCCTGGCCCGCCTGCGCGAGTCCGTTTGCAGCGCCGTCGACGAGGGTCTGAGCGGCACTGGCCGGGATTCGCAGGGCTGTCCGTGGATCGACCACTGGCTCGACTACTACGCGGAGCGCAACGCGTCGCAAATCGAGGTCTCGCTTCGCCGCTATGCCCCCGAGGCACGCAACGCGGCAAGCGCCGACGCTTACATCGGTATCGTTGCCGCAAGAGTGCATCGAAGCGCGGTGACCTTTGCCCGCACCGGGCAGGTCGTCGGCATTCCGCAGGACCTGCCCGCGGGCGTCATGCCCGGCGGCGAGATGCTCGATGCCTTCGGCGGCATGTTCTTCAAGGCACGTCCTGGCGGGCCGCGTGCGGCGAAGCCGCCCGGCTCGATCCACGAGGAACTGGGCGAAGGACGGCAGTTGCCGGCAGACGTGCGCGGCCGCATGGAGCCGGTGTTCGGCACGAGCTTCGCGGATGTGCGGCTGCATGCGGACGAAAAGGGCGCGCGGTTGTCGGACCAACTGAATGCGCACGCGTTCACGGTCGGCCGCCATGTCGCCTTCGGTGCCGGGGAATTTCGGCCCGGCACGGTCGCGGGGGACGCCCTGATCGCGCACGAACTGGCCCATGTGGTCCAGCAAGGAAGCAGCACGGCATCGAGCCCGATGACGAAATCGAACGACGGCGCGGGCAGGCTTGAAGCGGACGCCGATCGCTCGGCCGCCGCAGCGGTCGAGTCGCTCTGGGACCGGACGCGCACGTCCACGGGCGATGTGCGCAGGAACGCCGTGCCGCGCATCCGGACCGGACTGCGCCTGAGTCGGTGCGGCAAGAGCGAACGACAAAAGGAGATCGAGCGCCTGGGCAAGCTCCAGGGCGGCTACATGGAGGACAAGCGCAAGGCCGAGGAGGCTCGCCTCAAGAAGGAAGCGGAGGACGAAGCGAAGAAGAATGGCTTGCCACCGCCGGCCAAGGCGCCGAAGGTGGAACTCGAGGACGTCGTCAAGAAGGACGTGGATGAACACAGCCTCAAGGCGAGTCCGACCACGTCCTGGGACACCGCCGACCAGCCGGCATGGAAGAAGCGTGCCGCTGCCGCATGGGCCAGCGTGGTGGCGAGCGTGAAGGGCACCGAGCTTGAAAAAGTTGCAAAGGGCGTCACGTTCAACTTCGATCCGGCGGCGGCGCTCAAGGGCGGCTTCTATGCCTCGCAGAACGGCAACACGTTGACGGTGGGCATGTCGTGGGTTCAGATCGCCGAGCAGGACCCGAAGAACGTATGGGAAAACCTGGCCCATGAGATGGCGGGGCACCTGCAATACGGCACGACCTATTCGAGCGAAATCATGGACGCTGCACTTTCGCCGCTGTCCGCCGACGAGCGCAAGCGAGTGATCGGCGACCCGCAGAAGTTCTTCGAAGCCTACAAATACCCCGAAACCGAAATTTACGCGTCGCTCTGGCAGCGCCGATACCGTGTACCGCCAGGCGGCGGCAAGGAGCTTCCGTCCGGCGGGATCCATCCGGATGACAACATCGTGAAGAGGCTGAAAGTCATGAAGGACGTACTGCACCCCGATGTCGCGAGGGCCGTGCTCAAGGAGCTGAAGCGACGCGTCGATGCCAACGACGAGATCCTCCAGCGCGACAAGGACTTCTTCGTGCTGAAGGTCAAGGAAATCATGGGGATCAGCCTATGACCGCCGAACAGGGTGACGCGCAACTCGATCGTCTTGCGAGCGATGCCGCGTCGATCTACGAGGATGCGTTCCGGTGGTTCCGGGCGCAGGGGCCTGCGGCTGCACCGTTGCTGCTGCGGGGGCTGGGCGATCGCACCCTGGGGCCGACCGGCCGCTGGCGCATTCTGCTGTTGTTGCGGGAGCTTGCCTTGCCTTCGACGCTGTCGGGAGTGCTGGGCGCCTTTCGCGAGGCATTGGCCCAACGCGATCCGGTCGTGCTCCCGGGCGCGATGGAAGCCGTGGCCGCCATCGACACGGAGGAGGCGATCTCCGCGCTGGTCGAGGTGCTGGATTGCGGCAACGCGGATTTCGTGAATCACGCCGCCGTGCTGCTGGGCGATCGGGTGGCCGGGCAGGGCAGTGGCGCAGCGACCGCGCAGTCGGCGATCATGGGCCTGCTTGCAAGTCCTGTGGCGGCGTCACGCGCAAGCGCGGTGCGCGGCCTGCTTCGTGCCGGCACGCCGCTCGCGATCGACGCACTGCGACGACACCGCGCGACCGAGCCCGATCCCCAGGTGCTTGAATTGCTGAAGGGGGCCCGGTGAACCGCCGTCCACCGTCCGGCTGGCCGCGACCGCGCATGCGGCTGCTGGGCCGCGACTGGAGCAGCTTTCAGGTGTGCGGGATGACGGGTCTCGTGCTCGGCGCCTCGCTGGCGATGTGGCTGGCGGGGCAGACGGGTCTGTCGCGTACCGTGCTGTGCGGCCTGCTTGGCGTGGCGGCGATCGTGTTCCTCACGCTGGCGATGGCGACCAAGGTGCTCACCGGGAGGGAGTCGCTCGTCTACTACCACCACGAGATAGCGATCCTCGCGTGCTGCGCCTTGGTCCTCCGTACCCGTGGGCTGCCGGTGTTGCCGTACCTTGACCTCACGGCACTCGGCCTGGGCGTGTTCCTGGCGTGCGGGCGCCAGGGCTGCCTGATGGTGGGATGCTGCCACGGCAAGCCGCATGCGTTCGGCGTCGCCTACAGCGAGGCCCATGCCGACGAAGGCTTTCCGCATCGTTATGTCGGTGTCCGTCTGTTTCCGGTGCAGGCCCTCGAATCGCTGCTGGTGCTGGCCATCGTCTGCGGCGGCACGCTGCTCGTGCTGCAAGGCTGGGCGCCCGGGACGGCACTGTCGTGGTATGTCGCCACGTACTCGACCCTGCGCATCTGGCTGGAGGAACTGCGCGGCGACGCGCTGCGGCCTTACTGGCACAGGCTCTCCGAAGCGCAATGGACCTCGATGCTCATTCTCTCCGGCGTCGTGATCGGCGAGTGGCAGGGGCGCCTGCCGATGTCGCCATGGCATCTCGCCATGCTCGTGTTTGCTGTGTTGTCGATGGCCTGGCTCGCTATCGGACGGTCTCCTCTCCGCATGCTTGGGCTGGCCGGCCACGCGGGCGAGATCGCCGACATCGTGCAGGCGGCGCCATCTTCGGCGCGGTGCATCGATGTCAGGCGCACCTCGTTGGCGATCTGCCTCTCCACGCAAACGCTGGAAGACTCTCAAGCCCTCCTGGTTTCCTTGTCCCGGGCCGACAGGCGGCTCACGGCGGATGAAGCACGTACGCTCGCGCGGCTGATTGCGCGCCTGGCCTTTGCCGGCACCAGCCGCCGTCGAGAACTGCTGGACAGCCGACGCGGCGTGTTCCATTTGATCCTGCGCGGCGAGTCGCGCTGAACGGAGGCTTGGATGGATGACCCGTTGAGAGCCGGGAGTGGGGGCCGGCCCTTGCCACCCCGCACGGTCCTGCGTCTTCAGCAAACGCTGGGCAATCGCGAGGTCGCGCGCCTGCTGGCGGTTTCTCCGTCCTCGACGACATGCGCGAGCGCGACACAACAGGCGCTGTGCGCGCCGGCAGTGGTGCCCCGGGTGCCGCTGAGAGCCCGCCTCGCGATCGCCTGGGGACGGATGACAGGCGACAAAGCCGAGAAGGACTGACGTGGAAAGACGATCTGCGGCGTCGGAACGCGTCCTGGGCATCGACATCGGCTCGACCACCGTCAAGACCGTGGTCGTCGATGCAGCGACGCGCGCCGTCCTCTGGTCCGACTATCGCCGCCACGAGACGCGCCAGGCTGCGGCACTCGACGTGCAGTTGTCGGCGATCGAATCGCACTTCGGCGACATACCGCCTTCATCGATGCGCGCCTTCGTCACCGGCTCCGGTGCGCCGCCGTTGGCCCCGCTCATCGGCGCGAAGTTCGTGCAGGAGGTGAATGCGGTGACCATCGCCGTCGATGCGCTGCATCCGGATGTCGGCAGCGTGATCGAGCTCGGCGGGCAGGACGCGAAGATCATCATCTACAAGCCCGCGCCGCCCGGTGCGGCGGCTTCCGACCGGCGCGTGATCGCCTCGATGAACGACAAGTGCGCCTCGGGCACCGGCGCGACCATCGACAAGTGCGTGATGAAGGTGGGCCTGCCAGCCGAGGCGCTCGCGACGCTCGCGTGGAATGCCGACAAGCTGCATCCCGTGGCCGCCAAGTGCGGCGTGTTCGCCGAGACCGACATCGTGGGCCTCGTGAAGTCGGGCATTCCGGCGCAAGAGGTCATGTGCTCGCTCGCGGATGCGATCGTGGCGCAGAACCTGTCCGTGCTCACGCGCGGCCACACCTTGCAGCCGCGCGTGCTCCTGCTCGGCGGGCCGAATACCTACCTGCCGTTTCTGCAGGCCTGCTGGCGGCAGCGCATCGTCGAGCTATGGCGGGCGCGCGACCATTCATGCGTGCGCGACGCGCGTCCCGAGGAACTCGTCTTCGTTCCGGACAACGCTGCGCTGTACGCCGCCTATGGCGCGGCGGTCTACGGACTGGAGGAACCGGCCGAGACGGGACGCTACCTGGGCAGCGCTGCGCTGCGTGCCTCCCTTGCGGTAGACAAAGGCGCTCGCGCAATGCTTGCGCAAGGCCCGGCGCTGGTGGCGAGCGATGAAGAGCGCGACGCATTCATCGACCGCTTTCGTGTGCCTGCCTTCGTGCCAGCGGCGTTCTCTCCGGGCCGGCTGGTGGAGGCCTATGTCGGCATCGACGGCGGCTCGACGTCGTCGAAGGCCGTGCTGCTCGATCCGGCCGGCGAGCTTCTGTTCAAGCACTACCAGCTCTCGCAAGGCAACCCGATCGCGGATGCGAAGCAGATCCTGGCGCGACTGCGCGATTTCGTCACGGCGCAGGGCGCCACCTTGCAAGTGCTCGGCCTCGGCGCGACCGGCTATGCGGCCGACATCCTGGAAGAAACCATCGGCGCGGACGCGAACATCGTCGAGACAGTCGCGCACATGATGTCGGCCACGCGCAGCTTCGGCGATGTGGACGTGGTGTGCGATGTCGGCGGGCAGGACATCAAGGTGCTTTTCATGGCGCAGGGGGAAATCCGCAACTTCCGGCTTTCCAACCAATGCTCCGCCGGCAACGGCATGCTGCTGCAGGCCATGGCGAGCCAGTTCGGCGTCGCGATGGAAGACTATGCCGCGACGGCATTCAAGGCGAGGCTCAGCCCGCAGTTCAACTACGGCTGCGCGGTGTTTCTCGACACCGACCGCGTGACCTTCCAGAAAGAGGGCTACGCCAAGGAAGAACTCATGGCCGGCCTGGCGCTCGTGCTGCCGAAGAACATCTGGCAGTACGTGGTGCAGATGCCGAGGCTGGCGCAACTCGGCCGCGTCTTCGTGCTCCAGGGCGGCACGCAACACAACCTCGCGGCTGTCAAGGCGCAACATGACTACATCGTGGACCGCGTGCCGGGCGCCGTGGTGCGCGTGCACCCGCACTGCGGAGAAGCGGGCGCGATCGGCGCGGCCCTGGAGGCGAGGCGTGTCGTCATGCGGCGTGGCGCCAGTCGGTTCGTCGGGCTCGAAGCGGCGATCGGGCTCGGGTACACCACGCGCAACGACGAGAGCACCGTCTGCCACTTCTGCGCCAACGCCTGCAAGCGCACCTTCATCGATGCCGCAACGCAGAGCGGCAGTAAGAGCCGCTACATCGCCGGCTTCTCTTGCGAGAACGGCACGGTGGAGTCGAAGGAGGCGCTCAAGGCGCTGGTCACGCAGCGCAAGTCGCTCAAGTCGCAGTTTCCCAATCTGGTCGACTACGAGGCGGAGCTTGCTTTCAAGTCATTCCATCAGGCGGAGCCGTTGCCTGATGCAGGCACACCGGTCGAGGACGTGCGCGTACGCAGGTCATGGAAGTCCTTCTACCTGGGCATGACGCGCCGGCCATTCGAGCGAGGCTTCGAGCGCTCGTGCGACGACAGCGCGGCGCACCGCGCACGTCTGCGCATTGGCATGCCGCGCGTGCTCAACATGTATTCGACCGCGCCGCTGTTTCGCGCGTATTTCGAAGCGCTTGGCGTCGACAGTCGTCAGATCGTGTTCTCCGACTTCACGAGCGAGGCTCTGTGGGAAGCGGGCAGTCGATACGGCTCCATCGACCCGTGCTTTCCGTCCAAGGTGGCGCAGGCACACGTCCACGACCTGTTGATGGTCAAGCACAAGTCCCGGCCGCTGGACTTCATCTTCTTCCCCTGCCTCACCCATCTGCCGAGCTTCGTGCGGGGCATGCCCGACACGACCGCGTGCCCGATCGTGGCGGGGGTTCCGAAGGTCGTGCGCGCCGCCTTCACGAAAGAGGTGGACTACTTCGGGCAAGCCGGCGTGGCGTATGTCGATCCGGCGATCACCTTGAACGAGCAGCACTACATGAAGATGCAGATGTTCGAGGCCTGGGGCACGCGCCTGCGCATCACGCGCGACGAGAGCGACTTCGCGGTGGAGCAGGGACTTGCTGCGATGCAGGCCTTCGAGAGCGAGATGCAACGGCGCGGTTTGCTGCTGCTGGAGCGGCTCGAGGAGGAGAACAAGGTCGGCATCCTGATGCTGGGGCGGCCCTATCACAACGATCCGGGCCTGAACCATGGCGTGCTGGACGAGTTCCAGGCGCTTGGTTATCCGGTGCTTTCGATTCGCTCCATCCCGAAGGATCCACGATGGCTGGCGCGCTTCTTTGCCGACGAGGAAGCGGAAGAGGGCGATGCGCTTCGCATCGCCGACGTGTGGCCCGAGGCCTACTCGACCAACAGCGCGGAAAAGGTCTGGGCCGCAAAGTTCGCAGCGCGCCATCCCAACCTGGTCGTGCTCGATTTCTCCAGCTTCAAGTGCGGCCATGATGCGCCGACCTACGGGATGATCGACAACATCATCGGTGCGAGCGCCACGCCTTACGCGGCGCTGCACGACATCGACGCCAACAAGCCGTCCGGCTCGATCAAGATCAGGGTGCGGACCTATGCGCATGCGCTTCAGCGGCATGCGGAGAAGCTGCAGGACTTGCGCCAGGCGCGCACCGAACTCGAGCGGCGAATCGGCGAAAAACGGCGGGAACTGAGGGCGCGCCAGGGCGGCGGAGTTTCGGAAGTGCCCGACGCCCTCGACATGGCTTACGCGTCGTACCTGGCCGAAGAAAAGCCGATGGTGTTCGCACGGCCCGAGCCGGTGCATGACCGCGCCTGCGGCGCGCCGCCGCCTTCGAACGTGCATCCGATCACCATCCACCGGTCGCGGCCTCAATCCGCGACCGACTCCGAACACCCACGGAGGCTGGCATGAACAATGTTTCAAACGCGGCGCCCCGCACCGTCGTCTGGCTGCGCGACGAAGCGGCACGCGCCGCCGACATCGAGGAAGAACTGCGCCGCTTCGAACGCGAAGAGCGCGCCCGGCTCGGGCTGGACGGAAAGCCGCCGGTTCATTGGCGCGATGCCGCACCGACACGCTTCACGCGCGCCCAACGCGAGCACACCACGCTGCTGTGTGGCGGCTTGACACAGGCGCAGGACCTGCTCATTCAGGGCGCGCTCGCAGGCATCGGCTATCGGGTTCGAGTGCTCGATGTGCCAGACAACGAAGCACTGCGCTTCGGTCGCGAGTTCGGCAACCGGGGGCAGTGCAATCCGACGTATTTCACCGTGGGCAATCTGGTCAAGCACCTGGTTGCGTTGCGCGATGTGCAGGGCTTGAGCACGCGCGAGATCGTCGAGCACCATGTTTTTCTCACCGCGGGTGCATGTGGCCCGTGCCGCTTTGGCACTTACGCCACCGAATACCGCAAGGCTTTGCGCGATGCGGGTTTCGAGGGCTTTCGCGTGCTGCTGTTCCAGCAGCAGGGCGGCCTCAAGCAGGCTTGCGGCGAGGGCGACGGGCTGGAACTCGACCGCAGGTTCTTCCTGGCGGTGCTGCAAGCAGTCGTTGCCGGCGACGTCCTGAATGCGATGGGCTACCGCATGCGACCCTACGAACAGGTGCCCGGCGCAACAGATGCCGCGCTGGATCGCTGCAAGGCCTTGTTGCACGACGCGCTCGGGGATCGAAGCAGCATGCTTGCCGCGCTGTGGAAATGCCGCCGCCTGCTTGCCGCGGTTGCGCTCGACCGCTCGCAAGTCAAGCCCAAGGTCTCGGTCATCGGCGAGTTCTGGGCCATGACCACGGAGGGCGACGGCAACTATCGACTGCAGCGATTTCTCGAAGCCGAGGGTGCGGAGGTCGACGTGCAGCCGGTCACGGCCTGGTTGCTCTACAACCTTTGGCAGGTGAAGTGGGACACGCGGCGGCGCATGGCCTTGCCCTCGGATGACGATGCGCGGCACGGGTTGGCCGGAAAGCGCCCGGTGCGCAGGCTGCTCTCGATGATGGCGGCGGAGTCTGCATTGCGAGCCGCATTCGGTGTCTGTGCGGCGCTGCTGGGGCTGAAGAAAGCCCATTTGTCGGACTTCGACGAGATCGCGACGCTTTCGCACCCCTACTACGACAACCATCTGCGCGGCGGCGAAGGCCACATGGAAGTCGGCAAGCTCATCCAGAGCGTTCGGCACCGCAAGGCGCACATGGTGGTCAGCGTCAAGCCCTTCGGCTGCATGCCGTCCTCGGGGGTGTCGGACGGCGTTCAGTCGCTGGTGACCGAGAAGTATCCGCAGGCGATCTTTTGCGCCATCGAGACGACAGGAGACGGCGCCGCCAATGCATACAGCCGGGTACTTCGGGATCTGTTCAAGGCGAAGCGGGCGGCGCGGGATGAAGCCCGAGGGCGCCGCTCTAGTGATTTCTGACGCCGCCGAATTGCGGACAATCTGCTTTGAAGCGGACGTTGGTGGCAACTACAGTGAGGCAGCGCTGCGCTCGCTGCGCGCCGGTGGCCGGCATCTGGTGGTCGGCTTTGCCGCTGGAATTCCACGTTTGCCCCTGAACCTGGTCCTCTTGAAGCGTTGCAAGGTTCTCGGTGTGCACTGGCGCGGCTTTTTATTGGAGAACCCTGTCGGCAATGATCGCAACATTGCGTCGCTTGTCGCGCTTTGGTACGAGCAGTTGATACAGCCGGAAGTGCAACCGCTTTTTCATTTGAGGATGCGCCTGCGGCGATCGCGGCGGTGGAAAATCGCAAGGCTGTAGGAAAGATCGCAATCAAGGTCGGCCATTAGACAAAAGGTCGCGCGTGGATCTTGAGCACCTGAAGAACTGGAAGTTTTAGCCGATCGAGCAAGCGTATGGTTTGCGCGATACGCTCCTCTACGGGCTTAGCGTTTGCTGCCCGCAGGAACCACCCGACCCGCTTGATCTTTCTTTCCTCTACGAGAAGGACCTCCAGACCTTGCCCAGCATGGCGACCGTCCTTGGGAGCCCTGGCTTCTGGCTGGGCGAAGAAGGTACCAGTGTGGACGCCCGAAGGGTGTTGCATGGTGAGCAGTCATTGCAGATGCATGGTCGATTGACGCCCGACGGAGTCGTCGTCGGGGAGACTTGCGTCGAGGATGTCGTCGACAAACGCCCGAACTACGGCGCCAAAAAGTTTCACTCGAAGGCTCTTAAAGGACGCCTCCACCGGAGAGCTCCTGGCGACCCTGAGGTCGACGCTTGTTGTCAGGCCTCCGACTGCACGTCGATCCCCCTGTAGCGCTCGCCGCCGGCTTTCCGCGACCGATTCTTCATGGCCTTTGCTCGTTCGGAAATCGCTTGTCGCGTACTGGTGCGCACACTCTGCGACAACCAGGCAGTCCGGGAACTCGCTGCAAGGCAGGCACTGGGTTTTGGTCTTGCCACGGAGGTGCTTTCGGTCGACGGCTTCGCCGACGCGGCGCGCGCACGCGTGGCAGCGCTACCTTGCGGCGGCACAGACACCGGTCGGCGTCAGTCGCATTGCGCGCGACCTCGAGCTCAATCCGAGCACGTGCTTCAATCTGCTCAAGACACTGGTGCACGAGGGGCTTGCCGTCTTCGATGAAACCACCAAGACCTATTCGGTGGGCCTGGGCTTGCTTGCCCTTGCCAAGGGGACTCTCGAGCAAGCCAGCTATATCGCAATGGTCAAGCCGCATCTGCGGGAGGTCGCTCTGCGTCACAACGGAAGTTGAAGAGGCACGCAAGCGCGGCTACGCCGTTGACCACGGGCACTACGCGAAAGGTGTCACCACAGTCTCGACGGCCGTGCTGGACGAACTCAAGAAGCCGTTGATGGCCATCAGTGCCGTGGGCATCGGCGCGCAGATGACGAAGACCGACATCAAGGCGCTTGGCGAGGATCTGCGCGAGCGCGGGGCTGAAATCTCGAGTGCGATGGCGGGGCGCAAGGGGGCTGGGTCGATTCGCGCGATTCGGTAGCGCTGCCGTCTTGGGCATGGCACCTGGTCCCGTGTTCGGCGAGGTGCCGCTCGATTTCATCGATCCAGCGTTCCAGTTCGTTTGCTGGTCGCGCATTCAGCGCGGGGAAGGTCCCGACGATGCTCGCGTGCCATTTTCCAGACAAAGCCGATTCCAGCTGTGCGGATCTCCATCCGCAAGCGCCGGGGAAAACCCTGAGCATCACGGGCGCGCTCCTTTGAATTCAACGACTTGCAAGCCATGTGCCGATTGGCATGTGCGTTGCTATTCACGATTTGCCCTGGCCGCCACGCGCCGCGAAGAGAAGTGGCAATTGCATTCGGCGCCGGGTCCGTGCTTTTTGCAAGTCCAAGAAGGAGACAGATCAATGAACAGAACCGACAAAGTCCTGGCGCGCGCTCGCGTGCCTGGGCACCCGAGCGCAATCACTGCGCTTGGCGCCGCACTCATCGTGGCAGCCTGCGGGGGAGGGAGCGATGGCGCTGGCGGTGGCGGCGGCGCTATCGGCACGAGAACCGCTAGCGCATTTTCGGCGGCCAAGCCTGGCAACGATGTTCCCGGCGAGCCGCGCAATAGCGCGCCCACCATCCGCATCAACGTGCTGTCGTCCAAGCCCCACCTGGTGTCGGGCGACGACGCGCTGGTCGAACTGGAAAAGCTGGCGCCGCAACCGAGTCAGGATTTCTCCGTCACGCTCAATGGCACTGACGTGACCGATGTGTTTCAGACGCATCCCGTGACCGGCCGGCTGATCGGCAAGCTCACGGGTCTGAAGCTGGGGAACAACGACCTGGTGGCCAAGTTCCGCGGCTACCGCGCGCACCAGGTGCTCACCGCGTACCCGGTGACCGGGCCGATGATCTCTGGCCCGCACGAACAGCCCTTCGTGTGTGGCTACGAAACCTTCACCCGCATGGGCGGCCAGAAGCTCACGCCCACGGGCGACGACAAGTGCTCTGTCGTGACCCGAGTCGACTACTACTACCGCAACACCGCCGGCGGCAACACGCGGTTCGTGCCGGAAGAAATCACCTCGTACCCGGCCAACATGAGCTATCTGACCGTGAACGGCAAGTCGGTGCCCTATGTGGTGCGGTTGGAAAGCGGCACCATCAATCGCGCGCTGTACCAGTCGGCCATCTTGCATGACGTGCTCAACGAGCCTGCGCCGTCGCCCACGTCGCGACCGGCCGGCTGGACCGGCGGCGTGATCTATCCGCTAGGGGGCGGCTGCCAGGGCGGGTGGTTCCAGCAGGGCAATGACTTCGGCACGCTGATCAATCCCACCTACCAGAGCCGCGGGCTGGCGGTGACCACGTCCACACTCAACGTGTTCGGCACCAACTGCAACGACCAACTTTCGTCCGAGACGATTGCGATGGTGAAGGAACGCTTTATCGAGAACTTCGGCGTACCCGACTACACAATCGGCACCGGCGGCTCTGGGGGTTCGTACCAGAGCCACCAGACCAGCGACAACTATCCGGGCCTTTTCGACGGTGTGGTGGTGAGCCAGGTGTTTGCCGACGTGACCTCGTCGACCATCTTCAAGCTGCACGACTCCCGGGTGTTGAACAACTACTTCAACGATCCGGCCACGAGCGCGTTGAGCTACACGGTCGCGGAAAAGCAGGCTATCTCGGGCTACCTGCAGATCGGCAACATCTCAAACATGAGCAACAGCGCCGGCCGGCTGGACCCGGTGGTGTCCTTCCCCGCGGGCGTGCCGGCGGCGCAGCGCTACCACCCGATCAACAACCCGACCGGAGCGCGCGCCACCGTGTGGGACCACACGATCAACGTCTATGGCAAGACGGCGCAGGAAGGCTTTGCGCTGCGACCCATCGACAACGTGGGCATTCAGTACGGCCTGAACGCGCTCAACGAGGGCAAGCTGAGCCTCGAGAAGTTTCTGGACCTCAACGAGCGGGTCGGCGGTGTGGACCGCGACATGAAACGTACCGCAACGCGCACGGTCGGAGACATCGAAGCGCTGCGCCGGGCCTACCAGTCGGGTCGCATCGTCAACGGCGCCGGGGGGCTCGCCTCTACCGCCGTGATCGACCTGCGCGACTACAACGATCAGACGGTCGGCGGCGACATTCACACCAAGATCCACTCGTTTTCCATGCGCGAGCGCCTGCGCCGAGCCAATGGCGATATCGGCAACCACGTGATGTGGACCAAGGGCGCAAGCAGCGCCGAGGCGTTCGATGCCATGGACCGCTGGCTGCGCGCCGTGAAGGCCGACGCTTCGGATCGCACGTTGGCGCAGAAGGTTCGCGCAGATCGCCCGGCCGACCTGAAGGATGCCTGCTGGGCCAATGGCCTGAAGTACGAGGAAGAGCAGACCGCATTCGGCCCGGGCGCCTGCAACACCTTCTACCCGGCAGGCACCACACCGCGCATGGCAGCCGGGGGGCCGCTGGTTGACGACATTGCCAAGTGCCAGCTCAAGCCGCTCAACCCGTCGGACTACGGCGTGATCTTCAGCGGCCCGCAATGGGCGCGGCTGAACGCCGCATTCCCCGAAGGCGTGTGCGACTGGACGAAGCCGGGCGTTGGCCAGCAGCCGCTAGCCGGTACGTGGCTGTCGTTCGGGCCCTCGACGGTGAATCTCCTGTTCGACATCACGGGCCAGCTGACGCCAAGCCTGCCGCAATGATCGGTCGGCCGCCGGGTGCGCCCGGCGGCCGATCTTTCCGGCTTTTCCTTCCACTTTTCTTTCCAACCACCTGCCGCCATGCGGAGTGAAACTTGAACGCCTACAAAAAGATCCTTCCCGCCATCGCGCTGATGGCAGCCACCGCTGCATCCATAAGCGCCCACGCCCAGAATTTCCCGGATGGCAAGCCCATCACGCTGGTGGTGCCCTTTGCCGCCGGCGGGCCCACCGATCGCGTCGCGCGCGACCTTGCCGAGGCCCTGCGCACGCCGCTGGACGGCGTGAGCATCGTGGTGGACAACACCGTCGGTGCAGGCAGCACCATCGGCAACGCCAAGGTGGCGCGCGCCAAGCCAGATGGCCACACGCTGCTGATCACCCACGTGGGCATGGCCACCACCCCCGTTCTGTACCGCAAGCTCCCCTACAAATACGACACCGACTTCGAGTACCTGGGCATGATCAACGACGTGCCCATGACGCTCATCGGCAAGCCCGACCTGCCGGCCAACAACTTCAAGGAGCTGCGCGAGTGGATCGCCAAGAGTTCGGGCAAGGTGAACCTCGGCAATGCGGGCATCGGTTCGGCCTCGCACTTGTGCGGGCTGCTGTTTCAAAGCGAGCTCAAGGCCGAGATGACCACCGTGCCGTACAAGGGCACGGCACCGGCCATTGCCGACCTGATCGGCGGGCAGATCGACCTGCTGTGCGACCAGACCACCAACACCACCGGACAGATCGAGGCGAAGAAGGTCAAGCCCTACGCGGTGACCACCTTGAAGCGCCTCAGCACGCCCGCGCTCAAGGACATTCCGACCCTGGACGAGTCGGGCCTGAAGAACTTCCAGGTGACGATCTGGCACGGCATGTACGCGCCCAAGGGCACGCCAGCGCCAGTGCTCAAGAAGCTCAACGATGCGCTCAGGGTGGCTCTGAAAGACCCGGACTTCATCAAGAAGCAGGAAGGCTTGGGCGCGGTGGTGATGGCTGACAAGCGCGAGGAACCGGCCGAGCACAAGAAGTTCGTGCAGGCCGAAGTGGAGCGCTTCGGGCCGGTCATCAGGGCCGCGGGCATCTACGCGGACTAGGAGCCCGGTGCGGTGAAGCGGCCGCAGAGCGCAAGCAGGGTAATTCCGACCTCCCGCTTGGGGAAGCGCGTCCCTATGATCGCTTCCCATTGTTGCCAACCCAAGCGGCACCGCTTCCCGCTCCTGTGTCATTGCTCCTTTCGGCTGGGCGTACCGTGTTGAGGCTCGCCGAGCCTTACCGTGCCAGCCTGACCGGCTCCCTGGACGAGCTTCGGGAACATCCCGCGCCGCACACGCGATGGTGGCGCTGGCTCGCCGTCGGCGCGTGGGTTTGCCTGGCCGCGGCGTCAGGTGCGCTGGCCTATCTTGCGGCCGAGCGCAGCGGCATCCGCTCGCTTCAGCAGGGCACGTTGCATCGGCTCGACATCTATGCAACCAGCCTGCGCAGCGAACTCAGCCGCTACGAGTACCTGCCGCAGGTCCTGTCGTTGAGTCCTGATGTTCTGGACCTGCTGCGCTCGCCCGGCGACGACAGCCTGCGGCAAGACGCCAACCGCTATCTTGAAACCGTGAACGCCCACGCACAGGCGAGTGCAAGCTACGTGATGGACGCCACTGGCCTGACGCTGGCCGCCAGCAACTGGGATCAACCGGGCAGCTTCGTGCACATGAATTTTTCGTACAGGCCGTATTTCCACGACGCGATGCGCGGCGTTCCGGGCCGCTTCTATGGCATCGGCACCGTGAGCCGAGAGGCCGGCTACTACTTCTCGTTTGCCGTTTCGGACGGCGGGCGGCAGATTGGCGTGGCAACCGTGAAGGTGGGCTTGGACAAGCTCGATGCGGCGTGGTCGAGTTCGGCCGACAAGGTGCTGGCCATCGACAGCAACGGCGTGGTGGTGCTGTCGTCCGTGCCGGGGTGGAAGTTCCGCACGCTGCACCCGCTTTCCACCCAGACGCAGGCGCAGCTGGCGCAGACGCGCCAGTACACAGAGGCAGGCACGCTCACGCCGCTGGCCATGCGCGAGCACCAGCCCATGTCGGGCGGTGCGGCGAAAGTGGTGCAGATCGGCGCCGACAGTGCGCCCGGCCGGTCGGCCGCCGTCCGCTTCGGGCCCGACCTGCTACTGGACGCGCGGGCTGTGGAAGGCACCGACTGGAAGCTGATCATGCTGTCGGACATGGGTCCTGTGCATGCGTCTGCGCGCACAGCGGCGGTACTGACCATGTTCGCGCTGGTGTTCCTCACGCTGCTGGTGCTGTTCTTCCAGCAGCGCCGCCGCATCGTGCACCAGCGACTGGCTGCACGCGAAGCGCTCCAGCGCGCCTACGACGAGCTGGAACACAAGGTGCAGCTGCGCACCGAGGCGCTGAGCGAAGCCAACCAGCATCTGCAGACCGAGGTGGCCGAACGCAAGAGGGCCGAGGAGATCCTGAAGAACACGCTGGAAGACTTGGTGCAGACCGGCAAGATGGCCGTGTTGGGCCAGATGTCTGCAGGCATCACGCATGAGCTGAACCAGCCGCTGGCGGCGCTGCGCACGCTGTCGGCCAACGCTGTGGTGTTCCTGCAGCGCGGGCAGGCGGAGCAGGTGGACCTGAACTTGCGCACCATCTGCCAGCTGACCGACCGGATGGGGCAGATCACCGCGCAGCTCAAGAAGTTTGCGCGCCGCTCGGGCGTCGAACTGCAGCCGGTGCCGCTGGCGGACGTGATCAGTGATGCGCTGTTCCTGCTGGAGCAGCGCATCAGGCAGGAGCACATTGAGCTCGAGCAGCGGGTGCAGCCAGGCCTGCATGCGCTGTGCGAGGGCAACCGGCTCGAGCAGGTGCTGGTGAACCTTCTGGTCAACGCGTTCGACGCAACCGCGCTGACGAAGCCGCAGGGCCGGCGCCGCGTGCGCATCGTTGTGTTCCGCTCGGGCGCCAACGTGGTGGTGGAGGTGCACGACAACGGCCCGGGCATTGCGCCTGAAGTGGCGCAGCGCGTGTTCGAGCCCTTCTTCACCACCAAGGACCAAGGCCTTGGCCTGGGGCTGGGGCTGGCTATCTCTGCCGGCATCGTTCGCGACTTCGGCGGCCTTTTGCGGGCGGGTCGCAGCGAACTGGGCGGTGCGGTTTTCATCGCAGTGCTGCGCCATGGACAACGGGAAACATCACATGCCTGAATCGAATGCAATGGAAGTGCTCTTCGTGGAAGACGACCCGGCCGTGCGCTTGGGCAGCACGCAGTCTCTGCAGCTCGCTGGCTTGAACGTGTCCGGCTTTGGCTCGGCCGAGAAAGTGCTGGAGCGGCTTGCACCTGGCCTGCGGGGCGTGCTGGTCACGGACGTAAAGCTCCCGGGCATCGACGGACTGGAGTTGCTCTCGCGCGCACTGAAGATCGACCCAGCGCTGCCGGTGATTCTGGTCACCGGCCATGGCGACATCACCATGGCCGTGCAGGCCATGCGCCTGGGCGCCTACGACTTTCTCGAAAAGCCTTTTTCACCCGAGCAGCTCACCGATGTGGTCCGTCGCGCAATGGAAAGGCGCGCGCTGAGCCTGGAGGTGGAGCAGCTGCGTTCAAAGCTGGCTGGGTTCGAATCGATCGAGGCCCGCCTCATTGGCCGCTCTTCAGTCATGCAACAGCTGCGGCGCCTGGTGCGCGACGTTGCAAGTTCGGACGCCGATGTTCTGATCCTGGGCGAGACCGGCACCGGCAAGGAGCTGGTGGCTCGCTGCCTGCACGAAGGAAGCCGCCGCCGCGCAGGGCACTTTGCCGCCATCAACTGCGGCGGCATGCCCGAGACGCTGTTCGAAAGCGAGATGTTCGGCCACGAGGCCGGCGCCTTCACGGGAGCGGCCAAGCGGCGCATCGGCAAGATCGAGCATGCCCGCGGAGGCACTCTGTTTCTCGATGAAATCGAAACCATGCCCATGAACCTGCAGGTGAAGATGCTGCGCACGCTGCAGGAGCGGCAGTTCGAGCGGCTGGGCACCAACGAGCTGCGGCCCATGGATTGCCGGGTGGTTGCTGCCACCAAGGCCGACCTGCTGGCCGCAGCGCGCGAGGGCAAGTTCCGTGACGACCTGTACTGGCGTCTTGGCGTGGTGCTGCTGCAGTTGCCGCCGCTGCGCGACCGGCGCGAGGACATCCCGCTGCTCTTCACCCACTTCGCAACCCAGGCCGCCTTGCGGCACGAGCGCGAACTGCCCACCGTGGCGCCGCGCCACCTGGAGGCACTGGTGGCGCATGCATGGCCGGGCAACGTGCGAGAGCTGCGCAATGTCGCCGACCGCTTCGTGCTCGGCCTGTGGGACGGCGAGGCCGGCGTGCGCGAGCTCACTCACATCGAACGCACGCTCGACGAGCAACTGGCGCAGTTCGAGCGCTACCTGATCAACGAGGCCCTTGAAGCGTGCAACGGCAGCGCGGCCGCAGCAGCCGAGCGCCTGGGCCTGCCGCGCAAGACGCTGTACGACAAGATGCGACGCTTGGGGCCCATGCGGGCAGCGGCTTGAACCGAGCTCGCCCAGGGAATGGGCGCTACGTCACAGCAAAGATTCAGGAGGCCAAAGTGTTCAAAATTGCGATCAGCTTCGTGCTGTTGTGTGTCCTCGGCGGCTGCTCCCTTCCGCCCAATCCGTACTCGGCGTGCTCATCGGGGCCCGGCAGCTATGCCTGTCAGGTCGAGCGGTATGCAGACGCTGGAAGCTAGTGCAGTGCGCCACTCTCTGTCTTGCATTTGAGCCGGAAGTGTCTGCTGAGTCACCGTTGCGTCATGATGCGGGTGCGCTGGATGGCGTCAGGCGCCGCGCGATCCGCTCAAACATCGTGGACGACGCATTGCCGTCAGGGGAAGCATCAGGCCCCAGGGTGGTGCTGACCGCGATCGTGATCTTCTGCGCCGGCAGGTAGGCCATCGTGCCCGCATAGCCGTAGAAAGCCGGGTTCTGCATGAGCCATCCGTTGGATACAAAGATACCCAGGCCGTAGTAGCGCGAGCGCGTCCACGGCGCGAACGCGGCGGTGCGTGGTTCCAGAAACTGCGCGTGGCTCTCGGGCGAGATCAAGCGGCCCGTGGCGATTGCCTCCGCCGAGCGCATGACGTCGGGGATGGTGCTGGTCATGATTGCGCCTTCGGCGGTAGACCACGAGGGGTTCCAACCGGTGCTGTCCTCATAGCTTCCCCGAACATTCAAGAAGGCGTGCAGCACGGGCTCGGGGATGAAGGGCGTCGAGTCGCTGCGTGTCTCGCGCAGGTTCAGCGGTTCCAGAATGCCGGTGCGGATCAAATCGGCGACCGGCTTGCCGCTGGCCATCGCCATGACACGCCCGAGGATGACGAAGTTCGCGTGCGAATACAAAAAGCACGTGCCGGGCTCGCACTTCATCCCCTGCGCCAGGCTGATCTGGATCAGTTCGTCCTGGGTCCATTGCCGATCAACGTCGCCTTTCAGCGGAATGACGTCCGGGTCCACGTATTCCGCATAGCCCGACGTGCTGCTTGCCAGCATGGCAAGCGTGATCTCGCCGGCTCGCGGGTAGTCGGGCAGCCATTTCGACAGCTTGTCGTCGATGCTGAGCACGCCTTGGTCTTGCAATTGGAGCAAGGCGGTGGTCAGGTAGGAGATGCCGATTGCGCCATTGCGCCAATGCATGTCCACGGTGGCCGCCTGGCCGTGCGCGGATTCGCCCCAGGCCTGGCTGAGGACCGGTGTGTCGCCCACGCTCACACCCACGATGGCCGAGCGCAGGTCGAGTTCGGCCATCGTCTCGCGCACGACCTCGCGCACCAGATCGGCGGTCTGTGTCGCGTCGACGCAGTTGGATTCGAGCTCGACCTGCCCGGCTCGACAGACCGCCATCAGATTGCCACCGCCACCGCCGCCGCACGCGGCCAGACTCAGCAGGAATGGCAGCGACCACGTAAAGCCCCGAAATTTGGGTTTTTTCATGTGGCTATCGCTTCCTTGTGAACACGCCGCCCGTCTGATCTTCCACAAAGGCCTCGATCTGCACACCATTCACCACGCCTGAAGCTTCATTGAAATCGACTCTCATCACGCTGCCTTCGCCTTCGCTCCAGTCGAAGATGAAAGTATTTCCGCTCCAGTGGCGCAAGGGGTAGACCGTCACGCCGCCGGGGCCCATCTTCAAGGTCAAATTGCCGGCGCTGGCTTCGACCACCGCGTCGCCGAAGTAGCTGTTGGCATAGGTGCCGGCATAAGCCGTGGCGGCGAGGGCTGGAACCGGCGGGGCCGGCGGCGTTTGGCCAGCCAGCGAACCCAAGGGATCGTTGATCGGCTCGAATGCGGCTCGCGTGATGGAATACCAATCACGCGTGACCTTGCCGTACTCGACCAGATCATCGAAAGACGAGTTCAACGCCTCCGGAACCCCCACGGGCATCGCGTTCGTCAGCGTGACAATCGCCAAGCCAGCCGATTGCATGATCGAGAAGGACGTGCTTGCGCCTGCCGTGAACGCCCCTGAATGCCCCAGCTTGACGCGGCCAGACGGCGCGACAGTGACGACGAAGCCATAGCCATAGCCGCTCGAACGCGCGGAGACACCATCGGCCGGGCCCCGGTCGATCTGCACGTTCAAGGCGGGCAACAAGGCATCGGCCTTGACCACCTGCCGACCCTCGTAGACGCCGTTTTGCAGAACCATGGCCAGCCAGCGCGCCATGTCCTTGACGCTGGAACTCACGCCGCCCGCGGGAGATTGGGCGTCTGGCTGACGCAGATACAGCGGCTGATAGTTGCCACCCCGCTTGACGTGCAGCGAAGCGCGGTTGCTCCGCTGCATGAAGTCGGCGTTGCGGGAACTGGTGGACGCCATTCCCAGCGGCCGATAGAGGTTCTGCTCGCTGATCGTTTCCCAATCCATGCCGGCGGCCGTGGCCGCGGCCTGCGCCCCGGCCGTGATGCTGAAGTTCGCGTAGCCATATTGCGTCCGGAAGCCCTGGTTCGAAACGTAACGCAGGCGCTCGAGGATTTGCCCCCGGTCGTAGCCCAGCACTTCGAGCATGTCGCCCGCGCCGGCCGGCAGGCCCGAACGGAGGGCGTAGAAGTCGCCTATCGCCACTTGCTGCGTGACCGCGTCGCTGGCCAGCTTGAAGTCAGGCATCACACTGGCAACCCGCGTGTCCCAGTTGACGGTTCCGCCGCTCACCAGCGTGGCCATCGCGGTTGCGCCAACCGACTTCGACACCGAAGCCAGTTGAAAGACCGTGTCCGTGTCGACCGTTTCAGGCGAACCCAAGCGGCGCACCCCGAAACCCTTGGCGTAAACGGTTTTGCCGTCCTTCACCACGGCCACGGCCATGCCCGGAATGCCCGAGCGGCGCATCAGATCGGCTGCCAATGGGTCGATCTGGGCGATGGCCGCGTCGATCTGAGCCGGCGGGATGGCCGGAAGCTCCGTCGCCGAGACATTGGCGCCACCCGCGCCACCGCCACCACCGCCGCAGCCCGCGAGCGCGAAAGCACTCACGAATGCGATGCCGTGCAGCGCGCGCAAAACCGGGGATTCGTGTCTCATGCACTTTCCTTATTCACGCGCAAATGCTGCTCGTTGTTCGTCATGCCGCCGCTCGCTGCCAGACCGTCGTTCCGGTGTGCATCTCCTCCTGGCCGTCCACCGTCACCATGAAAAGTTCGTACAGGTCGCGGCCTTCGTTGCCCGGGATCTTGACGGTCATGCCGGCTTCGTTGTCGCTCACCACGCGCAGCAACTGCTCATTGTTCAGCATGACGTAGCCCGGCCTCTCCGCCAACTCGCCCATGCGATAGATCACTGGCGAGTGCAGGCGGCTCTGGGTCGAATCGGGGGACTCGTTGGCAAGACGCCATTGGCTCCCCACGCGCGCGCGCCACGCGGGCGGCAGCGGCGTGTCCAGCGGCAGAAGTCGTTCGCCCAGGGGGCCCTCGCCCCAGTACAGCGCGTTGGCCGAGAGCGTGCGGGTGATCAGGTAGAGATGCCCTTCCACGGTCTGGAAGCGGTAGCAGGTGGAAGTTTGTCCATCCGCCCACCAGCGGCCATCGGTGCGGGCGCGCAGATTGGCCTGCACGAGAGTCCAGCCAGCTTCGCTCCAGCGGCGCAGGGTCAGCGAGCCGTCGGCCGCCGCGAGGACTTGGAAGGGGGCGGTGTAGTTTGCATAGACGCCTGTCAAGACATCGAGATCTGGAGCAGGCGACGCCGCGGGAGGTACTGCCCCGGCAATCGCCGGCGGCAGCGTTTTGATGGCGCCGCGCTCTTGGGCTGCGCGCAGCAGCAGGCCCTCGGCCAACTGGCGCATGCCGTAGTCGAAGCCGTTGCCGCTGATCAACATGGCCAGCCGGGCTTCGGGTAGCACGAAGAAGTCGGCATTAAAGAAGGCGGTGCCACCGTTTTTGTTCCAGGCCAGCAGCCCCGCAGCATCCAGGCCCGGCTGCCGCACGGAGTCCCACCCCAGGCCCCAGCGCCATGACGAAGCCGAGGGGTTGATGCGCGTGCGGGCGCCCTGTTCGACGCCCATCTCGCGCACCGCGTCGGCCGAGACGATGCGTCGGCCTTGGTAGACGCCCTGGTCCAGGAACATTTGCGCCAGCTTCAACATGTCGGTGGGGGTGGTGAGAACGCCGCCGGTCGCATAGGGCGCGGGCATTTCCTGGGGAAGGCTGCGGCCTTCGGCGTACGGGTGTACATAAGTGCCTTCGGCGGCAGGCGTCACCGGATAGCCCGACAGGGTCATGCCCAGGGGGGCGAAGATTTCGCGCTGGACGAATTCGTAGAAGGGCAGCCCGGTCAGCGCGCGCACCAGCGGTTCGACCATGGTGAAGCCGTCGTTGCAGTACACCGCGAGTTCCCCCGGTTCGTGCTTCAGGTGCGAGTTCGCCAGCTCCTGCAGGGTGTCCTGCGCATAGTCCAGATAAGGCACGAACATGAACGCGTTGTGCATGTTGGTACCCGGGAAGCCGGAACTGTGGGACACCAGGTGGCGCACGGTCACCCGCTCGTAGCCCGGGGAGAGCATGGTGAACCCGGGCAGCAGTTCGACCAGCGGCTGGTCGAGCGCCAACTGGCCGCGGTCGCGCAGGATCATCACGACCAGCGTGGCGATTACCTTGGCGACCGAGCCGATGTAGACGCGCGTGTCGGGGGTCGCCAATTGCCCGGTATCGCGGTTGGCGTAGCCAAAGGCCTCGCGCCAGACTACGCGGTCTTCATCAAACAGCGCCACGGACACGGCGGTGGTGGCGGATTGAGGTCGGCCGAGCGCGGCCTGGATGGCCTCGCGGCACCACCGCACCGATTCACGGTCGGCCAGAGCGATTGGCGTGCCGGAACCACTGCTGCCGCCGCCGCAGGCCTGCAGCAGCGGGGCGGCAAGCCCGGCCACGGCCGAACCCAGGTAGGCGCGACGCGAAATGCCGGGAGTGGAGAACGCGGAAGGCTCGATGAGGGTGCGGGAAGCGGTCAATGGCGAATCAGTCATGGATTGGCAGACGTTGGATTGGCTCGGTGGCGAGTTGAACACCGCCCTCCGGCGCACACATCGGACCTGGCTCCCAAGCGCATCCTTGAAGCTAGCGGCTGGAGAGATAGGCCAGCACGGCTTGGACTCGCCGGTGGGCGTCGTCGTCGATCTCCAGCCCGAGCGTCATATAGATGCTCGTGAGGTGATTGACCACGGTCTTCTCGGAGATGAACAGGCGCGCGGCAATGGCGGCGTTCGAGCGGCCTTCGGCGACCAGGGCGAGCACGCCGCGCTGGCGGGGCGTGAGTTGGGCCGCGGGTGTGCCGGCCTGGTCGGCGCGTGCGAGCAGTTGTTCGACGACAGAGGGGTCGAGCACGATTTCGCCGGCGATGATCCGGCGCAGGTCCGACAGGAAGTCGTCGATGTGCGTGATGCGTTGCTTGAGCAGATACCCGATCCCACCCCCATCGGCGTCGAGCAGCGCACGCGCGGAATGCGCCAGCACGTATTGAGACAGCACGCAGACCGGAATGGCGGGCCAGGTGCGGCGGATCTCCAGCGCGGCGGCGAGTCCCTCGTTGGTGAAGCCTGGCGGCATTCGGATGTCGGTGATGACGAGCGCGGGCGACTCGTCGCGCACGGCAGCGATCAGTTCGTCGGCGGTGCCGACCATGCGGACGATCTCGAAGTCGCCGTCCGCGAGCACCACTTCGAGGCCGCGGCGGATCAGCGCCTCGTCTTCGGCAATCACGACCCGCAGGGGATTTGCGCCCATACCTTCGTCCCTCCTTCTGGTGGCATGTCCACGCCGCTCGCACCGCCGAGCGCCGCGACCCGGTCGGCGATGCCGGCCAGGCCGGTGCCGAGTCGCGGATCGATGCGGGCGTTGCCGTTGTCGGTGACGGCGACGCGCAGGTGTGCGCCATCGGCATGGAGCGACACGGTGCAGCGCGTCGCGCCAGCGTGCTTGATGACGTTGGTCAGCGCCTCGGCCACCACCAGATAGGCTGCGGTTTCGGCGCTGTCGCCGACCCGTCCCGGCACTGCCGCATCGAGGCGGGTCGGGATCGGCATCGACTGGACCAGTTCTTCCACCGCCCCGGCGACGCCCAGTTCGACCAGCGCCGGCGGCACCAGATCATGGACGATGGCGCGCAGCTCGGCCGCGGCCTGGTCGATGGTGTCGCGCAGCGCAGTCGCGCGTTGCGCCACTTGGTGCGCCGGTGTGGTGGCGATGCGTTGCGCCTCGATGCCGATGAGCACCAGTCGGGCCTGCAGCCCGTCGTGCAAATCGCGGCCGATGCGCCGTCGTTCGGCATCGGCGGCGCTGAACAGCCGTTCGCGCGACTCAACGACCGCTTGCCGTGAGGCGCGCAGTTCGACGGTGAGCCGTTCGCGCTCGAGCGCCAGCGCGACGAAGTTGGCGGCACGCTCGACCTCGTGCGGGTCGCGCAGCAGATCGCCGTCGTACTCGATCACCGCCACTGGCGCGCCGCCCAGGTCGATCTGGTGGCGGGCGCGTCCGATCCCGCCCTCCGCCTCGGCGGCAATCAGGCCCTCCGCGTTCACCCAGTGACGCAACTCCGTCGACCAGTAGCGCATCGCGAGGGTCGGGTCGCCCAGCGCGGCGACCAGTGCATCGCGGATCGGAATGCGCGACGCTTCTGAATCGCCCAGCCACGCGCCCAGCGTCTCCAGGTCGGCGGTGCGGAGAAAGCCGCCGCGCAGGAACGCGATCAGCACCACCAGCGGCAGTGCCGCGACCGCGATGATCTGAAGCGAATCGCGTATTTCCCCCTCGGCGCCGTACTCGGACGACCCGATGCGAAACACCCACGCCATCAAGGGCACGAACACCATCACGAAGATTCCGTAGCCATAGACCACGCCCAGCGGCCGGCGATGCTCGGGCCTGGCCCGGAGCAATCGCGCGATCAGGACGATCGCGACGGCCACGCTGAGCGCTGTGGTGGCGAACGATTGCGCCATGCTGAACATGCCGGCAAGACTCCAAACGGCGGTCGGCGCCGGCGGATCGAAGAAGTAGCGCAGCACTTGCAACCCGGTTCCCGCGAAGTACCCGCCGGCCACGAGCGCGCGTTCCCCCGGCGAGGAGAGCCGCCCGGTCGGGAACGCCACCAACAGATGGACGAGCGCCCCATAGAGCGTCGGGACCACCGCGTTCACCATCAGGAACGCCGGCACCGTGGTGTTGTTGAGGCCGACGATCCAGACCCCCACGCCGGTCCACACCAGCAGCATCCCGACGCCGTTGCGGGGGCGGCGCCACCAGGCGATCAAGCCCGCCGCGAGGTAGATCCAGAACACCACCGGCAAGGCCCAGACCGTCGCGACCGCCAGCGGCGGCAGGCCCTCGAAGGTGAACAGCGGAAACAGCATCAGGCCGAGCACGACGCCCAGCCCGCCCAGCATCCACAACGCCAGCCCAAAAGGGGACGACAACGCACCCCGTGGCGAGGCGGGGCGGTTCATCGAGTCACGGCAAATAGTCAACCGCGACCGTGGCCTGCAGGCTGTTCTTGGTCACTTGATCTTCCCTCGTCTGGTGTGGATAGGCGGCTTGGCACCAGGCGCTCGATTTGGGATGCGGCATGCCGTTGCTGTTGACGACGCTGCAATCCGCCGGATCGATGATCAGCGCCTTGTTCGGGTCGCACTGCGCTGCCGCGCATTCGGGGAACGGCGCTTTGATGACCAGGGTGTAGCGGTTGTCCTTCGCGTCGGTGAAGCGCACCTTGATGGGATAAGAAGGCACCGTGCCCACCCTGAACCCCGCGATCTGGCTATGGCTGGGCATGGTGACGTCCTGCTTGTCCTGCTCGCAATTCGGATCGCCGGCCTCCCTGCCGAAGGCGCATACGCCGTATTTCTTGAGCAAGGGCTGGGTCACAAGGGGAGCCTGGCTTTGAGGCACGCCGAGCGCCAGGGAAAAACCGCCCGAATAGGTGAACTGCCCCTTGGTTTCCAGGCCGCGATCTCCGCCCACGGCAAAGATCAGGCCGTCACCCAGTTCGCTCATGAACCCGACGGCGTCATCCACGGAGAACCCATAGGCGCTCATCCCGAGATCGTCATGGATCAATTTGACGTAAGGGTTGAACGTCAACCGGGTGTCGTTTTTGACGTACTGCTGCAAGTGGTTGTATTGCAGGTCATGGATGTACATGGGCTGGATGGTCGCATGCGTCCAGCCTGGAATCACCGTGTCGACCAATTTGTTCGCCCCTGAGCCGCAGCCTTCGTTGAAAGGCACCCAGCCATAGATGTGCAGGAGGGCCTCCCAGTAGGTGAAGGTCGCCAGCCTTTGCGGCATCGCCTGAGGGCATCGATTGCCGGCATGCAGCGCCAGGTACTGATCGTGGCTCTTCTTGAAGAAAGCCTTGACCGCTTCCATCTTGACTTTCAGTTCATCCGGGCAGGGGATCTGTTCGGTGATGTAGCCGCTCGCTTGTTCTTCCGCTGTCCATGCGACGCAGGAACCCCACAGATTCTGGATGTTCTGGACCGCTGCGCCGAAATTGCCGGCCTTCTTCTCGTTGTTGTCGCATCCGCCCTCGATGCACTTCATCACGGTCAACACCGGCGGAAGATCAGGCGGGTTGACGGGTTTCACGGGCACGTCGTGGTCGTTCAAGGTGCCGGTGCGCTGGGCAAGGATGTTGTAGCCGCCCGGCAATTTCCGTTCGTACAGGTTGTAGACGGGCCAGCCCTCGCCGACGGCGCCGGCCTGCAAAAACGCATTCAGGGCGCTTCTGAACGACGGCAAGGACCTTGTCGATCCGCTGTATCCGATATAGGGATTGTTCTTCGGCCCGATCGCCACGGGCAGATAGACATGGTCCACGTACGAGATGTTGTATCCCACGTTGTCCGGCCTAAGCCACCGCGTTGTCTGTCCAGCCGGAGGATCGAGGGAATCTCCCAAGGTGAATTCCGACAGTTGCGCATAGATGTCTTCCGGAAGCCCCTCCGTGCCGGCATAGATACTGAGCGCGCACTGAGCGCCTTCCCCGATGCACGTCACGCTGGCCGGTGTTGTCAATCGCTGGTCCGAGTCCAGGCGCAGCCTCTCATTTCTGTCGGCCAGCACGACGCGCCCGCCATTCCACCAGGTGATGTATTTCGCGTTCGGCAGGGTCCCCGCCGGAAGTTCGCTGAACAGGGGGAGCGTGATCGTCACCGACGAATTCGGCGGTATGCCCTGGCCCTCGTTGACATACAGCCTGTAGATGTAGTTGGAGGGATTCGGATCCTGCGTGCGCAGACATCCTTGAACCCACTGGTCTTCCTCGTTCTTGCCGATGGCCAGAATCGGATAGATCGCGCCATCGGAATCGTTGTTGATGGTGATGGTCTTGGGCGCGACCGCCATGGGCTTGTTGTCATGGTCCAGGCACGTCACCGCGCCCGGGGCGCTCGCGGGAGGGCCCGGGGGAAGCGCCGGGTTGGGGGCGGTCGAAGGGATGGCGCCGACATCCGAACCGGAGCCGCCGCCGCAGCCCGCCAGCGCGAAAGCGCCCGCCAGGGCGACGGCGCGCAGCGCGCGTGAAATCAGTGCGTTGCGTGTCATGAATTTCTCCTCCGTTCTCAATAGGCTTGCTGGAACGCCACGACGATGTTCGCCAACTCCGCGCGAGCGGCGGCGTAATCCTCGAACGACCAGAAGGCGGCGTTGTTGACGAACACGCTGTAGACGAGCCGGCGTCCGCTCCTGGCGTCGATGAAGCCGGCCTGAGTCATGGCGATGGCGATAAGCTGCCCGGCTGCGGTTCCCGCGATGAGGTCGCCGTCCTTGATTCGGACATGCCCGGCCGCCGGTGTGCCGAGGCCGTTCTGCGCCTGCGAGCCGTCGACGCCCAGGACCGCCATGCCGTTGCGGATTGCGATGCCCGTGGGGGTCTGTGCGATCGCGCCGAGGAAGCCCGCGATATCCGACGCGGTCGTCCGATTGTTGCCGTTCGAGCCTGCGCCGTCGAAGGGATAGGTGCTGGCAATGCCGTGACTGCCGAGGACTTTCAGTTCCTCGGCCAGGCCATCGCTGCAATCCCGGCTTCCGGCCTTGACCGCCGCCAGGCAGAGCATCAGATCGGCGCCGCGGTTGTAGCTGACCTTCAGGATGACCCTGACGTATTCCGACAGCGGCGGGGACACGCGTTCCGCCACCCGGGCAGCGTCGAGATAGGCGCTCGCATCGGGCAGTGCGCCGGCAGCGGCCAGGGGCTGGGCCGCGACCGTGACCCCGGCCCGCGCCAACGCCTCGATGAAGGCCGTCCGCGCGAAGGCCGACGGATCGGCGATCTGGGACATCGTCAGCACCGGGGTGCTGTCCGCCGCAATGGACCCGCTGACCCGGACCACGCCCGGGCTGGGCGTCGTCACGCTCAGCGCCCCGGCCGGACCGGCGACCGTGGTGACATCGTTCTCGATCGTGATGGCCGCGCTCTTCGGACGCCAGTCGATGGCCGGCTTCTCGCCGTTCCGGCCGGGCGTCACCGTGATGTCGATGACGTTCTCGTTGACCCAGATCGGCGCGATGGTTCCGGATGGAAAGTTGCGGTAAGTCTCGAACAGGCGATCGTCGATCAGAACATCGCCGGTGATGGCGCCAATGCCTGCCGCCTTGACCTGCGCGGCCAGCGCGTCAAGCGCCGCAAGCGGATTGCTGTTCTTGACGAAGGCACCGCCCGGAAAGCCGGTGTAGGTGGAATTGTGGTCAACCTCGGGCAGGTTGTTGAAGGCCAGCGTGCCATCCGCCTGTTCGCGCAGCCCGAAGCTGAAGTCGCCGGAGGCGACGAGAACCAGGTCTCCGGCGAGCACGCCGTTCGAGACCTCTCCGACGCGGTAGACCGGCGTGTGGAACCGGTAGTCCGCGCCATATCTTTCAAGCGCCGTCGCGACGCTGAAGACCTTCATCGTCGAGGCAGGCACCAGCGAGGTTCCTCCGGCCTGGTTGAGCAGCACCCCGCCCGTGGCGAGATCGATCACGTGAATGCCCCATGTGGCGGAGGCGAATGCCGGTTTGGCCTGGACTGCCGTGATGGCGTCGCGAACGGAGGGAGGCACACGGCCGGACCCTCCTCCGGCGGGAGCACCTTCTTCGATGGGAACGGTAATCGACACAGGGGCGGAACCACCGCCACCGCAGCCCGTGAGCGCGAAGGCGCTGGCGAAGACTGCGGTACACAGCGCGCGTAAGAGCAGGGGTTGGGGTGTCATGGGGCCCTCGACAGGTGCTGCGGCATGGGTGATGTTCGTGGTCGATCCGTCGAGTGAAACATTCATCCCCGGTCCTGCGCATCGGACCTGGCTCCCAATCGCTGACGGTGCTGTGGGAGGCTGCCGATCGGGTCTGCGGCAAACGCCTAGGCGTTGATCCCGATGTTGGTCGATGCGATGGAACGCCATGGCCATCTCGTGCCGCCGAACAGCCGGAAGGTCATCCGGCTGGCCGCAGGTGGAGACACGAACTTGCAGGCATGAAGCCGCTTGGTGGCGGCGCCTAAACCAGAACGCGTCGCTCTAAGGCAACCGCGAACCGCCCGCGAACGCCACGACCTCAGCCAGATCGGCCACATGGGTCTCGAACTGTTTGGCGAGTGCCTCAAGCTTTCTTCGTCCTGCCGGAAGCAAGTGCACCTCCACCTGTCTTCGGTCGGTGGTGCTCGGCTGGCGCTTGACCAGTTTGGCTTCCTCACAGCGCGAGACGAGTGCCACGACGCCATGCGGCTGCGCTTGCAATCGCTCTGCGATCTCACTGATCGATGCCCATTCGCGACCTGGGAAACCTTGAGTGTGCAACAGCACCTGGTACTGGAGCACGGTGATGCGCTCGGCGCGGGCGGCGTCTTCGCTGAAGCGAAGAAAGCTGCGCAGCCTGTACCTGAACTCGGACAGCGCTTCGAGGCGCTGCTTGTCGACGGATCCTCGAACGGCGGGCATGGACGGCGTTGAAAGGGGAGGGGAGCTGAATGTAACAGCGGGCCGGCAGCAAGGGTAATTGCTCACAGCGTGAGGTATTAAACCTCATAACATGACCTACCTGAATGCGACCTGACCAAGGTCGCAGTCCCCGCGCCGAGGTGGGAGCCATTCCCACAAGCCACGGCTTTCGACGGCCGGCGCCTGTCCGTTTCCGTTTCAACCTCCTTGATCCAAAAGTAATCTGCCTATGCAAATCAAGAGCAAGAAGAATTTCGCCTCCGGGCTCCTGTTCGCTTCCGTCGGGGCGGCGTTCGCGCTGGGCGCCACCGGCTACAACGTCGGCAGTGCGGCCCGCATGGGGCCGGGCTACTTCCCGCTGATGATCGGCGTCTTGCTGACTCTGCTGGGGCTGGTCGTGGTCGCGGGCTCCCTCACGTCCAGGCGCGTGGGCGACGGAGACCCGATCGGCAGGATTGCCTGGAAGCCGCTGGGCTTCGTGATCGGCGCCAACGTGCTCTTCGGCATCCTGCTCGCGGGCATTGGGAGCATCGGGCTTCCCGCCATGGGGTTGGTCATCGCCATTTATGCGCTCGTCATCGTCGCGTGCATGGCGGGGGCCGACTTCAGGATGAAGCTGGCCGTCATGCTCGCGACCGTGCTGGCAATCGGCAGCTATCTCACTTTCATTGTCGGCCTGAAGCTGCAGTTTCAGGTATGGCCGACCTTCATCAGCGGTTGAGCAAGAGCCGACACCATGAATGATCTGATCAACAACCTTTCGATCGGTTTTGCGACCGCCGTCAGCCTGCAGAACCTCATGTACGCCTTCATCGGCTGCCTCCTGGGCACGCTGATCGGGGTGCTGCCCGGGATCGGCCCGACGGCCACGATCGCCATGCTCCTGCCGGCCACCTATGCGCTGCCGCCGGTGGCCGCACTGATCATGCTCGCGGGCATCTACTATGGGTCGCAGTACGGTGGCTCGACGACGGCCATTCTCGTGAACCTCCCGGGCGAGTCATCGTCCGTCGTGACGGTCATCGATGGGCATCAGATGGCCAAGCAGGGGAGAGGAGGGGCGGCGCTGGCGGCGGCAGGACTCGGGTCCTTCTTCGCGGGCTGCGTCGGCACCTTGATCCTGGCGGCCTTTGCGCCACCGTTGACGGAGATCGCGTTCAAGTTCGGCCCGGCCGAGTACTTCTCGCTGATGATCCTGGGGCTGATTGGTGCGGTCGTCCTGGCATCGGGGTCGTTGATCAAGGCGATCTGCATGATCCTGCTGGGACTGCTCCTGGGCCTGGTGGGAACGGACGTCAACTCCGGCGTGGCGCGCTTCACCTTCGACATTCCGGAACTCACCGACGGGCTCGGCTTCATCGCGATCGCCATGGGCGTGTTCGGCTATGGCGAGATCATCGCGAACCTTGCTCGTCCCGAAGATGAGCGAGAGGTGTTCACCTCGAAGGTGACGGGGCTGTTCCCGACCAGGGAAGACTTCAAGCACATGGTGCCTGCGGTGCTGCGCGGCACCGCGCTGGGCTCCTCCCTGGGCATCCTGCCGGGAGGGGGCGCGCTGCTGTCGGCCTTCGCCGCCTACACGATCGAAAAGAAGATCAAGCTCAAGGCCGGCGAGGTTCCCTTCGGAAAGGGCAACATCCGCGGCGTGGCGGGCCCCGAGGCAGCCAACAACGCGGGCGCGCAAACCTCGTTCATTCCGATGCTGACCCTGGGCATTCCACCGAATCCGGTGATGGCGCTGATGGTCGGCGCCATGACGATCCACAACATCCAACCCGGACCGCAGGTGATGACCAGCAACCCGGAACTGTTCTGGGGCCTGATCGCGTCGATGTGGATCGGCAACCTGATGCTCGTTGTCCTGAACCTGCCGCTCATCGGCCTTTGGGTCAAGCTGCTCACGATCCCCTATCGCTGGCTGTTTCCCGCGATCGTTCTGTTCTGCGCCATCGGCGTGTACTCGACGAACAACAACGTGTTCGACATCTGGCTGGTGGCGATCTTCGGGATCGTTGGCTATACGTTCATCAAGCTCGGGTGCGAGCCGGCTCCTTTGCTGCTGGGTCTGATCCTTGGGCCGATGATGGAGGAGAACCTGCGGCGTGCCCTCCTGCTCTCGCGCGGCGACTGGAGCGTGTTTGTCACGCGGCCGATCTCGATGGGATTGCTGATCGCGGCGATGCTGCTGCTGGTGATCGTGTTGTTGCCCTCCATCCGTTCCAAGCGCGAGGAGGCGTTCGTCGAGGAGGTGGGCTAGCCTCTTGACCTTCAAGCGCCGGCGGACGCTTGCTTGATCCCCTGGCGTGGATGTTCCTGTTCCGAACAAACCGAGCGTGACAATCGGTGCTGCCCGGTCTGCGAACGCGGCGTCGCCGTGCATGCAATACTGAACCGAATGGCGCAAAGGTTAAAGGAACAGAACATCATGATCTTCAGGAAAATCGCGGCTCGTGTCGCCGCGATCGCGCTCTTGGCCGCAGCGGCCCTTACCTCCGGGCAGGCCGCTGCGGCAGATCCGATCAAGGTCGGCCTGGTCGTGCCCGTGACAGGGCCATTCGCGTACATGGGCCGCCAGATCGAGGCCGGGGCATCGCTGTATCTGGCGGAGCACGGTGACACCGTCGCGGGCCGCAAAGTGGAGATCGTGCTCAAGGACGACGCTGGCGTGCCTGCGACCACCAAAAGACTGGCGCAAGAACTTGTATTGAATGACAAGGTCGCGGTTCTGGCTGGTTTCGGGCTGACCCCGCAGGCCTTTGCCGCAGCCCCGGTCGCGACACTGAGCAAGACGCCCATGGTCGTGATGCAGGCAGCGACGTCCTCGGTGACAGAGAAGTCTCCCTTCATCGTGCGTACCAGCATGACTCTGCCGCAGGTGACTGTCGGCGTGGCGGATTGGGCGGCCAACAACAAGATCAAGAAGGTCGTATCGCTGGTCTCGGACTTCGCACCCGGCGTCGATGCCGAAACCACCTTCAGGGAGCAGTTCGTCGGGAAAGGCGGTCAGGTGATCGAGGCGTTGCGGATGCCGATGATCACCACTGATTTCTCGCCGTACCTGCAGCGCGCCAGGGATGCCAATCCGGATGCGATTTTCCTGTTCCTGCCGGCGGGCGATTCGGCGGCCATCTTCATGAAGCAGTTCGCGGAACGCGGACTGGACAAGGCGGGGATCAAACTCATCGGGACCGGTGACATCGTGGATGACGATGTACTCGGACAAATGGGCGACGTCGCGCTCGGGACCATCACGTCGCACCACTATTCCGCCGCGCATCCTTCCGCGTTGAACAAGAAGTTCGTCGAGTCGATCGAAAAAGCCAACAAGGGCATGCGGCCCAGCTTCATGGCCGTCGGTGGCTACGATGGCATGCGCGTCATCATGGAGGGCCTGAAGACGACGAATGGCGCAGGCGGCGAAGCACTGGTCAATGCAATGAAGGGGCAGCAATTCGAAAGCCCCCGGGGCCCAGTGCTGATCGATCCGCAGACCCGCGACATCGTCCAGAACGTGTACATCCGCAAGGTCGAACGCGTCGGGGGCAAGCTGTACAACGTGGAGTTCGACACCCAGACGGCCGTCAAGGATCCGGGGAAAGCGAAGTGAGCGACGCATATCCGTGTCAGGCATCATCGCGGCTTCCCTGATCTTGTTGGGCAATCGCGCTGCGGAGCCGCCTCTTGAATCCCGTCTCGACCACTTCGCTTCGCTACTTCGCGGAAGTCGTCCGCACCGGGTCGATCAGAGCGGCGTCGGAGACGCTGTTCGTCGCCTCGTCGGCAATCAGTCGGCAGCTTGCGCTGCTTGAGGACGCGCTTGGCGCTCCGGTGCTGGAGCGGCGCCAGGGGCGAGGAAAGGTCAAGCTCACCGCCGCGGGCGAAGCCCTCATGCGCTACTACAAGAACGTGGGCAACGAGACACGCCGACTTCACTCCGAGATCGAATCTCTTCAGGGCCTGAAGCGGGGCGGCATCAATTTCGGGATGCCCGAGTCGCTGGTGCGGGACCTCATGCCCAAGTTCCTGTCCCGCTTTTCCAATCGCTATCCGGGCTTGTCTTTCAATGTGCATGTGGCCGGCAGCCCGCGACTGGCGCAGATGGTTCTCGAAGACGAGTTGGATGCCTGCTTCACGTTCGGAGACGTCGCACTGCAGGACCTTTCGGTGCTCTACTCGCGTCTGCTGCCGCTGTTCGTGCTGGTGCCGAAGGGCCATCCACTGGAGCATCGCGAGACCTTGCGTCTAAGCGACTGTGCCGAGCACAGCATGTCCACCCTGGATGCGTCGCTGTGGGCCAAGCAGCAGTACGACGAGATGCTTGCCAAGGCCAAGGTGCGGCCTCGGGTGGCGCTGGAGACGAACTCGTACGAACTCATGCGCAACGTCGCGGCGGAAGGCATGTGTCTGACCTTCACCACCCGACCACTGGACGATCCCTTCGGCAACCCGCGCGCGGGCTCTTACATCCCGCTCAAGGATCCGCGTGCCAGGCCGCAGCGCTTTGCGCTCAGCGTGCACAAGGGGAGAAACCTCCCGCTCGCGGTCGACACCTTCCTCGGTGACCTGACGGCGGTGCTCGAGGACATCGAGCGCCGCGCCAAGGCCGGCCGCGCGCCCGTCTGAGACGCTACCCGGCCGCCAGTTCGGCCGGGGTCTTGTACTTCTGCACGGCGGCGAAGCGGCTCACCAGATACTCGCCCGACTTGATCGGTGCATGCCGGGGGGCACCGGAGGCCGGCGCGAACTCGGGCAGGCAGGCTACGGGCGTGTCGTAGTCCAGGTTGAAGAAGGTGGGGATTGAATAGCGCTCCTTGCCAGTGCGGTTCGCCACCCGGTGTGGATTGGACACATACACGTCGTTGGTCCAAACCTTCACCAGGTCTCCGAGGTTGATGACGAGCGTTCCCTCGATATAGGGCGCTGCCACCCATTCGCCGCTTCGGGTGCGGAGTTCGAGCCCGCCGATCGGGTCCTGCGCCAGCAGCGTCAGCATGCCGTAGTCGGTGTGCGCGGCCGCACCCAGTTCCAGATTGGTAAACGACTGCTGGGGCGGGTAGTGGAAGAGGCGAGCCTGCACCATCGGCTTCTTCGCATATTGCAAGAAGAAGCCTTCTTCCTTGCCCACGGCCGCGGCAAACACCTTCAGCAGATTGCGGCCCAGCTCGATGCTCGCGTTGAAGTAGCTCATGGCTGCCTGTTCGAGCCAGGGCTTGTCTGCCGGCCAGTGGTTGGGGCCGTGAAGCGGGCGCCCCGAGGCCACGTCGGAGTCGGTCAGCGGCAGGTCCAGGCCCAGTTCGTAGCTTTCCTTGAGGTCGGGTTTGTGGCCCGGATGCTGCGTCACTCCCATGGGCATGAAGCCACGGCGGAAGCGCTCGTCGATCTTGTCGCGCAGGCGTTCTTCCATCGGCAGCGACATGTAGCGCCGGGTGGCCTCGAAGACGCCGTCGATGGCTTCCTGCGGTATGCCGTGGTTCTTCACGTAGAAGAAGCCGGTGTTGGTGCAGGCAGCCTTGAACTGCTCGACGAGCGGCTCGATCGGGCCGCCCGCGAGCCAGGCTCCGAGGTCGAGGACTGGCATTTCTTCGGCGGACGCACGGCGCGGTGCGTCCACCGCGTGTTCGGAGGACGAGTGCATTGGATGGGCTCCTTGGTTGGCTAAGAGGGATTGATCAGGTGCCGCGCGACAGGTCGGTGAAGGCGTCGGCCCAGAAGATGACGCGCCGTGCGATGGTCTTCACGATCGCATGCAGCACGATTCCGATGAGGGACAGGACAATGAGGATGGCGAACATGCCTGCGGCATCCATCGAGAAGTTGCGCTGCAGGATCAGGTAGCCCAGCCCCGCCTGGGCGCCCACGAATTCGCCGACGATCGCGCCGATGACGGCCAGCACGATCCCGATGTCCAGCCCCGCGAAGACGTAGGGCAGGGCATGCGGCAGGCGCACCATGCGGAACACATGCCAGCCGGAGGCGGTGAAGGCGCGCATCAGGTCGATCTGATCGCGCGGCGCGGAGCGGAGTCCGACGATGGTGTTGGCCAGCACCGGGAAGAACACGATGGTGGCCGTGATCACCACCTTGGATGTGGTCCCGAAGCCGAACCACAGCACGAAGAGCGGCGCGACCGCCACTTTGGGCACCGTCTGGAAGGCGAGCACGTAGGGATAGAGCACAGCTTCGAGCACGGCGCTCTGCCCAATGAGGGCGCCCAGCACGAAGCCGGAAAGCGCCCCCACCGCAAAGCCCGCAAGGATCTCGTAGAGAGTCACGCCCAGGTGCGGCCAGATCTCGCCAGAGGCGAGCGCATCGTAGACCGCACGCGCAACGCCAGCCGGCCCGGGGAAGATCAGGTGCGAGACATTCAGTGCGGTCACCGCGACATGCCAGCCAGCGATCACTGCGACGAAGAACATCGCAATGAGTGCGCGGCGCCGCCCGGGCGTGAGTTTGTTGGCCGGGCTTTCCGGGTTGGGGGTGGTTGTGCTCATCAGTCCAGGCCTCCGCTGGCGTTCAGGTTGGCGCGGATGGAGGACACGTACTTGCCGAAGCCCTCGGTGTTGATCAAGTCCAAGCTGCGCGGCAATGGGAGCTCGACGTCGATCACCTGGGTGACGCGTCCTGGCCTCGGGGACATGACGATCACCCGATCGCCGAGGAAAACCGCCTCGGGAATGCTGTGAGTCACGAGCATGATGGTCGCGCCGGTGCGTTCGCGCAGCTTGAGCAGCTCCACGTTCATGGTCTCGCGTGTCATGGCATCCAGTGCCCCGAAGGGCTCGTCCATGAGCAGAAGCATCGGATCGTTGACCAGCGCACGGGCGATGCCCACGCGCTGCTGCATGCCGCCGGACAGCTCGTTCGGGTACTTGGTCTCAAAGCCGGACAGGCCCACCAGGTTCAGGTAATGCATGGCCCGCTCACGCGCGGCCTTGGCATCGCGGCCCTGGATCTGCGCGGGTACCAGCACGTTCTGAAGGACGTTGCGCCAGGGCAGCAACACGGGCGCCTGGAAGACGACGCCCACGTCCCTGCTCGGGCCGACATGCTCGCGTCCGCCGAGTTCGACGTTGCCGCTGCTGGCGCGCTCCAGGCCCGCAAGGATGCGAAGCAGCGTACTCTTGCCGCAGCCGCTGGGACCGACGACGGTCACGAACTCGCCGTGCCGGACACGGAAGTCGATGTCCTGGAGCGCGACGACGTTGCCGCCATCCTTGGAGCGGAAGGTCTTGTGCAGGCGGTCGAATCTGAATGCAGGCGCCTTCGGTTCAGACGCCAAAAGCGAACTCATCGGTGGTCTTTCTTGAATAGGGCGGCCCGCGCCATCCAGTCGTCAATGCGAGCGTTTGCGTCTCGACGCTGTGCGTCCGGGATGAACGCCGCCTCGAAGCTGTTGCGCGCGAGCTGGGCCAGCTCGTTGTGCCCAAGGCCGAGTTCGCGCTGGCAGGCCAGGTAGTTGTCATTGACGTAGCCGCCGAAGTAGGAGGGGTCGTCGGAATTCACGGTGACGCACAGGCCCGCTTGAAGCAGGCGCTTGAGCGGATGCGCAGCCAACGAGTCGATCACCTGCAGCTTGAGGTTGGACAGCGGACACATCGTGAGCGGCGTGCGCCGCTGCGCGAGCATCTCGACGAGCGCGGTGTCGTCGATGCACGCGTTGCCATGGTCAACGCGGTCCACCTGCAGCAGTTCGACCGACTCGCGCACATACGCTGCGGGACCTTCCTCGCCTGCATGGGCCACGACCTTGAAGCCCAGAGCGCGGCAACGGCGGAAGAACTCGGCGAACTTGGCCGGCGGGTTGCCCACTTCGGCGCCCCCTAGGCCAAAGCCCGGAAGGCGGCCGTACCAAGGCTCCAGTTCTTCCAGCATGGCGAGCGCCTCCGTCTCGCTGCGATGGCGCTGCGCCACCGGGATGAGGCCGCTGGTGATGCCGTCCTCGGCCTGTGCCGCGTCCATCGCCGCGAAGACGCCTTGCATCACGGTGGCAATGGGTACGCCGCGCATGGTGTGGCCCTGGGGGCCGAGGAACATCTCCGCGTGCAAGACGCCGTCCGCGTGGGCGCGCCGGAGGTAATCGCGCGTCACATCGAAATAGTCCTGCGCCTGCACAAGCACCCGGCAGCCGTCGTAGTAGAGGTCCAGAAAGTCCTGCAGGTCAGTGAAGCGGTAGGCGGCGCGCAGTTGCGCCTCGGACTGCCAGCGGATGGCCACGCCGTTCCGGCTTGCCAGCCGCAGGAACAGATCGGGCTCAATCGAGCCTTCGATGTGCATGTGCAGCTCGGCCTTGGGCAGGCCGGCGACGAATTCTTCAGGCGTCATCTGAACGGATTCAGGCGCCATTGCAGGACTTGGCGGCATCGATCACGGCGGCGTGGTCGAAGCGGTTGATCGCCTCCACGAAACCGGGCTTGAGGTAGAGCATGGATTCGGGCGGCAGGGTGCGCTTGATGAGACCGTCCTTGAGCATCAGGTCCTGCATACGGCCATAGGCGGCTGGGTTCATCGCGCCGATCAGTTTGCCGCCGTTCATGGTGTAGGCGGCGGACATGGATTCGAGCTGCGATTCCAGCAGCGCCAGATCCCACTTGGCAAGTGTTGCTTCATCGGCGCCGGTGGGCTTGGTGCTCGGGAAGTTCTTCCAGTGGATCTTGCGCGTGCATTCGGGGTTGGTCTGCGCGAAGAGCGTCGCCTTGGCCGCGCCGCGCGAGATGGCCTCCACCATCGCGGGGTCCGAATCGATGGTCTTCTGCATCGCGGCGAAGGTGAAGTCCGGCAGGGCGCGCCAAGCCGGGTCGAAGATCACGCGCATCTTCGTTCCTGCATTTTGAAATCCAGTGAGTGCAGAACCCCAGAACATCAGAGCTTGCACGCGATCGGACTTGAGAGCCTCGAGTGCGGGGGCGCCGGCACCGGTGGCGATGATCTGTACGTCCGAATCCGGGTTGATGCCGTTGGCGCGCAGGTAGCCTTTGAGGAGAGGCATGCCGCCCGTGCCCAAGCTGAAGATGCCGATCTTCTTGCCCTTCAGGTCGGCCACAGACTTGATTGCACTGCCCTCGAGGATGCCAATGCCCCAGTCGATGACGCCAGTGCCCATGAGACCCCGCACCGCCACGTTGTTCTCGGTGTTGGCTTGGACAAGGCCCGTGGAGTTCACCTGTGCGAAGTCCACCCCACCGGCCACCATCTGCTGAATGCCCTGGAGCGAGCCGCCGGTGGTAACGATCTTGACGTCATAGCCCTCTTCCTTCCAATAACCCAAGGCAATCGGAAGCGTGAGCCAGGGATAGGTCACATTGACCACCTGAGTACCCAGGGCAATGGTGACTGGCTTCAGCGGCTTTGTGCCCAACTGCTGGGCTTGAGCGCTCAGGGCCAGGAGGCCGAGCGCGGCGCCAATGGCCTGCACGGCCGAGCGCTTGAATCTTGAGAGGAATGTGAGCTTCATCGAGGTCTTTGAAGGGGTGACGTGCGATGAAGGTTATCGGTTGGAATGCTTATCGTGGGATCAATATTTAGACAGTAATGTGCGAATAGTTAGATCATTGATTTGGGTGTTTTGTGCTCAAGATTGGGGCAATCCGCACCCCGGGCGAGCGCTATACAGGCAGGGAGGCCGCGCGGCACAAATGCGGCACTCGCTTGGTGCGTTCGACGGGAGTCACACTGACGACTCTGCGCGCCAACAGCTTGCGTCGGCGGTCGCGGTGCCTGTGAAGTAGCCTCCCGCGGGACCGTCCCAAAAACGCCCTCACAATGCACGAGGGCCTTTGGTTCCGTCATCCAATTTTTCACTGGAGTCTTCGCAATGGGATCTGTTCTGTTCCGCGGCGGCGCGATGGTCGCTGCCGTTCTTTTCGCCGCGTCCGTCGGCGCCCAAACCCAATCGGCCCTGCATGCGCAGATCACGCCCATCGTCGGCGGCATGTACCCTTCGCTGGAAACGCTCTACAAGGACCTGCATGCCAATCCCGAGATCGCGTTCCAGGAGGTGCGCACCGCCGCAAAGCTGGCCGATGAAATGCGCAAGCTCGGCTTCGACGTCACCGAGAAAGTCGGGGGCACCGGCCTCGTCGCGATCTACAAGAATGGCGCAGGTCCGACGGTGCTGGTTCGTACCGAACTCGATGCCCTGCCGATGGAAGAGAAGACCGGACTGCCATATGCGAGCAAGGTGAAAACGCAATCCAACGGCCGGGAGACTTTCGTTGCGCACAGTTGCGGACACGACATCCACATGGCGAGCTGGGTCGGCACCGCGCGCACGCTGCTCGCGATGAAGGATCAGTGGAAAGGCACCTTGATGTTCGTGGCGCAGCCCGCCGAGGAAACCGTCTCCGGAGCCAAGGCGATGATTGCGGACGGTCTGTTCAAGCGCTTCCCCAAGCCAGACTATGCATTTGCGCTGCACACGTCGCCGTCACCTTACGGCTTCGTCGGCTACAAGGTCGGCCCGGTCAGCTCGAATTCCGATTCGCTCGAAATCACCTTCAAGGGCCGCGGCGGCCATGGCTCGGCGCCTGACAAGACCATCGACCCCATCGCGATTGCAGCGCGCTTCGTGACCGATGTGCAAACGGTGGTGAGCCGCGAAAAGGATCCGGCGGAGTTCGGAGTCGTCACCGTCGGTGCGATCCAGGGCGGCACTGTAGGCAACATCATTCCCGACTCGGTGGTGCTGCGCGGCACCATCCGTTCGTACAAGCCCGAGGTGCGAGAGAAGCTGCTCGCAGGCATTCGTCGGACCGCCAATGCGGCAGCGATGATGGGTGGTGCGCCCGAGCCGGTGGTTGAACTGGTGCCCGGCGGTGCGGCCGTCGTCAACGACGAGGCCGTGGTCGGTCGCACCGTCACCGCGCTCAAGGCAGCGTTCGGCGGCCCGAAGGTAGTGGCGGTGCCGCCCATCACCGCGAGCGAAGACTTCTCGGAATTCGTCAATGCCGGCGTGCCGTCGATGTTCTTCTTTGTCGGCGTGCTCTCGCCCGAAGACGTTGCCGCGTCGATGAAGCCCGGGGGCAAGCCGCTGGCCTTCAACCATTCGCCCTTCTTCGCGCCGGTGCCCGAGCCATCGATCAAGACAAGCGTGGAGGCGATGAGCGTCGCGGTGCTGACAACGATGGCACCCAAGTAGTGTCTTTTGTGTTGAATCGTGGGCGACCGCAGAGGCGGTCGTCTGCGGCCGGTTGGATATGCTCGCTTCATGACTTCCAACACCTTGCTTGCGCCGTCTCGCCACCTGCCGGACTCGCGTTACGCGGCGCTGCGCCTCGTGGTGACGATCCTGCTCATGACAGTGGGCAGCAGCGGCATGTACGTGGTGTCAGTGGTGCTGCCCGCCGTGCAGGCCGACTTTGGCATCGCGCGTTCGGACGCATCGCTTCCGTACACCTTGCTGATGATCGGCTTCGGCGCCGGCGGCGTGCTGATGGGCCGCCTGGCGGATCGGTTCGGGGTGATGTGGCCGCTGCTGCTTGGCGCAGTGGGCGTGGGGCTTGGCTACATCGCCTGTAGTTTCTCCCGTGGCATCGTGGCCTTCACTGCCGCGCAGGCCGTGCTGGTCGGCTTGTTCGGCAGTGCGGCGGTCTTTGCGCCATTGGTGGCCGACACCTCGCTGTGGTTCGTGCGACGACGCGGCATTGCCGTCGCGCTGTGCGCCAGTGGCAACTACGTTGCCGGCGCGGTCTGGCCACCGATCGTGCAGCATTTCGTCGAGACGGTCGGCTGGCGGCAGACTTACTTCGGCATGGGCGTGTTCTGTGGTGTGACCATGGCGGTGCTCGCGTTGTTCATGCGACCCCGCCCGCCGGCGCTGGCTGCCGCGCCGGCCGTCGCGGCCAGCGGCGCGACGGCCGCGTTGTCTTCGGCTGCGCTGCGCCCATTCGGTCTCAGCATTGGCACGGCACAGGGCCTGCTGTGCGTGGCGGCGACAGCTTGTTGCGTCGCCATGGCCATGCCGCAGGTGCACATCGTGGCCTACTGCGGCGATCTCGGCTATGGCGCCGCGCGCGGCGCGCAGATGCTGTCGATCATGCTGGGCTTCGGCATCATCAGCCGGTTGGTCTCCGGGGCGATCTGTGACCGGATCGGCGGGCTGCGCACCTTGCTGCTGGGGTCTGCGTTGCAGGGGCTTGCGCTGCTGCTCTTCCTCCCCTTCGACGGGCTTGTGTCGCTGTACGTGGTGTCGGCCCTGTTCGGACTTTTTCAGGGCGGGATCGTGCCTTCCTACGCCATCATCGTGCGTGAGCATTTCCCGCCCGCCGAAGCCGGTGCGCGCGTCGGCACGGTGCTGATGTGCACGCTGTTCGGCATGGCGCTGGGCGGCTGGATGTCGGGCAAGGTCTTCGATCTGACGGGGAGCTATCACGCGGCCTTCCTCAACGGCATCGCATGGAACCTGCTGAACCTCACGATTGTCGCGACGCTGCTGCTGCGCACGGTGCGATGGCGCCCGAGGACATCGTCGAGACACTGCGAGCCAGCACCGTGACGAGGATTCAAGGGGGCGCCAAGAGCCGTTCGAGAAGCACCGATCGAATGTCCTTCTTGAGCACCTTGCCGACCTTCGAGCGCGGCAGGTCTGGCCAGATCTCGATCTGCTTGGGCGTCTTGACGCTGCCGATGCGCGCCTTCACGAAGGCCTGAATCTCGTCGACTGTCTTGTCGCTGTCGCTGCTGCGGCCCGAACGTAGCTGCAGCACGGCCGCCACGCGCTCGCCCCACTTGTCATCGGGCAGGCCGATGACGGCGCTGTCCTGCACGTCGGGGTGCTGCATCAGTGCCTGCTCGACCTCGACCGAATAGACGTTGAAGCCGCCCGTGATGATCATGTCCTTCGCGCGATCGACGATGTACAGGTAGCCGTCGGCGTCGAGTCGGCCGATGTCGCCGGTGTGATGCCATCCGTGGCGCCACGCCTCTTGCGTGGCCGCCGGGTCTTTGTAGTAGCCCATCATCACCAGCGAACTGCGAATCACGATCTCCCCAGTCTCACCGGTCGGCAGCAATGCGCCATCCGTGGCCATAGTCGCAACCTGCACCAGCGGGCCCGGGCGCCCTGCGGAGGCGAGGCGTTGGCGCGCCACCGTGCCGTCGGCGTGGAAATGGTCACGTGGTGCCATCATCGAGATCATCATCGGCGCTTCGGTCTGGCCGAACAGCTGCGCCATGACGGGGCCGATCTTTGTGAGGGCCTCTTCCAGCCGCGCCGATGAGATCGGCGCTGCGCCGTACCAGAAGCACTGCAGCGAATCGAGCCGGGTCGATGCCAGCTGCTCATGCTGCAGCAGCATGTAGATCAACGTGGGCGGCAAGAAGGTGTGAGTGACGCGGTGACGCTCGATCAACCCGAGGAAGTCACCGAGATCGGGGCTGGGCATGATGACGATGCGCCCACCCAATGCCATTACGGGCAAGCACAGCACGCCCGCCGCGTGTGTCAGTGGAGCGAGCGCCAGGTACGTGGGACGGCCATCGAACGGGTAGCCCATCAAGGTCAAGGCCGACATCGTCTCGAGATTTCGGCCCGACAGCATGACGCCCTTGGGCTGACCCGTGGTGCCGCCGGTGCCGGCGATCATGGCGAGGTCGTCCGGCGGCTCGAGGTGAAGCGCTTCCTCACCCGCTTCCTCGACCCACTGCGCCCATGAAGGCGCAAAAGGCAGCGCCTTGTCCAGGCACACGAGCGTCGTGAGCTTGGGGCACTCGGCACGGATCTGGTCGACCATCGCCGCGTAGTTGCTGTGGAAGATAAGGCATGCGCAGTCGAAGGCGTCGAGCACATACCGGTTCTCGACCGCCTCGTTGCGCGGATTGATTGGACACCAGACGGCGCCCGCGCGCGAGATGCCGAACACACAGGCGAACGCCACTGCGTCGTTGCCCGAGAGCACTGCCACCTTGTGTCCGGGGCGAAGCCCGGAGCGCTGCAGTGCGCGTGCCACGCGATGGCTGATCCGCTGCACCTGCGCATACGACAGGTCCAGGTCACCCATCGTCAGGCACGGTGCCCCGTCGCCGAGCTGGGCGCCCTTGTCGAGATAGTCGATCAACCGCACGGCGCGCGCCGATCAGCGATGCACTGTCAACAGCGGCGCCTGCACCAGTCCGAAGCTGCGCAAGGTGCCCAGCAGCTCGTGGTGGCCGAAGGCCTGGCAGCCCGACGCAAAGCCGACGCGCTTGGGCGCCTGCTGCAACAGCGACGCGGCGGCATAGGCTTGCAGCAAGCCGGTCTGCTTGTAGTTGCAGTTGCCGAAGATGACGCAGTGCGCCCGCGCCAGCGGGCCAGAGGCGTGAACGGAATCGACCGACTTGTTGATGCGCGGGTTCTCGCGCGGGGGCATCGTGTTCATCACACCGGCGGCCGTCTGGGCCAGTGCGGCGTAGCGGTCGTCGGGGTTCATGCCTTCGGTTGCTTTGAGGGCTGCGGCAACAATGTGCGGCACGCCCTGCATCAACGGCTTGTTGAACACGCCGCCGAGCACCTTCACGTTGGACACGCGAGGGTCTTTCCTGAACCACACAGGATGCGAAGTGCCGCCCCATGGAAGCGCCAACGCCGCCTCATGCTGGCCGGGGATCGAGAGACTGTACAAGCCTGCGTCAGCCTGCCATTCGACGTACTGGTTCTGCTCGAGGTAGTAGGCCTTGGACGTCGCGGCGTTGACCAGAATCGTCTGCGTCGATGCGATGGTCGGACTCCCACCCCAGAACACCGCGATGTCGAGCGTGTCGAGCCCCGGCGTCTCCAGGCACAACTGTGCGGCGATCTCGCCCGTGGTGTACATCTGCGCAAGGCCCGGAGACAGCAGCAGGCCGGCGGCCGCGAACTTCGCGCCGTATTGCTCTTCGAGAGTGATCAGCCAGTCCTGCTCGCCCGTGGTGTCGGTGTAGTGGCACTTCGCGGCAAGGCACGCCTGCACGACTTCCGGTCCGAATTTCGCGAAGGGGCCGACGGTGTTCAGCACGACCGAAGCGCCATTGAAGAGCTCGGTGAGCGCATCGACCGTGTGCGCCACCTCGATCACTTCGAAGCTCGCGGTCTCGATGCCCGCGACATTGGACTTCATCGCGGCGTCGATCTTTTCTTTGCTGCGGCCCGCGGCGATGAAGGGGATGTTGTACTCGCGCAGGTACTCGCACACGAGTCGGCCGGTGTAGCCGGACGCGCCGTAGACCACGACGGGTTTCTTGCTGCTGCTCATTGTGTCGTCCTCGGTGGTGGTGAATGGAACGCGCAGTTCACATGCCCATGCCGCCGTCCACCGGCAAGCCTGCGCCCGTGATGAAGCGAGCGGCGTCGGAGCACAGGAACACCACCGCATCGGCCATTTCGCTCACTTCGCCCAAGCGTCCGGCCGGGGTCAGTTCGACGATTGCACCTACTGCCGCGTCGGCCGAAGGGAAGAGTCCCGCCGCGACCACGTCACCCGCGAGTCTCGTCCCCATCTCGGTGGGCACGAGTCCGGGGTAGATACAGTTCACGCGCACGCCGTAGCCGAGCTTGCCGGCCTCCATGGCGCCGACGCGCGTCAGGCGGTCCACGGCCGATTTGGTGGCCGAGTAGCCCGCGATGGCCGGAAAGGCAATGGTCGCCGCGACCGAGGAGATGTTGACCACCGCGCCACCTTTGCCGGCAGCGCCCCCGGGGCGCATCGCGCGAAAGGCGTGCTTCATGCCGAGCGCGGTGCCGACGATGTTCACGTCGAGCATGCGGCGCAGGTCGGCCGCGTCAACGTCGGCCACCAGCGCGGTGATCTCGATGCCGGCGTTGTTGACGAGGATGTCGAAGCCGCCGAGCGTTTCGATGGTGGCCTGTACGGCTGCTGCCCAGTCCTCTTCCTTGGTGACGTCCAATGCGACGAAGCCGACCTTCGCGCCGCTGGCAGAGAGCTTGCCTGCAGTTTCACGACCCAGGGGCGCAAGCACGTCGCCGATCATCACCGAGGCGCCAGCGGCTGCGAGCGCTTGCGCCATGCCTTCGCCGAGGCCGCGCGCCCCGCCCGTCACCAAGGCCTTGCGGCCCGTCAAGTTGAACTTCTGCACGATGTCTCCTGTTGATTTTTGGACGACTGTCAAGGAACGCGAGTCGATGCTAGGAGTCGTCTTGACGGCTGTCAAGATGAATCTGGACAGTTGTCAAGAAGCGAGGGTTTGCACGGGCGCAAGGCGGGATCGCTCTCTACAATCGGCACATGCTCAAGACGCCCCGCGCATCCGATCCCAAGTTCGCCGAGCGCCGCGCCGAGCTCGGCGAGGCAGCCATGCAAACCCTTGCCGAACTCGGCTATGCCCGCACCAGCCTGCGCGAAATCGCGCAGAACTCCGCTTTCTCGCACGGGGTGCTGCACTACTACTTCACCGACAAGCTCGACCTGATCCTGTGCAGCGTGCGCCAGTACAAGGCGCGCTGCGTGACGCGCTACGACGAGGTCACCGCCGATGCCGGTTCGTTCAACGCGCTGATGGAGGGCTTCACCGAGAGCCTGGCCGAGACCTTGCGAAAGGACACGAGCATGCATCGGCTCTGGTATGACCTGCGCGCGCAGTCGCTCTTCGAGCAGGCGTTCCGCGCCGACGTCGCCGAAATCGACAAGAGCCTGGAGCGCATGATCTGGCGCGTCCTCACTCGTTTCGCCGAACTGTCCGGAACGCCGGTGCCCGTCCCCAGCAGCGTGGCCTATGCGATGTTCGACGGCCTGTTCCAGCAATGCTTGCTTAAGCACCTGGCGGGCGATCGCCGGGCCGTGGCTGCCATGAAATCGCAGGTCAGACTGGTCGTGGGGCAATGGTTTGGTGCTGCGGCTGATGCGCCCGTCCGTCGTGCGCGGCGTGCCTCTCGCGGCAGTTTGGTCAACGCTCGGCCCCGCGCAGCCTGAAGTGCGCAGAAGAGGCGATGCCTCTCGTGCCCTGGCTAGTGATCGAAGTGGAACGCGACCGACGCCTGCGAGCCTGAACGCCGCGACGTCACGCGATCGGCAAAGCTGCGCAGCAGAAAGCCGGACAGCCGCCGTTCGCCGTCTTCCGAATCAATGATCTCGTCGATCGTCGGACGCTGCTGCGGCAACTCCAGTTCGAGACCTTCGTATGACACCTGCAGATCGAGGTTGAACTCGTCGAACGAGGCCTCGATGACCAACGGACCGGCGGCGACGCCACTCGACACCAGCGTCTCGATGGACTGCACCAGGTTGAACTTGGCGCGCACGATGACGTCGCTGCGCGCACCCCAGGTCGCCCCGTGCAGATCGAGGAACTGCTCCAGCGCCGACGGGTCGATGGCCGCCGGTCCTATCGTCATCGATACGCTGCGCCGCAGGCCGATTCGAAAGAGCAGGTTCAAGCCGAGCCCCACGAGCGTGCCCAGCACCAGCGAATTGCCCAAGGAAGGCCGTAGCGCCACCGGCAGGACCACCAGCAGTCCGGGGAAAATTTCCACCGCCAGGCCGAAGACAATCGCCAATCCGATCACCAGCGTCTTGCGCGCATCGAGCAGGCGCGAGGTCATGATCATCAGTCCGTTGATGACGATGAAAGTGGACGAGAACACCAGCGCCGCACCGAGCACCGGTCGCGGTATGAGGTTGAACAGAAGGCCCAGCTTCGGTACGAAGGCGAACAGCAGCAGGATCGCCGCCACAGACCATCCGACGCGGCGGCTGACCACGCCCGTCGCCGTCGCGAGGCCGACCGCACCCGTGGACGAGTTGATGCCTGGCGCGCCCAGAACGCCGGCGGCCACCGACGCCAGTCCGTCGGCCATCACGCCGCGGCTGATGGAACGCATGTCGGCGCGCACCCAGCCCGTCTGGCTGGCCTTCTGCGCGGTCGTCACATTGCCGATCACCTTCAGCACTGCAGCCACCGATGCGATCACAAAGGGCAACACCAGCGACGCGTCGAAAGACAAGCCGATCGCCCCCAAGGAAGGTACGGACAACACCGGCGCCGTTGCGACGCGCGCCATGTCGTGGGCGTCCAGCCGGCCGAGCGCTGCGCCGACGAGGCAACCGAGGCCGAGGCCGATCAGCACGCTGAAGACGCGCAGGCCGCCACGGCCCCAGACGTTGAGGGCGGCCATGAGAGCGAGCGTGCCGAGTCCCAGCAAGACGTCCATCTCCGCGGGCTGCGCGTCTGGCTGCGAACCACCTAGCGCGGTGCGCAGGCCCACAACGCCGACGGAGATCCCGGACATCAGCACGACCAGCCCCGTGATCTCCGGCGTGAACAGTGGGCGCAGGCGCGGCAGCACGCGTGCCAAGGCCACCTCGAAGAGGCCGGCGAGGATCGTCATGCCGAACAGCGCCGACAGATCGCCGCCGCGTACAGCGATCAGCGAGGGCACGAGATAGACCACGCTGGGCGATGGCTGGCACAGGAAGCCGGAGCCGATCGGCCCGACCCTGATGACCTGAAGAATGGTGCCGACGGCCATCGCGATCATTGTGGCGCTGACCATCGCCGCTGCCACCTCTGCCGTGCTGCCGGCCGCCTGCGCGATCAACACTGGGTAGACCAGGAAAATCGACATCAGCCCAACCTGCTGCAGTCCGGCGAGGATGTTGACGCCGACGGGCGGAGTCTCGTCGACCCCATAGATCAGCCCCACAGGCTTTTGCGACATCGGCTTGCGTTCCTTCTTGGTTTGAGGCGCTTGCGAGCGACGAAGCCGCAGTGCGGTCGCTTGGCCGCGCGGATCATAGCCCGTTGAGAGGAGAAGCGGTCACATGGAGAACTTGGCGACCGCGGGCTCGCAGGGCGCAAAGCGGTTCTGCGCTGTTGCGATCGGATCACTCAGCGCCATTGCAGCAGCAATGACCACGGCTGTCGGCTCAGGTGGCGATCCACGCAACCCGTTTGCGCGGCACTGCAGCCGCCGGGCAGATAACTCGAATCGATCAGCGAGCTGCCGGGCGCAAAGGCCATCCGGCGCAGAGTGACGGACTGCAGAACGTTGCCGCCGATGGCATCGAAGCCGCCCGCATCCACCGCGACCACCACGTCGCAATGCATCGGCAGCGCACCGCCGCTGCTTGTGCGAGCGGCCAGGGCTTCGCCGATCTTCTCGAAGCTGTCGAGGCCGGCCTGGGTGCCGCGCGCCTGGCAGATCAGGTCTCCGACTCTCGGCGTGGTGAGCGTGATGTCGCAGGCCCGCATCGCGTAGGACGTCGGGCGGCCCGATGCCTCGGCGCTGCCGGCCTGCCAAGCGGCGCCTGCGTAGTCGGCATGCGCATCCGAGAATTCGAACTCCTGCGGCGACAGTCCGGCTTCGCGTGCAAGCCAGCTCACGAAGGCCGCGGACCAGGGTGTGTCGATCACCGCCACGCGATCGATCGCGGTCCTGGCGGCCCGCAGCTCGTGCGACTGCAGGCCTTGATCCGGCCCCACGCCCAGGCCCTGCAGATGGTCCGTGCTCGCCTGATTCAGCGCTTGGATGAGCAGCCGCCGATCGGCCGGCAGAAGGGCGCCGAATCGCACCAGCGACGGCAGGCGCCCTTCTTCGCCTTTTTTGAACTGGACAGCTTCCCAGTAGCCGAGCACGCGCTGCCAGGGCGCCGGCGAGAAGCGCGTTGCGCGCACGTCCTCGGCCTCGGAGAGGCCCGATTCAGTAAGCCGGCCCTCGGCGTCCATGGCTTGGCCGCCAAAAGCCAGGTGTTCGCGCTGCGCGGCGGCGGCCATGGCGAGCGCCCGCGGCGGCGGCGGATGCCTGGCGCTGTCGAGGCAGAAGGAGGCAGCTTGGGCGGCCAACGGGAGCGCGAGCAAAAGCACGGACGCGCACTTCGAAACCAACCGCTGCGATCGAAAGAAGGTGCACATGCGCACTGAGCATAGCCATAGCCGCTCTGCCTATCGGGACGACTTTGGCCGCCTCTTGGGTTGCCGCGACTTCGAAGCCGGCGCGCTCGCTCCCTCTCGGCCGGACCGTGCCACATTTCTCAACCCGACCAGTGCGGGTTTGACGATGTTCGCGTCGGCACCGGCCGCATAGACGGCATAGGCTGGATAGAGGAATTCGGGCATGCCAGGCACCTTGTGCAGCCGGCCGTTGTCGAGGTGCTCGCGGATCACGTCCTGTCGAAAATACCCAGTGCCGCCGGCGCTGAGCAAATACTCGCGCCCTAGCGGCCCAAGCCCCACTTTCACCGCCGCGTTGGAAAGTTCTGGAAACGCCAGGCCATGTTGCGCCGCGAACTCAGGGCCCCAGTCGACGTAGACATAGTCTTCGGGGCGTGGCGCGCGCAGCCGCTTGGACGTGGTCACCATGATCAACTTCTCTTCAATCAGGAGTTCGATCCGAAGATTGGGCCGCCGCTGCGGTGCGTAGACGATGGCAATGTCCAGGACGCCGCTGACGATCTTTTCAAGAAGCTCCGAAGGAAGCCCCACTTCCGCGCGAATCGCGAGATGCGGCGCGGCCGAGCGCATCCAGAGTAGCCACTGAAGCACAAGCGGGTCCCACAGGCTGACCTCGCAGCCGATCGTCATGACGGCGCGGCGTCCCGCGGGCACGGCGACCTGGTGCCGAGCGCGCTCCCACACCTGCATCAGGCTGGTCGCATGCGGAAGGAACTGTTCGCCCGCCGGTGTCAGGACAGCGCCGGACTTGTTTCGCACGAAGAGACTGCGTCCGAGCAACTGCTCGAGAGTCCTGACCCTGGCGCTGACTGAAGTAGGCGTGACATGCAACTGCTCTGCCGCGCGCAGAAAGCTTCGGACCTGAGCGATCCGCAAGAAGGTCTCTGCGAGCGTCAGATCCATGGTCCGGCCTTCCAATATCGATGAGGAATTATTGCATTCAACAAGCAATAAAACTCGTTTTACAAGGAGCGTACGCTGGCACAACAATAGCTTCGACGCGGACGCTTTTGCGCTTCTGCCCCTGAAGAGGAGAACGACATGAAGGCTGGCGACATCATGACCACCCCGGTCATCACCGTGACGCCCGATACGGCCCTGCACGAAGTGATCGGCATCCTTCTGGCGCGTCGCATCAGCGGCGTGCTGGTGATGGAGGACAACAAGGTCGTAGGCGTGGTCGGTGACGGCGATCTTGTGCATCGGCACGAGATCGGAACGGATCGCTGTGCCGATGGCCGCACATGGTGGCAGCGGCTCGTGGGAGTCGATCCGAGTCCTCGCGCCTATGTCAGGGCCTATGGCGGGCACGTCAGGGATGTCATGAGTGGCAACTTCGTGAGCGTGAATGTCGATGCGCCACTCGGTCAGATCGCTTCGATCTTCGAGGCGCGCCACATCCGCCGTGTCCCGGTACTCGAGGAAGGCGAATTGCGCGGATTGGTGACGCGTGCCGATCTGATGCGCGCTATTGCAACGAGTCATGACTTCGCGGCGCATTCCGACGCACAGAGCCTCGATGATGATTCCATCCGCAAGCGTCTGCTGGCCGAATTGAGCTCACACTCGTGGTGGTCCGGCGGATGGTCGAACGTTTTCGTTCACGAAGGGGTCGTGAGCTTCGTCGGAATTGTCCAGCGAGCCGCCGATCGTGATGCCGCGCGAATCGCCGCGGAAAACATTCCGGGTGTCTGCGGCGTGAACGACCGCAGGCTGCAATACGGGGACTATGGCGTGATGTTCTGAGTCCCTCATGTTCCAACGTACCCTGCAAGCTGCCTGCCCATGACGATCACTGATGAGTCCAATGCTCGCGAGCCTCTGCGCTCGGGCGCGCTGTATCGCCCTGTGTGCGATCTGCTGGAATGCCGCTACCCGCTGGTCCTCGCGGGGATGGGCGGAGTCTCGCGCTCTGAACTCGTCTGCGCAGTAAGCGAGGCGGGCGGCTTCGGACTGCTCGGCATGGTGAGGGAGCCAGTGGATCTGATCCGGCGCGAGGTCGAGAAGGTTCGCTCGTTCACCAGCCGCCCTTTCGGCGTGAGCATCATCCCCGCGGCCACTCCAAGGAAGCTGCTCGACGAACAAGTAACGACCTGCATTCAACTGAAGGTGCCCGTCGTAAGTTTGTTCTGGGATCTTTCACAAGCCATCATCGGCCGCTTTCGCGAAGCGGGCACGCTCGTCATGTGCCAGATCGGCAGTGCCGAAGAGGCAGTGTTGGCGGAGCGATCCGGAGCCCAGGTGCTGATCGCGCAGGGGAGGGAGGCTGGTGGTCATGTGCGCGGCAACCAGCCGTTGGCCGATTTGCTCGCGGACGTGCTTGCCAAGGTCGACATTCCGGTCCTCGCGGCGGGCGGCATGGCGGATGGTCAGGACGTCGCGAACATGCTGTCGTTGGGCGCACAAGGCGCGGTGCTCGGTACGGCCTTGCTGGCAACCCAAGAGTCGTTCGCCCATGACTTCCACAAGGACGCGATTGTCGACTCGCGTGACGGGGACACGATCTTGACGCATGCCTTTCACATCAACTGGCCACCCGATGCACAGGTTCGGGTGCTGCAAAACAGCGTCACTCGAGGTGAGCGAGGCGACCCGTTTGGACATGAACTGACGCCGATAGGCCGCGAAGCAGATCGACCGATCTACCTTTTCAGTACCGACTCACCGCTGCGAACCACGACTGGCGACCTGGAGGCCATGGCCTTGTATGCAGGGGAAGGTGCGGCGCGCATCCGGCACGTTCTGGCTGCGGGCGAACGCATCGAGAAAATTGCGGCTGAGGCTGCGGCAGCGCTGTTTGTGCGGACGGACTCGGTGACTGAGAAGATTGAATTCGCCTCGCCCGTTTGCTACGCCAACGAGTTGGAAGCGGCGTATGTGGACCTCGCAGACGACGATGAGGTGATTGGCGCATTGAACGAGCTGCTGGAGGCAGAACGCGCCGGCGCCCGCGTGTCCATGGAGCTTGCCCGCGAGACCGACGATGACGCACTCAGGACAATCGCGCGCGGCATATGGAAAGACGAAGTGAAGTGGTGCGGCGTCCTGATCCGGGGAATACAGGCTTGCAATGCGGTGCCCAGCACGCGCACCGGCGAGTTCTACAACAAACTGATAGCCATTCCCGATCGGAGAAAGCGGCTGGAATTTCTCAATCGCGGCCAGTCCTGGGTGGTGAGAAAGCTGGAGAGCCTGACGCCTCGATTGCGCGAAGAGCGCCTTCAAAATGAACTGGCGGAAATGCTGCGCTCGCACAGGCTGAACATCGCGGGCCTGGATGACTATCTTCGAGGCTGACCGCGCCGCGCTGCTCAGGCGGTCTGCCGGTTCGGCGGCCCGGACCTCGACGCTTCGCTTCGCGCAAGCCAGAGTCCGCTTGCAATGATGAGTGCGCCGCCGCCCAACGTCCATGCGTCGGGCGTGGCCCGCCAGAAAAGCCAGTCCAGCACGAGCCCCCACGCCAACGCGCTGTATTCGAACGGGGCGATGGCGGCGGCTTGGCCGTGCCGGAAGGCCTCTGCAATGCACATTTGTCCGAGAAAGCCGCTGATCGCCAGGCCTGCAAGCACCCACGTGTGCTCAGGCTCAAGCGGGACCCAACCAGGTGTTGACAAAAGGCTGCCTCCCACTGCCATGCCTGCCGTGGTCCAGAAGACCAGGGCTGAACTCGATTCGGTGCGGCTGATGAGCCGACCCAGCATGTTCGACAGCGCATAGCAGACCGCGGCTGCCAGCACCGACAACGCACCAATCGAAAGAAAGGCGCTCTGGTCCGGCCGCAGTGCGATCACAACGCCAATGAAGCCCAGCCCGATAGCGATCCAATGCCGAGGTTGGACTGGTTCGCCCAGCATCGGCACCGCAATGAGCACCATCAGAAATGGAGCAATGAAACTGAGCGTGTAGGCCTGCGCCAGACCCAGGATCTTCAGGCCGTTGACGAAGAGCACGAGCATCGTCATGTTCAGCACGACGCGCAACAGGTGCAGGCGCCAACGCAGGCGGCGGTTGAACACGCCGGAAACCTCGCGCCGCCACACGATGTACGCGCACACCAGGGGCAGCGCCGTGAGGCCGCGCAGTGCCATCACTTGCACCGGCGGGTAGTGCCCGGCGAGGTTCTTGAGCAGCGCGTCCATGCAGGCGAAGAAGGCGCAAGCAAGCAGCATGGCGGCAATGCCGCGCAGGGTTCCGGTTGAGTGCAAGGGAGACTTCTCTCGTGGTAGTGCGTAGTGCCACCCGTCGAAGTTGATGACCGGGGCTTCGGTCAGATGACCCCTTGCGCCAGCATCGCGTCCGCGACCTTTACAAATCCGGCGACATTGGCGCCGCTCACGTAGCTGATCGTTCCGTCTTCCCGTCGCCCGTGGTGGCGGCAAGCCTCGTGAATGCTGCGCATGATGCCGTGCAGGCGCGTGTCGACTTCCTCACGTGGCCACGAGATGCGCATCGCGTTCTGACTCATTTCAAGTCCCGAGGTGGCTACGCCACCGGCGTTGCTGGCTTTGCCCGGCGCGAACAGAACGCCGCTGCTTTCGAACGTTCGAATGGCGTCCATGGTGGAGGGCATGTTCGCGCCCTCGGCGACACAGCGCACGCCATTGCGGACCAACGTAGCCGCGTCTTCGCCGCCGAGTTCATTCTGCGTGGCACAGGGCAGCGCAACGTCGACAGGCACGATCCAGGGACGCTTTCCTGCATGAAACTCGGCGCCAACCCGGCGGGCGTACTCGTCCACCCGGCCATAGAGATGGTTCTTCACTTCCATCAGTTGAGCCAGCTTGTCCGACGTGAAACCCGTCTCGTCGTACACCGTGCCGCTCGAGTCCGAAACCGTGACCACACGGGCGCCAAGCGCCATCGCTTTCTCGATCGCGAACTGCGCCACGTTCCCTGACCCGGAGACGCTGATCCGCAGCCCTTCAAGCGAGCGACCCTCTTGCCGGAGCATTTCCTCGACGAAGTAGACAACGCCGTAACCTGTAGCTTCCGGTCGAATCAGTGATCCGCCATAGCTCAATGCCTTGCCGGTGAAGACGCAGTCTGCGCTGTTGCTGAGCTTCTTCATCATGCCCGCCATGAATCCGATCTCACGCGCGCCAACACCGATGTCGCCCGCGGGTACATCCCGGTCCGCGCCCAGGTGGCGGAAAAGCTCGCTCACGAATGCCTGGCAGAACCGCATGATCTCGCCCGGGCTGCGCCCCTTGGGATCAAAGTCGGATCCGCCTTTGCCACCGCCCATGGGGAGCGTCGTCAACGCATTCTTCAGAGTCTGCTCGAACGCGAGGAACTTCAAGATCGACAGGTCCACCGAGGGATGAAAGCGCAATCCACCTTTGAAGGGTCCGATGGCCGAACTGTGCTGGACACGGTAGCCGCGGTTCACTTGGACATCGCCGTGGTCGTCCACCCAGGACACGCGAAAAATGATGATCCGCTCAGGTTCGACAAGGCGATCGAGCAGTCCGTTGTCCGCATACTTGGGATGCTTCTGAACATACGGCCACAAGCTTTCGATCACTTCCCCGACAGCCTGCAGAAACTCCGGCTGGTCGGGATTGCGTGTCGCAACGCAGTTCAGGAAATCTTCTGGCGATCGGTATTTCATCTTGAGGGTTGATCAGAGGGTGGTGAGAGGCCCGAATGCGGCCCTGAGCTTGCGAACTCACGCGCAACGAGACGCCACCGAATCTTATCAATGGCGCTTCGCTACCAACGCACTTTGAGCCCTGCCGATGCCTGCACGGATGCCTTGACGCTGGCATTGCCGCCGATGCTCCACATGTGGCCGATTTCCCCGTAGAGACTGGTCGCTCTTGTGAGCGACAGCGTCGCGCCCGCGGCCACTTCGGCAGCGCTGTAGCCGCCCGGGCTGACGATGGCAGTCACGCCCGCAGGGCCGACAAAGCTGGCGACGTCATCGCCGAAGCTCGCGTAGTAGACATTCACGCGGCCATAGGGCTGTAGCCTTCCCGCACCCGTTGCGAGATCGCCCTTGACGCGCACGCCAAGCCGTCCGATCCAGCCGTCGCCGGCGTCCTGCCGCACGCGCGCGCCACCGAGCACCAGATCATCGAAGCTGCTGTGCTGCCACGCAAGCTGCGCCTGCGGCTCGATGCTCCAGCGCTCGTTCAGCGCAAAGGCCTTGCCGCTTTCGACCGAGGCCGAGAAGCTGCTGGCCTTGCCCGAGGCGTGGGGGTTGATGTCGGGGTTCACGTTGTAGCGCTGGCTCGCGCCCTGCAGCACGCTGTCGACATACCAGCCGCTCGCATCCATCCAGGTCGCGTACCCACCAAGGAAGCGCGAGCGCAGGTCGTTGTTGCCCACTCGTGCCGTGAGGCCGCGCGCATTCCCGCTGACATCGGCGCTGCCGTCGAGATAGCCGACGTAGATGCCGGCCTTCCATGCATCGGTGGCGAACAGGTCGGTGCCGACCTGCAGGCCGCTCAGCCTGCCATCGCTGTGCGGCTGAGCGATGCCTTGCTGCTGGATGTCCAGGTCGGCATAGACGAGGCGGCCCCACGTGCGGCGCGCGCCTGTGCTCGCCGAGTCTGGGGCGGTGCCGACGGCGGTGCTGGCGAGGGTCGCTGGATCTTCGTCGCCCACGCGCCGGTGCAGGTTACCGAGCATCGCCAGATCTGCCTGCCTGAGCTGCGAAGGCAAAGCGGCCACCAATGGAACCTCCGCGCGGTATGTCGGGAGCTGAACGGGCGGCGGCGCAGGTGTCGTTGGCTGTCCGGGAGGCAGCACTTCATCGACGGGTGGCGGAATGACGAGCGTGGTGGTTGAACGCAAGTACCAGTTCTCGCCGGCACCCAGCGCGTCCGCGGCGATGAGGCGGTATTCATAGGCACCCGCATCCACGTGACCGCCTGCGAGGCTGAATGCGTTGCGGGTGGTCTGCGCGGTCGTGGTGGCACCGTTGGTCGCGCTGATGACCTCGATGCCATTGCCCGTGGTCAAGCCGCCGAGGCCGCCGAGATTCACGATCTGCACGCTGGTGCTGCCACTCGCCACGGCAGTCGGTCCGTCGAGTACCAGCCTGTCGCTCGCGCTGGCGCTGCCGTTCAGAGTCGTGCCCAGACGCAGGAGGCCGCCTTTGCCCACGTAGGGTCCTGCAACGGTCAGTGCGCTGCCCGCGACGCCACTTGCCAGATTGACCGTGCCGCTGTTCGTCAACGCGGCCACGCGCTGATTGAATCCGCCGGTATCGAGCGTGGCACCCGCGGCGACCCTGTGGGCAGATGCCGCGCTGAAACTGTTGGCGGCGCCCGCTTGCAGGCTTCCGAAAGCCACGTTGGTGGCACCGCTGTAGGTGTTGGCACCCGACACCACCAACGTACCGCTTCCATTCTTCGTGAGTGCGCCGCCGCCCGAGATGACGCCCGACAGCGTTTCGGTGAAGGAGCCGGTGTCGATGACCGGATCGCTCGTGCCGGTCAGCACTACGGCATTGCCCAACTTCAGTCTGTCCGCCGCGAAGCCCAGCGTCGTGCCTTCGTCCATGGACAGCGCGCCGCTGCCGAGCGCATTGTTGTTGCCGACCGTGATCTGCCCGCCCTTCAGCGCAGTGCCGCCGCTGTAGCTGTTCGCTCCTGCGAGAGTGAGATTCGCGCCGTTGAGTTTGGTGACCGTGCCGCTGCCGCTGATGGCCCCCGCGAAGGTCAGCGAATCACTGCGGTCGAATACCAGCGCACCGTTGTTCAAGACATTGCCAACGATGCTGCCCATCGTGCCGCCGTTGCCCAATCGCAGCGTGCCGCCAGCGATGGTGGTGCCGCCGCGGTAGGTGGCATCGGCACCCAGCACGAGCGTGCCGGCGCCGAGCTTCAGCAAGGCGCCGCCGCCTGCCACGTTGCCCGTGTGCGTCAGGGTTGTGCCAGCGGCGGTGTCGATCGAACCGACCGCAGCGCTGATGGTGGTGGGCCGCGCCGTGGCGATGTCGCCTGTGGTCCGGAGCGTGCCGCCCGCAAGATTGAGCGCACCGGTTGCGGCACCGAGGTTTGTGTCCAGCGAGACTTGCAGAGTGCCGGCGCTGATGGTGGTCCCGCCGGTGTAACCGTTGGCGCCGGTGAGCACGAGGGTGCCCAGGTCCGTCTTGTCGATTCCTCCGGCACCGTTTAGCGAGGATGCAATCGTCGCGAGGTAGCTGGCGCCCGGTCCCGAACCGTCACCCACGCGAAGCGTGTTACTGCCGGCAGCCAGCGTGATGGGCTGCCCCTGCACGCGATAGCCGCTGCTGGCGAACTGCATGCCGCCCGATACGACGTCGCCCAGGCTGTTGTCCACTGTCACGGTGCCGGGCGTGGCCGAGAAGATCCCGAAGGCGCCTGTCGCATAGGGCGCATTGATGGCGCCGGTCGACTCGGTCCAGTTGTCATTCCCGCCCGTCGCCTGCCACACCCCGTTGCCGCCGTTGATGACACCGTTGTTGCGGGTTGTGTTGCCTGCATCCCAGAAATTCAGAGCGAGACCCGCGGTATTGACGAGGTTGACTTGCTGCGGCACGGACGTCTGAACGAACAGCGAGCTGCCTGCCGGCTGGGTTCCGATCGCCAAGCCATTGTTGGTCAGCGTGCCGCCATAGCTGATCACGCGGTACAAGCCTGGACCGGCCGCCCCTCCGCCTGGTGCGCTGACATTGATCGTGCCGTCCAGGGTCAGGTTGCCACCGACCAGGGTGAGGTCGTTGAGCGCGCCGCCGACGACGTTCGACCGTCCGAACTCGTACGCCAGTACCGACGGCGCGGCCAGCGAAAGATTGCCGCCTATGGTCAGCGTACCTAGCGGGTTGCCCGGCGCCAGGGTGCCATCCGCGATGGTCATGCTGCCGCCGAAAGTACCAGTACCTCCCAATGTTCCGCCGGTCGCCACGTTGAGCGTGCTAGCGGCGTTGCCCAGTAAGCCTTCGATCCACAAGGCCCCATTCGTGACACTGGCGCTGCCTGCGAAGGCTCCGCTGTCACCAGTGAGCGTTGTGCTGCTGCTGCCAATGTGGGACAGCGCTCCGGCGCCGCTGATGGAACCGGCGAAGCTCAGGTCGTTGCTGCGGTTGAAGACAAGCGTGCCGCTGTTCACGACATCGCCCACAATGCTGCCCGAGGTCCCGCCATTGCCCAGTTGAAGCGTGCCTCCTCCCGCGATGGTTGTGCCGCCTGTGAACGTACTGTCTCCCGTCAGGACCAGCTTGTTGGCGCCGACCTTCGCGACCATGCCCGCACCGGAGATGGCGCCGCCGAAACTGAGATCGTCCGAGCGGTTGAAAACTAGCGCCGCGTTGTTGACCACATTGCCCACGACGGTCCCGCTCGTGCCGCCGTTGCCCAGGCTCAGCGCGCCGCTGCTGATGGTCGTTCCGCCCGTATAGCTCTGGTCAGCCGTGAAGGTGAGGGCGCCGGCACCGCGCTGAATCACACCACCGCCGCCCGAAATGACGGGATCGAAGATGACGTCATCGGGACGATTGAAGGCGAGTGTGCCGTTGTTGAGTACGTTGCCGACGATCGCCCCGGACGCGCCACCAGCGCCCAGTTGCAGCGTCCCCGCACTGACAGTGGTGCCGCCGGTGTAGCTGTTGGTGCCGGTGAGCACGAGGGTGCCGAGGTCGGTCTTGTCGATGCCGCCGGCACCGGTCAGCGCGGACGCAATCGTCGCGACGTAACCCGCGCTCGGCCCCGAGCCATCACCGACTCGAAGCGTGTTGCTGCCGGCCGCCAGTGTGATGGGCTGGCCCTGCACACGATACCCGCTGCTGGCGAACTGCATGCCGCCGGAAACCACTGCACCTAAGCTGTTGTCGACCTGGACCGTACCGGGCACAGCGGAGAAGATCGCGAAGGCGCCGTTCGCATAAGGCGCATTGATGGCGCCGGTCGCCTCGGTCCAGTTGTCGTTGCCGGCTGAGGTCTGCCAAGTGCCATTGCCGCCGTTGACGACACCGTTATTGCGCGGCACGGCGGGGCCGTCCCAGTAGTTCAGCGTCAGGCCCGCCGTGTTGACCAGGTTGACCTGGTTGGCGACGGCGGTCTGCACGAAGCTCGTGCTGCCGACGGGCTGCGTGCCGAGGACAAGGCCGTTGTCGGTCAGCGTGCCGGCATAGCTGATCACGCGGTACAGGCCAGGGCCGAAGCTGCCGCCTGCCGAGGTGGCGACGTTGAGGGTGCCGTCCAGCGTCAGATTGCCGCCCACCACCGTCAGGTCATTGAGAGGACCGCCGACGACGCCGACCTGCCCGAATTTATAGTTGAGCCGTGACGCGCCTGTCAGCGACAGATTGCCGTTGATCGTCAGCGTCCCGGGCACGTTGCCGGGCATGGTGCCAGGCGCGAGGATGCCGTCGCTGATCGCGACGCTTCCGCCAACGGTGCCATTGCCGCCAAGGGCGCCGCCATTGGAGACGCTCATGGCGCTACCGGAGCCACCCAGGACGCCATCGACCAGCAGGGTGCCGTTCGTGACGCTGGTGCTGCCTGAGAAGGTGCTGCTGTTGCCGCTCAGGGTGGTGACTCCTCCGCCTATCTGCGAGAGGCTTCCGGCTCCTGAGATGGCGCCTTCGAGAGTCAACGCATTGCTGCGATTGAAGATGAGAGCGCCGTTGTCCGTCACATCGCCGACGATGGCGCCCGAGGTGCCGCCAGCGCCGATCTGCAAGGTACCGCCAGCGATGGTCGTGCCTCCGCCATAGGTGTTGCTACCGGTGAGAACAAGTGTTCCCGCACCGGCCTTCGTGAGTGCGCCGCTGCCACTGGCGCCCTGGCCCCACACGGAATCAAAGCCCTGGACGTCAATCGTGCCGCCTCCGGCGCCTAGAACGACAGCGCGACCGATCGCAAGATCGAAGCTACTGCCCAAGCGCAAAGTTCCACCGTCGAAACGTATCGCGCCACTGGCAGCACCCAGATTGCCATCACTGGACACCTGCAAAGTGCCGCCATTAAACGCGGTGCCGCCGGTATACGAATTGTTCCCGGAGACTATCCACGTTCCACTTCCGCCTTTGACGAGCGACGATGTTCCGCCAAGCGTTGGCGCCAGACTATTATTGCTGGTGCTGCTGCCGCTGAGCGTGAGGACGCCGTTGCCCACGATGGCGCCCGCGTTGCTGAACGTCAACGCTCCGCTGCCGGAGGCATCCAGCGTGCCGCTTCCGTTGATGGTGAACAGGCGATTGGTACTCGTAGCCGCGCCAACATAGCTCAAGGCGCCCCCGTTGAGCACCAAGTTGCCCGCTGCATTTGTCGATTGACCGATGCTGCTGGCAGCACCGCCATCAACCAGTCGCGTGACGCTGAGAGTGCCGCCGCTGAGCGTGGTACTGCCCGTATAGCTGTTGCCCGTTCCTGAGAGGCTCTGCGTGCCGGAGCCCGTCTTTACGAGGCTTACCACGCCTCCATTCTGAATCGCTCCAGAAAACACACCCGAGCCATTGTTGGCACCCAGGGTCAGCGTCGTCGCGTGTCCCGTGACCGACCCCAAGAAGGTACCAGCCCCGTTCAGCGACTTGATGGTCTGGTGGGCTCCTGCAGCGGCCGTGTCCAGAACGCCTCCCGCGTTGATCGTGACATCAGATGTACTGGGTACGGCATTCAATGCGCTGAGCTGTAACGTCGCGCCAGACGTCACGGTGACGGTACCCAGAAAATCGTTGATGCTGTTTTGGAAGGTCGTGCGGCCCCCGGTGACAGTGAGGTTTCCGGTGCCGGTAATCTTTCCTATGTACGTTGTCCGGTCGGCATTGCCTCCCTGCAGTGTCACATCACGTCCTAATGTGATGGTTCCGCTGTATTGAGATCCATTGGTGCCCGGACTGAAGAACGTTGTGCCGATGGTGACTTGGCCACCCGCCAGACTGCTCACAACAATGTTGTTGCCGAAAACCGTTTGATTGGTGAAAAAGTTACCGTAGTTCATCAGCAATGCGACGTTGCCGGATCCGGTATTCGCATCGCCAAGGGTAATCGTGCCGGACCCGAGATAGTTGTTCGCACTCGACGGGTTCACACCTGCCCCGGAAACGACCGTGCCCTGCGAGACAACGGTGCCGCCGGAATAGTTGTTGCCGATATTGGAGATGTTCAGTGTGCCGGCCCCTGATTTGACGAGGGGAGCAGTCCCTGTTATGGCGGAATTGATGGTGGCCGTAATCCCGGTCGCAGTGGTGAAGGTGGAACCGCCAGTGCCAGCAAGCGTCAATTGACCAGCATTGAGGACATAACCGTTGGTGCTGAAGCTAACGTTACCTACGCTGATCGGCTGGGTAAGGATCACGGTGCCAGCGCTCCCCGCGAAGAGCGCGTTGTCCGGCGCCGCGTTGTTCCAGGCGGACAGCGTGCCACCGGTACCGGTACTGCTGGTATTCCAAGATGGATTGCTGGTATCCCACATGCCCGTGCCGCCGAGGCCTGCAGTGTTGCCGTTGGTGTCCCAGTACAGCGTGGCTGCTGCCGCGGGCATCGCCCAGGCGCTTGCTACGGCGAAGGCCAGGACGGCGAGCCGCAATCCGCCAACACAAGATGCCACTCGGGACTTGCCGCTGCTCTGTGTGCGCGCCGTCTCGGGTACTGCTACCCAGGACGACAATGCGGCGTTCCAAAGGCTGTGATACGACTTGTTCATTGTGAAATCGTCTCCTTGTCTGACGGTCCGTCGCAGCCCTACGCCCGACTCGCCGTCGTCCACGTAGGTCCCAGAGCGATGGCGATGGCGATGACGCTGCGATGCACCTTGCTGTGGATCGCGCGTCGCCAGCGCATCTTCTGGACACTCACTTGGGGAACATCAGCTGCGCCTGGAGTCTCATCGACCAGCGAGGCGCGTTGTCGGGCCGCTCGACGTTGTAGTAAGCAGAGGCCTGCAGGTTCACCGGCAGCCTTCCGAACCGGACAATCTTGCCGACCCCGCCGCCCACGGGCACAGTCCACTTCTGGCCTCCCGACGCTTCCCAGTTCGCTGTGATGAGAGGTGACGAGGTCAGGTAGAAGCCGCCTGCAAAGTTGTAGTTCAGGAACGGCTGCAAGGTGAGCTGATTGATCTTCGGGTCCGCCGAGGAACTGCTCACTGACCAGATGTTGTTGATCAATGCGCCATAGACCCAAGGGCTGCCCTTCTCGAGCCGGAGGACCACCGCTGTGGGACCCAGGCCCCAGCGGTCATTGCCCAGCCTGTCGTTGGTGTGGGTGGGCAGTTGTGCCACGGCACCAACGCCCCAGATCCAGCTCCCCGAGTTCTTCGGCGACAAGAAGCCATTGAGCTGGATGTCTCCTAGACCGAACGTGGAGCCTTCAAGCGGGGAGGAGGGCGGCTGCCAGATCAGCGGCATGATGGTCCGCGAGATCAGGTTCCAATCCTCGTTCAGGCTGAACGGCACGACCGGTTGGATGTTCAGCACGTTCTGCGTGCGCTGCTCAGGGCCCGTGTCAAAGTTGGTGTTGAGTTGGAACGGCACGCTGATCAAGCTGGCAAGCGGGTTCTGCGCCGCCTTGGCGAGCTCCTCGTTGCTTTGCTGCGCGTGCGAAGCCGCCGAAGAAAGAGCCATCAGCACGACGCTGATGGCCCGTGTCCGAGCGAACGCTTTCATCGTGACGCCGAGCGCAGGACAGCGAAACGGCGGGCGAACGCCTCCGACCACTTGTTGAAGGCGTCCTGCGCATAGCTCCAGCTCGTGAACGAACTGGCATAGCCGTTCATCCATGCGACTGCTGCAGTCGTTGCACCCTTGTTCAGGTCGGCGGCGTACTTGAGGCCGATCTCGGTGTCCGCGCACTCGCCGACGACCTTGCCCGTTGCGCCGTCCCTGAACTGTGCCTCCAGTCCTGTCTGGCCCATGTAGGGCGTCGAGCCCACAGGGCGGCCGGTCGCAGCGCCAGCGCTCATCTCGGCAACGAACCCATAGGGCACCGCCGTGCCTGCCAGGCTTGCAACGGTGTTGGTCGGAATCAGGGAGGTCAACGCGAACTTCAAGCGGAGCACGCCTGGTCCGGGTGCATCAACGATCTGGACGACTGGCGCAAGGTTCTTGACCAATGCGCCATGAAAGTAGTCCAGCAGTGCCTTCAGGTCGGTCGGGTCGACGGGGCGCTGCACCGCACCGGGCTCCAGGTAAACCTGAATGCGTTCGATCATGACCTTGTCGTAGCTGCTCCACCTCACGTCGGGTTGCAGCCAGCACAGAAATCCTTCGCCGCCCGGCGTGGGCTTCAACCGTGCCGGCTCCGTAAGAAATCCAACCTTGCCGATCTTGGCCTCGGCGTTGTTGGATGCCACGATTCCGGTGCTGCTTGCGCCCGGCGTGGAACAGCCCGCAAGGAGTGCACCGGAAGCAAGCGCCATCAGCGCGACGTAAGGACGAACTCGAATTCCCACTTGGACTCCTCATTGGTTTTGAGGCCGAGCATATGGGTAAACAGGCGAATGCGCCCCTTCCCTAAAGGGCAGTAGACGCCACTGCGCGAAGCGCACACAGTGCGCGCTGTTTCCAAAATCCAGGAGTTATTGAGGTCATGAAATTGCGTCTTCTCTCACTGTTTTCCACATTCGCAATGGCTGTCTTTCTCACGGGTTGCGCCGTGCCCGCATCGCAGCAAGCATCAGTGTCGATCCGACAAGGTAAGATTGAGCAGATCTCGCCTACAGAAATCCCGACTTCTCACCACGCCGGCGTGGGCGCGGTGCTCGGCGGACTGGCGGGTGTGGGAATTGGCAGCCTGATCGGCGGCGGCACCGGCCGCGACGTCGCCATGGTGGTGGGCGCGATCGGCGGCAGCATGGCGGGCGGCCAAATCGCGGAACGCTACAGCAAGCCACTTGAAGGTCAGCAGATCTTCGTTCGAGTCGACAGCGGCGTGCTTGTCGAGGTGACTCAGCCGGTGACGCCCGGATTGAGAGTGGGTCAGCGGGTCTTCATCCAGGGCAATGGCGAGGCCGCTCGCGTCCTGCCCCAATGAGCACAAGCAGTTCTCGTCCTCATGTGAGTCTCACTTCGTGAGTCTCTCTTCGTGAGTCACACCCTCCAGACCATCAGCATGTCCTTTCGCCATCGTTCTACAGCTTTCGTCGTTCTTTGTTCGGTCGTCGGCGGCTGTGCCAACTACCGCCCTCCGGAGCCGATCATCGGAGGCTTCATGTCCCCGGTCATTGCACGAAACAGTTGCGTCGATGCTGTTTCCCGCGAGTACAAGGTCGCAAGGGAAGACGTGAAGCCGCTTGGCGACACGGAGACCATGCAGCAAGGGATCTACGTGGTGACGCTCGCCATCGGTGCCGGACAACGTGACGTCAACTGCACAGTCAACGAGAACGGTGTTGTATCCGACGTGATTCGCGCTCGCTCCTAGATCCCGTCGCCTTCGTTACGGGACTCGAACGAGAATCGAGGTCCGCAACGAATGGAGTTCTATGAGCTGGGTCACCATTGTCTGGGCCATGGTCGGTTCCGCCTGCCTCATGCTGGCTGCAGTGCATCTGCTGGTTTGGGTGAAGGACCGGGCCGCATGGCCGAGTCTGTTCCTGTCGCTCCTGGCCATGGCGACGGCCGCGCTTGCCTTCTGCGAACTCGTCGCCATGAAATCGCAGACGCCAGATGAATATGCGCTTGCGAATCGCGTGGGGCAGGTGGCGGTATGGCTCGTCACCGTATCGTTGGTCGCCTTCGTGCGCAGCTATCTCAGGAGCGGTCGCCCTTGGCTGGGGTGGACAGTCATTGCGCTGAGGACCTTCACGCTGGTGCCCAACTTCCTGAGCGGCCAGTCATTGAACTATGACGAGATCTCGGACTTGCGCGCCCTGCCGTTCCTGGGCGAGAACGTCTCGGTCGCTGTCGGCACACCCAATCATTGGATGCTGGTTGCTCAGGTGGCAATGGGCCTGTTCGCCATCTTTGTGCTGGATGCAGGCCGCTCGGCTTGGCGCCGCGGCGACAGGTCCGCCGCCCTCACCATCGGCGGGACGACCTGCCTGTTCGCAGTGGGCGGCGTCGGCCAGGCCATCCTCGTGTTCTGGGGCTTCATCGAGATGCCCATCACCGTGAGCTTGTTCTCCCTGGGCATCGTGTTTGCAATGGCGTACGAGCTGAGCCGCAACGTGCGTTCTGCAGCAAACCTGGTCAACGCCTTGCGCGAAAGCGAGGAGCGCGTGACCTTTGCCACGCAGGCCGCAAAACTCGGCCTGTGGATGCGCGACGTGGCGAGCGACGCCGTCTGGGCGAGCCCGAGAACCCGCCAGTTGTTCGGCTTCTCGCCGGGCGAGGAGATCAGCTTCGAATCATTGCTGCTGAAGGTGCATGCGGACGACCGCGACGCGGTCGGGTTGGCGTTCTCGCAAGCGGCCGCCGGGGTCGGGGACGGTCGCTACCAGATGCAGTTTCGCGTCGGCGGCGCTAGTGGCAATTCGCGGTGGATCTCGGCACAGGGCCGATTCGAATTCGACCGCCAGCGCGCGGTCCGCAGCCGGGGCGTATGCAGCGACATCACCGCGAGCAAGGAAGCCGAGCGAGAGAATTTGTGCCTGCGCGACGAGATCGCTCATGCGGGCCGCCTGTCGGTCATGGGCCAATTGGCAGCGGCCCTGGCCCACGAAATCAACCAGCCGCTTGGCGCGATCCTTCGCAACGCCGAAGCCGCTGAACTGATGTTGCGCTCAGGGGATGCGGACCTCGATGAGATCCGCGAGATCGTCGAAGACATCCGCGCCGATGACCAGCGCGCCGGTGCCGTGATCGACCGCATGCGCGCGATGCTGCGGCGCCACGAAATCGAAGTCGTGCCCCTGAAGGTCGATGAGCTGCTGGAGGACGCCACCGCGCTGGTGCGCCCCGATGCGGCGGCGCGGCACATTCGGGTGGTCTTGCAAGTTGCGCACGGTCTGCCTGCGGTGCTGGGTGATCGGATCCATCTGCAGCAGGTGCTGCTCAACCTCATCTCCAACGGCATGGACGCCATCGATGAAGCCGCAGGCAAGGGCCGGCGCATTGTGGTCAGCGCAATGCGTCGTGCCGCCGGCACGGTCGAGATCGCCGTCAACGACACCGGTGCCGGCATTGCCAGGGAGCGAACGGAGCAAATCTTCGAGTCGTTCTTCACGACCAAATCCGCCGGGATGGGCATGGGCCTGTCGATCTCGCGCTCGTTGATCGAGGCGCACGGCGGGCACTTATGGGCCGAGAACAACGAAGGTGGCGGCGCAAGCCTGCGCTTTACGCTGCCAGCCTCATTGACAGATCAGACTGCCAAGCCGGTGCCGAGGCCCATGGGATCTGCCGGAGCCTTGCAAAAGGCGGTGTGAATTGCGCGCTCGGCACCCAGTGAGGCTTCATTTCCCGAGTGGCAGTACCAACGTTGCAAACACCGAGTAGCCTGAGATGCGATTCTGCGCCCAGAACTCGTAGTAAGCGCGCAAATTGGCATAGGCCGGCAGACCCCTTAATTTGAATGCGTATCCGATTTCGGGTCCGATGGCTGCGACCCGAGACTTGAACGGTCCTAGCTTGGCACCCGATCCGCTGTCTCCGGTCAGCTGGTAGTACACGTAGCCTGCCAGCCCGACCTCCCAGTTGGCCGAGAGGAATTGCGACGCCGCCCAATCGATATGCGAGTCGACCCCATTCTTGTAGTTCGTGTCGGAGTTCTCCCAGTTGTAGGTGAGGCCCCCCACGACCGAGAACTCGCGCCCGCTCTGCGGATCCAGAAAGGTGTAGCCGCCACCGGCGTCGAAGGCCGCATGCCCAATACCGATGTTCGCGAGTCTCTTGCTGTCGTAGGCGCCCACCGGGACATCACCCGTCGCGTAGGTCATCCAGTTGTGCACGCCCTGTGTCCAGGCGATGCTGGCGATCGGGTAAAGGTCAGTGAAGCCGTTGGTCGTATCCGTGCGCTTTAGCTGGACGCCGAGGGCGGACGTTGAAATGTCTGCCTTCGTCGAGTTCCTGCCGTAGCCGAAACCCACGCCCAGAGAAGCCTGGCCGCCCAGCCACTGGGTCTCTGGCGCGTAGCTTAGCTGTGCGAGCAGCAACGCCACATCGGAACTCACCCCCGCCGACACGGTGTTGCCTCTCGGCAGCAGCTTGCCCGTCGAGGCGCTGCCGCTGTAGCCGTAGCCCATCGTGGTGAGTGACCAGCCGGGCGTGGCCGGTGTGGCAGAAAGACTCGAATACTGGCCCGAGAACCAGAAGGGCACACCGCCCTCGTCCGCGTGGCTGTGCACTGCGGTGAGCGCCAGTGCCGCGCCTAGAAGGCAGCGGCTCGCGAGCAGGGTGCGAGCCTTCATAGGTCTTGGCGACGAACTGAAGCTCGCCAGCAGAGGCCTATTTCGACGCCACGACTGCGGGCGGCTTCCAGGTGCCTGCTCCTGCTGGCAGGATCGAAGGCGGCGACTCCTTGGGCCAGTACAGACGCATTACCAGGTAGACGGTGTCATTCGGCGCCGGCAGCCAGTTGGCTTCGAGCGCCTTGCCCGGTGAGTCCTTCTGGATGTGGAGCGTCAGCGAGCCGTCGGCGTTCTTCTTCATCGCCGAGACCATCGGCGAATTGATGAGGTAGCGGTTGATGGGGTTCTTGATCAGCAGCTGGCTCTTGCCGTCGTACATCGTCACCGACCAGAACGAGTTCACGGGCGGCAACTGCCCGGCAGGGAAGGTGATGGTGTAGTTGCGTTTGCTGGTGTCGATCGTCTCGCCCGTCGCTGTCACGCGAGTGATGGGATACATCGCTTCGACGTCGTCGTTGCCGTACACGCCGGACTTGGCGCCTGCAGCGCGCTTGAGCCAGTCGCCCTTGTAGTAGGCGCGATCGCCAAAGAACGAGCCGACGTTCCAACCGTTGATGTTCTTCACGCCAGTGGCCACGTACTTGTCGATCTTCTCGTCCCCTTCCTTCATGGCCAGCAGAACGGCACCCTTGTGTTCAAGCGATAGATCCTTGAACTCGAAGGTCTTGCCTGGGCCGATGCCGATGCGGGCAAGCCTGGCGCGCAGCTCCTTGTCTTCGGGTGTCACGGGCACGAACTGAAGCGCCGCGTCGAGATACTCGAAGTAGTTCTGCTTGATCCCGGCCGTGGTCGCCGGCAGGAAGTTGAGGGCCGGGGCGGCAGGCGGCGCGGGTCGGTTGAGAAATGCGGAAAGCGGCTGCGCCTTGTAGCCTGCCTGCACCTTCTCGACATTCGAGATGTCCTTCGGGTTAAACAGCTGTGTCCGAAACAGTGCGAGTGAAAACGGGGTGGTCGAGGTGAAGACCTTCTTGATTCCCGCCGGAGTCTCGCCTTTCCAGTCCGGGCCAACCACCAGGTAGTCGCCCGGTGCGCTGCCCGTGGCGCGAGTGCCGATGTAGCCGTAGTTGTAGGTGTTGCCGTCGATGAGCTGCACGGAGTAGTAACGCCGCTTATCCACTGCAGGCACGGAGACCACTATCGGCTCGGCGCGCAGATCAAGCCAGACAAAGGAATAGGGCGTATCGCTGTTGGGGGTGACGATCGCCGTGTCCTCATAGGTGGCGACATGGTGTTGATTATTGATCTTGTTGAACGGCGCCTTGAATTGGCTCGACTTCGAATCCACGGCGAATTCGTACATCACCGCATAGTTCATCACGATCGGAAGACCATAGACGAAGGCCTCTTCGGCGATCGCCTTGGTCTCGGCAATGCTGGGCACTGCCGCTCCCTTCGCAGCATCGGCCTTGGCCGCCTGGCTGACTGGATCGAGTTTGCTCGCGCAGCCAACCGTCAGGCTGATCGCCCCGGCAAGCACCGTGAGCCATATCTTCCGTTTCGCTTTCATGTTTGCCCTTTGCGTGCAGTGTCGTCACTGCGTCGTCACTGCAGTGTTGCAGCGTTCGGCGGCATGATGCCAGCGGCATCAGTGAGTTGGCAACTGCACCAAAGGGCAGGGTCGACGCACCCTTGCCTTGAGGTATAGCAGTCTCGGTGGTAGGTAGCTGCCCACTCCGACCTTCCCTAAGGGGCAGTAGACGGCGACTTCGGAGGCGCCCAAAGTAGAAGGTGACTCCCGATGAGCACCATCACTCCTTTTTACGTTGCCGTCGTCGATGATGACGACAGCCTTTGCCGATCGCTTGGCAGGCTGCTGCGCGCGTCCGGCATGCAGCCGGTTACCTACGGCTCGGCAGAAGAGTTCCTCGCGGACGCGAAGAAACCCCGGTTCCACTGTCTGTTGCTGGACATCCAGCTCGGGGGCCTATCGGGCATTGAATTGGCTCAGTACATGGTCGCGCAGGGCGGGCACCCGCCATTCATTTTCATTACTGCGCACGACGACCCTGAGACCCGGGCTGCGGCACGGGACATCGGCTGTGCGGCCTACTTTCTCAAAAGCGAGGCGGGAGCCGATGTGCTCGAGGCGATCCGGCGCGTGGCCGACTGAGATGCGGAGTTTGCCGGCGGAACGTTAAAAGCTGACTGCCAGTCCGACCGAGAACCCCGACACCGCGTGACCGAACATGTGACGCAGAACGAGTCGCGTGCGGGTAATGAAGAGGTCGCGCGCACTCGAATCAAGCTCGAGGCCGATTCCGACCGAATTCAGCGAAGAGAACCCCAACACCCCTGCCTGGTCGCCGAGATAGCGTGTGTATGCGTACTCCAGTACATAGCGCAATGGGCGCTCCATTGCCGTGAATCCGGTCGGAGCCCGGTAGCGGCTCCAAAGACTGGCGGTGATGGCGTCGGCGTGGCCCTGTACGGCCAGTGAACTGCTGCTGCGACTTTGCAGCCGGATGTTGGTGTAGCGCAGCTCGACGTCGATCTCATCCTCCGGCCGATATCGCTCGTAGTCCAGCATCAGTGAGCCGCCAAAGCCGTAGGCCGTGAGATGCCCTCTGTCAAGAAAATCGATCTCGGGCCCCCCATTCGGGCCGAGAAGGGCTCTGGCAATTGACAAATCGCTTGCGACGCGTCCGAGCGCGACGTTGACGATAGGTCTGAACTTGAGTTCTGGAATCAAGGGGAAGTCCCATCCTATTCCGCCGGTCAACGCGCCGTTGTTCCATTTCACAGGGACCGGTCGCTCCTGACTGCCGTTAGTCGCGTAGAACGTCGGGTCGTAGCGGCTCGCCGCAAGTCCTCCTTCGAGGTAGAGCGGAAAGGATTGGCTGACGGTGAATCCACCAGCGAGCTGAGACATGGCAATCGTCGGATTTCCAGTATTGGGACTGGAGATCGATAGCGAACTCGAAACGAGGTCGGGCACAACGGAATAGCTCATCAACGCGAGCACACCGTTCACGCGCTGTTGAAGCTTGGCCTCGGTCAGCACGAGGTCTGCCGGTTGTGCCGCTACGCAAGAGGCGAAGACCGCAGCACCAAGCACCAAGGTCAGTGCGATAAACCTCATGCATCGAAGATCAAACGGGGACTGGCCGCCCCGGCCGCCAAGCCCGCGCTGCAATCTCGCGCGCCCTATGGCGCCGGCACGACTTCGTAGTAGACGCCGCTCGAACCAAAGTAGGGCTTGTACCAGGTTGGCCCTGCCTGGTAATACCGGGTGCCGTTCACGACCATCTCCCTCGCCCCGCCCGGTACGTTGGCGATCTGGGTGCCGATCGGCAAGCTCGGGTGGACCACGTAGGCGGGCTGCTGGACTACCACCGCCGGGGCCTGTTGGACCACCACAGTGGTAGGTCGCGCCGCAGTAGCGACTGCCGCGCCGACCGCCATTCCTGCGACCGCACCCGCTGCAGCACCACACCCGTAGCAGCCCGCGGGACGATAGTAGGGGTGGTAGTAGGGCCGGTGGACGCCACCGACCGCGACCGCCCCGCCGCGCCAGCCGCCGGCAGCGGCGACCCATGCGTTCGCGGCAGACAAGGGCGCGAGCGTACCGGACACGATTGCGACGCTGAACACGAGTGTCTTGAGATGCTTCATCACATTGCCTTTTTGCAGGATCACTTGAGGGCGTCCATTTGCTTGAACTCGAGCTTCAGCGCGCCCTTGGGGATCGGCGCGTTGAAGGTCTGCGACGCAACCGGCGCACCGAGCCTCCAGTCGGAGAACTCTACGGTGAACGTCGGCTGGCGCTCGCCAGTGCGATAGGAGATGACCATCAGGCGCGGCAGCTTGTCCTTGGCACCGATCCAGACTTCCCAGTCCAGCCCCTCGGCAGTGAATGCGAGATGGTCGGTCTTGACGCCGCCGACGGTCGACTGGCCGACCCAGAATGCGCTGGAAAGATCCCGCGTCAACAGTGCGAAGGGATCCGGCACGAGAAGATCCAGAAACGGAGTTGTCGCATCCGACCCTGGCAGCTCGTTCTTCATGAGCGATTCGATGGCACCGCCCGCTGCCTCGCGCTGCGCGTAGAACTTGTGATCCGCGCCGATGACTGTCACCGTCTTGCCGTCATAGACGACGTCGCTTGGAAACAGGTCTCCACGCGAGGTCACGAAGAGTTTGTCGGGCCGCTGCATCACGACGCGCGACGAAGCGAACAGGCTGACGTACTGCCCCGTCGGAGAGGGCGTCGGAACGATGCCTCGAATCTTGAAGTCGAGCGTCTTCGCCGCCGTGAGCGTGTCGCTCATGGCCTTGAGCAATCCGAGGGCGCGTTCGTCCTTGAATGTCTTCGCAGGTGCCGTGGCTGTCGCGGGTGCCTCTTGGGCCATTGCAACGCCCACGGGCCCGATCAGCGTCGAGACGGCCAGCAAGGCAATGCCGAGCTGACGAGTGGTTGTTTTGAGGTTCAGGTTCATATATCTCCAGAGCGGATGGGAACGGACCAGGCCGAATGTCCATTCTTTGATCCGCAAGTACTTTGGGCGCGCCCGCGCTCGCCGTCTACTTCCCTTTGGGGAAGGTGCGTCTCGCGGCATTTGTCAGTACCCTCTGCCCGGGAGAGACCGCTGGAATTTTGATGGCGGGCCAGCCGTTCGACTACAGGAACAACGCATGAAACTCAGGTACTCGCTGGCTGCGGCCACAGCGTTCGGAATGATGGTGCTGCTGCCGCTGGACGCCTCTGCGGGCGCTTGCGTCAGAGGCGTGTATCGGGCGGCCTGCGCCGGTCCCAACGGCGCAGTCGCGGTCAGGAAGCCTCCGCCCCCCAACGTCGCGTGCGCCAATGGCGTTTACCGCGCGGGCTGCGTGGGCCCCAACGGCGCGGCGGTTGTCCGCAAGTAGCGCTGGCATTGCCAGCATGCGGGCCGCCCAGAGGCAGACCTCAGTCAGACTCGAGACTGGATTCTTGCCCGCGTATCACTGAAGGTGGGGCGCCGAACCAGCGGCGACAAGATCGTGTCATGGCCGACTGCTCAGAGAAGCCGAGCAGGTGGGCGAGTTGGCCAAGAGGAATACGGGTCTCACGCAGAAAGTGATGCGCAACCTCCTTGCGGGTGTCTTCTCGAATCGCTTCAAAGGTCGTGCGTTCGGCAGCAAGGTGGCGTTGCAAGGTACGGGGATGGACGCCGAGTAGTTCGGCGACGTGTGTTTTGTCGGCCCGCGGCGTTCCTAGCGTGCGCCGCAAGGCAAGGCGGACTCGAGCCGAAACACTTTCGCCTGGGTTGCGGAAGTGCCTGTCGAGATAGTCTTCGGTGATTTGTCTCAACGCAGGATTCGCGTCGCGCAAGTCTGCGTCGAGGGTTTCGCGGCTTAGGTGCAGGGCGGCTCTCGGCTGCTCAGTGAACACGGGTGCCCCGAAGAATCGCCTGTAGACGGAGAGTGGCGCAAGCGGCTCATGAGGCAGGGTGACCGCGTGCAAGTGGTAATTCTTGCCTGCAAGCAAGCGGGTAATGCGATGACAGTCGCCCAGGCACAGATCAATCGTCTGTCGTTGCGCAGGCAATCGAGGCAGCCGGATCTCGACTGCAATTTCCGCTGCGTCTTGGACCACCGAACTATCCTCGTGGACGCTCATTCCGAGACCGGGGCTCTGGACGAACAGATGGCTGGACACATAGTCCCACGCGCTCCTGACAGTGGGTGCGTTCTGCAAAACGATCGCGAGCGGACCGAGCGCGCTGACATTCTGGAGCTGCGCCATCCGCAAACCGAAGTCGGGGCAGGCGGTCTCGAAAGCGCTGGCTTCCAGAAGCTGTACGCCGGAGCGAAGCGACACCATTGCGTCTTCGTCTGCCAACAACGCCAAGGACATTCGATGTCGCTTCAGAAGCACTGCCGGGTTGCGGCCCATGCTCTGCATGAGCGCCGCATAGCCTTGCAATCCACTCGCTCGGACCATTGCTGTCATGTCTCAAACTGTCAAAGATTAGTCTCCCAATGTCAAGAAGAGCTGACGACGCACAGCAATACTCGCGGCCACTACATAACCAGAGGCGACAGCACATGGAGACAAACTACGACATCCTGATCATCGGGGCCGGACTTTCCGGCATCGGCATGGCTTGCCATTTGCAGAAGGAATGCCCGGACAAGCGCGTGGGCCTTCTCGAACGCCGCAAAGCGATAGGCGGTACCTGGGACCTGTTTCGCTATCCAGGCATCCGTTCGGATTCGGACATGTTCACCTTCGGCTATGCATTTCGTCCATGGCATGAACTCAAGGTCCTGGCGGACGGGCCATCGATCCGACGGTACGTTGCCGATACGGCGCGCGCGTTCGGAGTCGAAAAAAATGTTCGTTTCGGCGTTCGCACCACGCAGGCGTCATGGTCGAGCGAGCACAGGTGCTGGACCATCAGCGCAGTCGACGAGGAGAGCGGTGAGACCCGCACCTTCACTTGCAGCTTCCTGATCAGCTGCACGGGCTACTACGACTACGACGCGGGCTATCTCCCGAGCTTTCCAGGTGTAGAGCGTTTCAAGGGCCAGTGCGTGCATCCCCAGCATTGGCCCGAAGGCCTGGACTACCGCAACAAGCGAGTTGTCGTGATCGGCAGTGGTGCGACCGCCGTGACCCTGGTTCCGACCATGGCGCAGGAGACGGCCCATATCACCATGTTGCAGCGTTCGCCCAGCTACGTGTTCTCCGTGCCGGGCTACGACAGGATTTCGGAAGTGTTGCAGCGCGTGCTGCCTGACCGTTGGGTCTTCGGCATGGCACGTGCCCGCAACCTGTTCCTGCAGAGACTGATCTACAAGGCGTCCAAGCGGTGGCCCGAACGGATGAGAAAGCTGCTGCTGTCAGGTGTGAGGAAGCACTTGGGCAAGGACTTCGACATGCGCCATTTCTCGCCCAACTACAAGCCGTGGGATCAGCGCCTGTGCGCAGTGCCTGATGCCGACCTCTTCAAGGCGATCCGGGCAGGCAAGGCCTCCATCGAGACCGACCAGATCGACAGCTTCACGGAGAACGGCATCCGACTGAAGTCCGGCAAGGAACTGGAAGCTGACATCATCGTGACCGCGACCGGTTTGAAACTGCAGTGCTTTGGCGGCATGGAATTGCGGGTCGACGGGCAGACTCGTTCCGTGAATGAACTGATGACCTACAAGGGAGTCTTGCTGCAGGACATTCCCAACCTGGCGTGGGTCTTCGGCTACGTCAATGCATCCTGGACCTTGAAGGTCGACATGGCGGGAGGGTACGTCTGTCGGCTGCTCAAGCACATGGACAGCAAAGGTCTCGACGTCGTCACGGCACGCGCGCCGCAGGGCCAGGCGCAGGACGAAACGATCGCGGGTGCGCTCCAGTCAGGCTATGCGCAGCGCGGGGCAGCGATATTGCCGCGACAAGGCCGCGGATTGCCATGGCGCGTGCTGCACAGCCCTGAAAAAGACCGTGTGATGCTGCTCAAGGATCCGGTGGAGGATTCCGCACTGGAGTTCGGTGTCGAATCGCTTCGCGGCGGACCTTTGCGCGCCGCGCCTGTTCCCGTTGGCGCCTGAGAGATCCCGTGGAAGTCATCGACTCTTCATTCATGAGCCGCGGCTTGCGCTGCGCGGCCACCCTGCTGCTGCCGAGCCATGGAGATCGCCCTCCCGTCATCGTGATGGCACACGGCTTTGCCGGCGTGCGGGCGATGCTGCGTCCGCACGCGGAGCGCTTCGTCGAAGCCGGGTATGCCGTGTTCCTCTTCGACTACCGCAACTTCGGCGACAGCGAAGGGCAACCGCGGCACTGGGTCGATCCGGACCGCCACCTGCAGGACTGGGATGCCGCCATTCGGTTCGTCAAGACAAGGAACGAGGTGGATGGGCAGCGCATAGTGCTGTGGGGCACTTCACTCTCCGGCGGCCACGTAGTCTGCATGGCGGCGCGCGGTCATCGCGTATCCGCGGTCATTGCAGGGCATCCGCTGATGAGTGGACTGGGTGTGATTGGCTCGCTGAGCCCGAAGGTCATTCTGCGGCTGACTGCCGCTGGCATACGCGATGTCATTGGCAGCTTGTTCGGCAGACCGCACTACCTGCCCGTCGTCGGCCGGCCTGGCGAGTTCGCCGTACTGACAGGCCCCGAGGCATGGAGCGGGATGAAGAAGCTCAAGGACATCGCCAACGTGACGTGGGAAAACAAGGTACTCGCAAGAGTGCTGTTGAAGATTCCTTACTACAACCCCATTCGCAGCGCGCACAAGGTACGGGTGCCGACGCTCGTCATTGCCGGATCGAACGACAGCATCATCCCGGCGGCTGTCGCTCGCAAGGCAGCCGAACGCATGCCGAACGCAGAGTTCGCTCTGCATGCATCGGATCATTTTCAGCCCTACTACGGACGCTACCTGGACGAGAACGTCCGCGCCCAGTTGGCTTTTCTCCGTAAGCACGTCGCTGAGTGAAGGACTGTCACCTGTCCTCGAAGCGGTTGAGGTCCAGGATGCCGGCCTGAACAGGCTGGTCCCGTCGGTACCGCTCGACAAGCCCGTCGCTCACGGCCCAGAAGGCCGGGTCGGTGCGACGCACTGCAAAGCGTTCCGAAAAGGCTGCGTAATCTTTTTCAGACTTCAGCTTCCGGATCGCGTCGGCCATCGCCGGCAGCTGCGATGAGTCAACCCTGTAGAAGGCATTCGGATAGGCGCCGATCACACCGGGCACCAGCGTCAGGGTGTCCTCGTCCGGCCGCAATTCGCGGCGCTCACCCAGCAGGTGCGACACGCTCGCATGCGCGGTGTTGCGCAGAAGACTGAAGGTCGCTGGCGCGGCACCGGGCGCCTCGACCACCAATGCGGCTTCCTCCGGAAGCCATTGCAATGACGCGCCGCGCACCGCCTCGAGTTCGCGCAACGGCCCCTGCAAAGGCGGCGCCGCGCGGCTCAGCTCGAACTCCCGGGGCAGCACCGGCGCTAGCCCCTTCTTCATTATCTCCATCAGTTCGAGTCGGGCATCTGCAGTTTGGTAGTGAATGCCGCTGTCGACAGACAGCGTGGTCGATGGGCCGCCGTAGACCTGATCGCGTGCGGCACGGCTGTCGGATCGATACCAATAGTCGCGTGTCGCAATGCGCTGTGCCTTCGGCAGCAGCACGATGAAATTGAACTCGCCTTCCATGCGCAGGAAGTCCATGTAGAGGCGCGAGTTGAGTTGATGCCCGACGTTGCCGAACACGTCGTAATTGGCAACCAGCAGGTAATGGATGCGCTCCAGCAGCGGATAGCCGATGACCCAGGCAGTCTTGGGCGCGTCACCGACCATGCCCTTGACGACACTGGCGCTGTCGAAGTGGCGGAACACGGTGAGTGCGGCATTGTCATTGCGACCATCACCGTCCCACAACAGTTGCAGGTCGAGCTTCTGCTGCTGGGGGCCACCGATGTTGCGGGCCAGGAACGCTGACTTGGCACGCAGGTATTCGTTCTCCAGGCGCGCGTAGTGAATCCAAGGCGTGACCACTTGCTCGTTGCTGCTGCCGGTTGGCAGGCGCAGCAGGTTGCTGTCCTTTGCGAGCAGGTCTGCCTGCACCTGATCATTGCGCCCACCCGGCGCAAAAAAGGTGACCCAGAAACGGTCCTCTATGACGTCGAGTGCCATCTGGCCGCGGCACACAGGGCCTTTGATGAAGCCCATGATCGTGAACTCGGCCTCGTCGAGCATGAAGCGGTAGCGCGCCTCCACGGGTAGCGCGGCGAAGGTTGCGAATGGATTCGCGGCCGTATCGGCGCTGTAGCCGGGCAGGCGATCGACCGTGTAGGGCGCATCAAGAAACAGCGAACGCCAGCGCTGCATTCGGGCGGGACTCAGCGCGTAGGGCATATGAGTCTTGGCAACGATGGATTCGCGCTCCGGGACCAGGCGGTAGTAAAAGCGCTCGACTCCTGGATCGTCGACCGGCCGGCGGCTGGCGATCAATTGCACTGGCTGGCCGGGCGCGGTTGCCGAACGCACCATCTTGAAAAACTGGCGCTGCGGATCGTCATCGAAATAGAGATGAGCGAGGAACAGGTGCTCGTACGCATAGCGGCTGAAGAGCCGCTCCTTGCGCGAATCGCCATTGAAGAAGCGCTCCCAAGCCGCGATGCGGTCTTGCGCGAGCGGCGCCAGCGGCGGCGGGCCTTCGTAAGGCGCGCCGCGTTCGATCCAGCTCTTGAGCTGGTTCTGCTCGGCCGGACTCAGGCCCGGAAGGCCGAAGGGCATGCCGCCGAGCGGCATCTTGCGTTCATAGGCGTCGATCTCGGCACCGGCCGGGCACATCGCTTCGCGCCCGATTGAAAAATCGAGCCCTGCGCCCACGATCCCGCTGGTGGGCAGCGGATGCTTCTCCTTCAGCACCAGAAGCCGGTGCATCAGCCCGGCCGTGCGATTGGCCTCGGGCGTCGGCGCATGCTCGTTGAGCACCGGAAAGAAGCCCCTATCCCGCCATTGCGAAGGCTCCTGCGCGTCGACAAAAAGCCGCGTGGGATTCGCCGCGAGCAGCCGCGACGCGTCGTACACCGGCGTCTTGCTGGCACCTCGAGCCAAGCCTTCCCAGGCCGTGGCCTTGAGCTGGCAGGGTCCGTCATAGCAGGCGTGGCAGACCACGCAGCGGCGGTCGAGGATCGGCTGGATCGTCTGCGCATAGGACTCTCCGGGCATTGGCGCAAGCGGATGGTCGAAGCGCTTCGGGTCGGCCGGTCCGTAGAGCTCATCGAAGTGCTGGAGCGCCAAGGTCGTGCATGCGGCGATCAGGATGAGCAGGATGATCAGGACCAGGGTTTTGACGCGGCGCATGCGGGTGTTCTCGGATTCGGCAAAGGACATGCAATGTACCCGTGGAAGGACAGCTTTCCGGCGGCAAGGGGTTACATTGCTGGCAGGCTTCGAGAGCAATCCGCGAAACAGAAAGCGGACTGCTGCGTTGTCTGGTCACCTGTCGCCAACTTCAAGCAAAAACCATGAAAAAATTCAAAGTCATCTTCAAGAGAATCTGCGGCGTGGCGCTGATTGCGTTGGCCGCCGCCGGATGCGCAACCAGCCACCCGGACCGCGACAAGATCGCAATTGCTGCGGGCTTCAAGATCGTTACGCCGACGACTCCTGAACAGTCGGCCATTTACGCCAAGCTACCCAAAGACACTGTCACACCCGTCAAGTACAAGGGAGTCATTTACTACGTGATGCGCGATTCCACGAATGGAATGGCACTCGTTGGCAACTCGGCGCAATACTCGGTTTACCAGGAAATGCGCTATCACCAACAAATGAACAAAGAGGATCTGCGAGAGGCTCAGTACGATGAGCTGAACAATGCAGATTGGGGCGCGTGGGGCGGTGGCGGCGTGGCTTTCGTCGGAGGTTTCGGCCCCTGAGAAAGGACCTTGTGTCCGGCCGCGCATCCACGCCTCGCAGGGCAACCAGCTCGCTCGCGTCAGTCCTCTTCCAGCCGCGCGAAGCGTTCGGCGAGGTCATCGATCAGCGCTCGGACAGCCGGCAGGAGACCACGGCGAGAGCCGAATACAGCGTGAATGAGTTCGCGCCGAGGTGCCCAGCCGGGAATCACGTGCACTAACACCCCGCGCTCGATCTCCTCGCGCACCATCATCGTCGGGAGTTGGACCACGCCCACTCCCGACGCAGCGCCCGCACGAAGCGCCAGCATGCTGCGCGTGACGAACCGCGGGTTGTGGTGAACATCCACATGCGCGCCATTGGGGCCGATGAGACTCCAAACGTGCTGGCTCTGGGGCATGCCCATGTCCATGCTGGGGAGCTTGGACAAGTCCGCGGGCAACTGAGGAGTGCCCGTCTTCTCCAGAAGGCGCGGGCTTGCTACCAGGGACATGCCGATGACGGAGCTGCGCGCCAATGTCACCACACTTGCCAAGGTGGCGACGCTGGCAAGGATTCCTGTCATCACGACGGCCTCGGTCCCGCAGGGTCCGAACGGGCCTTTGATCCCTGAAGTCCACAAGTACGCGCCGCATGCCGAGTACGTGGCACGCAAGGGTGAGATCAATGCGTGGGACAACCCCGAGTTCGTCGCTGCAGTGAAGGCCACCGGCCGCGGCACACTGATCATCGCCGGCACCATCACGAGCGTATGCATGGCCTTCCCGAGCATCGCGGCGGTGCATGAAGGCTACAAGGTGTTTGCGGTGATCGACGCTTCAGGCACCTATTCGAAGATGGCCCAGGAGATCACGCTGGCGCGCGTCGTGCAGGCGGGCGTGGTGCCGATCGATACCGCCGGCGTGTGCTCCGAGATCCAGAAGACCTGGAGCCGCGAAGATGCGGGGCAGTGGGCCGAAGCCTACAGCGCCGTGTTCCCGCCGTACCAGCTGCTGATCGAGAGTTATGCGAGAGCTCAGGAAGTCGTGAAGAACAGCGAGCAACTGGACTCACAAGGAAGTAGCTGCCGATTGGCGGCCGGTCCCTCGGATCGGCAGTCGACGCCGGCAATTTACGGCTTACCACCACGTTGGACGGGGAGACGATGCAGGATGGTACGACCGCGGACATGGTGTTCTCGTTCGGGCCGCTGACCGGACACATCAGCAAAACAATCACTTTGCGCCGAGGCGATGTGATCGCAAGGGGCACGCCGGCGGCCGAAGCCATCGGCAGCGATCACATCGGCGCGGTCGCAGGGCAGGTCGATTTCGTCAGGGCGGCATCGCAGTCGCAGGGTGGTGTTTCGATCTTCGCGCTGCCTTCCGTCGGCAAGGGTGGCATTTCGAGAATAGTCAGCCACCTCTCGGGCCTGGTGACGACCGCCCGCAGCGATGTCGACGTGATAGCCACTGAGCACGGCATTGCCAGGCTTCGCGGATTGACTATCCGCCAGCGCGTCGCACATGGCGTGGTCGCGAGGGCGGCTCATCGACCTCTTCCTCGAGCGAGGCTTCGGTTCTTTCGAGCATGGACAGGATTTGCAGCGCGAAATTCGTCCCCCGCTTGCGTTCGTCCGGAGGAAGCTGCGACATCGCCGGGGCGAGTGCGGAGTGGTTGGCCAGGTACTCGACCGCCAACTCCACCGTCTGCAAGCCTGCCTTTGTCAGGTGCACCAGAAAGCCGCCACTGTGGCTCGGATCGGGGAGTCGCTCCACATAGCCTGCCTCGACAAGCCGATCGACCTTCTTGGTGATGGCGCCGGAAGTCACCAGCAGGGCTCGGAACAGATCCGTGGGCCTCTTGACATAGGGAGGCCCGCTGCGGCGAAGCGCGAGCATCAGGCGCATGTCTCCGCCATTGACACCGTATGCCTTCTGACAGTGGCGGTCGTACGCGCGGTCCACCAGTGTGCCTAGCCGCATGAAGTAGATCGCCAGAAGGAAGTTCTGCAGATCGAGGTCTTGCCTCTCGGTCTGCCATTGCATCGTGATCAGTTCGCTGATGCTGGGTCGGGCACGGCGACCCGCGCCGGGACCCCGCGCATCACCGAGAGCGCTTCGAGAATCGATCTTGTGTTTGTCTTCCATGGAACATCCACTCCTGGGGAGTCGAGATTTTACCGGAGTCGGCGCTGCTCCCTTCGAAGTTAATTTTTAGAGACGCAATGCTGGTTTGCCCTATATGGCGATGACTGCAAAGTGATATCTTCCGTGGAAGACGATTGCGCAGAATAGATGTTCTGCCTGCAGCGCAATCTCTCTGCGAAAGGTGAAGGTGAAACGAATGAAGATGTCGATCTCGCGTCTGTTGGTGCTGGCTGCCTCAGTTCTTCTCGGCGGCAACGTTGCCGCGCAAGAGCCAGTCAAGGTCGGCTTCGTCGGCCCTTTCACGGGGCCGTTCGCAGTGGCGGGTCAGTCATTTCGACAGGGGGTCGAGGCGTACATGGCGATTCACGGGTCGTCGGTTGGCGACCGGCGGGTAGAAGTGATCTATCGCGACAGCGCAGGCGCTGATGCCACGTTGGCCAAGCGCCTGGCGGAAGAACTCGTCGTCAAGGACAAGGTCGCCATGCTCGGCGGTTTCTATCTGAGCCCGGAGGTGGCGGCGACTGCGCCCGTGGTGAACGCGGCCAAGGTCCCGCTTTTCATCGTGAACGCGGCGACGCCTTCTCTGATGAAGATGTCGCCGTACTTCGTTCGGATGGGCCAGGCGATCAATCAACCGGCGGAACTCGCTGCCACCTATGCGCGCCAGCAGGGCAAGTCCCGCGGCTTTGTCGCAGTGGGGGACTATGGCCCGGGCCATATCGTGGAGCAGGCCTTCATGGCCAAGTTCACATCCGAAGGCGGGCAGATGGTTGGCAACGTACGCGTGCCGCTGAACACCACGGACTTCGCACCAATCGCGGAACGCATCGCCAACGCCAATCCTGACGTGCTGCAGATCTTCCTGCCGCCTGGGGCAGCTTCGGTGGGCTTCAGCAAGGCTTTGGCTGCCCGCGGCTTGACGCAGAAGGTACTGATCATCGGCCAGGGCGAAGCGGAAGACAGCGATCTGCCGCTGTTCGACGACTCCATCGTGGGCTTCAAGTCCATCATCTATATCGATGCCAACGCGAAGAACCCGGAAAACACGGCATTCGCCAATTGGCTGTTGAAGAACGTCGGTCCCACTGCGCGTCCGAACTCGTTCAGCATCGGCGCTTTCGACGCGATGCATCTTGCCTACAAGATGCTTGGCGATCAGGCCGGCAAGCCGTTCGACGGCCAAGCGGCTGTGAAGTCCCTGCCTGGCTATACATGGAAGAGCCCGCGCGGCCGTGTGACGATCGACCCCGCCACACGAGAGCTGGTTCAGAACTTCTACCTTCGCGAAGTCGTCAAGGACGGCAATGGCACCAAGCGCAACCAGGTCGTCAAAACCTGGGAGCAGGTGAACCCGGCGTCGGCGAACTGAGCCCCCTTCGAAGCCGCTGCCAGGTTGACTGAAGTGGACACCATCGCCTTCATCGTTCTGTATGGCCTGTCGTATGGACTGGTCCTGTGCCTGATCGCGCTCGGCCTCGTGATCACCATGGGCCTCATGCGGGTCATCAACCTTGCACATGGCGCCTTCGCTGCCATTGGCGGCTATCTGGCGATCAGCCTGATGCAGCAGCACGGCTGGGCCTATGCGGTTGCGGTGCCCGTGGCAGTCATCGCGGTCGCGATCTTTGGAGTCGCCGCCGAGCGGCTGCTCTATGTGCATCTGTACAAGCGCAGCGACCTGGACCAGGTGCTGGTGACCATCGGCTTCAACTTCGTGGTGATCGCGCTGCTCACGATGTGGTTCGGGCCGAACGTCATGCGGATCGACCTCCCGGCCTATCTCAAGGGCAATGTCGACCTCGGAGTGCGTGAGTTCGAGGTGTACCGCGTCTTCTCGGCGGTCGTCTGCCTGGTGATCATTGGTGCGTTGTGGTGGGTGTTCGAGCGCACCAGCACCGGGGCGAGACTTCGCGCCGCAGTGGACAACCGCGGCATGGCGCAGGCGATGGGGATGAACGTGCCGGTGCTTTTCTCGGCGACTTTCGCGTTGGGTTGCGGCCTTGCCGCGCTCGGCGGCATCCTGGCGGCCCCCATGTTGCCGATGGAGCCGATGTGGCCGCTCAAGCACCTTGTGCTGGTGCTGGTCATCGTCGCCCTCGCAGGACATGGCCAAGTGACGGCCTCCGTCGCCGTCGCGGTGATCGTCGGCCTTTTCGAGACGGCCGGGCGCTACCTGTTTCCACAGTCCGGCGCATTCCTCATCTATCTGCTTCTGATTGCGCTGATCGTGTGGCGGCCCGATGGCCTGCTCGCTCGTGCGCGGACGGCCTGACGACATGAACTCTGCGACACGCGATTCGATCCTCGGGCGCCACCGCTGGCACTTCTCGGAGTTCCTCTGGCTCGGCGTCGCGCTGGCTTGCTACTTTGCCTTTCCGCAGTATCTGTCGCTGGGTACCTCGGTTCTGGTCATGGTGCTTCTCGTGCTGTCCTATGACCTGCTGCTGGGATTTTCAGGTGTGCTTTCCTTTGGTCACGCGGTCTTTTTCGGGCTCGGGGCCTTCACGGCTGGATGGCTCTCCCTGGCGGGCTGGACCGAGCCGATCAGCGTCGCATTGATGGGCGGACTCGCGGCGGGCGCTCTCGCGGCCTTGGTGGGACCCTTCCTGCTGAGATTGACCGGCCTCCCGCTGCTGATGGTCACATTGGCTCTGGGCGTGCTCGTGTTCGAGGCTGCCCACAAGGCGACGGACATCACAGGGGGCGACGACGGTCTGGCGGGCATCCAGTTCGCCCCGATTCTTGGGCGGTTCGAATGGGGGCTGGGCGGCAGCACGGCTTATCTCTATGTACTGGCCTGGCTGGTGCTGCTGTTCGTGCTGCTCAAACGCATCGTGGCATCGCCCTTCGGCGTGATGCTGCAGGGCGTGCGCGAGAACCCGGCGCGCATGCGCCTGATCGGCAATCGCGTGCTGCCCCATCTCACACTGGCCTACACCATCAGCGGCGCCATCGCAGGCATTGCCGGCGCGCTGTTCACTCAGGCGAACGCGTTCGTGGGGATCGGCGTCTTCGCGCTCGACACTTCGGTGGATGTCCTGGTCATGCTGGTCCTCGGCGGCATCGGCACGCTGTATGGCGCCTTCATCGGTGCCCCGGCCTACATGCTGCTGAAGCATTTCTCTTCCCAGTGGAATCCGTTCTATTGGATGCTGATCATCGGTCTCGTCCTGATTGCGGTGGTGATGTTCGGCCGCGGGGGATTGGTGGGACTGGCCCAGAACGCCTTGGACAAGCTGCGCGGCAAAGAGGGCCGGTCATGAGCGCCGCGATGATCGCGCTGCAAGCGAGCGGCCTGAGCAAGCACTTCGGTGCGCTGCACGTCACGCAGGACGTGAGCATCTCGCTGCCGAAGGGCACTCGCACGGCCTTGATCGGCCCCAACGGTGCCGGCAAGACCACGCTCGTGAACCTGCTCACGGGGGTGTTGAGGCCAGACGCTGGAAAGCTGCAGCTGTTCGGTGAAGAGGTCACGGGAGCCTCGGCGGCGGTGCGGACGCGCAAGGGATTGGTTCGCACGTTCCAGATCTCGAGTCTCTTCTCGCAACTGACGGTTTTCGAGAACGTCTTCATTGCCGTCACGCAAGCGGCAGGGCGCGGCTTCCAGATGTGGCGGCCGGCTGGCCGCGAGATCGACCTGCTCGAGCGCACCGAGACGTTGCTGTTGCAGCTGAAGCTCCAGGACGACCGGTACCGGAAGGTGACGGAGATCGCATACGGAAGGCAGCGGCTCGTCGAGATTGCGATCGCGCTGGCGCTGCAACCGAAGGTCCTGCTGCTGGATGAGCCTGCGGCCGGCATTCCCAGCACCGAGCTCGATTTGCTGCACGGGGCGATCGCCACATTGCCGGCCGACATCGCGGTGCTGATGATCGAGCACGACATGGAGATGGTGCGGATGTTCGCTTCCGAGGTGGCCGTGCTGGTCAATGGTGCGCTGCTGATGTCCGGCAAGCCCAAGGAAGTCATGTCGCATCCGCAAGTGCAGGCCGTCTATCTCGGGTCATCGGGAAAGAAGCGCTTCGATGGAGCCGCCGCATATGCTTGAAATCACGAAGCTGTCGGGCGGTTGGGGGCCCACCTTGGTGGTGGAAGAGTTGAGCTTGTGCCTTGCTGCCGGCGAGACGGTGGCGATCGTCGGTCGCAATGGCGTAGGCAAGAGCACCCTGCTCGAACTGATCGTCGGTCGTGCGCAGCGCCGCAGCGGCGGCATCGTCCTGGATGGGGGCGATGTCGCAGGGCTTGCGTCTCATGAGCGCGCGCGCCGCGGGATCGGCTACGTGCCGCAAAGCCGCGAGGTCTTTCCGAGCCTCACGGTCGCCGAGCATCTGCAAATCGCACATCGACCGGGCGATTGGACCGCGCAGCGCGTTGTCGACCTTTTCCCGCGTTTGCACGAGCGGCTTGCAAGCCACGGCAACCAGCTCTCGGGCGGCGAGCAGCAGATGCTGGCCATCGCCCGTGCACTCCTGGGCAACCCCCGTGCGCTGTTGATGGACGAGCCTTTCGAAGGTCTCGCGCCCATCATCGTGGAGCATCTCGTGCAAAGCATCCGCCGCATCGTGCGGGAAAGCTCGCTCGCGCTGCTGCTCGTGGAGCAGCGGGTCGACATTGCCCTTGATCTTTCCAATCGCTGCATCGTGATGGACCGGGGTCGCACGGTCTTCGAGGGTGCGTCCGATCAACTGGCCGGCGACGAAGGACGCATCGCCGGGTTGATGGGTCTGGGTCACTGAACGTGGAGAAGCAAGCAATGAAACTCGTGGACAAGGTGGCGATCGTCACCGGCGCGCAAACCGGCATCGGGCTGGCGATCGCGCAACGGCTCGCTGCCGAGGGCGCAGCCGTGGTGCTGGCCGACCTCGCCGACGCGACGCCGCAAGCCCGGGAGCTGCAAGCCTCCGGGGCCCGTGCATTGGCTTTGAAGGTCGACGTGGCGCAAGAGCATTCCGTCAAGGAGATGGTCGAGGCGGCACTCGCGCAATTCGGCCGCGTGGACATCCTGGTGAACAACGCGGCGATCGCGGCCAGTATCAAGTTGCGCGCCTTTGAAGAGATCTCGGTGGCCGAGTGGCGCCGCATGCAGGATGTCAATGCGATGGGCCCGTTTCTCTGCGCGCGCGCGGTCGCTCCGCACATGCGCCGCCAGCAGTTCGGGCGCATCGTCAACATCACTTCGGGTACTGCCTTCAAAGGGGCGCCGTTCATGCTGGACTACGTTGCAAGCAAGGGTGCCCTGATGACGATGACGCGCTCGCTCGCGCGCGAACTCGGTCGCGACTTCATCACCGTCAACGCGGTGTCACCGGGCTACACGCTCAGCGAGGGCAACCTGGGCAACAAGGAATTCCTCGCGAGCTACCGAGAGTCGGCCATTGCGACGCGGGCTCTCCCGCGCGACGGCTGGCCTGCCGACATCGTGGGCGCAGTCGCCTTCCTGGCAAGCGAGGACGCATCCTTCATCTCCGGCCAGATCCTCGCGGTCGACGGCGGCTCGGTCTATCACTGAGGAAGCATCAAATGTTGAATGCACAAACGAATGAGCGGCTTTGCCGTGTTGGGGCTGACCAGCCGATGGGCGTGACCTTGCGCCGTTACTGGCTTCCGCTGCTGCTCTCATCGGAGTTGTTGCCCGATTCGGATCCCAGGGGTGTCGAACTCCTCGGCGAACGTTTCGTCGCCTGGAGAGACGCGGCGGGTCGCGCTGGCCTGTATGCGGAGGCCTGCTTGCATCGGGGTGCGTCGATGCGCCTTGCGCGCTCGGAAGGCGACGGCCTGCGATGCATCTACCACGGGTGGAAGTTTGCCGTTGACGGCACGGTTCTCGACACGCCGAACGTCGCGGATCCCCGGTTCAAGAACCGCATCAAAGGCCGGACGTATCCGGTGCGCGAGGCGGGCGGCTTGTTGTGGGCCTACCTCGGTCCGCGCCATCTGGAGCCCGAGTTTGCGCACTGGTCATGGATGGACCTGCCAGATGCGAATCGATTGGTCACGCGCCATGTCGAGGAGTGCAACTTCGTTCAGGTGATCGAGGGACTTGTGGACTCGTCGCACCTGGGCTTGCTGCACCTGAACGGCCTGAGCCGGGCGGGGAATGCGGAGCTCGAATTTGCCGAGAAGGTGAACTCGATGCAACAGAATCTGGCGCCGCGCCTCGAAGTGGAGGAGACGCCATTCGGCTTCTACTATGCCGCGCTGCGCGAGATCGCAGACGAGAAAGGGCAGCGCACCGAGGCGAGGATCGCGGCCTTCGTTGCACCATGCATCGTGCTCAACCCCAACGGCGACATCGCGACTTTCGTGGTCCCGATGGACGACACGCGAACGGCGTTCATCCATGTGTTCTGGAGCCCGACCCATGAGCTCAATCGGGAGCCGCTGCGCAGCCGGCATCTCGAATTCATCGGCCTGACGCCCGAGGTGCTCGGGGGCTTCGGCTTGACTGACGAAACGCTGGGTCGCGCAGACAAGCCAGGGCCGCACAACAACTTTGCTCAAGACCGCGAATCAATGCGCAAAGGTGAGAGTTGGAGTGGGCTGCCGGGCCTGATCGAGGAAGACGTGGCTGCGTCGGTTTCGGCCGGCCGCGTGCGGGACCGCTCCGCCGAAGTGCTCTCGGCATCCGACATCGGGATCGCGCGTCTGTACCGTGCGCTGCTTGCGTGTGCCGATGCCGTGGAAAAAGGCGAAGCTCCACTGGCGCTGCAGGGCGGCATCGACTGGTCCCGGGTGGCGGGTATCAATGATGTCTTGAACGACCGTGCATGGCGCGATTTGTTGCCGCATCCGCTCGGCGAAAAGGAACTGGCATGAGTGCGACCTCAACGATGCCCGCGGAGTTCTTCTGGCAGGAGGACTACGCGGTGGGTGACCCGGCCATGGACGAGACGCACAGGGAGTTCGTGGAGTGCGTCGACGCCATGTTGCACGCCGATGACGCAGAGCTCTCCGCTGCGCTGGAGACGTTTGCCGAGCACGCGCGTCGCCACTTCGCCGAGGAAGATCGAGCGATGCAGCAAACCGGCTACGAGTCGGCCGGCTGTCACGTCGACGAGCACGCGGCCGTTCTCAGATCACTGGAGGAGGTGCGCGCAGCGCTCGCCGAGGGGCATGCGCAGGTGGTTCACCGCTTCGCCTACGCACTGGCCGACTGGTTCCCGCAACACGCCAAGGTGATGGACCTGGGTCTTGCGCGCTGGCTGCTTCAAAGCCGGCTCGGCGGATCTCCGATCGTGCTCCGCCCACGGCAGACCGCGACGGCTTGATCGCCATCGCTTTTTTTTGAATCCATATCTTCCATGGAAGAAGTTCGGAAGTTTGCAGTCATGGACAACCTCCTGCACGTCAAAGTCGCCGCACGCCGCGAACTCGCTGATGGGATCGCGAGCTTCGAACTCGCGGCATCCGACGGCACGCCTCTGCCGGATTTTCTGGCCGGCTCGCACATCGATGTGCATCTGCCGGGCGGCCTCGTCCGCCAATACTCCTTGTACGACTTGCCCGATGAGCATCAGCGCTATCGCATCGGGGTGTTGCGCGATCCGCAGTCACGCGGCGGCTCCGTGCAGATGCTGGATGGCGTGCGGGAAGGAGACGAAATCACCATCAGCGCGCCGCGCAACCACTTCGGGCTGCATGCCGGAGTGGAACGGTCGCTGCTGTTTGCCGGCGGAATTGGTATCACGCCGATTCTCTGCATGGCTGCACAGCTCTCGCGCGAAGGCCGCCCGTTCGAGCTTCACTATTGCGGCCGCTCTTTGGCGCGCATGGCTTTTGTCGGCGATCTGCTCGAAAGCAGCTATGCCGATCGGATAAAGATCCACGTCGATGACGGGTCCGATGCCCAGAAGCTGGACGCCCGGTCGGCGATCGGGCCGCCGGCGCCCGACAAGCACCTGTACGTCTGCGGCCCGACCGGATTCATGGACCACGTGCTGGGTACGGCGCGCGAACTCGGATGGCCCGAGGCGCTGTTGCATCGCGAATATTTTGCAGCTGCACCGATCGATCATTCGGCCGACGGACCCTTCGAACTGCAACTCAAGGGCAGCGGTCGGCTCATCCGGGTTGCCGCGGATCAGAGTGCCGCGGATGCGCTCCTGGCTGCCGGATTCGGCGTCTCGCTGTCATGCGAGCAGGGTGTGTGCGGAACATGCATCACCAAGGTGGTCGACGGCACGCCGGACCACCGCGACCTTTACCTGACTGACGAGGAGCACGCGCGCAACGACTGCTTTACGCCGTGCTGCTCACGTGCGCGCACGCCGGTTCTCGTCCTCGATCTTTAACCTCGAAAAGGATCCCACATGCTTTCCAGTCAAGACAACGAACTGATGTGCCGCACCGGACGCGGTACCGCCATGGGCGACGCAATGCGCCGTTTCTGGCTACCCGCGATCCAGCTCTCGGACGTCCCCGCGCCGGACGGCGAACCCAAGGCGGTCGAGTTGCTCGGCGAAAAGTTCATCGTCTGGCGTGACCAGCAGGGCCGCGCCGGACTCTTCGCGGAGCATTGCCTGCATCGTGGTGCGTCCATGCAACTCGCCCGCGCCGAGGGGGACGGGCTTCGCTGCATCTACCACGGCTGGAAGTTCGCTGTGGACGGCCAGGTGCTCGATACGCCGAACGTGGCCGATGCGAAATTCAAGGGGCGCATCAAGGGCCGGACCTATCCCGTGCGAGAGGCCGGCGGCCTGCTTTGGGCATACCTGGGACCGACGGACGAGGTGCCGCCATTCCCGACGTGGTCCTTCATGGCCCAAGACGATGCGCACCGAATCAACGCCGTGGCCGTGGTCAACTGCAATTACGTGCAGGTGATCGAGGGCCTCGTGGATTCATCGCATTTGTCGATCCTGCATTCTTCCGGCCTCGCGAAGACCAACGGCGCGGATCTGGACTTCGCCAAGAAGACCACGCATATGCAGTTCGACGCCTCGCCGACCATCGAGGCGGACGAGACGGACTTCGGATTCCACTACGTCGCGATGCGCCGTGTTGGCGACAAGCGGATGGCGCGCATCACGTCCTTCATCGCACCGTGCTTCGTCGCCAATCCGAACGGCGACCTCTGGTTTGCCGTGGTGCCCGTCAACGATGAGCGCTGCAACTTCTTTCATGTGTGGTGGAACCCGCAGACGGCGATCGGGACCGAGCCGCTGCGGACCCAGCAGCTCGCATTCGTCGGTCTGGACGAGCCGACCCTGACCAAGTACGGGATGACAGCCGAGACCTGCGATGGCGAGCGGACGATGTCATGGCGCAACGGCTACCGCCAAGACCGCGTTGTGCAGCGTCAGGGTCATTTCACCGGCTTCGACAGCTTCACCCAGGAGGATGCCGCATGCAGCGTCTCCAGCGGGGCGCTTCGTGATCGCTCCCAGGAGATGCTGTCCGCGGCAGACGTCGCCATCGCGCGCCTCTATCGCAGCTTGCTTGCGTGCGCAAGGGCCGCACGAGACGGACGGGAGATCGTTGGCTCCCGCGCGGCGGCCCCAGAGGCGATCGGCATCTCCTCCGAGATCGGACTGGACCAGGATTGGCGAACTCTGGTGCCTCACCACAGCATCACATCCCGGCCGGCCTCACAAGGCGCCCGCGAAGAGCAGTCAACGCACTAAACACAGGAGCTTGTAATGTTGAATCGTCAAGACAACGAACTGATCTGCCGCGTCGGCCCCGGGACGCCTATGGGAAACATGATGCGTCGCTATTGGCATCCCATCTGCACTTCAATGCAGTTGAGCCAGCCCGACGCTCCGCCGCTGCGTGTGCGCTTGCTCGGCGAGGACTACGTGGCATTCCGTGACAGCCAGGGCAGGGTCGGCGTGATGGAGGAGCTCTGTATGCACCGTGGGGCATCGCTCGCGCTCGGAAGGGTGGAGGAGGGCGGCCTTCGGTGTCTGTACCACGGGTGGAAGTTCGACGTGACCGGTGCTGTGCTGGAGACGCCGAACAACAGTGATCCGAAGTACCGTTTGCGCATGAAGGCACCGGCCTTCCCCGTTCGCGAGGACGGCGGCCTCGTCTGGGCCTATGTGGGTCCGAAGGAACTGCAGCCCGAGTTCTCTCGCTATGCATTCATGGACGCGGACCCTTCGCATCGCGTGGTTCTCCGGATCAACGTGCATTGCAATTACCTGCAGTTGGTCGAGGGCGGCGAAGATTCCTCCCACGTGGGCGTGTTGCACACCAACATGGCGCGACCGGGCTGGAAAGACGGTGACTTCCAGCAGAACCCGGATGTGGTGAACCCCGCAGCGCTGTCCTCGAATGACCTCGAGCCGAGTCTCAAGATGGAAGAGACGGCATTTGGCTTTCAGTATGTGGCCCTGCGCAAGACCACCCAGGCGGGTGTCAAGAATGCCCGCGTGGTTCCGTTCATCGTTCCCTATGGGCGCGTCATTCCGGCGCCCGCATTCCAGTTCACCGTGTTGGAAGTCCCGGAAGACGACACGCACACCAGCACCTACATCGTGGTGCACGGCAATGCGCCCGTGTCCGAAGACAAGATCGTTGAGTTGCTGGGGTTGGACGACACGCGCTACTACGACCGCAAGACGTGTGTATTCACAGCGTCGTGGGCTGACGCTTTCGGCCAGAACCGGGAGCGCATGCAGGAGAACTGGACGGGACTGCGCGGTGTCGAGGTGGAGGACGCCGCCATTGCGCTGTCGCAAGGCGCTTTCTACGACCGTTCCAAGGAGCATCTCGTGCCTGCGGACCAGGCTGTGATGCGGGTTCGCCGTACGCTGCTCGACTCGGTGAAACGGGTCATGGACGGCAAGCCGCCGGTCGGCGTCGGCGTGGATTTGCGGGGCGTCGGTGCTTGCGATGCGGACCTCCCGGACGGGGCATCGTGGCAGGACTTGCTCCCATCGCACCGCGAAGCTGTGGCGGCCTGAATGAGCACCACTGCCAAACCCACGGCCGGTACGCCGGCGAACTACCTGTCCCTCTTGCGCCTGGACGGCCGCGGCTTCGTGGTCTTGGGCGCGGGACAGGGGATCGGTGAACAGGTTGCGCATGCGCTCGCCCAGGCCGGCGCTCGCGTGCTGTGCGTGGACCGAGACGAGCAACTCGCGCGCAGCATTGCGGAGTCGGTCGAGGGCATCGCGTGCGCGGCGGACGTCACGTCTCGCGCGGACATGCAGCGCGTTTTCGATACGGCTCGCGAGGCGTTCGGCCGAGTCCACGGCTTGGTCGACATCATCGGCGTCGCAGGGATCAAGCCGCTTTCAGCGGTCGATGATGCCGGCTGGAACCAGCAGTTCGACATCGTGCTTCGCCATGCCTATCTCGCGATCCAGATTGCCGGCGAGATGATGGCTGCCGACGGCGGCGGAGCCATTGCATTCGTCGGCTCGATGTCGGGCAACCGTGCGGTCCCGAATCAGACCGCCTATGCGGTTTCCAAGGCGGCCTTGCATCACCTGGTGCGGTGTGCGGGCGCGGAGTATGCAAGGCGCGGGGTGCGCATCAATGCCGTCGCCCCAGGCTACGTTCGCACGCCGCGCCTGAATCAGCGGTTGGGCGAAGAAGCATGGGATGCCATCAGCCGCGTGATTCCCATGGGCCACCCGGCGACACCCGCCGAGATTGCCGGGCCCTTGCTGTTTCTCGTGTCGGACCTCAGCGCCCACATGACAGGCGAGGTGATGGCAGTCGATGGCGGCGCCGGTGTCATGGCGGCTTTTCCCGATGTGAAGTTCGGCCCCTCGGCGAGCGCCACACCTTGACGTCCTTGAAAGAAGCTCATTCGATCGAAGATCTGCGGCGCTTGGCGCAGCGGCGGCTGCCTCGCGGCGTGTTCGACTTCTTCGATGGCGGCGCGGAAGACGAAACCACCTTGCGCGCCAATCGCGAAGGGTTCGAGCGCATCCGGCTGCGCCCGCGGCTGCTCGTGGACGTGCAGCATCCGGATCTTTCCACGCAGATCGTGGGAGGGTCGGCGGCTGCGCCGATCGTGATTGCGCCGACCGGTGCGATCGGCGCGGGCTGGCCGCACGCGGACCTTGCCATTGCGCGCGTGGCCGCACGCCTGGGAATTCCCTACACGCTCTCCACCACCGCCACCTCGTCGATAGAGGATGTTGCCAGGCGTGCCGGAGGACGGCTTTGGTTCCAGCTTTATGTGCTCCGGGACAAGGCGTTTACCGCTGCACTGCTGCAACGCGCGGCGTCCGCCGGCTTCGAAGCCTTGGTCGTGACGCTGGACCTGGCCACGGGCGGCAAACGAGAGCGAGACTTGCGCAATGGCTTCACCGTGCCGCTGCGACGCGACTGGCGCACCGCTCGCGATTTCGCGACGCACCCGGCCTGGTGTTGGCAAATGCTTCGTCAGGGGCCACCGCGTTTCGAGAATCTTCGCGGCTTCGAGGGCAATGCCGACACGCGCATGTCGATCGCGGCGAAGGTCGGCCAAAGCCTGGACGCTTCATTCGACTGGGCTGCCCTGGAGCGGCTGCGCGGCCAGTGGTCGGGCAAGCTGATGGTCAAGGGGGTTGCGAGCGCAGAAGATGCAGGCCGACTCGCCGCGCTCGGTGTCGACGCGATCTGGGTCTCGAACCACGGCGGTCGCCAGCTCGACGGGGCCGTCGCGGCGGCGGATGTCTTGCCGGACGTGGTGCAGGCGGTCCGCAGCAGAGTGCCGGTACTGATCGATTCGGGCGTACGCCGCGGGGTCGACGTCGTGAAGGCACTCGCGCTGGGCGCGCAGGCCGTGGCGATCGGTCGCGCCACGTTGTATGGCGCCGCGGCCGCCGGCGAGGCAGGCGCGGAGAAAGCGCTCGACATCCTCACGGACGAACTGAGGCGAGCAATGCAGTTGTGCGGAGCGCCAACCGTGAAGCACATCAACGCAGGACTTGTGGACCGCGCACGTTAGGAAAGGATGTGATGGACAAGCCCCGGCTCCTCATCACGCGCCAGCTCACCGAGCAGGTGCTGCGCGAGGCGGATGAACAATTTGACGTAACGCTCTGGCCGCACGATGAACCGATCGGCGAGGCGCTCGAGAGCTGGTCGAGCGGATGCGACGCGGCCCTCGTGATGGCCACCGACCGGCTCGACCGCGCACGCCTCCAGACACTCGCGCGGCACGCCCGCGGCGTCGCGACCTATTCGGTCGGCTACGACCACATCGACCTCGATGCGGCCACCGCACTCGGATTGCCGGTCTTCTACACGCCCGATGTGTTGAGTGACGCGGTGGCGGAAACGGCCATGCTCCTGATCTTGTCCGCCGCCCGCGATGCCTCGTCCGCCGAGGCCGTGCTGCGTTCCGGAGAGTGGGGGCCCTGGTCGCCGACGAGATTTCTAGGGCGGCAGTTGACCGGGCGCTCTCTCGGCATCTTCGGCATGGGCCGGATTGGTCTTGCGCTTGCAAAGCGGGCGAGCGGGTTCGGAATGAGGGTTCACTATCACAACCGCTCGCCGCTGCCCGAGCAGGGTGCGTCGTTCGATCTCACGTACCACTCGACCCTCGAATCCTTGCTGGGCGCCAGTGATGTCTTTTGCGTCTGCGCACCGTCGACGCCCTCGACTCGAGGGGGCCTGGATGCTCGTCGCCTCGGATTGCTGCCGCCCGGCGCCGTTTTCGTCAACATCGCGCGGGGCGACTTGGTGGACGAGGACGCGTTGATCGAAGCCATTGCATCGCGCCGAATCGGAGCCGCGGGACTCGACGTTTTTCGGAATGAACCGCGGATCGATGAACGCTATCTGCGATTGCCGCGGACCACGCTTCTGCCGCACATCGGCAGCGCAACCTTCGAGGCACGCGCGGCGATGGGAAGCGTTGTGCTGCGAGCCCTCGCGCGCTGGCTCAACGAGCGGCAGCCCTCGGACAACTGCCTCAACCCATCGACGCTTCAGGCAAGGCACCTCGCATGACCTGGTCGCTGCGCTATGCGCCTCATCTCGGCTACCGCCCTCCGTTTCAACCGCTTTTCACGGCGATGGTCGGCTCGGAGGATCCGCTGGAACACATCCAATTTGCGGCGGACCAGGGCTTCGAGGGCGTCCTCTATGCAGCCGCACGTGCACGTCCGGCGGCGGAGCAGCAGAGGGTGGGCGACGCGTTGGCGGCGCACGGGCTCGAAGCAGGTTGCATGCTCTACACGACCTTCGATCAGCTTCGCAACACGAGTTGGGCGACCGACAGCAAGGAAGCGCGCGCATGGATCGAGGCCGAACTCGCGCAGGCCGTGGCGGCGGCGCATCGGGTCGGCTCCAAGCACCTGGCAGTGCTCGGTGGCGCGCAGCCGCAACTGCCGATCGCCTACCAGCACGCCGCGCTGGTGCAGAACCTGCGATATGCAGGAGACATTGCCGCGCGCGCCGGCCTCACGCTCTGCCTCGAGACCTTGAGCCGCAAGAGCATTCCGAACATGCTGCTGCAGCACATGCCCGATGCGATCGCGGTCGCACAGGCCGTGAATCATCCCGCGGTGCGCCTGATCTTCGACACCTCCCACGTGCAGGTGATGGACGGCGACCTGCTCTTTCATCTGGAGCAGGGCTGGGATTGGATCGAAATCGTGCAACTGGCCGACAACCCGGGACGAATGGAGCCGGGAAGCGGAGAGATCAATTTCGAGAGCCTGCTGCGGCTGTTGTGGAGGCGCGACTACCGAGGTTTGGTCGAACTCGAATACGGCTGGCGAACGCCGGGCCTGGACAGCGAGCGCCTTGGGCTGGCGATGCTCCGCCGGCTCGATGCCGCAGCGAGCGACGCGCGCTCGCATCATTTATCTGGAGATCAAGCATGACGACCCCCGACACCCATTGCACATCGGCCATCGAGATGGGAATCCGCGCACTCGGCGCTAAGTTCGACCCCGAAGTTCTCGCCGCGACCCGAGCGATCTATCGGCCGGCCGTGAATCTGGACGAGGCAGCGCATGAGCAGATCGACGTGTCCTATGGAAGTCACGCGCGGCATCGGCTGGACATCTACGCACCTGCGGGTCAGCCGCGCGCGATCGTGACTTTCATTCACGGTGGAGGCTTTGTTGCCGGTGACAAGAACGCCGATGGCGTCTTCTATCGCAACGTGGGTCGTTGGCTCGCTCGCAACGGCTATCTGGCGGTGCTGCCCAATTACCGCCTTGCGCCGGCAGACGGATGGCCCGCCGGAGCCCGGGACGTTCAGGCGGCGCTGCAGTGGATCGAGGAGCAACGCGAAAGCCTCAGCGCGCAGCATGCGCCGCTGGTTCTGTGGGGCCAGTCCGCCGGTGCCAGCCACGTAGCGACCTGGTTGTTCGACGATCGGGCGCGCGGCAGCGATCCTGTGCATGTCGCGGCCATCATGCTGATGAGCGGCTTCTACAGTGCCGTTGCTCCGCTGCCCGCCGGCCCGAAAGCCTATTTTGGCGAGGACACGGCGCTGTACGTCGAGCGTTCGCCGCTGACACACGTGCGCGCCGTCGACACGCCCATCTGGATGGGTCTCGCGGAACTCGATCCAGGTTGGATAGCCCAGCAGACCTATGCGATGGCACGGGCGCTCACGATCGCCATCGGGAGCAGCCCGGGCTTTCATCTCTTCCGCGGTCACAACCACGTGTCGGCGCTGCACAGCCTCGGTTCGCCCCAGCAAGACGCGGGGGACGAAGTGCTCCGCGTCCTCGAAGACGTCATCGCGCGGCAAGCCGCCTAGAGCGGGATGCTTGCCTCTTTGAGCACCCGGAGCACAAAGCTCGACTTGCTGTGCCGGATTCCGGGAATCTTGTAGAGCTTCTCGCGAAGCAGCCGCTCGTAGTCGCGCGTGTCGCGCACCGCGATGCGGATGTAGTAGTCGTAATCGCCCGAGACCAGGTAGGCCTCCTGGATCTCGGGGATGGCGGCGAGCGCGCGTCCGAACTCGTAAAGCGTTTCGTCGGTGTGGCTTTCGAGCGTGAGTTGAACGATGACGAAATCGTTGTAGCCGAGCTTGACCGCGTCGAGGTCGACCGTATAGCGCTTGATCACGCCCTGCGCTTCGAGCTTCTTGATGCGCGTCCAGCAACTGGTGGCCGAGAGGCCCACTGCCGCACCGATCTCCTGCAGGGTCTTGCGCGAGTCCTTGCGCAACTCACGCAGGATGGCGATGTCCATCCTCTCCGATGATTCTTCGGAAGAAAGCGAAGAAGGCGGATTGGTTTTCATGTATGGGGCCTAAAGCATGGGAAAGAATGAAGCCTATTCTGCGCGATTGGCGAAAAAATGCAGGCATGGAACTGCTTTCTGCCCAAAGACATCTGCCGCCCGCTGCGGCGCCCTCCCTGCCACGCGTGCGCAATGGCGCAGCCGCTGTACTCGACACCCTGATCGAATGCGGCGTCGACACCCTCTTTGGATACCCGGGCGGCGCCGCATTGCCGCTATACGATGCCTTGCACGGCGAGCCGCGACTGCGCCACGTGCTTGTGCGACACGAGCAGGCGGCCGTTCATGCGGCAGAGGGCTACGCGCGCACGACAGGCCGTGTCGGCGTGGTGCTGGTCACCTCCGGGCCGGGCGTGAGCAACACCATCACCGGGCTGCTCGACGCGATGAGCGATTCGATCCCCGTTCTGTGCATCAGCGGGCAGGTCGCCACGGCCGTCATCGGAACCAATGCGTTCCAGGAAAGCGATGCGCTGGGCATGTCACGCCCGGTGACCAAGTGGAACTACCAGCCGCGCATGGCTGACGAAATCCCCGATGTGATACGCCGTGCACTCGACATCGCGGCGTCGGGTCGCCCCGGGCCGGTGCTGATCGATGTGCCGAAGGATGTGCAGCTGACGCCGCTTGGGCTGCCGGGCAGGGCGCCTGCACGAGTCCCGCGCAAGCCGCGAGCCGATACAACGCCCCTGACGCCCGCGAGGCCCGCGGCGGGCGCACTGCAACGCGCTGCGGACCTGCTGTCGACCGCGCGGCGGCCGATCTTCTATGGAGGCGGCGGGCTGGTGAACTCCGGGGCTCTCGCGTGCGAGAGCTTCGCTCGGTTGGTTCGCCGGCTCAATGCGCCCTGCACCTTGACGTTGATGGGCTTGGGCGCGTTTCCGGCATCGGATCCGCACTTTGTCGGCATGCTCGGCATGCACGGCGCGCTGGAAGCCAATCTCGCAATGCATGAGGCCGACCTCGTCGTGTGCGTTGGTGCGCGCTTCGATGACCGGGTGACGGGCAAGCTCGACGAGTTCTGCCCTCACGCGCGCAAGATTCACATCGACATCGATCCAGGCAGCATCAACAAGGTCGTGAAGGTCGACGTGCCCATCGTGGGCGACTGCGGCGAAGTGCTCAGGGCGCTGCTTGCGATGCCGGAACTGCAGACGTTGCCGGCACAGCGGCTGGCACCGTGGTGGGAGCGCATCGGGCGCTGGCGAGCCGAGCGCTGCTTCGAGTTCTCGGCGCGCGCCGATGTGATCCTGCCGCAATCGTTGATGGCTTCGCTCCAGCGCTCGGTGCAGGGCCGGGATGCGATCGTCTCGACCGACGTCGGGCAGCACCAGATGTGGGCTGCGCAGTATCTTCGCTTCGAGCGGCCCGGACGTTGGCTGACTTCGGGCGGTGCCGGAACCATGGGCTACGGACTTCCCGCGGCCATAGGCGCTCAGATCGCCCATCCAGACGCTTTGGTCGTTTGCGTGAGTGGTGATGCATCCGTGCTGATGAACATCCAGGAGCTCTCGACAGCCGTGCAGCACCGCACCCCTGTAAAGCTGGTGCTGTCGAACAACGGCTACATGGGCATGGTGCGCCAGTGGCAGGAACTGAATCACGGCAACCGCCTGAGTCACAGCTGGAACGAGGCGCTGCCCGATTTCGTTGCACTGGCAAAGGCCTTCGGCTGGGGCGCACGGCGGGTGTCCGATCCGGGCGAACTGGAAGCCGCACTGGCCGAATGCCTGGCCTTCGAGGGGCCCTTCTTTCTGGACGTGCACGTGGCCGCGCAGGAGAACTGTTTTCCGATGATGCCGTCCGGACATGGCCACCATCGTGTGCTGCTGGGCAAGGACCGTTGGTACGAGGAGGAGCCGAACGCCTGATTGCCTGATACATCGAACCAGTTTTCGTGCAGCAATGCGACCGGCGGGCTACCCGCCGCCGATCGCCCGACACGCACCGCCGTTTACCGATGGCCGAGCGTGCCTTGTGTGATTCCTACCGGATTCCGAACCATGATGACAATACCCGAGCTCGCCAGCGTTTCGCTGGACGACAAGTACACATCGACCACCGGCCGCGTCTACCTGAGTGGCATTCAGGCGCTGGTGCGCCTGATGCTCGCGCAGCGTTGGCGGGACCAGGCCAACGGCCTGAACACCGCAGGGTTCGTATCCGGCTATCGTGGCTCGCCGCTAGGAGGCATTGACGAGGCCTTTTGGCACGCCCAAAAGCACCTCGATGACAACGGCATCAAGTTTCTGCCGGGCGTCAATGAAGAGTTGGCGGCAACGGCCGTCTGGGGCACGCAGCAGGTTCACCTGACGGGTGAGAGCCTGGTCGATGGCGTCTATGCCATGTGGTACGGCAAGGGTCCTGGCGTGGACCGCTGCGGCGACGTCTTCAAGCACATGAGCCATGGCGGCACTTCGCCGCATGGCGGCGTTCTGCTCGTGGCCGGCGATGACCATGGCGCGTACTCCTCGACGCTGCCCAACCAGAGTGATCACATCTTCTCCGCGGCCATGATCCCGATGCTCTACCCGCAGAGCGTGGAGGAATACATCGAGCTCGGCCTGCATGGCTTCGCGATATCGCGCTTTGCAGGCTTGCCGGTGGGCTTCAAGGCGCTTGCCGATACGGTCGAGTCATCGGGACCTATCTCCGCTGACGCAGCGGGCGTGCAAACCCTGCTGCCTCGCGATTTCGTGTTCCCGACCGGCGGTGTCCATGCCCGGTTGTCCACCGACACGCTCGGTGTTCAGGCGCGCAAGCAAGAAGCATTGATGCAGGACTACAAGATCTATGCCGCCATCGCCTACGCGCGCGAGAACCGGCTCAACCACGTCACGATTGACTCGCCACGAGCCAAGCTCGGCATCGTTGCGTCGGGTAAGTCATACCGCGACGTACTGGAGGCTCTGGAAGAACTCGGCATCGACGCCGACGTGGCTTCGCGCATTGGTGTGCGGGTGTTCAAGGTCGCAATGCCCTGGCCGCTCGAACCGGATTCGATCCGCGAATTCGCGGCCGGTCTCGACGAGATTCTGGTGGTCGAAGAGAAGCGCCAACTCGTTGAATACCAACTCAAGGAACACCTCTACAACTGGCGCGAGGACGTGCGGCCGCGCGTCATCGGCAAGTTCGACGAGGCCGGCGAATGGGCGCATCCACGGGGGAACTGGCTGCTGCCGGCAACGGCCGACTTTTCGGTCGCGCAGATCGCGCGAGTGGTCGCAGGGCGCATCGCGCGCTTCCACACGAGCGACATGATTCGCGCCCGGCTGGCGATCCTCGATGCCAAGGACGTCGTTCTCGGCAAGGCGGTCGCGACTCCGTCTCGCCCGGCGTGGTATTGCTCGGGCTGCCCGCACAACACCTCCACCAAGGTGCCCGAAGGCAGCCTTGCACTGGCCGGCATTGGCTGTCACGTGATGGCCACGGCCATCTATCCGCAGCACAACAAGACCACGACCCACATGGGCGGGGAGGGCGCACCCTGGTTGGGGCAGGCCTGGTTTTCCCGGCGCAAGCACGTGTTTGCAAACCTGGGCGACGGCACCTATTACCACTCCGGATCGATGGCGATCCGCGCGGCTGTCGCGGCGGATGTCCGTATCACCTACAAGATCCTCTACAACGACGCCGTGGCAATGACGGGTGGTCAGCCGGTCGACGGGCCAATCAGCGTTGCGCGCATCGCGCAGCAGGTCGCGGCAGAAGGCGTCAGGCGCATCGCCTTGGTGGCGGAAGATCCGAGCCGCTGGCGCGACCGCACCGGACTGCCGACGGACAGCCCCTCCATGAGATTCACGCTGCATCATCGCGACGAGATGGACGACGTGCAGCGCGAACTGCGCGAATTCGAAGGCGTCTCTGTCCTGATCTATGACCAGGTATGCGCGGCCGAGAAGCGCCGGCGGCGCAAGAAGGGCGAGTTTCCACAGATTGCCAAGCGCGTCTTCATCAATGAGGCCGTGTGCGAGGGTTGTGGCGATTGCGGCGAGCAGTCGAACTGCACGTCGCTGCAGCCTCAGCCGACCGAATATGGCCTCAAGAGGCGCATCGACCAAAGCTCGTGCAACGCCGACTATTCATGCATCAGCGGCTTTTGCCCGAGCTTTGTGAGCGTCGAAGGAGTCAAGCCGCGAAAGAGCAAACCCGTCGACACGAAGTCAGCGGCGAGCTTCGACCTTCCTGAACCTGTGCTGCCCTCGCTCGATCAGATTCACAACACACTCATCACAGGCATCGGAGGTACGGGTGTCATCACGATCGGCGCGCTCATCGGCATGGCGGCGCATCTGGAGGGCAAGGGCGTCAGCGTGCTCGACATGACTGGCATGTCGCAGAAGAACGGCTCGGTGACTTCGCACGTTCGCATTGCGACGAACAGCGCGCAATTGAAGGCGCAACGCATTCCGACGGGCGAGGCGGATCTCGTCCTGGGCTGCGACATGCTCACCACAGGCGCACCCGATGCCATCGCCAAGATGCGGCCGGGGCGCACCTATGCGCTGGTCAATACATTCGAACAGCCCACGGGCGAATTCGCACAGAACGCGGACTGGGCGTTTCCGGCAGCGCAGGTGAGAGAACTGATCGAAGAGTCAGTCGATCGACGCGTGGACTTCGTGGACGCTACGCGGCTGGCGACCCGCCTCATGGGGGATGCGATTGCAGCCAACCTGTTTCTGCTCGGGTTCGCATTCCAGAAGGGTGCCATACCACTGACATCTGGAGCGCTGATGAAGGCTATCGAGACTAACGGAGTGGCTGTGAAGGCCAATCAGATCGCGTTTCAGTGGGGACGAAAGGCCGCTCTGGATCTGGCAGCGGTCGCAAGGGAAGCCTCGCCTGTGCAGGCGGTCACGGTGCACAGGAGGAAGTCCCATGCTTCGCTCGTTGCTCACCGCGTCGCCTTCCTTACCGACTACCAGGACGCCAGCTATGCAAAGCACTACGAAGATTTCGTCGCACGCGTGCGGCAGATCGAACTGGAGCACGGCGGCACCGGTGAACTGGCGGATGCCGTTGCCGCGAATCTCTTCAAGCTGATGGCATACAAGGACGAATACGAAGTCGCACGCCTTTACACCGACGGAACCTTTCTTGAGAAGCTGCAAGAGGATTTTGAGGGAAAGCCAAAGTTGACCTTCCACCTGGCTCCGCCGATCTTCGCAAGGCGCGATCGCCACGGCCTACCGGTCAAGCAGACCTTTGGACCTTGGATGTTGCATGCATTCCGAGTTCTTGCCTCATTGCGTCGGCTGCGCGGTACGCGCCTGGATGTCTTCGGCGGAACAGCCGAAAGGCGAATGGAACGGGAGTTGATTCAGGACTACCGACGGACGATTGAGCAGGTGATTGCCCGCATTGAAACCGAAGGTTGGGACTCGGCGCGTGATTTCGCTTTGGCGATTGCGCGCCTGCCGGAGCAGATCCGCGGCTACGGCCATGTCAAGGCGGAAAGCATCATTGCGGCGCGCGTGCGTTGGACAAGCTTGATGCAGCAGCTATCGACGGTCTCTCGTTCTCGCGCGCCTATGGATGAAGCGGAACGACAGCATTGGTGACCCGCATGGGCGCCAGCAAGTCAGACAGAAAATCCAGCAGTGCGCGGGTCTTGGCGGGAGCGAGGTGGGACGCCGTCAACGCATAGACGGGCAAGCTCGACGCATTCCATTTCTCGAGCACCTGCACCAGGCGGCCGGCCTGGACTTCAGGGCCTGCGAATACGTCGGCCAAGACGGCGATGCCGTTGCCGGCCAGGGCAAGATTCCGAATGAAGCGAACATTGTTGGCAGCAGCGCGCCCTTGCACGTCCACGGCCACAGATCTCCGGCCCGCGTGCAGCGTCCAGCGTCGCTCCGGTTGCTCTGTTCCACGCTCACTGCGCAGCACACACTGATGCCGCGCCAGATCATGTGGAGCAAGCGGCTGCCCATGGCCCGACAGGTACTCTGGCGAGGCATAGAGGCAGCGGGGCAAATCGCCAAGCTTGCGGACCACGAGCGAGGAGTCCGGGAGCTCTCCCATGCGCACTGTGACGTCATACCGCTCGGCGAGCGGATCCATCCATTTCGGAGTGAAGTGCAGTTCGAGCGTCACGTCCGGATACCGGTCCAGAAACTCTCGAACCTTATCAGCCGTGAATCGAACGGTGAAATCGATTGGAGCGGCCATCCGCAGGTGGCCCTTCGGTTTGGCAGGCGCAGTCTGAGCCAGTTGTGTGGCTTGGATGATTTCGTGCATTCCGCGACTGCATTGCTCGAAATAGCTCTTACCTTCATCCGTAAGAACCAGCGTTCGCGTGGTGCGGTTGATCAACTTGATTCCGAGCTCTTTCTCTAGTGCCGCGACGCTTCTTGAGGTCGACGACTTCGGCATGTCGAGGGTTTCTGCCGCAGCGGTGAAGCTTCCGGCCTTCGCCACTTCAAGGAAGACCCGAACGTTGTGAACCGTTGCTGGCTTCAAATGCGCACTCCAATTGTTCCAGTCCATGAACATTGTTGTCGATCGGGTGCTCCTTTTGAATTTGTTTCGACTTCAGGACTTTGGCTGGCACTCCTATCTGCAATAAAAATTGCTGGCCCCATTCGTGTCTCCGCTGCCTTTGTAGACAGGCTGGCTCGGATACGGACACAACGGCCGCTGCAGTGAAATCGGCTTGGTGACGTCGCCGTTCTGGAACTTCGTGGCGACGAATATTTCAGGCGCGATACCGCTTTCAACCCAATCGCGCAAGGCGCGCACCGCATCATGTTCAGGATCGTTCGAAACAGTCTGCTGTGCGATCGCGCCAAAGTGCCACGGCCCCTCGCCAGCGCCACCATGGCCCACGCCTGACATCATGAAGAGGCGGTAGAAGTTTTGTTCCGCTGCCCGGTCTCCACCCGATGTGCGGTCCCGAACTTCATCGTAGTACTGCACGATGCGTTCGGGCATCGTCACAGCGTCTTGCCAGCCTTGGTACTGGATCAGTTTGCCTCCCGCCTGCCTGAATGCGCTCAAGTCGGTCTGCTGGTCGACATTCATGAAGCCCAGCGCGCTTTCAACCGAGGGCAAATCGGTGTGGACGTTGAATGTCGAAGCGTCCCACGCGGCATTGCCCAAGGCGATCTTGTAGACGGTAGCCGCATGCGCAGGAGTGGCTGTCACATACCCGAAGCCGATCCAATCGGTCTCGAATCCGTGGAGATATCCCGGGTAGAGATATTCGGAAGTGACTTGATCCCGTAGCGGCGACAGCACATGGGTCAATGCGTCAGCTTGTGCGGCGGTGAAGCAGGTCGAGGGGTCTTGGCCCGACGCGCACAACAGTGAATGCGGGTCCCAGCGGCAGGCGCGTGGGTCGCGCATGATTCCATCCGTCGCACCATCCGCAGCATCGCATGCGGCGATCGACGATCTTCGCGCAAGATTCAGCAGCGCCGTTCCTAGCGGCCCCTGAATGCCGGCTTTCACAAGTTGCTGGCTTGCGAAAAGCTTCTGTGTGGCCACACGGGTCCAGTTGATCAGAGCGGGGCCGGCGAGCACTCCATTGAAATCCGTAGGGTACTTTTGGGCCGACATCAATCCATCCCGTCCTCCTGTTGATGTGCCATTGAAGTACGCATAGGAAGCGGCTTTCGCATAGTAGCCACGGACAATCGCCTTGGAGGCAACCGCCGTTTCGTGCGTTGCGCGATATGCAAAGTCAATGACACGCTCCGGAAAGCCGATGGCCCAACTTGCGTCGCTGACCGCTGTCGCTGTATGACCACCATCCGTGATGGCGATCGCATACCCGGATCGAAGTTGTGGCGCCATCGAGCTCCAATAGGAAGAAAAGGCCGTGCCCCAGCCGTTCTGTCCCAGTTGTTGGTACCGGCCATTCCATGCCGTGGTGGGTAGCCAAAGCTCCATCCCGATCTTCGAACCGGAGACGGGCGTCAGGTTGGCGGTGACCCGGCAAAACGCCGGCAGGTCGGCGAATGCGGTCGTACTTCCGGCCGGCTGGTACGTGCCCGCCGCAACAGCCTGCGTTGCGGTGATGTCCACGTTCGGCAGTTGCAAGCCCCGGACGCTTTCGCAGCTGATGGCTGCCGCAGTCGGTTGTGCCCCGGCTGCGGCCGGCGCAAAGTCATTCCCGCCGCCGCAGGCAACTACGCCCACCACGCTGAGAGCGCAGATAAAAACATGAACACCTGCTCTGACGTACCTGGCTAGCGCGCAGCGTGACACGCTGGAAATCAGCACCATCGACATCTTGTCTCCTTTGTTATGAATGAGAGGTGTAGCCCGCGAATCGCCGGACCAACGACCTCCTGGGCGGCGCCGTTTTCCATCGAGGCGCACGCGCGATACAGCGCTGCAGCATCCTATTGACGAGGGCCCACTGCAAAAATAGCTTTCGTGGAAAACAATGTTTCCGCGCCGGAACAATGGGATGGCGTAGCTCAACGCCCATGTGTGGCGGCTTCGGGACAAAGGGTTAAGCCGTTGTGGGCCGAGCCGCCAACCCGACGACGATGCAAACGGCCTTCGACTGCGCGCCGGATCAGCGCTTTCCGTGTGTGCTTGGCGCTTTCAGCGTTTGATTGACTCGCCTATATCGGCTTCACTTTGAACGGGGCTTCGACAAGCACCAAGTCCATCACGCCTCGCGCGATAGCTCGTGAATCTGGCGCATGCTCTCGCGTTGCTCGGGTGCCTGTTCATACCGTCGAAGTCTTCGGTCTTTGCCACTTCCCGGATCGTTTCCATGGCAACCGATTCGAGCTTGCTGACCTCCTCTTCGAGCCAGTCCGGATTGCATCCTCGGCCTCATTCGCATGAATCACGTTGCGCAGACGTTGCGCGTGTTGGTTTCCTAGGCACAGCATCGCTGGAACGACCGCAGCGCGGCGGATAGCACGCATCTGCTCGCGGGGTCGGAAGTCCGCAACCGCTGCTGCATAGGCAACCTTCAATTTAAAACACTGCGGTGCTCGCCGCAGAGAGCGATTATCCGAAGGGCGAGCCTCATCGCTGAGGCTTCGGGACCGGACAGACTCATCGATGCCGGCGAGCCGGGTGTTTGTGACAAGGTCGGCCTCGAGTGCGAAAGGACAGCCCAAAGCTGGTGTGAGCCCATGTCCTACCGCGAAAGCTACTACCAGGTGTGAGGGGCAGATGGTGCGAGCGTTGGCGTCCCACTCCGGTGTGCGTTTTGCCCTTGACTTCACGAAGTTCCTGTCGATGCGGCGGTGGCGAAAGAGCCGAAACTCCGAGAATGAAAGACTGGTATGTTCCTTCGCCCAGCGGAGACACGAACTCCGCGTTTGAGGCGGGCGGAGCAGGGCGGTCATGGAACTCGACGAAGCGACCGATGGTGCGGTCCCCGAGGGCAGTTGGAGAAAGTCGCGCGGGCATGCGGCGCAATGCGGAACGACGGCCAGCGAAGCGTGGAGACGTTACGCTCAGTCGGACGACTCCACCCGCATGCCCGTGCCGTCGTCGCCCGCCCTGGGCGATGCAGTGCCCAGCATCCCGCAGAAAAGGCGTGCCGCGTTGGCGTTGAACGCCATGCCATGGTCGAGCTGGACGTTCATCGCGAAGCCATCGAAGGCCATGAGCACGATCCCTGCGATGACCTTGCTCTCGGCCTTCGTGACGGCGAGGCAGTCGGCAAGCCAGAGTGCGACGCGTTCCTGGAACAGCTCGCGCAAGTGCGGGCTGTAGTCGTCGCCGCCGCGGGTCGTCGAGAGCGCCTGCATGATGTTCTTGGCGAAGCCGTTGTTCTCGCGCGGCAGGTCACGCCACAGGATGACGAGCAGGCGCTCGAGCCGCTCTCGCGGCGAGCCGACCCGCTTCAGGGAACGATCGAGCCGGTCGAGGCGCTCCTTGAGCCAGGGTTCGTACAGCGCGTAGAGGATGTCGAGCTTCGAGCGGAAGTAGACATAGACGTTCGCGGTCGATATCCCGGCCTCGCGCGCGATCGCGGGGATTGAGCTGTCGCTGTAGCCCTGTGCGGTGAACAGCCTGAAGGACGCTGCAAGGATCGCCTCGCGCACATCTTTCTTCTTCGTCTGTGACATGGGATCCGGTCCTGTTCCAAAGGGTGGTGAAGGATTCTCTCAAAAATGAATGGTATTCGCTATTGACATCCATTTGCTCGATTCCTAAAGTAGTTCCCAATCCGCCGATTGGCTGGCGGGCACCAGAGGATTCCACCGATGCAAGCAGCGATCCGCACCCAGGAGCTCAACCCCGCAAAGCTCATGTCCCTCTTTCGCAAGCAGTTCGAGTTGTGCCGGGTCGGGCCCGGGCAGACCGTCGCGATCGTTAGCGATCTCGGGACGCGTCGCGAGTACATCGAGGCCGCCTTCGCGGCCGCGCAGGACATCGGCTTCGACATCTACGAGATGTGCGTCAACGCGATTCCCGGATGGACCAGCGTGGGGGTCGCGACCATCGGGAAATGCAAGGGTACGCTCGAGGCGCTGATGGCGGTCGATTTGGTGCTGATCTTCCACGTGCCGCTGTTCTCCAAGTGGCTGCGCGACGTGCAGGCCAAGGGCGTGCGCGTCCAGATGATCATCGACGCGCCGGACGATCTCTATCAGCTGCAGTCGCCGCCCGGCCTGAAGGAGGCCGTGCTGCATGCGCAGTCGCTCTACCAGAAGACGCGTGAAGTGCGTGTGACGAGCCGGGCCGGGACCGACCTTACGTACCGGTGCGGCGAGTACCCAGTCATGAGCCAGTACGGCATGGCGGATGAGCCCGGGCGCTTCGATCACTGGGGCGTAGGACTGCTGCACACCTTTCCGAACGAGGGCAGCGCCCAGGGCCGCGTGGTGATCGCACCGGGCGACATCGTGATCCTTCCGTACTGCCGCTATGTGCAGGACGCGATCGAGCTCGAGATTCGGGACGGCCACATCGTGAGCATCGAAGGCGGGCTCGACGCGGCGCTGATGCGCGAGTGGCTGGGCGACGGCAAAGTGAGCGAGGGCGACCGCGACCCCTACGCGCTCTCACATCTGGGCTGGGGGCTCAATCCGCAGTGCCGCTGGGATTCCCTCGCGCTGCATGGCGATGCGCCCGAGCGCAGCCGCGCCGCGGCGCGCAGCTTCCCGGGCAACTTCCTGTTCTCGACCGGTCCCAACACGCAAGGCGGCGGCAAGCGCACGACGCGCGGCCACTACGACGTGCCGATGCGCAACTGCACCATCGCGCTCGACGGCAACGTCGTGGTGAAGGACGGCCGCGTGGCCGATCCGAAGATGGTTGTCGAGCGCGTGCCACGCTGATGACAAACGAGTCCATTTCTCCGCGGAGCCCCACTTCATGCTGATCGAAGGTCAATTCCCCATCGCGGCGGCGCCGCAGACCCTGCTGGTCCACCTGTTCGACGCGGGCCTGATGGCCTCCTGCCTGCCGGGCTGCGAGAAGCTCGAGGCCATCGATGCCGACCGCTATCGCGCTGTCGTCGCGATCGCGATGGCCGGCATCAAGGCGCGCTTCGACCTGCAGGTGCAGATCACCAAGCGCGACGAGCAGAACGTCTGGGCTCTCACACGCGGCGACGAGGGCGGCCACGCCAGCAGCCTGCAGGCGGACAGCCGCGTGAGCCTGGAGCCGACGCCCGAGGGCACGCTGGTGCACTACCGCTCCGAGGTTTCCGTCACCGGCCGGCTCGGCCGCTTCGCGCTGGGCATGATGAAGAAGAAGGCGCAGAGCATAGGCGACGAATTCGCCGCGAACCTGCAGCGCAAGCTTGAGCAACTCGGCGCGGCCGCCACGCAGGCTGCGGCGCCAGCGAGCCACTGAGCATGACGACCTTGCAGGGGCTCTATCGCCCGACGACCGTCGACGAGGCCACGGCACTGCTGGCCCAGGACGCGGAGGCCAAACCGCTGGCCGGCGGCGCCACCCTGGTGGCCATGCTCAACGCCCGCGTGATCGAACCCGCGGCGCTGATCAGCCTGGCGGACATCGACGAGATCAAGGGCATCACGGTGCAGGACGACGGCCGCGTGCGCATCGGCGCCTTCACGCGGCACCGCGAGACGGCCGCCTGCAAGCTGCCGCTCGGTAGCGCCGGCGTCGTTGCGCACGCGGCCTCGCAGATCGCCAACGCGACCGTGCGCAACATGGGAACGATCGGCGGCTCGATCTCGTTCGCCGATCCAGGGCTGGACTATCCGCCTGCGCTGGTCGCGGCGGGGGCCGTGGTCGAGATCGCTTCGGTGCAGGGCCGGCGCACTCTGCCGGCCGCCGAGTTCTTCGTCGACTGGTACCTGACCGCGCTCGAGCCCGGCGAACTGGTGACCGCGGTGCTGCTGCCTGCGGCCGACCGGGGCGCGGGCGTGTACATCAAGCACGCGCGCGTGGCGGGCGACTATGCGACCGCCTCGGTCGCGGCGTGTCTGCAGGCCGACGCCCGCATGAGCGTGGCGGTCGGTGCCTGCGGACCGACCCCGCTGGCCGATCCCGAGGCCAATGCGCTGCTGTCCACCGACCGCAGCGATGCCGCGATCGCGCGTGCGGCGCAGTGGCTGGTCGAACGCGCCGACCCGCTCGACGATGTCCGTGGCAGCGCGGACTACCGGCTTCTCTTGATTCCCAGGCTTCTGCTGCGCGCGGTGCGTGCCGTCGAAGCCGCTCACCGGAGTGCTGCATGACCCATCCGTCACCCAGGCCCCTGCAAGGCGTCGTGACCTTGCACGTGAACGGCGAAGGCGCGCAGGTCGACGCTGCCTTGCACGACACGTTGCTCACCGTCCTGCGCGATCGCTTGCAGCTGACCGCCGCCAAGCGCGGCTGCAACCAGGGCGTCTGCGGCGCCTGCACCGTCAGCGTCGACGGCGTGCCGATGCGGGCCTGCCTGAGCCTGGCGCACAACTGCGAAAGCGCTGAGGTGCGCACGCTAGAGGGCTTGCTGGACTGCCCGCACCTGCAGGCCCTGCAGGCCGCGTTCGCGCGCACGGGCGCTTTCCAGTGCGGCTTCTGCACGCCGGGCATGCTGGTCAGTGCCCGGTCGCTGCTGCAGCGCGATCCCGACCCTGACGAGCGGGCCATCCGGACGGCGCTCTCGGGCAACCTGTGCCGCTGCACCGGCTACGTGAAGATCGTCCAGGCCGTGCAGGCGGCCGCCCGGTCGCTGCTGCCCGAGGGGGCCGCATCGTGAGCGGCGCGGTCCTCGAAGCGGCTGCCTGCGCGGGTGGCGTGGGGCAGGGCATCCCCCAGCTCGAAGCGAACGAGAAGCTCACGGGCAGCGCGCAGTACATCGCCGATATGGTCCGCCCGGGCATGCTCCATGGCGCCATCCTGCAAAGCCATCTGCCCCACGCGCGCATCCGTGGCTATGACCTGCGCGAGGCGCTGGCGGTGCCCGGCGTTCGCGCGATCGTCACCGGCGACGACCTTCCCGATGCCCATCGCATGGGCGCCTTCATCAAGGACGAGCCGGCCTTCGCGAAGGGCAAGGTGCGCTACGTGGGCGAGATCGTCGCGGCCGTGGCGGCCGACACCGAGGCCATCGCGCGGCAGGCCACGCGCCTGATACGCGTCGACTACGAGGAGCTTCCCGCGGTGCTCGACCCGGCCGAGGCGCTGGCGCCAGGCGCCGCCGTGATCCACGAGGACGCGTCCTCATATGTGAAGGTGTTCGATGCCGGCACCGAAGGCAACCTGTGTTCGCGCACGTCCTTCCGTGCGGGCGACGCCGACAAGGCCTGGGCCGAGTGCGACTTGGTGGTGGAAGGCAGCTATCAGACCCAGGCCCAGGCCCACCTGTCGCTGGAGCCCTGTGGCGCGCTCGCGGAGATCGATGCGACCGGCCGGGTGACCTTGTGGTCGGCCAACCAGTCGGTGTTCCGGGTCCAGGCGAGCGTGTGCGAATCGCTGGGCCTGCCGATGACGCGGCTGCGCTGCCTCACGCCGCGCATCGGCGCGGGCTTCGGCAACAAGATGGAGGCGCACGTGCAGCCCGCCGTCGTGCTGCTTGCGATGAAGGCGCGCAAGCCAGTCAAGCTGATCCTGAGCCGCGAGGAAGACTTCGAGTCGGTCCGCGCCCGCCATCCCGCGATGATCCGGATGAAGACGGGCGTGAAGCGCGACGGCACGCTCGTCGCGCGAGAGACCGAGCTGGTGCTCGACGGCGGCGCCTATGGCGACGACAGCCCCGGCGTGCTCGGCTACGCGCTGCTGATGAACTGCGGCCCGTATCGCATTCCGAATGTGCATGCGCACGGACGGGTGGCGTACACGAACAAGCTGCGTTTCGGCGCCTTCCGCGGCTTCGGCGTGCCGCAGGTGACCTTCGCCTCGGAGACGCAGCTCGACGAGATCGCGCGAAAGCTCGGCATGGATCCGATCGCACTGCGGCGCCGCAACATGCTGGCCGGCAGCGACCCCTGGTTCGGCGGCCAGCCGATCCTGTCCAACGGACTCGCGCAGTGCGTCGAGATCGTCGAGAAGGCGTCGGGCTGGCCCCAGCCGTCAGCGCAAGGCCCATCGGACCGCAAGCGCGGCCTCGGTGTGGCGCTGACGGCCCATATCAGCGGACTGCTCGCCTCGGGGGCCATCGTGCGTGTGCTCGAAGACGGCACGGTGCTGCTCAACACGGGGGCGGTCGACATCGGCCAGGGCTCGAACACGGTGCTCACGCAGATGTGTGCGGAAGCCCTCAAGCTGCCGGTAGACCGGGTCGCGATCGCGAGCCCCGACACGGATGGCTCGCCCTACAACTGGGGAACGACCGCCAGCCGCGTGACCTACGTCGCCGGTCGCTCGGTGGTCGGTGCCGCAGCCGAGGTCGAAGGCAAGGTCAAGCAGCACGCGAGCGAGATGCTCGAGTGCTCGGTCGAAGACCTCGAGTTGCTGGCCGGCGGCCGTGTCGCGATCAAGGGCGTGGCGCAGCGTTCGGTGAGCTTCGCCGAGATCTCGGGCCGCGCGCATTGGGCGGCGGGCGGGCCGATCATTGGTACGCACAGCTGGGTGTTCGACCAGAAGACCGTGGACCCGAAGCGGGCGGTGGTCGAAGGGCTGCCGTTCCCGCAGATCGGCATCTACAGCTTCAATGCGCTGGTGGTTGAGGTCGAGGTCGACGAGCTCACCGGCAAGGTGCGTGTCGTGAACGCGTGGTCCGCCTGCGACATCGGTCGCGCCATCAATCCCACGATGGCCACGGGCCAGATCGAGGGCGCCTTCGTGCAGGGCATGGGCTACGCCCTCACAGAGGAGATGGTGTGGGACGGCGCGCGGCTCGCCAACCCGAGCCTGATGGACTACAAGATCCCGACATTCGCGGAACTGCCTGACAGCATCCATGCCTACCTCGTGGAGTCGAACGAGCCGAGCGGGCCGTTCGGCGCCAAGAGCGTGGGCGAAATCGGCATCAATGGCGTGGCGGCGGCCATCGCCAACGGCATCGCGCAGGCAACGGGCGTGCATCTCCACCAGCTGCCGCTGAGCGCAGAGCGGGTACTCAAGGGGCTGCTGGCGCAGCGCGACGAGGAGGGCACTTCGTGAAGCTCGACCACTACCCGCCACAGGAGCCCTTGTCGCCGCTGGGCGTGGCGTACCAGGAGCGCATCCTCGCGCTCGGCGAAGGCGTCGCGGGCGCCGAGGCGGCCTACGGCGACGACTCGTATCAGACGCTCGCGGTATTCCGCCCGCCGCAACCCAGCGGAGACGTGCTGGTCTTCTTCCACGGCGGCGGCTGGACCAGCGGCTACAAGGAATGGATGTACTTCATGGCCCCTGCGCTGATGGCGCAGGGCGTGGTGCTGGTCAGCGCGGGCTACCGGCTCGCGCCGCGCCATGTGTTTCCAGCCGGTCTCGACGATGCGGCGGACGCCGTCGCGTGGACCTGGCGTCACATCGGATCGCATGGCGGCGATCCGCGCCGCATCTTCGTCGGCGGGCATTCCGCGGGCGGCCACTATGCCGCGCTGCTGGCGGTCTCGGCGGCCTGGCGCCCACCAAGGACATTGCCCGCCGACGTGCTTCGCGGCTGCCTGCCCGTGTCGGGCGTTTATCGCTTCGGGCCGGGCAGCGGCCTATCGGTGCGCCCCCGCTTCCTTGGCAGCGGGGACGAAGCGCGCGTCGACGCCGACGCCTCGCCGCTGCACCGCCTGGACGCCGCGGCCTGCCCGCCGTTCCTGATCACCCACGGCAGCCGCGACTTTCCCCACCTCGTCACGCAGGCACAGCAGATGGAGGCGGCGCTGCGCGGAGCCGGCGTTCCCGTGCAAGTCCAGATCCTCGAAGGGGCCGACCACTTCGAGGCCAGCGTCGCCTGTGGCGAACACCCCTCGGGGTGGCCGGCACTCGCAGCAGCGTGGATGCGGCAGACCGCCGCATCGCCCATCCCGTCGACAGGAGAACGTCAATGAAAAGTCCCACATCGAATCGCAGGTTGGTCATGAGCGGCATCGCCGCGCTCGCCGTGATGGCATCGGTCCCCGCCGCCTTCGCGCAGGCCGACAAGCCGATCCGCATCGGCTACTCCATGGCACGCACGGGCATGCTGGCCAACGCCACGCCGTCGCAGTCCAACACCTATGAACTGTGGAAGGAGCAGGTCAATGCGCGGGGCGGAATGGATGTGGGGGGGCAGAAGCGCAAGGTCGAGTTCGTGACCTACGACGACCAGTCCAAGCCTGAGCAGGCCGTTCGCATCTACGAGAAGCTCATCACCGACGACAAGGTCGACCTGTTGCTGGCGCCCTGGGGCACGCCGTTTCAGATCGCGATCGCGCCAGTGCTGGAAAAGTTCAAATTCCCGATGGTCGGCAACACCGCGGCATCGGTCGCGCTGCGCCAGGTCAAGCCGGGCTACATCTGGTTCCCGACCTCGGCCATCCCGGACCGCATCGGCGTCGAGCTCACGGCCATGCTGAAGGCCAACAACGTGAAGACGGCCGTCGTCATCGCCAACGTGCTGCCGTTCACCAAGGAGATCAAGAACTACCTCGAGCCGGAACTGAAGAAGGCGGGCATCGAGGTCAAGTTCTCGACCGAGTATCCGCCGGACATCAAGGACATGACCTCGATCCTCACGCAGGTCAAGCAGGCCAATCCCGACGCGGTGCTCGCGCTCGCGTACCCGGGCGACTCGGTGCTCTACGCCAAACAGGCCAAGGAGCTCGGCATTGCCAGCCCGGTGCAGTTCATCGCGATCGGCCCGAGCGACGCCTTCTTCGCCAAGGCGGTCGGCGCCGCCTCGGCCGAGGACGTGATCACGATCGCGCACTGGTCGCCGCGTCCCGAGTGGAGGGGCTCGCAGGCCTTCTACGATGCCTACGTCAAGAAGTTCGGCGAAGACCCTGACTACCTGAACTCGGCACTCGCCTGGATGTCGCTCGAGATCCTCGAGACCGCTGTCGCCAAGGGCGGCCTCGACAAGTCGAAGATCCGCGAAGTGATCAGCAAAGACACCTTCGAGACGATCAACGGCCCGGTGCGCTTCGAGGGCGTGCAGAACGCGATCACGCCGACGGCCTTCGTGCAGACGCAGAAGGGCAAGCTCCAGATCGTGTGGCCCAAGTCCATCGCGACCGGTCAGTACGAAGCCAAGAAGTCCTGGTAAATGCCGGTCTTCGACGTGCTGTCGTCGGGGCAGCTGCTGTTCGCGGCCCTCGTGACGGGCTCGCTCTATGCGCTGGTCGCGCTGGGCCTGAACCTGGTCTACGGGACCATGCGGATGCTCAACGTCGCGCACGGCGATCTTGTGATGCTCGGCGCCTACGCGGGTTACTGGGCCTTCAGCATCGCGGGCATCTCGCCGCTGGTCGCGGCGCCGGTGGTGGCGGGCCTCGGGGCCTTGCTCGGCTACGCGCTCTACAAGGGGTTGTTCCGCCGCCTGCTGGCCGTGGCACCGGCCGACGCGGGGCGGATGGAGGGCAACTCGCTGCTGCTGTTCTTCGGACTGTCGATCATTCTGCAGAACGCCGCGGCCATGCTGTTCACGCCCAACAACCGGGCGTACCAGTACCTTGACGAGGTCTGGCGCGTTGGCAACGTCGCGATGACGGGCAACCGCATCGCGGCCCTCGTGGTCGCCGGCGCGACCTGCGTCGGCGTCGCACTGTTCCTCGGCCGCAGCATGGCGGGGCTCGCGATGCGCTCGGTAATCGAGCGACGGGAAGCCGCCTACATCGTCGGGGTCGACGTCGATCGCGTGCAATGGTCCAGCTTCGCGCTCGGCTTCGCCAGCGCGGCGCTGGCCGGCGTGCTGATGTCGATGCTCGAGCAGTTCTCGCCGTTCTCGGGCTTCCCGTTCACGATCGCGGGCTTCATCGTGATCATCCTGGGCGGCCTCGGTAACGTGATGGCGGGGCTGGTGGCGGCGCTGCTGCTGGGCGTGATCGAGACCTACGGCGTCGCCCTGACGTCGGCGAACCTGCGCTCGGTGCTGCTCTACGGCTGCTTCGTCGGCGCGCTGCTGCTCTTTCCCAACGGCCTGCTCGCCAGGCGCTCGACCCGAAAGTGACATGAACAATCTCTGGGGCGATCGGGCCTGGCTGGCCGCTGTGACGATCGGAGTAATGGCGATGTCGGCGCTACCGTTCGTGGCGAACGACTACCTCGTGGGCACCGGGCTCACCTTGCTGATGTGGCTCGCCCTCACGCAGAGCTGGTGCGTGCTGTCGAAGATGACGGGCTACGTGTCGCTGGGCCACGTGGTCTTCTATGGCCTCGGTGCCTACTTGATGGTGGTGACGTGGCAGCAGCTGCCGTTTGTGCTCGTGATTCTCGCGGCCGGGGCTCTGGCGGCGATCTTCGCGGCGCTGGTCGGGCTGCCTGTGCTGCGCGTGCGCGGACCCTATTTCGTGATCCTGACCTTCGGCCTTGCGGAGCTCGTGAAGTTCAGCATCATGGCGGCCGAGTCGGCCAGCGGCACCGCGAGCCGGATCCTGTTCGGCACGCCGGACCTGGTGGTCGTCTATTTCTCGATGTTCGCGCTGGCGCTGCTCGCCACCGGCTTGCTCACCTGGGTCAGCCGCTCGCGCTTCGGGCACGGGCTTCGCTCGCTGCGCGAGAACGAGGAGGCGGCCGAGACCTTGGGGGTGCCGGTGGTGCGCTTCAAGCTGATCGCGTTCGTCCTGTCGGCGGCGATTCCGGGCATGGTCGGCGCGGTCATGGCTTTGCGCTCGACCTACTTCGTGGTCGGCGGGGTTTTCGATCCGATGATCTCGATCACCGTGATCGCGATGGCGATCCTGGGCGGCGGGGACAACGCCAAGGGACCGATGCTGGGCGTGGTGTTTCTGTTCCTGATCCAGGAGCTGCTGTGGGCCAACGCGCCGCTGCTCTACATGATCATCCTCGGTGCGATCCTCATCACCTTCGTGCTTTTGCTGCCGAACGGGCTGGTCGGCCTCGCCGGCGCACGCGCCCGGCGGCGCGAGGCGCGCGAGGCACGGGCAGCAGGAGCCAGGCCATGAGCGCGCTGCTTTCCGTGCGTGGTCTGGGCAAGCGCTTCGGCGGCCTGACGGCACTCCATGACGTGTCCTTCGACGTAGTTGCTGGCGAGATCGTCGGAGTGATGGGCGCCAATGGCGCGGGCAAGACCACGCTGTTCAGCCTGATCGCCGGCAATTCCCGGCCCTCCGCGGGGACCATCGAGTTCGGCGGCACGCCCGTCGTCGGGCTTCGGCCCGACCAGATCTGCCGGCGCGGCGTCGCGCGTACGTTCCAGATCGTCAAGCCCTTCCCCTCGCTCACCGTGCTGGAGAACCTGCGCACCGGCGCTATGTTCGGACATGCGCAACTCCGGCGCCGGGCCGACGCCGATGCCGCGTCGCTGCAGGTGCTCGAAGAAGTGGGCCTCGCGAGCTTCGCCGGGCGCCCCGCGTCGTCGTTGACGCTGTCGGGGCAGAAGCGCCTCGAAATCGCGCGCTGCGTCGCCACCGGCGCCCGGCTCCTGCTACTGGACGAGGTCATGGCCGGCCTGACGCCGACGGAAGTCGGGCAGATGCTGGGGACCCTGCGCCATCTGCAGGCGTCGCGGGGATTGACGCTGCTGGTCATCGAACACGTCATGCGCGCGCTGATGGAACTGTGCGGCCGCATCGTCGTGCTGCACCATGGCGAACTGATCGCCGAGGGAACTCCGGCGCAGATCGGCGACAACGAGAAAGTGCTGTCGGTGTACTTCGGAGCGCATGCATGAGCAACACGGCAATGCTGGAGGTCGACGGCCTGGTCACCGGCTACGGGTCGACGCGCGTGGTCCACGGCCTGTCGCTGCAGGTCCGCGAAGGGGGCGTGACCGCGCTGCTCGGTGCGAACGGCGCCGGCAAGACGACGCTGATGAAGACCCTGTGCGGGCTGCTGCCGGTACAGGGCGGAGTGCTCCGGTTTCTCGGTGAAGACATCGGCCAAGCTGCCGCGGACCGCCGGGTCCTCGCGGGCCTGGTCCTGGTGCCCGAGGGTCGCATGGTTTTCCCCTCCCTGACCGTGCACGAGAACCTGCGCCTGGGCGGCGTCAACGTGCGCGCGCGGCCGCGCTGGAAGCACAACGTCGAGCGCGTGTTCGACATCTTCCCGCGCCTGCGCGAGCGCAGTTCGCAGCAGGCCATGACGCTGTCGGGCGGCGAGCAGCAGATGCTCGCGATCGGGCGCGGCCTCATGGCCGAGCCGCGGCTGATGCTGCTGGACGAGCCGACGCTGGGCCTCGCGCCGGTGATGGCGCTCGAGATCTTCGCGCTGGTGCGGCGACTGACTTCGGAAGGACTCACGCTGCTGCTGGCCGAGCAGGACGTACACCGCACGCTGGAAGTCGCCACCTATGCCTACGTCGTCGAGAACGGACGGGTGGCCGCTGAAGGGCCGGCCGCCGAGATTGCCGGCGACCCCCGCATCCGCCAAGCCTACCTGGGACTTTGACATGCCCGTGACCCACCGCATTCCCGGCGCACCGTCGCTGGCCGTCGACCTCGCGGGCCAAGGCCCGTTCGCTCTGTTCATGCACGGCATAGGCGGCAATCGAAGCAACTGGCGTGCGCAGCTGCCGGCCTTTGCGCCGCACTTCGCCTGCGCCGCCTGGGATGCGCGCGGCTATGGCGGCAGCGAGGACTACGAGGGGGCGCTGGACTTCGACGATTTCGTCGGCGATGTGCTGCGCGTGCTCGATCACTTCGGCGTCGAGCGGGCGCACCTCGTCGGCCTGTCCATGGGCGGGCGCATCGCGATGCGCACCGCGCTGCTGCATCCGGAGCGCATCGCGACGCTCACGCTGCTCGACACGCACGAGGGCTTCGAAGCCTTCACGCCGGCGCAGCGCCAAGCTTTCGTCGACAGCCGGCGTGCGCCGCTCCTTGCCGGCAAGGAGCCGGCCGACATCGCCGATGAGGTGGCGCGATCGCTGGTCGGGCCGAAGGCGACGCCCGCGCAACTGCAGCAACTGGTGGACAGCATCGCCACGCTGCACAAGGCGTCGTACATCAAGTCGCTGCAGGCCACCGTCGACCAAGTGGTGCTCGGTGATATTTCGCGGGTCGCGGCGCCGGCCCACTTCGTGGTCGGTGCGGACGACCGCCTGACGCCACCGGCCATGCATCACGAGATGGCAGCCAAGATGGGTGGCGCGCCGGTCAGCGTCCTGCTGGACGCCGGGCACCTGAGCAATATCGAGAACGCAGCGGCGTTCAATAGGGCAGCGATCGAATGGCTCATGTCGCGCGCTTCATTGGGCTCCGTGCCCGAACGCTGGCCGCTGAATTGAGCGCGATCAACCACGCCAGGCAGGTAGTGTCTTGCAGCGGTCGCCCCGGGGGCAGGCGGCTAAACAGGCGGCAGTGCCTTGTGCAAGATCGAAACTACGCGCCTAGCGAGCGTCGCAGGCGGCCTTGAGCCCACACATGAGCACATCCACGAGTGGTTGCTTGGGGTTACCGGGGCTTTCGGCCAAGCCGATGCGTCGCGATCCGCGACCAGAATGTGAAGATGGCGGAGGCTTCCATCGATGGCACCCCGAATGCGGTGGCGCTCGGGCTCGAAGAAGTCCGCGAGTGCGGGGCAGATTTGTCCGGCACGAGCGACGTCTCACAAGCTCCTCCAGCTGCTCCAATCGCACGAAAGGTGTCACGCGCTTCCTCCGAGCCATCGAAGTGCGTTCTCGCCTATACCCGCTCAGTGCATGGGCAACCGCAGATAGGTCCCCTTCAGAGGGAGCTGTCCTGCGCTCGGCTTGCTCCAGTCACACACTCCGTCCGGGAAGATGCCGTTCAGCCGCGCCTTGTCGGCATCGCTGAACGTCACCATATAGTCAGCCATGTTCACCGGCTTGAGCTGGCACTTGAGCACGTCGTTCGTCAGCGGCGAGCCTGCCACGATGCGCGGCGTGCTGAAGCGCGGGTAGATCGCGTTGCACTGCGCGGCCGGGTCCTGGGAGGCCACCTCGTCGATGCGCGTGTTGCCCTTGTCCCAGCAAGCATCCTTTGCGCCGACGGGTTTGTTGCGCACTACCTTGTCGATGGAAGCGGGCGCTGAGTCTGCGGCGACGCTGTCTAGCCAAGCATTGAGCAGGTCGATCGAGTTACCCATCATGGTGTACAGGTTCGAGGTCGATCCCAGCGTCCAGATGATCTGGTTGTCGCTGCGGCCGTTCGCGCGCTGCAGGCGGGCACGGATGATGAGGTCTTGCATCGTGTCGTGGATGTCGCCCACCGAGTCGGCGTTGTTTCGCTGCGTAATGATCGGAATGTTCGCCAGGCCGGGACCACTGAAGCTGTTCTTGAAGCCTCCGGAATAGGTTGCTTCGAGTGCACCCGCTTCGGCCTGCGTTCGCGCTGCCTGCGTGTTGCCGTCGCGGTCGTAGCCGCCCACATGCTCATTGAGGTCCAGGAACTCGTGCACCGTGATCGCGTTCCTGTTGAGCGCGGCCAGACCGTATTGCACGCCGACGTTGTCGATGGGGCGGCGCGCCTCTTGTGTTCCTGGGCGCGTGCCCAGCAGGTTGACGTTGGTCTGGAATAAATCACAGCGAATCCCGCTGGGGTTGGTGGTGCGGTTGAACACGTTGGCCTGGTTGGCCGGCTCGAGGAAGCCGCAGCCTGCCGCGTTGTCCGATTTGATGATGCTGGCGAAGGAGAGATCCCACGCAGTGCAGGTGTTGGTGTTGAATCCGTTTACCGCGTTTTGCTTCTCGGTCGTCCAGGTTGACTGATCCGACTTGTAGACGTTGTTGAGCAAGCGGCACTCCATCACCTCTGGCATGAGCGTCTCGGGGAAGGAGACGATCGGCTGGATGCCGTCAAGCAGGCCCGGGTAGAGCTGCGCGACCAGGTACTGCTGGATGGCGCCGCCGGAACCACCGGAACCGGCGGTCCACTTCGGCACTTCGCCGAACTCCTCGATCACGTGCTCCTTGATCATCATGAGCGTCTCGCCCTGCAGGTGCGGGTTGGCGTGCTGGTTGTTCCACATCTCGGTCGAGTTCACGAAGGCAAAGCCGCGCGAGAGGAACACATGGCCTAGGTCGCCGAGGATCGTTCCGATCGCATGCACGCCCTGGTTGTACTGGGCCGAGCCGCAGCAATCGAAGTAGGCGACGAGCTTCTTGTTCCAGCCCGCTCCGGGCTTCCAAGTGGACGGGGCGTCCTTGTCGGGGTTGTCTAGCACCGCGAGCCGGTAGACGCCCCGGTTGATGGTGCCGGACTCCACGCGCACGATGTACGGCACGGTATGGCCGTCGTTGGTGGTTGTGCTCGCCAGATCCGCGGGGCGCGGTCCGGTCGGATCGGTCAGCGGCGAGAAGGCACCGCCCGTGGTGCGGTAATACCAGACCACCTGCGTCGTTGCCGAGCAGTTGTCGTCCAGTGCCGCGCCCAGGCCGTTCTGCACCGTACGGCATTCGTAGGGCGAGATATGCGGCCCCGAGAGGATCGGCCCGGCGATCGGATAGTTGATCAGCTTGAGCTCGGTGCGCTGCGTGGCGTCGTCGACGTTGACCGCCACCACGAGGTTGCTGCTGCCGGTGGCGGAGCCTGCGTCTTCCGTGAGGCCCGTGACCAGCCCGCGCAGCGTGCGTGCGCCCTCGTCGCGCGTGCGAAGCTGCGACGTCACGTTCTTGCCGTTCAGGCTCACCCGCACCTTGTCGAGCGCCATGCCCTCCGGCGCGCGCACCTGCAGCAGCGTGTCGCCGCCGCTGACCATGTCGGGATACGAGGAGAGTGTCTTGATCTCGAAGGCCGCCGGCGTGGTGGACGGCGGGGTGCCGCCGTTGCTGCCGACGCCGGGGGAGGCGGGCGGCATCGCCGGGCTGTCGGAGCTACCTCCGCAGCCGGCGAGCAGGAATGCGCTCGCCAGGGCGAGGGACGCTGCAGAGGCGGCGGCGCGCGACAAGGGAAGCGGAGAAACCCGCTTGCGCGGGCCGTTTCGGGTTGTGAACATAGGTGTCTCCTGCGTGGTTGTAGATGTCCCGAGAGCCTAGGTTCGGGTGAGCAGCCGTTGGGTCTTTGCGACGACAGATGAGACACGAATTGCCACGGGTAATCCCTAACGCCCAACAGGCACTGCCAAGCCTTGAAGGCATGGTGAGGCGCTCTCGCTGGGCATCATCACTTTCTCTTGACGACCTCGAGCACGTGCTGGGCAGCATGCAGGAGCGTCAGCACCCGCGCGGCGCCTGCATCGCCGGCGCAGGTCAGCTGGTCGAGCACTGGATGGCGCTGATCGACGGCTTCGCGAAAATGTCGGTGGCATCCGAGGATGGGCGCGTGTCGACGCTTACCGGCGTAGGGTCCGGCGTGTGGTTCGGCGAAGGGTCGCTCTTCAAGCACGAGGCGCGCCGCTACGATGTGTTCGCGCTGCGGCCCACGCGCGTCGCGCTGATGCCGCGGCGCACCTTCGACTGGCTGCGTGAGACGAGCGTGCCTTTCAATCACTACCTGCAGGACCTGCTCAATGCGCGCCTGAGCCTATTCGTCGGTGCGCTGGCGCACGAGCGGCTGCTCGACACCGATGCGCGGGTGGCCAACTGCCTGGCCAGCCTCTTCAATGCCGACCTTTACCCCGACGCGCCGCGCGTCTTGCAGGTCGGGCAGATCGAAGTCGGCCTGCTCGCCAACGTTTCACGGCAGCGAGTGAACGTGGCGTTGCAGCGGCTCCAGGCGCTGGGGCTGATCCGGATCGAAAAGGGCGGACTCACGGTGATGGACCTGGCGGGGTTGCGCAACTACCGGGCCTCATCTCGGCGCGAGGTACCGCCTGCCGACGATCCATCCGCGCGGCGCGCGTAGATGCCGGTCTGGCGTGGTCCGCCGATGGGAGTAAGGGCATTCAAAACAACGCCCTCTTGCGAATGCTGCACACTCCACGCTTCCTCATCGCCTGAAAGGCACTTCATGTCCATGACCATTTTGCAGGCGATCGAGCGTCTCAAGGAGATTCCTAACGATCTCGACATTCGCGGCCGACTCGAGGCCTTCGAACTGTGCGCCCTCAACCACAAGGGTCGACCTGGCGACATCAGCATGGTCAAGTCCGCGCTATGGCAAGGGCAACTGCGCATCGACGCCGACACCCTGAAAGTCATACAGGCCATCGCGACCGAATCTGAGAATTCACAGAATTCGTTGGCGCTGGAACGGGCCAGAGCTTGAGACTGAACGCCTGCGCGCTCCGCGTTCGGTCCCATCTTGGCCGAAGGCTTTGCTACGAGATGTGGAAGCGGCCGATGGCGTCGCGCTGCGCATTCGAGATCGCAGCAAACGCATCGTCGATGCCGCAGTCGCCCGTGTGAATGACGAGGGAATCGGACCAGTTCTTTCCAGCGTGATCGGCCTTGGCCAGTTTGTACTGAACGCTCACCTTGAGGCCCGTGCAGCCGGAGGTCCTGCGAGCTTTGTCGGTGATCCATTCGCTCAATTCCTCGAGCGTGACCGGGTGAGTTGTTGCCATTGGGTCCTTGTGTGTGGATGCATTGTCGCTCCGCCACGCCGACCTCAACGCTGGCGTGGCATCGACGCGATTTAGCGCGTCTCCTTACCCGTGCCGCTCGATTTGAGCCCGTTGCTCATCTCTTGGGCCAACACGCGCTTCCACTCCTCGATGATCGATTCCGTGACAACGGATGCGTGGGCAGCAATGCTCAGCGCCAAGTGCGGCGCAGCGCTTGCGCTGGGCACGGCGGTGCCCATGCCGAAGCCGTCGGTCACCACCGTTCCCTGGCTCAAAGCGAAGCCCGTCTGGCGCGCCATGCGCACTGCACTGCGCACGCTGTTGGGGTTCAAGCGCGGGTAGGGCCTCAGGCCGGGTGCGATGAGTTCGATGATCTGCTCGCAGTGCTCCTTGTCCAGAGCCGCCAGCAACGCGGTGGCGCCAGCGCCCACGCCGAGCAGGCGGCGCTGGCCCACTTCCACCGGCACGAAGCGCATCAGTGCCTGACTGTCCGCCCTGGCGAGACACACTGCTTCAACACCACTGCGACGCATCAGGTAGGCCGTGGCGCCCGTTCGGCGGGAAATCGCGCCTAGCACGGGTCGCCAGTGCGCCACCTCGAGCACGCTGGCCGTTGGTGCCAGGCTCAGCTCATAGACCAGCTCGCCCAACCGATAGCGCTTGTCCTGCTCCGGCGCGCAGGCCAGCCGTTCCTCGATGAGGCAGCGCAGGATGCGGTGCGCGGTGGAGCGGGCCAGCGTGCAGTCGCGCGCCACCTCCGTCAGCGTGGCTCCCTCTGCGCCGGCTTTGCCAAGCGCGCGCAGCACTGCCGCGGCCCGGCGTATGGCTTGAGTCCCGCTGGTCGCGGCTGATTCGGAGGAGGTGTCCATCATATGGAACGTGTGATGCCGTGATTTCCCTTGGCAACGGATGAATGTGCTGGATGTACTCCCGCACATGAGCCAAATTCGATGCTTGAGTATCCCACGATGTGGATAAATCACCTTCCCCAATCAGCAAAAGGAGCACGATCATGGGCCGATCTTTTTCCAGTTCGCCTTCCCGTCGCCGACGCAGTCTTGTGCTGGGCGCCACGGGCGCCGCACTGACCGGCATCACTTCATGGCCAGCCGCGGCGCAGGGGACCTATCCGGACAAGCCCGTGCGCATCGTCGTGCCGTTCGGTGCCGGCGGCTCCGACTCGCTTGCCCGCGCGCTCGGCGAAAGGCTCGGCGTCCAACTCAAGCAGGCCGTGATCGTCGAGAACAAGCCAGGCGCGGCGGCGCTCGTCGGCACTGAGTACGCGGCCGCACAGCCCGCCGACGGCTACACGATCCTGTTCCTCGGTGGCGGCAGCCGGACGCCAGTATTGGTCAAGGACTTGAAGTTCAACCTGCTGCGATCCATGCGGCCCATCGTTTGCGTAGCGCGCGGCGGCATGACGCTGATGGTTCCGGGCACGCTGCCGGTGAACAACTTCCGAGAGTTCGTCGACTACGCCAAGAAGAACCCTGACAAGACCAACTTCAGCTACACCGCGGGCAGCATCCTGTTGGCAGGCGAGATGCTGAAGTCGCGCGCGGGCTTTCAAGCGACGCCGATCCCGTACAAGGGGTCCACGCAGGTTGCTACCGCGCCTGATTTCCGGTGAAATACAGATGGGTATCGACGTGCCGCTGTTCTACGTGGGCATGATCAAAGAAGGTCGCATCAAGGCACTGGCGCACGGAGCTTCCGAACGCTCTCCCTCTCTGCCGGACGTTCCTACATTGGCAGAAGTCGGAGTGCCCGACCTCACCTTCGCTTTCTCGTTTGGATTCTGGGCGCCGGCCACCACGCCCGAGCTCATCGTCAAGCGGCTCAATGCCGCGTTCAACGAAGTGCTGAAGGATCCAGACATTCGCGCCCGCCTCGCGCAAGCCGGCGTGATACCCGTCGGCGGCGCGCCGGAGGCCCATTCCGCCCAAGTGGCAGCCGAGCAGCAGATGTGGGCGCAAGCGGCTTCCGCGATCGGCTACAAGCCGGAATAACGCATGTTTTCCTTGTCAGGCAAGACGGTCGTTGTCACAGGGGGCGGGCGCGGCATTGGTCGAGGCATCTCACTCGCAGTGGCGCGCTGCGGCGCCAACGTCGTGGTGAGCGGCCGGTCAAAGAAAGCGTTGGCTGCCACGCAAGCCGAGTTGCCGAACCTGGGCGTGCAGGCGCACGCCGTGGCAGCCGACGTCACGCGAGCCGAAGACATTGCGCGCATCGTCGCCGAAGCGCAGCACCGGTTCGGTGCCATCGACGGCTGGGTCAACAATGCCGGGAGCGCAGCCCCGGACGACATCGGCCCGCTGCTGGACGTGCGCGAAGACCAATGGGACCGCGTCGTCGACTTGAACCTGAAGTGGACTTTCTTCGCGGCGCAGGCCGCCGCTCGTGCCATGCAGCACGGCGGCTCCATCGTGAACATCACATCCCGCAGCGCATCACATCCCAATCCCAACACCGGTCACTACGGAGCGGCCAAAGCTGCCGTCGAAAACCTCACGCTCACCATGGCCGCCGAGTGGGGCCACTTGGGCATCCGCGTCAATGCCGTGGCGCCGGGGGTCGTGATGACCGAAGAACTGGCGAAAGTGTTCAACACCGAAGCTCGCATCCGCCGCCAGGTGGAAACGGTGCCGTTGCAGCGCTTGGGAACGCCCGATGACATCGGCCCGCTCTGTGCCTACCTGCTGTCGGACGAGGCGTCATGGACGACCGGTGCCTTGATCGCGGTCAATGGCGGCAGTCCCGTCCCCATGGGCTATCTGAGCTACCTGCACAAGGTAAACAACGCATGAATTTCGAATGGACCACTGAACAGCGGGCCCTGCGCGATCGTGTGCGCACGCTGCTGGCGCGCGAACTGCCGCCCGACTGGGAACACATCAGCCGCCATGGCCCCGGGTCCCCGGCGCAAACGGCTTTCTCGCTGGACTTTTGCCCGAAACTTGCAGCCGAGGGACTGCTGGTGCCGCACTGGCCGGTGGAGCATGGCGGGCGCGGTGCGCCGGCCTGGGAGCACTTCATCCTCGGCGAGGAACTGTTCGCCGCGGGAGAGCCGCGGGGACCGCAATACATGAACGTCAACTTCATCGGCGCCACGCTGATGAAGTACGGAACGCCGCAGCAGCAGGCCCGATACCTGCCGGACATGGCTGCGGGTCGCGCGGTGTGGTGCCAGGGATTTTCAGAACCCTCGGCGGGATCCGATCTGGCCTCGCTCGCCACGCGCGCCGTTCAGCGCGGAGACGAGTACCTGATCAATGGCAGCAAGGTGTGGACGTCCTATGCCGGCATGGCGCAGACGTGCTTCCTGCTGGCGCGAACCGGGGCGGGCAAGGGTGGCATCGCGATCTTCCTCGTGCCGATGGACACGCCTGGCATCACTGTGCGCGCGATCCCGTCGCTGATCGGTCACGGCGACATCCACGAAGTCTTCTTCGACGACGTGGTGGTGCCTGCCACGGCGCGCCTCGGCGAGGAAGGCCAAGCCTGGGCCATCATCGGCTATGCACTGTCTCTCGAGCGTGTGGGACTGGCGCGCTATGCGTTCTCCCGCCGCGTACTGGACCGCATAGTCTGCGATCTCCAGGCGCGAGGCCAGTTCGCCGACACCAGCGTACGTGCGCAGGCGGCGCAGGCGCTCGCCGCATGTGAGGCGGCGCGCCTTCTCGTTTACCGGGTGGTGGACGAGCGCGCCCGCGGACTGCCGCCCAGCGCCGTATCCAATCTGGCCCGCGTGGCTGTGGTGAAGGCCGACCATGCGGTGTCGGACTTCGCGCTCGCATATTTCGGCGACGCGCTGTGCGGCGACAGCTGGCCGCTCGTGCTGGCCCACCATGAACGCGCTATTGACGCTGGCATCGCCTCAGGCGCCGCGGAAATCCAGCTCAACCTCGTCGCGCAGGCGTGGCTGCAGTTGCCGCGCGAACCCCTTCTGGAACGCACATGAACCTGGAATTCAACCCCGACCAACTCGCGCTGCTCGATGCCGTCGAGCGTATCGCGACGGCCTACGAGGCACGTTCGGTGCTTGGTGCCAAGCACTTCGAGTACTCCACATCGCTGCAGGACGACCTGGACGCCGCTGGCATCTTCGAGGCCGCAGCCGTTGAGGAGCTCGGCGCTGTCGCTGCCGTGGCCATGATCCACCGCTTGGCAAAGCTGCCTCAGTGCGTGGAGCTTGTTGCGGCGGCGCTGGTGTTGCCGCTGCTCGCCCCGGAGCTGCCCCGCCCTTGCGCCGTGTTCTGGGGCCGCCGTGACGGACCCGTGCGCTGGCTGCCTGGCGCACGCACGGTGCTGTGCGTGCGCGGCGACATCGTCGAAACCGCAATGCTGACGGATGCCGACGTTGCGAATTTGGACAGCCCTTTTGGCTATCCCGTGGGACGCGTGATCGAACCAAACGCGCTCACGTGGCGCCAGCTCGACCTGGATGCGGCCGAACTGCGACGGCTGTGGCGATTGGGCGTAGCGATCGAACTGACTGGCTGCCTCGAGGCTGCCCTGAACGCGGTGGTAACTCATGTGCGCGACCGTCGCCAGTTCGGACGCCCGCTGGGTGCGTTCCAGGCCGTCCAGCACCGGCTGGCCGCTGCGGCGGTGCAGGTGGAGGCTGGTCGGTGGCTTGCGCTGCAGGCGGCACACAGCGGGTGCGACGCCGACGCCGCCTGCGCGCTGGCGCACGCACAGGATTGCACGCCTGCCATCACCTACGACCTGCACCAGTTCATGGGGGCCATGGGGGCCATGGGCCTGACGCTCGAGCATCGGCTGCACAGATGGACCACGCGGGCGAAGATGCTGCGGGCTGACATGGGCGGCGCACAGGCGCAGCAGCTTGCGCTGGCGGCCGCTGTCTGGGACCTGGAGGCAACAGCATGAACGACACCAACACCAGGCTGCCGCTCGCAGGCGTCAAGGTCCTCGATTTGAGCCGCATCCTGGCTGCACCGTTGGCCGCGCAGACCCTGGCGGACCTCGGGGCCGAAGTCATCAAGGTCGAGCGGCCTGGGACCGGGGACGAGGCACGTCGATGGGGGCCTCCGTTCTTGAAGGACCAAGACGGCAACGACACGCGCGAGTCGCCCATGTACCTGTCGGCCAACCGCAACAAGCAGTCGATCACGATCGACATCGCATGCGCAGAAGGGCAGGACCTGGTGCGCCGTCTGGCAGCGCGATCCGATGTGTTGCTCGAGAACTTCAAAGTCGGCGATCTGGCCCGGTACAAGCTGGACCACGTCTCACTGCGCGCACTGAACCCGCGGCTCATTTACTGCTCGGTCACCGGCTTCGGCCAGACTGGCCCCAAGAGTCACCTCCCGGGCTACGACACTGTGTTCCAGGCGATGAGCGGCATGATGAGCGTGACTGGCCTGCCTGACGGCGTTCCCGGAGGCGGTCCCATGAAGACCGGCCCCAGCCTGGCCGACTTCATCGCCGGGCAGTACGCTGCCTCGGGCGTGCTGGCGGCGTTGTACGAGCGTGACGGCCCCAATGGCACGGGCACGGGCCGGCACATCGACATCGCACTGCTGGACTGCACCATCGCCGCTCAGACGCATTCGGTCATGACCTATCTTGCGGCCGGCGTGGTGCCGCCGCGCCGCGGCACCGAAGGCAATGGCGGCCTGCCTTCGCAAGCGTTCGAATGCGCTGATGGCGGCATCATCGTCATCTGCGGCAGCGAGGCGCAGTACAGGGCGTTCTGCGACGTGCTGCGCCAGCCGCAATTGGCCGACGACGCTCGCTTCGTCACCAACTCGCAGCGGCTGGGGCACCGCCGCGAACTGGCCGAAGTGTTCAATGCGCTCACCCGGCAATGGCCGGCGCGCGAGCTGTTGATGGCGCTGGAGGCCGCGGGCATCCCCAGCGGCCCGATCAATCGCTACCCGGAAGTGTTCGCCGACCCGCAGGTCGTGCATCGCGGCGTGACCCAGCGCGTACCGCATCCAACCGCGGGAGAAGTGACGCTGTGTGTCAACCCGATCCGCTTCACCGGAATGCAACCGCCACCATCCAAGGCGCCGCCCACTATCGGCGAGCACACCGACGGCATCCTGCGCGACGTGCTGGGGCTGGAACCCGTCGCGATCGCATCGCTGCATGAGCGGCGCATCGTCTGAGGAAAGCCCGATGATGGACGACTACGAGACCATTCTTTGCGACGCGACTGACGACGGCGTCGCGACGCTCACGCTGAACCGCCCCGCGTCATTGAACGCCATCAGTCGGCTGATGGCCGACGAAATGACAGATGCATTGGCGCGCCTTGCGGCCGAGGCGAGCTTGCGCGTGCTGATCCTTCGCGGCGCAGGCGACGCCTTCTGCGCGGGCGGTGACGTCCGCGACATGGCGAGCCAGGGCACCCGCAGTTCGACTGAAGCACTGGACGACATGTCGCGGTACCGCCGAATGACGCTCGCGTTGCATGGCTTTCAACGGCCAGTTATCGCCGCCGTGGACGGTGTGGCCTTTGGCGCCGGGATGAGCCTCGCCTTGCTGGCCGATCTGGTTCTGTTGAGTGATCGCGCAAGGCTCTGCCTGGTTTTCCAGCGGGTGGGCCTGATCCCCGACTGCGCCGCTCTGTATACCTTGCCTCGTCTGGTGGGCCTGCAGCAAGCCAAGGCCCTTGCGCTCTCAGCACGTGAAATCGGCGCGATCGAAGCGCAAGCCATGGGTCTGGCACTGGAAGTGTTGCCTTGGCAGGACCTTCTTGCGCGAGCGAACCAGCTCGCCACCGCGCTCGCCAAGGGCTCTCCGACCGCACTTTCGCTCACAAAGCAGGCACTGGACGCGTCGCTCCAAAGTGACTTGCCAACAATGCTGGCGATGGAAGCAGCCGCGCAAGCAGTCGCTTTGACAAGCGAAGACCATCGGACGGCGGTGCGCGCATTTGTACGAAAAGAAGGAAAGCGGTACGTCTGGCCAGCGCGATCCAATTGACGCTGAACCGATGTCAGTTGCAACTCGTCGCCCGACTGCAAATCTCTTCGCCCAGCGGGCCCCAAAACCCCCAGGGATCAGTGCGTGTGCCGATCCTGGGCATGCGCAGGCCGGTCTGATCAAGCCGGTCTGATCAGGGCGGCAGAACCAGCGGGCCGCAGTTTTCGTCAGTGACGAAGGTCGCGAGAAGCTTCGCCGGGTGCACCGGATCGGGGTTCTCGGCGAACAGATGCAGCGCACCAGGCGGCTCGAAGAACGTCTCGCCAAATCGATAGTCGCCCGCTGGCGTGCCGGCCAATTGCGAGCGGATCGTTCCTTCGAGAATGACCGCAGTCACCGACCCGGGATGACGGTGCGCCGGCGAGTAGGCCAGCGGCGGAAAGTCGACGAGCAGCGTGGTGATGGACTTGCCGGGCACATTCGGCAGCGGCTCGCATGAGAGCACCTTGGGCGAGGTCGCAGGGCGGGCTGCGGCGGCGGAGCCTGCAGGGGCGGGGGCCGAGGCGAACATCGGCCGGCTCACGGTGCTGCACAGGTCGGCAAACCAATCCGCTGCTTCCTTCTTGCCACCGTGCGGCAGCAGTGCCCAAACAGTGGCAAGCACCAGCGTGCCGGCCATCGCGGAGACGATTTTCTGGCGGCTGGCAGGCAGCATGCCTCGAATTGCGTTCATGGTTGCGTCTCCGCGCAGTCCCTTCATTGCACCACCCGGCACGAATATGCTGACGTCCATCACGTTGATCTCCTTTTCGCCGAAGGCTGCGGAATACAGCGCCCGATAACTTCGAGACTAGGTCCGAAATGCCTCATGTCATTGGGCCAAGAAAGGAGAAAATGACTGGGCCATGCCCGCACTGCCCGCACTCGACCGCGATACCTCGATGCCATTGCATCGGCAGATTTATCGCCGATTTCGCACTGCGATCGACGAGGGTGTACTGAAGCCTGGAGACCGCGTCGCGTCCGCCCGGGCCCTGGCGAGCGAGCTGGATGTTGCGCGTGGCACGGTCGAGATGGCCTACAGCCAGCTCTCGGGCGAGGGCTACTTCACCGCCCGCGGACCCGCGGGAACCGTGGTCTCGCCCGCATTGCCGCTGCGCCGCTCGCCGCGCCCGACGTCCGCGTCCGGCACTGCAAGAGTCTCGGCGTCGCCTTTGGCGAGCATCACCGGGGCGACGGAGCCGCTTCCGCTCCAGATGGGGGTGCCGGCCTTCGACGTGTTCCCGCGCAAGCTCTGGGCCAGGCTGGCCGCAAGGCGTATCCGGGCCACCAGCGTGGCAGAAATGAACTATGGAGATCCCGCGGGACACCTGCCTCTGCGCGAAGCGATCGCAGCCTATGTGGGCGTCTCTCGGGGCGTCTCCTGCAGCGCTGAGCAAGTGTTCGTGACGCCGGGCTACCGCAGTTCCCTTGCGATTGCCGCACGGGTTCTCCTGAAGCGCGGCGCCCGGGTGTGGGTCGAAGACCCGGGCTACCTCCCGACGATCCAGGTGTTGCGCGAAGCGGGAATGCGCCCCGCGTGGGTGGCGGTCGATGTTGAAGGGCTTCGGGTGGACCTGGGCCGTCGCAAGGCTCCTGATGCGCGCATGGCAGTCATCACGCCGTCGCATCAGGCGCCGCTGGGCGTCTCGATGTCGCTGCCGCGCCGACTGGAACTGCTCGATTGGGCCTCGCAGGCGCACGGCTGGATCGTGGAGGATGACTATGACGGTGAGTACCGCTACGCGGGCCCGCCGCTGCCCGCGCTGAAGAGCCTCGATGGCAATGACCGCGTTGTCTATGCCGGCAGCTTCTCCAAAGTTCTGTATCCGGGCTTGGCATTGGGCTACCTCGTGGTGCCGGAGCGCCAATGCGAGGCCTTTGCGGCGGCGGCGCGGGCCACTTCGAACGGGTGTCCTCAGCTGATGCAAGCGATCGCCGCGGACTTCATGCGCGAAGGTCACTTCGCGCGGCACCTCAAGAAGATGCGGCTGCTCTATGCACGCCGCCGCGAGCTGCTCGCGGTCGCGTTGCAGCAGATCTTCGGCGAGGAAGTCGACGTGGCGTTGCAGGGGGGCGGCATGCATCTCATTGCGCGTTTCGCCGATGCAAGTCCGGGCGATGTCGAACTCGCCCGACGTGCACAAGCGGCGGGGCTCTACGCGCAGGCGCTCTCCGAGCGGGGCAGCGCGGCATTGCGCGACCAGGGGCTGCTCCTGGGCTTCACGAACGTCGCCTCGCAAGCGCAGGCACGCCGCATCGCGAAGCGGCTGCAATCAGCCCTCGCTCCCTGATTCGCGACTTCAGAAATGAAAACCTTCCGCGGCGAGCTCGGCTCTGTGCAGCGACGCTTGTTCGGTCAGCAGCTTGCGCAATCGACGGATCTCCCGGGGCCGGTTGATGCCGACTGCGCCCACCACCTCATCGCTGCGCAGGTGGACGAAGAGCCGGTCGTTTGCGCCCGGCAGGGTCGCAAGCACGGCATCGCTGCGGGTCGGAGCGCCCAGCACCTGCAGGTTCACGCCGTACTGGTCCGCGCGGCTCTCAACCCTCTGTCAAGCTCGCTTTCCGGTGTCGATGTGAATCGCGTCCTGATGATCGGCTGGGGCGTCGCTGGCGCGATCGGCGCCGTCGCGGGCCTATTGGCGGCGCCTGTCGTCTTCCTCAGCCCCAACATGATGAGCGGGATCATGATCTACGGCTTTGCCGCGGCCGTCGTGGGCGGTGTGGACAGTCCTCCAGGGGCCATCCTCGGCGGACTGCTGCTGGGAATCGGAGAGAACTTGCTCGGCGCCTACGTGACCGGCAACGAACTCAAGCTGACGATCGCGCTTGCCGTCATGTTCGCGATCCTCGTCGTGCGTCCGCAGGGCCTGCTGAGCGGAAAGGCCATCCAACGTGTTTGAAACGATAAAGCATTGCGCGCGCCGGTCGGCGCGTCATTGATGGCCCCGCAGCATGCCTGCCATGGTGTGGGCCTGCGCTCGCACTACATCGCAAGCCGCTGCGCCGCGCCTAAGATGGTGGCGCGCCGGCAGGGACTCATCGTCAACACTTCATCAGGGGGCGCCGTGAGATACACGTTCAACGTGCCCTTCGGCGTGCAGAAAGCGGGCGTCGACAAGATGGCCAAGGACATGGCGCACGACCTGAAGCCTTTCGGCGTCGCCTCCCTCGAGTATGGATTCACCGACATCGACGGGCGGATGCCGGCGAAACCTTCGCGCACCTGATTGACTGAGAAGTGAGCGCCACTATTGCCCCACACGCGCCGAACGGCGCCATTGCCCGGGCGTCATTCCCATCCATTCGGCAAACGCACGCCGGAATGCTGCCTCGGATTGATACCCTACGGACTCGCCGACTGCCGCGGTTGCGATCCCCGGCTTTGTCAACGCGTTGGCGGCCAGACTCATGCGGATATCGGTCAGCAGTTCGATGGCCGAGCGCCCTAGCTTGTCCTGAAAGTGCCGCATAAAGGTGGCGCGAGACATGCTGCACAAGTCAGCCAACTCAGGCAGCTTCCAGGGGCGTGCTGGATCTGCAAATAAGGCTGAAATGGCCGGCGCCATGCGTGGGTGACCGGCCAATGCCAATAAGCCCGCCGGGGCATGCTCGGATTCGCTCGCTGCGCGCAGCACAAGCGTGAACAGCGCCGAGGAGAGCGCGTTCAGCACTGCATTCGCGCCCAGTTTGCTGCTGGTGGTCTCCAGCCGCATCAGGCCCATCAGACCGGTCAGGTGCTGTGAAGCGGAGGTGAAGCATTCGTCGGTATTGCTGTCCGACGCCCGTATGACGACATTCGTGGGCAGGTAATTGCGAATCAAGCGATCATGCGGTTGCCCGATGAAGAACCTCCCGCACAACAGATCCAGACGCTCGCCCGCGCCATCGTTCTCGCTGAGCATCCAACCTCCCGAATCTCGGCGATTTTGTGTGGGCGCCGGGGCTGCTCCACTGCCATCGTCCAGCACGTGCTCCGAGCCGTGAGGCAGCAGCACAACGTCTCCGCCCACCAGTTCCGTGAACGTCTCCATCTTCGAATCTTTGAGAATGGCCCGGCCCTTCAGCACGACGTGGTAGGGAATCTCGTCTGCCGCGGCCTGCGGCCAGGAGACGCGCCAAGGGGCGCCGTAAGCGCAGCGGACCTCCAGCCGGCCTGTGACGGTGATCATTTGCAGGAGCTGGCTCAACCAGTCGACTTGGGACATTGGAATTGAGGTGAAAGTGCCTTGTCACGGACGAATCCGGATGACCGTCTTCCCATTGATCCTCTCGGTGCTGTTGAAGGCGGCGACAGCATTTTCGAGAGGCACGACTCTGGCGATGTGCGTGCGCAGTCGTCCATCCCGCACCCGCCGGACGATCTCAGTGAGTTGTGCGCAGTCGGACTCAACAACGAAGTCGACGGCCAGGCCGTCAGTGGGCCGCGCTTCTGAGGGCCCTACCGCGGAGACCAACGTTCCTCCTGCTCGCACCAGGCGCGCGGACCGTTTCCCGATCTCGCCACCAATGAGATCGAACACCAGATCCACTCCGCCGACGTTTTCGAGGACATCGTTGTCGAGGTCGACGAACTCGTTCGCGCCGAAATCGAGAGCAGCCTGACGGTCAGCGGCGCGTCCGGTACCGACGACGTAGGCGCCGAACTCACGCGCGAGTTGTGTCACGATTGACCCAACAGCGCCCGCAGCGCCGTGGGCGAGTACCGTTTGGCCAGCACGAAGACGGCCATGATCGAACGGTCCCTGCCACGCAGTGAGACCCGAGATTGGCAGGCTGGCGCCCACGGCAAAGTCGACGTCACCTGAAAAGGGCGCCAGATTGCGGGCCTCGACCGCCGCATACTCCGCCAGGGTACCGTCGCGATACCAGTCGGTGATGCCCAATACCCGCTGGCCTACCGAGAGTCTCGTCGTGCCGTAGCCGAGAGCGGTGACCACTCCGGCGAACTCGTGTCCCGGGATGGCCGGTGTTCGGCTGCGGCTGACGCGATCCGTCCAAGTCGAAGGCCACGCTAACTCAGTGCCGACGAATCCCGACGCATAAACCTGAACGACGACATCGTTGATCGCGGGCACTGGGTCGGGGCGCTCCACCAGCTTCATCCCGGCTTTTCCGGCAGCCTGGTCCGTAACAACAATCGCTTTCATGAGAGCTCTCCTTTTTTAACTTGCCTGGTCAGCGTCGACGGCGGTGACTGCGAAGGCGACCAGGCCTTTCGACACGGGCTCAGAGCGCGCCGCCGGGGCAACGGCGGGAAAGTCCTTCTCAGGATCGAACACGTTGTTGAAGAAGTTCGTCAGTGAATACATGGCCACGAGCGCGACGATTTCGATGACGTGCGCATCCGTGTAGCCAGCATCGTGAACGGCTTGCAGATCGACATCACTGACTTTGCCGCGGTTCTCGATGACTTTGCGTGCGAATCGGACAGCGGCGTGCCGCTTCGGATCGGTGGCATACCCCAGCCGAGCGAGCTTAATTTCGTCGGCGGACATCTTAGCCATCCGCTCGGCCGTAAAGCTGTGAACCGCGAGGCAGTAGTCGCACCCGTTCACTTCCGAGACCGCAAGGCCGATGCTGTCGCGCGTCTTCACGTCCAGCACCTTGCTCAGCGAGCCGAGCAGTGTGGCCCATGAGTTGAACGCGATCGGGCTCAGCGCGAAGGTCGCCATCATGTTTGGGGTGAAGCCGATGTTCTTGGTGAACATGTCGAGGGTCGGCCTCGACTCTGCCGGCACTTGTTGCGGAGTGGGCGTGGGTAGCGTTCTGGACATCGTAGGCTCCTTAGGGTTTCAATGGTTCGAAAATTGGGGGCAAGGGTCTGTGCGTGTCTATACGAGATCCAGCACGTCGGCGACCGGGCGGCGCGGCTTTTGCGGCCAATTTCCCGCGCGCTCCGCTCCGACGGTCACCAACATGACCGGCACTTCGTTCTCGGCCAGCGCGAACTCGCGGACCAGCTCTTCGGCGTCGAAGCCGATCATGGGCGTCGAGCCAAGGCCCCAAGACCGGGCCACGTACATGAGTGCCGTCGCGGCGATGGCGCCAGTGCGCACCGCCTCGTCTCGCTGCTGCTGCGGGTCCTCGGCATACAGGCTATGAGCGGGGCTCTCCCATTCCGGCACCATCGTCGCCGGCATGATGCCCGCCTGCACCAACGGTGCCAGGCGCTGCGGAATCACGCTGGCATCGGCCAACTGACCGCAGATGATGAAGGTGACTGCAGCGTCTGTGATCGGCGGTTGATTCCAAGCAATCGGGCGCAACCGAGCTTTGGCTTCGGGCGTGCGCACGGCGATGAAGCGCCAGTTCTGCAAGTGGAAGGACGTCGGCGCGGTGGTGGTGATACGCACCAGCTCACCGATTTGTTCGTCGCTCAACGTGGCGTCCGGGTCGTAGTACTTGGCGGCGCTACGGCTGAGAATGTTTTCGACGACGGGATTGATCGCAGGGATCCCGTCCTGTACCAGTGCGCGGACGTTCGGGGTGGCACCGCTGGCAGATTTGATCGCAGGAATATCACTCATGATTCGGCCTCTTCAAAATAGGAGCCGCAACTTTAAAACCGGAGAATGCAAACTACGATACTCGTTTGGGTCATTGTTATGCTCCAAAGGATCACTGGCCAACGAGACTCGAAGCTCTCCTGATTGAAGAAAATCGCGGTCCTGTCGGCGACAAAATCGCCCAGGACACGGAGCAGGGCACGTGCTCGCAACGTCGAAGTGATGTGGCTCACAGGGCGGCTTGCACCGGACTTCAAGACCATTGCGGATTCAGACGCAGCAATGGCGCAGGCATCCGCAACGTGTGTCGACGCTTCATCGCTAGAAGAGCGCAAGCAAGGACGGTGTCGCCCAAAACATCACCAGCACGGATTTCCTGAATTGCGTATGATGTGCGTCATGCGACATCCGAAACGCACCAAACACACCGTCAGAACGGCCGCCAAGGACGCCTCACACGAGCGGATCGTGTCCGCCGCCGCCCGGGCGATCCGCCGCAGTGGCTACGACGGAACCGGAGTCGCCGACATCATGAAAGAGGCTGGCCTGACCCATGGCGCCTTCTATGCCCACTTCGCCTCGCGGGAGGCCATGCTGGCGGAAGCAGCGGAGCGGGCCTGTACGGAGTCGGCCGCCGTGGCGGCAGAGGCGGCTGCCAGCGTGCCCCCGGAACAGGCCTTGACCTACATGCTCCACGCCTATCTCTCGCGAGAGAACCTGGAGCAGGTGGAGCGGGGATGCCCGCTGGCTGCGTTGGGCTCGGAGACCGCGCGCCAAGCGCCCGAAGTCCGGCGCGTGACCACTCGATACATCAAGGAAATGGTCGACCTTGTTGCCCGTCAATCGCCGGATTGGGGGCAGGCCCACGCCCACGAACGCGCCCTTGTGACCGTCGCCACCATGGTCGGCACTTTGCTATTGGCTCGCGTCGTTGACGAGCCTGCGTTATCTGACAACCTGCGCGAGGCTGCCTTGAAGCACCTGCCCATCGCCTGACGCCACCGAAACCCGTCGCTTCTTCGCTCGCTTGAAAATATGATGACGATCATATGAATATCAAATCCTGAAGGGAAACAGCATGAACACGAAAAGCAAGGTGGCCCTCGTGACTGGGGCCTCGTCTGGCATCGGCGCAGCCATCGCGCATCGGCTGTCAAAGGCTGGCTACAAGGTATACGGCACCAGCCGGCGCGGTGGACAGGCGGGCCAGCGAGCCTTCGAGATGCTGCCACTCGATGTGACCCAGGACACGTCGGTCGATGCTGTGGTCCAGCAGTTGCTCCAGTCAGAGGGCCGCATCGATCTGCTGGTCAACAACGCCGGCTTTGGAGTCGCGCCAGGCGGCGCGGAGGAGAGTTCGATTGCGCAGGCCCAAGCCATCTTCGACACCAACTTTTTCGGCATGGTGCGGATGATCCGGTCCGTCGTACCTCATATGCGTCGCCAGGCGAGCGGTCGCATCATCAACATCGGCTCCGTGGTGGGGTTCCTGCCCGCACCTTATATGGCGCTGTACTCCGCCACCAAACACGCGGTCGCCGGCTATTCGGAATCGCTGGACCATGAACTGCGCACGCAGGGCATTCGCGTCTCAGTGGTGGAACCTCCCTATATCAACACGCCGTTCGAAGCGAATTCGATCCAGCCCGACAAACCGCTCGACATGTACCGCGAAATTCGCGCGGGCATGGAGCAGCGGCTCAAGGAGGGAATCGCGGGCGCAGACGGACCTGAGGCGGTGGCCGACATCGTGTTGAAGGCAGCCACGGCCGCGCAACCCAAGACCCACTACGCCCCCGGCGTGGCCAGCCGCCTGCGCCTGCTGCGCAGGTTTGCGCCCGCCAGCGTGCTCGACGCCAGGGTGCGCAAAGACCTTCGGCTCGACGCATAGGCGGCCCGCCGCTTCGCGGGCAACTCCAAGTAACACTCCATTGAAAGAAGATGATGACCTTCCAAGCACTGCTCGCCAGCAAGACAGGCGACAAGATCACCACCAGCGTGGTCTCCCTGAGTGAACCGGACCTCATGCCAGGGGACGTGGTGGTCGACGTCGACTACTCCACCGTGAACTACAAGGACGCGATGGCCATTACCGGTCGCGCGCCGGTCATTCGCCAGTTTCCTTTGATTCCCGGCATCGACTTCGCCGGCACAGTCAAGACTTCTTCCTACCCCGGCATCGCTGCCGGCGACCGCGTGGTCGCCAATGGCTGGGGCTTGAGCCAAACTCATCACGGTGGCTATGCACAGCAGGCGCGCGTGAAGGGTGAGTGGCTGGTCAAGCTCCCAGCGGCCTTGTCGACCAGAGATGCGATGGCCATCGGAACGGCGGGGTATACGGCGATGCTGTCTGTGCTTGCGCTTGAACACGGCGGGCTCACGCCCCAGCATGGCGACGTTCTCGTGACGGGCGCCAATGGCGGGGTCGGTTCCATCGCCATCGCCTTGCTGTCGGGTCTCGGTTACCGGGTCATTGCCTCCACGGGGCGACTGGAGGAAAGCGACTATCTGCGCAACCTGGGGGCAGCCGACATCATCGATCGCCGAACGCTTTCGGAGCCGGCGGCACCGATAGCCAGCGAAAGGTGGGCTGGCGCCGTCGACTCGGTCGGCAGCCACACGCTGGCCAACGTGCTGGCACAGACAAAGTATCGAGGCGTGGTCACCGCTTGCGGCCTGGCCCAGGGCACCGATCTTCCGGCCTCGGTGCTGCCTTTCATCTTGCGCAATGTGACGCTGGCCGGCATCGATTCGGTCAACGCCCCCCAACACGTGCGCATCGAGGCTTGGTCACGGCTGGCGCGAGACATGGACTTGGAAAAACTCGCGCGAACGACACAGGTCGTTGGCCTTGCCGAGGTGCCCGCCGTCGTCGAGCGATTGTTCGCAGGAAAAGTCCAGGGCCGTACGGTTGTCGACGTCAACGCATGAGTACGCAGGAACACGGAAAGATATGAAGGCACTTACCTTCAAACGCTATGGCAAATCTCCCGAGATCGGGATTGCCGAAGTTCCCCGCCCGACGCTGAAGCCCGACCAACTGCTGGTCCAGGTCCACGCCGCGGGCGTGAACCCGATCGATAACGTCGTCCCGACTGGAGTATTCAAAGCTGTCCTGCGGTTCGAGCTTCCGGCGACGCTGGGCAGCGATTTGGCCGGTGTGGTGACGGAGGTCGGCAGTCGCGTGACCCGATTCAAGCCTGGCGATGCCGTCTTCGCCAGCATTTTCGACCTGGGTACGGGCTCGATCGCCGAGTTCGCTGTGGTGCCGGAGAGCGCTGCCGCGCTGAAGCCGGCCAATCTGGACTTCGTGCAGGCGGCCTCGATCCCGATGGTCGGGCTCACCTCATGGCAAGCGCTGAAGGAACGCGCCAATCTTCGGGCCGGGCAAAAGGTGTTCATCCCGGCGGGCTCTGGTGGTATTGGCACCTTTGCGATTCAGCTGGCAAAGCACCTCGGCGCCGAGGTGGGAACGACCACCAGCACGGGCAACGTCGAACTGGTGCGCGGCCTTGGCGCAGACGAGGTGGTCGACTACAAGAAGCAGGAGTTCGAGAACGTGCTGCACGGCTACGACGCAGTGCTTGGCACGGTCAGGGGCGACGTGTTGGAAAAAGCCGTCGACATCCTCAAGCCGCGCGGCGCGATGGTCTCTCTGGTCGGGCCGCTGGACGCGGCATTCGCTCGCGCTCGAAGGCTGAATTTCGTCCTGACGTTCGTCTTCGCGATGATGAGCCGAAAGATCAAGCGCCTCGCGAAAAGGCGCGGCTTCACCTACTCATTCCTCTTTGTGCGCCCGAACGGCAATCAACTCGCCGATATCGGTGAACTCCTCGAGGCCGAGCGCATCCGGCCGGTGATCGACAAGGTATTTCCGTTCGAGCAAGCCAAGGAAGCACTTGAATACCTCGCGCAGGGACGTTCCAGGGGCAAGGTCGTCGTCAAGATGAGATAGAGGCGGTCGGCAACCGCAAAGTCCCGGAGAACCGAGCCAGGATCATTTTTTGCAGGATAAGGAGAGCGATTTGAATACAACCTCAGCCGTCCACGCCGGCAAGCGGGCGTTGGTGACCGGCGCATCCAGCGGCATCGGCGCTGCCATTGCGCGTGAGCTCGCGGCGCTCGGCGTTGACCTGGTGCTGACCGCGCGCCGCCGCGATGCGCTCGAGGTGGTTGCCGCGAGTTGCAAGGGCGTTAAGGTCGAGACCGTCACCGCGGACCTCGGCAAGCCCGACGCCGCGCGCGCACTGTGGGCTGCAGCCACTGCCAGCGGCCCAATTGACATCCTGATCAACAACGCCGGATTCGGCTACTTCCGCCGATTTGACGAGGTCGATTGGGCGCGCGACGCTGAACTCGTCCAGCTCAACATGACCTCGCTCGTCGCGCTCGCGCGATGCTTCGTCGATGCGCGCAAGGCAAGCACCGGGCCTGCGCACATGGTGAACATCGCGTCGACTGGCGCGTACCAGTCTGTGCCGAACATGGCGCTTTATGCAGCGTCGAAGGCGTTCGTCCGCAACTTCAGCGAGAGTCTCCATGACGAGCATCGCGGCACGCCGCTGTCGGTGACCTGCATCTGCCCTGGCGGCACCGAAACGGCCTTCCATGCCGCGTCCGGCGGGGGTGACTACTCGTGGATCGCGAACGCGTCGACGAAAAGCGCGGAGTTCGTGGCGCACGCCGCAATCCGCGCGATGCTGCGTGGCAAGCGCACGGTTGTGCCCGGCTTGTTCAACAAGCTGTCGTGCTTCGGCGTGCGCTTCCTGACGCGGCGGTTCGCGTCGCGCGTGGCGACGCAAGTGCTCGGCAAGCCACGGTTGGCGCTGCCGGCACGAAGAGTGACTTGAGAGAGGTGGTCAACGTCTGCGTCATGGCATCCCCCGCTGCTCATGCGGCGGCGGACTGATCGACCAAGGGAGCCACGAGGTCTCAGGGCCCCTTGATCTGTTGCCACAAGGCATCTGCCATCGGAGTCTGTGCCGCCGTGGCGTGGAACAAGTGAATTTCCACGGGCATCCGCCATTCATCGTGGTCACCGTCGTTGTCCCGCTCTACGACCTGGTCAGCCGCAACCAGGCGGCCGTCGGTGAGTTCAGCATTGACCAGGCTCTGCGGCAACCACGCCAAGCCGCGGCCGGCCAGTGCCAGATTCTTGAGCAGCCCGGTATGGTGCGAAGTGACGACAGGCTTGAAGCGCATCGGGTCGTACACCTTGCACATCCGCACCCGCATGATCTGGCCCAGCCAGGACTCTTCGCTGTATGCAAGCATCGGCACGGGCGTGTCGTCGGCGCTGCGGACGGGATGCTGCGCCGCGCCTGTGGGGGCAGGGGCAGACACAGGGATCAGCCGATCCATACCGACGCAGGCAAACTCAAAATCTGGGGCCAGCAGCCGCGTTGGTACTGCGGGATGTCCGTAACAGAGCAGAAACTGCACGCGACGGTGCAGCAAAAGTTCTTCGCAGGCCCTGAAGCTGTCGGAAACCATGTGGATCGGCCCGAGCTGCGTTGAAAGCTGCTGCTCGATCCGCTGCAGCCAGCCGGGGAAGAAGGCCAAGGACAAGACATGCGTTGCCGCAAAACGCAGGCTCTGTTCAGCTTGGTCGTGAGCCTCGTTGGCCTGGGTGCGTGCCTGTGACAGCCGCAGCACCACGTCACGGGCCGTCGACAGGATGACCTCGCCTGCCGGCGTCACGGATGCGGGGTGTTGAGTGCGGTCGATGAGTGCCACGCCCGTCCACTCCTCGAGTGAGCGGATGTGCCGACTGAATGCGGGCTGGGCGATGTTGCGCGCTTGCGCCGCACGTGAGAAGTTGCCGATTTCGGAGAGCGTCAGGAAGTCCTCGAGCCATTCGAGGTCGAGCGGCCGATTAACAGGGCCCATTGTTCAATGTTCCACCATGCTCGGATGTCTCAAGGAAGTTCCGAATAGTTCTATGCGATTCGGGTATTGGACCCCTGTCAGCCCAGCCCGGATGATCCGGCACATTCCAAACCACTCACGAGATACGAACATGCCGGCCATCGCAAATTATCGCGGGATTATTCCCGCCATTGCCTGCCCCTTTACCGCCGACGGTGCCATTGACGAGCCTTCGCTGCGCCATCTGGCGTCCTGGCTCGGCGGCCACAAGGGTGTGGTCGCAATCATGACCAACGGGCACACGGGAGAAGTCTTCTCTCTCACGCCTGTGGAGCGCGCCGAGGTCACCCGCATCGTCGCTGACGAACTCAAGGGCAGGCTGCCAGTCATCTCCTCGATCGTCTGCGAAGGGCTGTCCGACGCTGCCGATCATGCCCGGATGGCCAAGGAGGCAGGTGCCGCTGCCCTCGACGTCATGCCGCCGCACCACTGGCTGCGCTTCGGCTTCCATGCCGACCATGCGTTGGCCTATTTCGAGAACATCTGGCAGGCCTCGAAGCTTGACTTGGTGTGCCACGTCTACCCGGCTTACAGCAAGGCTTCGTACTCCTCGGCGCTTCTCGCCGATCTGGCGCGGCTGCCCTATATACAGGCCTTCAAGGTGGGCCAGCGCGAGATGAGCAAATACGCACGCGACTTGAAGGCCATCCGTGATGCGGATGCCAGCAAAGCCATCCTGACCTGTCACGACGAGTACCTTCTCGCCTCGATGGTGCAAGGAGTCGACGGTGCGCTGGTGGGCTTTGCCAGCTTCATCCCGCAACTGATCATCGACCTCTTTGCCTCGGTGAATAAGGGTGACCTGAACGAGGCAAGGCGCATCCAGGCCATCATCACGCCTCTCAAGGAGGCTGTATACGGTGCGGGCGAGCCCACCGGCGAAGCTCATGCTCGCATGAAGACGGCCATGAAGTGCGCAGGCGTCATTCCCAACGACTTCGTGCGCGCGCCCACGCATCGGCCTTCCGCGCAAGAAGAGGCCGAAATCCAACGCGCCGTGAGTTCGGCCGGTCTGGTCCGCTAAGCGCGGGCGCGAGGAGACAACATGCAAAACAAACCCACCCGCCGCCTGTTCATCCGGGTCGGCCTCTCGCTGGCTGCATTGGTCGGCACGCTATTGGCGCCGATGTCCACGGCTTGGGCCGACGCTTACCCGGCAAGGCCCGTGAAGATCATCATTCCGTTCCCGCCCGGCGGCACGCTCGATACCGTCGGCCGGCAGTTGGCGCAGAAGCTGAGTGAGCAGACCGGACAGAACTTCATCGTCGAGAATCGGCCGGGAGGTAACGGCGTCATTGGCGGGGATATGGTGTCGCGCGCATCAGCTGACGGCTATACGCTGCTGTTCAACGCGTCGACCTTTGTCACGGCGCCGATGACGATGAAATCGGTACCTTATAGCGTCGCCAGGGACTTCACACCCATCGCCTTGGTTGCCAAGGCACCCCTGTCCGTGGCGGTCAACAAGAACCTGCCGATCACCGACATCAAGTCGTTGATCAGTTATGCCAAGGCTCACCCGGGGAAAATGACCTTCGCCGTTGGTTCCATCGGCTCGGCGGGGCACCTGTCGACCGAACTGCTCAAGCGCGCTGGCAACCTCGACTATCTGATCGTGCCTTACAAGGGGACGGCACCGGCGTTTTCGGATTTGATTGGCGGACAGATCGACGGCTTCATCGACCCCATCTTGGGCTCACTGCAGTATCACAAGGGTGGGATGTTGCGAGTGATCGCGGTCACCTCGGCCAGCCGTGCACCTAGCCTACCGGAGGTTCCAACCGTGGGCGAAACCATCCCCGGCTATGAGTTCTACAGCTGGTACGGCCTCTGGGGTCCGGCCAAGCTACCGGCGGAGATTGCCGCCAAGTTAAATGCGGAGGTCAACAAGGCGCTCGCTACCGATATGAAAGGCAAGCTCCTGGAACAGGGGCTGCTTCTTACGCCGGGAAGCTCGGCGGACTTTGCAAGATTCCAGCAGGAAGACATGGTGCGCTCGCAAAAGATCATTTCCGAGGGAAACATACGTGTGGAATAGCCGAACAGCCCCCAAACCCTGGTTTCCAAGGAGTGCTCTCCATGAGTGATCTTGCTTCCCAGCATGTCGTGGTGAGCGGCAGCAGCAGTGGGATCGGCCAGGCCGTCGCCGCTTGGCTGCTCGCCGCCGGTTCACGTGTGACCGGATTGGACGTGGCCGCGCCGTCACTGGACCACCCGAGCTTTCATCATGTGCAGGTCGACCTGGGTGACGGCTTGGACATCGACCGCGTGGTGCCGCAGTTGCTGGACGCCCAAGCGTTCGTGCATGCAGCCGGTGTGTTGCGTGTCGGCCCGCTTGGTGCGCTCGACCATGCGGCCGGTGAACTGATGTGGAGCCTCCACGTCGATGCCGCCACTCGGCTCGCCGATGTGATGGTGCCGGCGATGGCGGCGCGTGGCCGTGGCCGAGTGGTGTTCATTGGCAGCCGAGTCGCCCAGGGGATGGCGGGGCGCAGTCAATACGCAGCCACGAAGGCCGCGCTGCTTGCCCTGGCCCGCAGTTGGGCAGCTGAGTTTGCGGCGCAGGGCGTCACTGTGAACGTCGTTTCGCCCGCCGCCACTCAGACCGCCATGCTGCAGGACCCGGCGCGGGCGGGCAGCGCGCCGCGCCTGCCACCGATTGGCCGCCTGATTCAGCCGGACGAAATCGCGGCACTGGTGGCCTACCTGCTTTCGAAACAGGCTGCTGCCATCACCGGGCAAGACATAGCCGTTTGCGGCGGTGCTTCGCTGCCGAAATAGGTCGCTCGCATCCCGAACCTCAAAGCGAAGGCAGAACCTCCTTTTGAAAGCGCCAGAGTGGCTGCCTTGCCGCGCTGGAAAGGACCTCGAGTTACGAGAACACACGGATCGCGCCGACGTGAAATCGTCACCTGAGTTGAGGCGATGAAATCTTCAATAGGCCGGCATTCGAACGGCCCCATCGATTCGAATCCGCAAGCGAGCACTGCAATGCAGATCACTGAAGAGACGTCACGAAATCTATGACACCGAGCCGGTACCTAATGTTCTGCCGTCAACAATTCAGGAACGTCAGTGCAAGGGAATGCCCGAACGATTTCTGAAGGCCGTCCGTCATGGATCATCAAAAGTTGAACGACGCGCTCCAGGCGTTTCTCGACGGATCGTTCGTTCTGGACCCGTTACCTGACGCCTGACCAGATCGATTGCGTCCGCCACGACGTCACGGCACGAGAGTTTCGCGCGCGATCTGGCCCGCAACGGCATTCGCAACATAACCATTTGAGGTGGCACAAGCTCGTAAATCAATTGCGTCGGATGGCGCGCTCGGTTAGCGCGATGTGGCGGTGCACCGAGACGTTCAATGAGGAATCATGGGCAGGCATGCGGCGAATACTTCAGTTTGTCGTCCTGATTTCGAGGTTGTCAATCAGGCGCGTGCTTCCCAGGCGTGCAGCGCCAAGCACGACCAGGGGATCGCCAAAGGTAGGTGCCTGCAGATCGCATTGCCGGCGCAGCGCGAGGTAGTCGGGCTGCCAGCCGCGCGCGCGGAGCGCCTGCGTCGCGCGTCCCTCGATCGCAACCCAGTCGCGCTCACCCATGCGAATGGCCTCCGCCATGGACCGCAACACATGCGCCAGGTGCACGGCCTCGGCGCGCTCTGCCTTGCTCAGATAACCATTGCGTGACGACAGCGCCAGGCCGTCGTCCGCGCGCTGCGTCTCGCCGCCGACGATCTCGATCGGCAACGCGAATTGCTGGACCATGTGTCGGATGACCATCAGCTGTTGATAGTCCTTCTTGCCGAACACGGCGACGGCTGGCTGCACGCACGCGAAGAGCTTCATGACCACTGTGCAGACGCCGACGAAGAAGCCCGGCCGAAACTGCCCTTCGAGGATATCTGCCAAGGCACCGTCGGGATGCACCTTGCACGTCTGCGGCCCGGGGTAGAGCGCGCGTTCGTCTGGCGCAAAGAGCACATCGCAGCCCGCCGAGCGGAGCTTCTCGCAGTCGCTGTCCCAGGTGCGCGGATAGGTGTCGAAATCTTCGTGCGGCAGGAACTGCAGTCGATTGACGAAGATGCTTGCCACCGTCACGTCGCCAAGCGGCTTCGCTTGCCGCACCAGCGCGAGGTGGCCTTCGTGCAGGTTGCCCATGGTGGGCACGAAAGCCGGTCGTCTGAAGCGACTCAGATGGTCTCGCAGTTCAGGAATTGTTCGGGCGATGTACATGCTTGATGCGCCTACCAGGCGTGGAGTTGATCGTCGGGAAAGCTGCCATCCTTGACCGCGCGCACGTACGCCTGCATGGCTTGCAAGATGCCCGGTGCGTCGGCCATGAAGTTGCACACGAACTTCGGCAGCTTGCCGAGTCCGACGCCTAGCATGTCGTGCAGTACCAGTACCTGGCCCGCGGTGCCGCGGCCAGCACCAATGCCGATGGTGGCGCAATGGCGCAGCTCTTTCGTGAGCTCGGTGGCCAGCGCGGCCGGCACCATCTCGAGCACCAGCATCGAGGCGCCCGCATCCTGCAGTGCGTGTGCCTGCTGCTTGAGCAGTTTGGCGGCTTCGATGCCCTTGCCCTGAACACGGTAGCCGCCCAGCGCGTGCACGGTTTGCGGCGTCAGCCCGAGGTGGGCGCACACCGGAACGCCGCGCTCGACGAGAAAGCGTACCGTGTCCGTGGTCCAGCCGCCGCCTTCGAGCTTGACCATGTGCGCACCGGCCTGCATCAGCTCGCAGGCACTGCGCAGCGCCTGTTCGCGCGATGCGTGGTAGCTGCCAAAGGGGAGATCGGCGATAAGCCAGGCAGTGCCCTGCGCACGGCGCAGTCCACGCGCGACGCTTTCGGTGTGATAGCGCATCGTGTCGAGCGAGACGCCCACTGTGCTGGGCAAGCCCTGGCAGACCATGCCCAGCGAATCGCCGACCAGCAGGCACTCGACGCCCGCAGCATCCGCCACCGCCGCAAAGGTGGCGTCATATGCGGTCAACATGGCGATCTTCTCGCCGCGTGCATGCATGTCGGCCAGGCGCGGCAGGCTCAGCGGCTTGCGTGCGGATGGCGTAGTTGGCGCAGAGCCCGGGGGCAGGGCGCCGTAGGGTGTGGCCGCATCGGCCGCAGTAAGCAGTGACATGGCAGATCTTGCGTGCTGGCTGCTAGCGACGATCGGATCAGGCTACGGCGGCTTCGCTCGAAGCGGCCTGCACGGGAACGTGCGCACGCTCTTCCTTGACGCGGTTGGCGTCGTCAACGAATACCAGCTTCGGTCGATACGCCGGCACGTGGTCTTCAGGCACCAAGCCGAAGGCCGCGATGATGAGCAAGTCGCCCACCGCGGCTCGACGCGCAGCAGAGCCGTTGACGGAAATGATGCCCGTGCCGCGCTCGCCGCGAATCGCGTAGGTCACGAAGCGCTCGCCGTTGTTGATGTTCCAGACATGGACCTGCTCGTTTTCGGCGAGGCCGGCGGCATCGAGCAGGTCTTCGTCGATGGCGCACGATCCTTCGTAGTGCAGTTCGCAATCGGTGACCGCGACGCGATGGATCTTGGACTTCAGCAGGGTTCGGAACATGCGTGAAAACTCTTTCTCTCGGTAAAAGGATGGATGGACGGTGTCAGCCCGCGGCCGGCACCATGATGGTCGGCGCTGCGGGGGCGGCGAGCGCCGGGTAGTCGCGGCTGAAATGAAGGCCTCGGCTTTCGCGGCGTGCCTGCGCCGAGCGCACGATCAGATCCGCCACCTGCACGAGGTTGCGCAGTTCGAGCAAGTCACGTGTGACGTGGAAGTGCGCATAGAACTCCTGGATCTCGCCTGTGAGAAGGGCGATGCGGTTCGCCGCGCGTTCGAGACGCTTGTTCGTGCGCACGATCCCCACGTAGTCCCACATGAAGCGGCGCAGTTCGTCCCAGTTGTGCGAGATGACCACCGCTTCATCGGCATCGGTGACGCGGCTGTCGTCCCATGCGGGCAACTCGATGCGCTCGCGCGCAGGAGCCTGCGCGAGGGCCGTCGCTGCCGCGCGCGCGAACACCATGCATTCGACGAGCGAATTGCTCGCGAGCCGGTTCGCCCCGTGCAAGCCGGTGCAGGCGGTCTCGCCGATCGCGTAGAGGCCGGGCACGTCGGTGCGGCCGCTGAGATCGGTCAGCACGCCGCCACAGGTGTAGTGCGCCGCCGGCACCACGGGAATCGGCTCGCGCGTGATGTCGATGCCGAGCTCGGCGCAGCGCGCGAGGATGTTCGGAAAGTGTTCTTTCAGGAATGCCGGGCTCTGATGCGAGATGTCCAGATGCACACAGTCCAGGCCCTGCTTCTTCATCTCGAAGTCGATCGCGCGCGCGACGATGTCGCGCGGGGCGAGTTCGGCACGTGCGTCATGCGCCGGCATGAAGCGTGTGCCGTCGGGCAGCAAGAGCCGTCCTCCTTCGCCGCGCACTGCTTCGCTAATCAGGAAGGATTTCGCGTCAGGGTGGTACAGGCAGGTCGGATGGAACTGGATGAACTCCATGTTCGCCACGCGACAGCCCGCGCGCCACGCGGCGGCAATGCCGTCGCCTGTGGCCGTGTCGGGATTGGTCGTGTAGAGATAGACCTTGCCCGCGCCGCCTGTGGCCAGGATCGTGTGCGTTGCGCGGAAGGTCACGACCTCTCCAGTCGCAGTGTCCAGCGCATGAAGTCCCTGGCAGCCGGCGTCGGGCAGGCCGAGCTTGCGCCCGACGATCAGGTCGACCAGCGTGTGCTCCTCGAACAGCGTGATGCCCGGTGTGCGCCGCACCGCCTCGATCAGCGTGCGCTGCACGGCTGCGCCGGTGGCGTCGGCCGCATGCACGATGCGGCGCTGGCTGTGGCCGCCTTCTCGCGTCAGGTGCAGTTCGCCGCGCTCCAGCGAGAACGGTACGCCAAGTTCGCGAAGCCACGCAATGGCCGCCGGGGCATGCTCGACCACGAAGCGCGTGGCTGCCAGATCGCACAGCCCTGCGCCGGCCACGAGCGTGTCTTCGACATGCGAGTCCGTGGTGTCGCCCTCGGCCAGCACGGCAGCGATGCCGCCCTGGGCCCAATGGCTTGCACCGTCGTGCAACGCGCGCTTGGTGATGACGGCCACACGGTGCGTGGGCGCCAGGTGCAGTGCGGCACTCAGACCCGCGAGCCCGCTGCCGACAATGAGCACATCGAATTCATGAAAAATCACAGGTCGTCGCCCTTGAACCAAATGACAAACGGGGCGAACCATAACCGACTCTTGCGATACGCTAGCGTGCATTTTTGAGCAGACAGTGGTCGTGTACATCGCTGCTACGATCGCGCCCATTTGCTCAATGGGCGTGGTCTCGCAACCGATGATGAAGATGGAAAGTACCCTCGATTTTTCTTCCGCCGAATGGCTTGCCGTGGCACGCGCTGATGCGCAGCGGGCCCTGCATGAAGACGTAGGCAATGGCGATCTCACGGCCTCGCTGATTCACTCCGATCGCCGCGCCCACGCCCGGGTGCTCGCGCGTGAAGCTGCCGTGTTGTGCGGCGCGCCCTGGGTGGAGGCGGTCGTGCGCGAGCTGGACCCATCCGCGCGGATTGTGTGGCATGTGGCCGAAGGCACGCGTTGTGCCCCTGAGCAGACCGTGCTCGAAATCTCTGGCAGTGCGAGGGCGATGCTGACCGCCGAGCGCACCGCACTGAACTTTCTGCAACTGCTCAGTGCTGTGGCGACCAAGACAGCCACCTACGTCGATGCAGTGCGCGGCACACGCGCGCAGATCGTCGACACGCGCAAGACGCTGCCGGGCCTTCGCCTCGCGCAGAAATACGCCGTTCGCGTCGGCGGCGGCACGAACCATCGCATCGGCCTCCATGACGCCATCCTCATCAAGGAAAACCACATTGCGGCGGCGGGCGGCATCCGTGCCGCATTGCATGCGGCCCGGGAAGTGGCGTCGCGTGCCAGCTTCGTCCAGATCGAAGTCGAGACACTCGATCAACTCGATGAGGCCTTGGCCGACGGCGCGCGCATGGTGCTCCTGGACAACATGGACCTGGCAACGCTGCGCGAAGCCGTGCGCCGCAACGATGCCGCTGGCGATGCCCGCGCCGTGCTCGAAATCTCGGGCGGTGTGACGCTCGAGAGCGTCCGAGCGCTAGCCGAAACCGGCGTGGACCGCATCTCGGTGGGCGCTCTCACGAAAGACGTGAAGGCCGTGGACTTCTCGATGCGGTTTCAGGAAGCCTGAACATGTCATCTGCTCTCATCAGCGTCGACTACGAGCAACCGGCTTTGCCTCGCCGGCAGAGCGATGCCGTCGTTGAGAACGACGGCCCTGCCTGCGATACGCGCCGAGCCTGGGCGCGTGTGCCGCCTGAACCGTCGCGCAGCGAGCGTGCCGCACTGAAGGACCGTATTCGGCACCTCCTCGTCGAGCGCAACGCTGTGATGGTGTCTCACTACTACGTTCATCCCGATCTGCAGGACCTCGCGGAGGAGACCGGCGGCCTGGTCAGTGATTCGCTCGAGATGGCGCGCTTCGGCCGCGAGCATTCGGCGCAGACACTCGTTGTCTCCGGCGTGCGCTTCATGGGCGAGACAGCCAAGATCCTTTCGCCAGAAAAGCGCGTGCTGATGCCTGACCTGGACGCCACGTGTTCGCTCGACCTCGGGTGCCCTGAGGATGCGTTCAGCGCGTTCTGCGACGAGCATCCGGACCGCACGGTGGTCGTCTACGCCAACACCAGTGCCGCGGTGAAGGCGAGGGCGGACTGGCTCGTGACCTCGAGCTGCGCGCTCGATGTCGTGCGCGCGCTGACGGCGCAGGGCCAGAAGATCCTCTGGGCGCCCGATCGCCATCTGGGCGACTACATCCGCCGCGAAACCGGCGCCGATATGGTGAGCTGGCAGGGCGCCTGCATCGTGCATGACGAGTTCAAGGCGCTGGAGCTCGAACTTCTGATGAAGGACCATCCCGGCGCGAAGGTGCTCGTGCATCCAGAGGCGCCGGCCGATGTGATCGCGCTGGCCGACGCGGTGGGATCGACCTCGGCCATTCTGAGCGCCGCACAGCGCATGGACGCGACCGAGTTCATCGTCGCGACCGACAACGGTATGCTCCACAAACTGCGCACACTCAATCCAGACAAGACCTTCATCGAAGCGCCCACTGCCGGTAATTCGGCTACCTGCAAGAGCTGCGCGCACTGTCCCTGGATGGCAATGAACGGCCTTGCGGACGTGGCGCGCGTGCTGGAAACAGGGGCTGGCGAAATACACGTTGACCGAGCGCTCGGGCTACGGGCTCGAGTGCCGATTGATCGGATGCTGGCCTTCACGGCCGCACTCAGGAGTGGGCAGCTCACGGGTGCGCTCGCTGCGGGATTGGGTGCGGCTTGAGGCGGTGGGACCCGGGCGCGAGTGGAACGGTCGGTCGGTAGCACAGAAGTGGCACGCGCCATGTGCGATGGATACACCGTCTTGTTGCCAACTGGGACCCCTTCCTCAACATCGCGGGATTCGTCAAGAAGATCCCTTGTGACCCGCTGAAGGATTTCGCTACGGTGTCGCTCGTGGTCCGATATGGAGTAGCCATGATGGTGCGGACCGACACGCCATCCGCTGGGGTCATCCGGAGGTGCTTGCACAGATCGAGAACCGCGCGCGACGGCGGCGGCGCGCCTTCGAACGCGTAGTGGAGCGGGTAGCTCATCCACTCGACCATGCTCTCTAGCATGGAGACGTCGACGCGGATGCCCTGTCCCGTGCGGCCGCGTTGCAGCAATGCGGCCAGCTCCGAAATGGAGGCGTACATGCCCGCCGCGTTGTCTGTGACGGAGCAGCCAGCCTTTGCGGGCTCGTCGGGCGTGCCTGTCACGCTGAGAGAGCCGGCTTCGCTGTGGATCAGGAGGTCGTAGGCTTTGCGGTCGCGGTAGGGGCCGTCGTCACCGTATCCGGAGATATCGCAGACGATGAGGCCCGGATGCTTCGGATGCAGGACGTTGTAGGAGAGAGACCGAGCCACGCGGCGGCGCCTGGCGCGAGTTCTGCACTCTGCGGCAGGTTCGCACGAGGCGGCGTCAGATGGCTCGAGCCACTCCCTGCCAGTAGGAGGCGCGCAATGCCTTCTTGTCGACCTTTCCGAAAGGCGTTGTTGGCAGAGCTTCGGCGAAGTCGAGTTGCTTTGGCGCGATCAACGGGCCTTTGCATTCCCGAACATATGCAATCAACTCATCAGCAGTCACTTTTGCCCCGCCACGTAACACCACGATTGCCGCCACGGCTTCGCCCCAGACTTCATGTGGCACGCCAATCACCGCGGCTGATGCGACCGAGGCGTGCGCCGTAAGAACATCCTCCACTTCGCGAGGGTAAACGTTGGACCCACCTGAAACGATCATGTCCTTCTTGCGGTCGACAATCGACAAGCGGCCGCTGGTGTTGGCAAAGCCGATGTCTCCGGTGTGCAGCCACTCCCCCGAAAGCGCCTCCTCCGTCGCGTCCGGTTGTTCCAGATAACCCTTCATCACGGACGGGCTGCGCACACAAATCTCGCCGACCTGCCCTGTGGGAAGTGGCTGATTGTCATCGTCAAGAATCGCGATTTCGGCAGTGGCCATTGGATAGCCGCACGCTTCGAGTGATGAGGGATCGCCAAGGTCGTGATCGGCGCGGCGCAGGATGGCGATGGGAGTGCATTCCGTTTGGGCGTAGAGCTGTGAAAAGACAGGACCAATGCGTTGTATGGCTTGTTTCAGCCTGACCGGTGATATCACTGAACCAGCGTAAACCACGAGCTTGAGACTGCCAAGATCAAAATCTTCCAGCGGTGCATCCAGAAGTTTGTAGATCATCGTTGGCACCATCAATGTCGCGCTGATGCGCTCGCGCTGCACAGTCTCCAGGACCTGTCTCACGTCGAATTTCTTCATCAGATGAACCGTGCCGCCGCGCATCAAGGTTGGCGCAATCAGCTGTCCGCTGACGTGGCTGATCAAGGCGGTCGCCAGGTATTGCACCCCGTCGGGCAGTTCAAGTTCGCCGTTCATGGCGATCGCCATCAATCCCACCTGACCTGCCTCGCGCACGATCGCTTTCTGGCGTCCGGTCGTTCCGCCGGTGAAATTTAGAGTTCCGATATCCGTGGACATGGCCCGCTCGATCGGCTCGATGCGTTCGCATTCCTCGATCAGCGCAAGAAGGTCCATGCCCTTTGCACCAGTCGGGCCGACGCAGAATAACCGCACGTCGGGGAGCGCCGCGGCAAGCTCATTCGCCCGCTCCTCAAAAGCATCACTGTCGACGATCAAAGCGACTGCGCCGACATCCCGGACTTGGGAAATCTGCGACTCAAGCGAACTGAGCGGATGCAGCCAGCTTGTCGCAGCGCCCAGCCCCTGGACCGCAACGGAAGCAGACCAAGTCTCGTACCGATTTTCCGTCAACAGCGCAACGCGGGAACCGCGTCGAATTCCGTGCGCGTCTAGGACGGCCTGAACTTTCCCCATGAATTTGATGACCTGATCGTAGCTAACCGCGACGCCACCCTGGCTGAACGCAATCCGACCCGGGTATCTGCGCAAAGCACGCAGCACCAGCGAAAAAAATGTGGGAGGTTGATGCAGTTTCATCGTGATGCCAATCGTGTGATTGCTCAATCCAGCTTGATCTTGGTGTGCGAGATCAGCTCAGCCCAGAGTGCTTGCTCGCGCACAAGGTACTGCGCGAACGAGTCTCGGGTGCCTCCCACCGGCTCGAGACCCAGGGCGTCCAGACTCTTCTTGCGAAACGTTGCATCGGCAAGGATCTTGTTGACTGCAAGATTCATTCGGTCTAGCACAATCGGCGGCGTGCCGGCCGGTGCACTTATACCGATCCAGTTCTCGCCGGAAAATCCGAGCTTCTGTTCGCTGATGGTAGGTACGCCTGGAAAGTACTCTGATCGGCTTTCGCCCATGAGGGCAATCGCGCGCAACTTTCCTGAGTCGATGTACTGCGCCACGGCGACGTGCGCCAGCATGGCTGCGTCTACATCGCCCGCCAACAGTCCTTGCATCAGCGGTGCCGAGCCGTTGTAAGGGACATGAGTTAGATTGGCACCGAACACCCGGTTGTATTCGGTGAGAAACACATGCGATGTGCTGCCGACACCGAAGGTGCCCCAGTTGATCTTGCCAGGGTTCGAACGATCCAGGGCGGCCAATTCGGCGAGGCTGCGCGCCTTGACGCTCGTCGGGACCACGATCGCAGCGACCATGTTCGCCATGCGGACGACTGGAACTAGCTCAGTCTTCGGATTGTAGGAAAGCTTCGAGTAGAGCTGCGGGTTGAGTGACATGATGTCACCATTGACGATGCAAAAGGTATAGCCGTCAGCCACGGACTTCGCGCACCGTGTAGTTCCGATGATTCCGTTTGCGCCCGCCCTGTTATCCACCACTACAGGCTGTCCGAGTTCCTTGCTCAACGCCTCCGCCACTGGCCGCACGAAATTGTCCAGGACGCCCCCCGGCGGGTATGGAACAACCAGCTGCACCGGCCGCGCCGGCCAAGACTGGGCGCATACGCCTTGGCATACCAATGCAATGAGGCTCGCAAGTGCCAACGCCGCACGTCGTCTGAAAGTCATTTTTGTCTCCTATCGCTGAATTTTTGAGGCGCATCGCCTGGGGAACCCGCATGATCGCGACGACACCTGGCGCTGGCAATTCGCCATTCGAAAAGAGCAGTTTCGAGCCGCTTAACTTGGGGGGCTCTCAGCCCGCGGAGGGCTGGCTTTCTCCATCCGCACGCAGCATCTCGACGAATATGCGGGCGAACGGTGGCAGTTCGTCCATATTCCTCACGCAAATGAACTGGGGCCGAATTGACCACTCATCTTCCAGTCGGACGATGCGAATGTTCATTGACCTGGCATGGCGCTCCGCTGGCAATTGCGTCAGCACGCCGACGCCGATTCGCGCCTGCACCATCCGGCACAGCGCTTCGAAGTTGCCAACCTGAGCTCTGAGACTGATACGGCGCCCCAATACTTCTGCCTGCTCCTGAAGAAAGACGTGCAACGTGCTGGACTGGGACAAGCCGACGTGATCAAAGTCAAGCGTGTCAGCGAAGGAGATGGAAGATCTTTCCGCCAGCGGATGATCCGCGGACACCGCCAATACCATGTGGTCGTGGCGATAGGGGATCACCTCCAGCCCGGACGTTCCGACATCTCCCAGAATCACGCCAACGTCGATCACGCCCTCGGATACGGCTCTCACAATGTCGCTTGACAACCTCTCTCGCAGATCGACACTGGTTCCCGGATTGCTGGATAAATACCGTTGGATCACCGACGGCAAGAACTCACTGGTCGCGGTGGTGCTAGCCATGATCCGCAACCGGCCACTCACCCCTTCGGTGAAGTCCACCAATTCGCCGCGCAGTTGTTCGATCTGATCAAGGATGAGCCGAGCGTGCTTGATCATGGACTGCCCCGGAACGGTGAGCGTCATGCCCTTGCTGGTCCGGTTGATCAGTCGCGCTCCCACTGATTGCTCAAGCTGCTTGATGCGATTGCTTGCCGCAGGAAGCGAAATATGAATCTGTTCCGCCGCGCGCGTTAGGCTGTTTGTATTGGCAATGCACACCATCAGCCGAAGATCCGTGATGTCGAACTGGATCACGCGCCTGAAGTGTTCCGGCGCCCTAACGTTGCCGTTCACCATGACCGCCCAGAACGGTCTACGCGACTGCGTTTCGCTTCATCGACTTTCCCATGCTGAAAGTCAAGTTTCGCATTACTGAATAGACGACGACCATCATTGCTGCAATGCTCAGTAATCGCCAAATGATCGGCACGCTGCAACATGCAATCCACCACTGAGTTCAATGCGTCCCCCTTGCCCGTTTCACCATTGGGTCGGCTGAAAATTGCCATCACCGTCGACGACATGCTATTGCTGCGCGGGGTGCCGATGGCACCCGCGCACAGTGTGCCATCAAACGTGCAGGCGATTATTTCCGCATTGAAGTCGCACGGCGTTTCTGGTGTCTATCAGTTTTCCAACACAGCGCCTGTGGAGGACGATCCGGGACTGCTCAAGGTCTTCGACAAATGGGTTGAAAGCGGCCATCACGTCGCAAACCATACACACCACCACCCCCCTATCAACTGGGTCGATGCAGACGTCTACGCGCGCGACATCGAGAAGGCAGAGAAATATCTCGGTCGCTACATCAATCACGCCCCACGGCGCTGTTTCAGGTTCTGTATGGATCTATGGGGTGACACGGCCTGCAAGTGCCAGGCGATTCTGGGCCGGCTCGAGCAGATGGCCTACACACCCATACCCGTCAGCATCGGATTTCACGATATAAGCTGGAACGCGGCGTACTGTCGGGTGCTCGGGCGTGGATCGGCCGAAGAGGCCGCGCATCTTCGTCAGGCCTACGCGGACAGCGCACTGCACGAACTGCGGGTACACGCCGCGAACGCTCGTGCCGTCTTTGGTCGCGACCCAGTCCATATCTGGCTGATCCACGGTACCTCCATCGCAGCGGACTGCCTCGACAGCATCCTTGCCCGCTTTCGCCATGCAGCGGTGGACTTCGTTTCGCTTGATGAAGCCATGAGCGATCCAATGAACGCAAAAGTTCCGCCTCGAGTGAGTCCCGAGTTCATCTTTCAAGTCGAGAAATGGGCACTCGCACTCGGCGTACCCGTCAACGACCGGCACCCGCTCATCCTTGAGGAAATTGAGAAATTGCACCCCTTGCCGGGCGAAATGCAGGTCGATGTCACTCTGCGAATGCGGGAGTACATCGCAGCCGCGACGGGGGCCAAGGTACAGCCCATCCCACTTTCACCTGATCAAAGACATTAAGAGGAGCCATTGGCCATGCAGTCACCGTCCTTCGATCCCCATCAATACGCCGGCGTGCGCTATGCACACTTGACGCCGGACATCGTCAACATTGCGATGTCCCGTCCAGCGGTGAGAAACGCGCAAGATATGGAAATGACCTATGCGCTCAATTCGGCCTTTGACCGTGCAGCGCAGGACGACGAGGTGAAGGTCATCATCCTTTCTGGAGATGGAGATCATTTCTCCGCTGGGCATGACATGGGTGGCGATGGAATCCGGACATGGCGTGACTTTCGCACTGTCGGCACATGGGCCGCATTCGATGGTGCTGGCGTGGAGGGACTCTACGGGCGAGAGAAGGAAATCTATCTGGAGATGTGCGAACGCTGGCGCAATCTGGCCAAACCGACCATCGCCGCGGTGCAAGGCTCTTGCGTGGCGGGCGGGCTGATGCTCGCGTGGTGCTGTGACATGATCATTGCCGCTGAGAACGCTCGGTTTCGTGATCCAACGTTGGAATTTGGTGTTGCGGGAGTCGAGTTCTTCATGCATCCATGGGAACTAGGCACGCGCAAGGCGAAAGAATGGCTGATGACCGCGGACTGGCTGAGCGCGCAAGACGCGCAACAATGCGGCATGGTCAATCAAGTGGTTCCGACGGACGCATTGATGGAGCGCTCGCTCGATTTGGCCAAGAAGGTCGCCACTAAGGGAAGCTTCGTCCTCAAAGCAGTCAAGGAATCCGTGAATCACGCCCAGGACGCAGGCGGCCGTCGCGGCGCCATGATGCATGCATTCGGCCTGCACCAACTCTCGCACCATCACAACAAGCAGCAATGGGGTATGTTGGTGGATCCGAACGGAATTCATCCGGCTCTTCGCGAGAAGATCCGGGTGCGATTCAACTTGGCGGTGTTTCCTGGCACAGACCGCCAATTGGGTTCCAACCACCCGGCTGTCGAGTCTTGACCTCCAAAGTCCTACAGATCGACCGAACCACGAGGGTGTACGGTAGCATCACCGCGTCCGCGTTATCCCACTTCAGCGCTTGCGCCACGGCGAAGCCGATGTTCTGGATCGGGGGATCCTGGATGCCGCCGGCATAGACGAGGCCCGCACTCACCCCACTTTCATCGGCGCAACGCAGCGTGCCGAACATGTCGGTCGGCATCTGCAAATGCAACATGTCAAGAGAGCCGGAGTCGATCTGTCAACAGAAAATAAAGGAATGCGGCGCCGCCTGCCCTAGCCCGGATTGTCGGGTGCATCGCCCCGCATACGCACTTCCAGCAACTCCAGCAGCGCGCGCAAGGCTGCACTGTTGTGCCGGCGCTGCGAATACGCCGCGTAGAGCCAGACGTCACGCGGCATGAATTTCCTGAGTACCGGGACTAGGGTGCCACGTTCCGTGTACGGCTGAGCCAGCAACGCCGGCACACACACCGCGCCGATGCCCGCCAGTGCCGCGGCGATGAGAGTGCCTGAGTCGTTTGCATCCATGCGTCCGTAGATCGGAATGTTGTACGGACCGCCGTCGACCTCGAACGGAAGATGCGGTGTGCCCGGCGAAAGCGAGTAGGTGAGCACGTCGTGCCGTCGCATGTCGTCAGGTGTCTTGGGGATGCCGCGCTTGGCCCAGTAGCTGGGCGTGGCACAGAGAATGAGTTCCACACGTTGGAGGCGACGCACGATGAGGTTCTCATCACCGATGCGCCCGAACCTCAGGGCGATGTCGACACCTTCCTCCACGAGATCGACCACGCGATTGCCGATCTGCAGATCAATATGGACATCTGGATAGAGCGTGAGGAACTCGCTCAGCAGGCTCGGGAACTCGGTTTGCACGAGCCCGTGAAGACCTGCAACGCGAAGACGGCCGCTTGGGTGTGAGGCATGCGCCTGCAATTCGCTCTGTGTCAACTCGACCATTTCCATCAGCGGCGCGCTGCGAAGCTGGAGCAGCCTCCCAGCATCGGTCAATGTTACCGACCGAGTTGAGCGGTTCATGAGCCGGACCTTGAAACGCCCCTCAAGGCTCGCAACATGCTTGCTCACGCTGGCCTTCGAGATGCCTAGCTTGCCCGCCGCGCGCGAGAAGCTGCCCACATTGGCGACCTCCAAAAAGGTCTTCAAAAGATCAAGCCCTTCCATAAAGCCTCCCAGCCCGACCGGACTTTCGCAGTGGAATTGCCACCCGCCGCCTATTCCGCCTTTGAGAAACGCTTGGGCGTGCGCTAGCGCACGGCCTTCGCGAGGACCTCATCGGCTTCCCAGCCACCTCCCAGCGCCATGAAGACGGCGACTTGATCCTCTGCCAATTGGGCAGCGGACGTTGCAAGAGCGGCTTCGTTGGCCGCCAGGGTGCGCTCTGCATCCAATGCTTCAAGCTGGCCCGTCTTGCCGTTCACATAGAGGGTGCGGGCTTGACGCGCGACGATGGCACTTTGCTCTCGGGCAGCGGAGAGCGCAGCATGACGTCCCAGCTCGCGTGCGTAGACATCGAGCGCCGTTTCCACCTCGCGCAGTGCGGTGAGCACGGTTCCGTCGAAGCGGGCAGCGGCGAGTCGCGTCGTTGCCTCTGCCTGTGCGATGCGCGCATGAGCGACCCCTGTGTTCGGCAAAGTCCAGCTGATCAATGGCCCCAGGCTGTAGCTGAGCGATTCGCGGTTGCCAACCCTTGCCAGGAAGCCAGCCGAGCCGGCCGAGAGTCCCAGCGCCACCTTGGGGTAGAGATCGGCAGTTGCGACGCCGATGCGGGCAGTGGCTGCCGCCAGACTGCGTTCGGCCTGACGAACGTCTGGTCGCCGGCGCAGGAGGGCCGTGCCATCTCCCACCGGTAGCAGTCCTGCCAAGTGCGGCGGCTGCTCACAATGGGCGACGGCCGCAGGGAAGTCGCGTGGGGCGGCGCCTGTGAGTGTCGCGAGCCGGTACAACGCGCCTTGGCGCTGAGCCTGGAGTGGCGGCAGCGCAGCACGGAGTTGTTCCAGTTGGCCTTTTGCACGTGCAATGTCGATTTCCCCAACCTTGCCCGCTTGCCGAAGGCGCTCCGAGAGTCGGATCGCTTCCTCCTGCAGACGAACCGACTCCTGCGCTGCGCGCAAGCGATAGCCGCTTGAACATGCTTGCGCATAGGCATGTGCCGTACCTCCGGCGACGCGTACGCGTACCAGGTCGGCCGCCGCCTGCGCAGCGCCGGTGCCTGCCTCAGCCGCTTCGATGGCGCGCCGCAGTTGACCGAAGAGGTCCAGCTGATAAGAGAAGGACACACCCGCGCTGTATGTGCCGTGGGTGGGTGGCTCGTAGTCGCTCTGCAGCAGACTCAAGCCCGACACGTGTCCAAACCCGGGGCCGCCACTGACCGTCACCGCCGGTCTCTCACTTCCGTGCAACTCGGCCTCCAGCGCTTGATCGCGCTCCAGGTTGGCAACGGCCTGCCGCAGGTCGGTGTTGTGTTCGAGCGCCTGTGTGACCAACGCGTCCAACTGCCGGTCGTTGTAGAGCCTCCACCAGTGCGGCGGCAGAGTCGTTTCTGCCCCATAGCCACCGGCGGACTGGAATGTGCCCGCGGAGGCGGCTTGTGCGAAAGAGAGCGGGGCGGGGGCGACATAGTCCGGCCCAACGGGCGGGTTGGCACAACCTGCGAGAAGTGCACTTGCCGCCGTGGCGGCAACCAAGAGTCGGTACATGACGTTCATCCCCGGCTTTCTGAAATCCGGGCCGTGGCCTCCGTGGTCCGAGCGGTCTCGAGTATTTCAACGGTGACCGTCTGGCCTGCTACCAGAGGGGTGCCCGAGGACGACTGATCCAGCTTGACTCGCACGGGCACGCGCTGCGCAAGCCGCACCCAGTTGAACGTGGGATTGACGCTGGGAAGCAGGTTGGCGCTGGTACTGCGGTCACGGTCAGCAATCCCCGCGGCGATGCTGTCCACGGTGCCCTCGAGCGCCGCGGCACCCATGGGCGTGACTCGCACGCGGTCGCCCTGATGAATCCGAGCCAACTTGTTTTCCTCGAAATAGCCTTCGACATAGATGGAACCCGCGTCAACCAATGCCATCACCGGGTGGCCGGCGCTCGCATAGGCGCCCTCGCGGAGGTCGAGATTGGTGACGCGGCCAGCGGTGGGTGCGCGCACCTGGGTGCGTTCCAGGTTCAACGTCGAAGTGTTCAACGTGACCTGCGCCTGCCGCAACGCTGCTTCGGCCGCTTGAAGTGCGCCTTTGGCCTGGTCTACCTTCAGCCGCGACTGCTCGCGAGCTTCCAGCGAGATCAAATCGCCCAGGTCGGAATTGCGCTTGCTCTCGCGCTGCGCCTGTGCGAGCGTGATGCGCTGGTTGCTGATCGCGATGCTCTGCGTCGCGACGGCGGCCTGGGCCTGTTCTCGCGCCAGCTCGAAGCGGGCCTTATCCACCGAGAACAGCAAGGCGCCAGCGCCAACGGACTGGTTGTCGTGCACCGCCACATTCGCGACCATGCCAGACACATCAGGCGCGACTTGCACGACATTGGCCCGCACGCGTCCGTTGCGTGTCCATGGGGCGAGTTCATAGTGGTCCCATAAGCGCCAGCCTGCCCAGCCGGCTGCGGCCACCATTAGCACGGTGACCAACAGACGAATGGCGGGTCGGACAAGACGGGAAGTCCGGATGGACAAGGAGAGGGCGTCAGATTTCATAGGTGGAACCGGTCCGGTTTAAGGCGAGGTGGCGATTGCGCCAGTGAGATGAACCAAGGCGTAGAGCACCAGGACGTACAGCGAAAGATCAAACAGGGCTGGGTGCCAGATCCATCGGTAAGCACCGACAGTGGCCAGCAGGCGGCGCGTTGCCCAGGAACACGGAAGCGCGCCGCCTGCCAGCAGTAAAAGCCAGGGCAATTCCACGCCAAAAAAGTTGACTTCAATCATGGTTGGAGCGCGAGGGGAGCTGTTGGAAAGAGGTTGCGTCGAAGACCCACGAGTGCCGCGATGGCAGGCCGCTCGGCATCCGCCATCAGGGCATCAAGCAACAGCCGATCGATATGCGGCAGCAGCGATGCATGACGCAGAGGCGCTCCTGCTACCTGGGCGCGGAAGACGAGGACCAATTGCTTGAAAAGGCGGCTGACAGGTTCTCCCGGAAGGCGCCCGCGATGCCGCTGCAGCGCGACGATGTCCCCCCCTAAGCGCAACTCGCGCAGTGCGCGGTGTGCGGCAAGCTGGACCTCTTCGGGACCGTCAGGCGCGACGCGCGGCGCCAATAGCGAGATCCTGTCGAGCATGCGGCCGGCGTAGGCGTCGTGGTCGAACGGGTTTGGAGGAAGAGCAGCCAGATGGGCAAGATCGTTCCAGGTCGCACGTCGTACGCGCGCGGCAGTCCAGTCACGACCCACGCTGCGCATGACAGCGGTGACGCGGGCCGCGATCACCGCACCCACAAACAAAGCCAGGTTGGAACTGATGAAGCTCACCAAATCGGCGGTGGCCGTGTCTTGGAGGGCGAGCGTTCCGGCGACACCGAAGAACATGCCGAGGGCCGCCAGGGAACTCGCCGGCCGTGCCATGTAACACCCGACCACCAAAAATAGAGGCGCGATGCACAGCACCAGCATGCCGAAGTCATGTACCAGTGGCATGACCCCCAAGAGATAAAAGGCGGACACGGGCAACGACCACAACAGCGCCGTGATGAACTTGTGCATGGCAGGCGCCGGATCGTCCATCGTGGCGAAGAAGCTGCAAAAGACTGCAGCGCCCATGGCCATGGCGGATCCCGAGGGCCAGCCCGTCGCGATCCACAGAGCACACGATATGCAGGTGCCCAACACCGCAGTGATAGCCGATCGCAGCGCGAGTCCTCTGTCCAGGTGAAGCACCCTGCGACCCAGAGATGCGGTGCGCCGCAATGGCGCCGGGTTCCCGGCAATGCCAGCGTCGATATCGTTGCGCAGCGTGATGCAGGCAGCCCAGTGCGCGACCAGGTCCTCCAGGCGGGTTGCCAAATCAATCCGCAGCGCGCGGACCCAGAGGGAAGCGGCCGGACCGTCCGCGATGGCACGAAAGGCGGCGCGTGCTTCGCCCACTTGTGCGCCTGTCGCGCTCGGGTTCAGCCAGCTTGAGTGCCCCACGAAAGCCGAGCCGATGTCATCCGGCACTCCCCCCGTGGCGGTGCACAGCGCTTCCAGGCGATCCTCTACCGCCGACAGCACCGGGGTTAGGCCGGCGATGCGGTCTTGCAGGGTGTCGATGGCGCCCCCTGCCCAGCGCAGGTTGGTGGTGTCAAAGGGTATATGTGTGGACAGCAGACGCAGTTGTGTGATGTCCAGAGCCAGCCGCTGGCGGTCCACTGCAATACGTTCGTCCTTTGCTTCCTTCGGTGACTCGCGTAGCAGGTCAGTGAGCCATAGGCGCGTATCGCCAAGTGCTCGATCCATCACGCCAAGCAAGGAAGGGCCCAAGCCTGCAGGAAGCGCGATGCTGTGGACCAAGCTGGCACACAGGATTCCCAGCCCGATTTCAGTGACCCGTGCGACGGCCGTGTCGAACATCGCCGCGGGGGCTTCCACCAACGGGAACCCGATCAAGGCGGCTGAGTAGCCGGCCAGCATGAAGACGTAGGAACGCGCGCTTCGGTCCAGCAGCGAAAAATAGAGGCACAGTCCCACCCACAGCGCCAAGGTCAGCGACAGGAGCTCTGGGGCACCAGACAGCGAGGGGACAAGAACCACGGTCGCTGCGCAACCGAGCAACGTGCCCAAAAACCGATAAAGAGCTTTGGAGCGCACATGGCTGGCCAGAGGGTGGGCCACGATGTAGGCGGTCATCATGGCCCAGAAGGGCCGAGGTAGCCCGAGGCGGCTGGACAGGTAAAGCGCAAGCATGGCTGCGACGAAGCTCTTGAGAGAAAAGAGCAACTCCTGTCGAGAGAAACGAGGCAGCGTGCTCATGCTGCGTCGCCCTGAGGGCCGGTGCGGGCATGCTTCAACAAGAAGCGGGAACGCGAGAGCAAACCGGAGACGGTGATGCTGACGACATCGCGAAGCCATTGGTGGGCGAGGCAGGCCAGCTGTGTCAGATCGCGCGCCGGAATCGTTGGACACAGCGGCATGTCGAAGCGCTGCAGGAGAGAATCCTTGAGTGCTTCGCTGGTGGCGTTGCATGATCGACGCACCACGCCAATCAGCACAAGGCCGATGAAAAGGATGAAGAGTGACCGGGCCGATACCGTCTCATCCTTGTTGCGAATCATTATCATGTATCGATGCTATCGACTGGCCATCGAGCCGAGAATTGCAAACTTGGACGAACGACTTCTCTTTTCGGTCATCGTTGAGGCGGCGCGTGCATTGGCAACAATGAGGAGCCCGCATAGGCAGACATAAGCCGGGTGGCGGGAGCAACACCAACTTTCTCAATATGCGAAGAGCAGAATTCGGTGAGCCAGGTCTGGACTACGAACCGTCAGTACCCGTGATGGCACTGCGCGTCGATGTGGCGGCGCGCGAGCGAGAGATCCCTGTTCACGAGCACCGATCTGGCCAGCTCGTGATCGCACTGCGCGGTGCCGTCTCTTGTGATGTGCCCGGTGCCCTATGGATGGTCCCGCCTCAGGCGGGCGTGTGGATTCCGGGCGGCACGCCACACAGCAACCGAGGGACGGCGAACGCGCTGATTTTTTACCTCTTCGTGGAACCTGGCGCTGCTCCTTTGCCTGCCCGTTGCTGTACCTTGCGTATCAGCCCGATGCTCAGCGAGATGATTCAGTACCTCGCAGGATTGCCGCCCTTCTACGAAGCTGGCGGACCGACCGATCGACTGGCGCAGGTGCTGCTTGACCAACTTTGCACGATGCCCAGGGAAGAAATGTTCCTGCCGATGCCTGAGGACGCAAGGCTTAGAAAGATTTCAACGGCCATGATGCTCGATCCCTCCGATCGCAGGACCCAGACGAATTGGGCAAGTGAACTGGGCATGAGCGATCGAACGTTGAATCGACTCTGCACCTCGCTGACGGGCCTGAGCTTTGGACGCTGGCGACGCCAGCTGCAGATGATCGTGGCACTTCGGGAGCTGTCCGGTGGCGCGACCGTCCAGCAAGTCGCCTATGACCTGGGCTATGAGTCGCCCTCTGCCTTCAATACGATGTTCAAGAAGGCTTTTGGAAAGCCACCCGCCACCTACATCAACGACCGCTTTCGAGTCGGTGCATGACACGTGGTTTCAGGTCAGCGCGTCGCCGAAAGCCAGCGGCCATCCAATAGACACACTCACCTGTAGGCTCGGGCGTGGGTCACACCACCGTCTACCACCAGCGTGGAGCCCATTACATAGTCACCTGCACGCGACGCCAGGAATATCGCCGCGCCCGCGATGTCCTCTGAAGTGCCGATGCGTCTGGCGGGTATGTACTCGGACAGTTCGTCCCCGCGGTCGCGCGCGTTTCTGTTCATCTCGGATGGAAACGCACCAGGTGCAATGGCGCTGACCGCGATGTTGTCCTGCGCCAGGCGCAGCGCCATCCGCCGTGTCAGGTGGATCAAGCCCGCCTTGCTGGCTACGTAGGAATAGTTCTCCTGAGGATTGAGCGCGATGCCATCCGTGGAGGCAATGTTGATGATCTTTGCCACACGCGCCTTGGCCGCGGCGCGCAGCGGCTCGGACAGCGCCTTCGTCAAGAAGAAGGGCGTTTTCAGATTGAGATCGACCACCTTGTCCCAGCCGCTTTCGGGGAAAGCATCAAAGTCTTCCCCCCAGGCAGCGCCAGCGTTGTTGACCAGGATATCCAGCGCGGGTTCATGCTGAGCGTAGGCAGCGGCCAGAGCCTGGCAACCCGCGACCGTGGACACGTCATAGGGCAGTGAGACGCAGTGGCCGTTCTTCGACAGCTCTGCAGCCGCCAAATCGCACGCTGCAGCTTTGCGCGCGCTGATGTAGACGCGTGCACCCCGGCCCAAGAATCCTTCGGCGATCATGCGGCCTATGCCCCGTGAGCCACCGGTGACAAGCGCTGTGCGGCCTTGCAGAGAAAAAAGATCTTGCGTCATCGTCAGCCCACGTCGAGAAGGGCTCGCCTCACATAGGCCGTTCCATCCAGCAAGCGCCGAGCAGTTCGAGTGAAGTGCACTTCACGGACCGTCCACTCGTCGTCGGCAGAGCGAGCCACATTCGCAAAAATCCCGATCACACCACTTGGGTGCCCGATGCGGATGCGCGTCGGGCCGGCATGAGTTCCTCGCGCCTCAGCCGGAATCGTCCCCGCGATCTGCGCCGCCACGGAAAGGCAGACCGAGCCACCGCCAGGGAAAGCCTTGTGCATCGCCCCGCCATTGAGAACCATGCGCGCAACGAAGTCGATCTCCGACGACTTGACGATTCGACCGCTGCCGATGGTCCGATAGTCTTGCGGTGCGCCGATGAGGATCTGATAGGGAGTGAGGGTCCCTGACTCTGGCAAGTTGCAACGATTGGCGGCCCAGCGCCTGACTTCCTCGGCCATCTCGTAGATGTCAGGACTGAGCTGACCGGGAAGTTCCGTGCCGGTAACGCCCAGATCCGCCGCGCGGATGAAGACACACGCCGTGCCCACATCGACGATCGAGACGGGTATCTCACGACCGAGCTTTGAGACGTAGACCGAATCCCGTGCCTGCCCGGTGGGCAACAGCCTGCCCGTCGTGGCGCCGCTGGTGCCGGAGTAGTCCAACGCGACTTCAGCGCCCTTGGCGGGCACCCCATCCACTTCGCTGTCACCTTCCACGCGCGGCTCGCCGTCCGCACATTGCACCACCATGCGCAGGATCTTGCCGGTGTTGGTGTTGTGCACTCGAACGGTGGTGGAGGGTTCTTGCACAGGAATCAATTGCTCCTGCAGCGCGTAGACCCCCGTGGCCGATGAAATGTTGCCACAGACGATCTCGAAGCTCACGCTTGGCTGATCGATCCCGATCTGCACAAAGGTGTAGTCGATGTCTGCGTCAGGGTGTGACGGAGGGCCAATGATTGCGCATTTGCTCGTGAGGATGTCGGCTCCGCCAAGCCCATCGATCTGGCGCACATCGGGGCTGCCGAACAGAGCCAGTAGAAATCGCTGCAGCGATTCCGGCTCCGACGGCACATCACGCTGTGCGAGGAAAACCGCCTTGCTTGTGCCGCCGCGCATCAAGGTGACCGGAACGCGAATTTGTTCTTTCATTCATTCAGTATCCGCGTGCACACGGTGGCCGTCATTGCAGTTTGGCTGCTGTCGGTTTAGCAGGACTACACGTTCCAATCTTTTAGAAATGCTAAAGAGTGCCCAGTAGAAATCCAATGACTGGCCGAGCCTGGGTCACCACACTACCTGTTGCCGTGGCAATTGCCACCGGAACAGGAGACACCTTTTGAAGATCATCAAGCGTACGGATTCCCACTTCCGTGAAACCCCTGGCGGCATGTTGCTTGTTGCCACACAGGCAGGCGGGCAACCTCCTCAATTCCCACCGATCGAATTCGTTCAAGACAACCAGCAGATCGAGGAAGTCGAACTCGGACCGACCGGGTCTCTCTACAGCTTCACTTTGGTGCACCCCGGCAAAGACAAGCCGGCGTACTGCCTGGCGATGGTCGACTTCGAGCCGGGCGTTCGCGCCTTCGGTCGGCTCTTGTTCGATGGAAGCCCACCTGCGATCGAAAGCCGCGTGCGTGTGGTGTCTTTCGCGTTGCCCGACGGCACGCCCGATTACGCCTTCCAGGAGTGATGCCATGAACCTGCCATTGATCACCGGCGTTGGAATCACCGATTTTGGCCGCTTTCCGGAATTGACTGAGGAGGCGATGGTTCAATCGGCCATTCTCGACGCCTTGGAAGATGCTCGCACGCAGCTTTCCGACGTACAGGCGTTCTACTGCGGCAACGCGCTCGGGGCCACGTTGCCGGGGCAGCGTGCACTGCGTGAACTGCATCCCAACGGGGGCGCGGTCTACAACGTGGACAACGCCTGCTCCAGTGGAGCGACCGCACTGAATCTCGCACTGCAGGCGCTCAAGGCCGGGCAGTACGACACCGTCCTGGTCTTCGGAATGGATCATCTGAGCAGTCTCGGAGGCGGGCCATTGCAGCTCAGCCAGAAGGACTGGAACAACAGGCGCGGCATGATCATGCCGGCCTTGTACGCCATGCGCGCTCGGCGATACATGCACGATCAGGGTCTCAAGCTCGAGACGCTGGCGGATATCTCCGTGAAGAACCGCATGCACGGTGTTCTCAACCCCATCGCCAAGTTTGCAAAGCTGGCGACCCGCGAGGAGATTCTTGCGTCCCGCCCAGTGGCTGAGCCGCTCACGCTGCTGCAGTGCTGTCCCGCCGTGGTTGACGGTGCAGCGGCCCTCGTGCTCAGCACCAAGCCCTCAAGGGGCGTTGCAAAGCCGGTTCGGGTCCTGGCGTCCGTGGTGCAGTCCGGGTTGTTCGAAACCACGCCGGTGGACATGACGGAGGCCGAAATCACGGCGCGTGCCGCCAAGCTGGCCTATGAGCAGGCCGGTGTGGGGCCGCAGGATCTCAGCCTGCTGGAAGTGCACGACGCGTTCACCATTTCCGAGCTGCTCTACTACGAGGCACTCGGCCTTTGTGATCGCGGCGATGCGGCAGGTCTTTTGCAAAGCGGTGCGACCACCTTGGGCGGGCGCGTGCCTGTTAACCCGAGTGGCGGCCTCCTGGCCAAGGGACACCCTCCTGGAGCGACCGGTGTTGCGCAGATCGTAGAGGTCTGCGAACAACTGCAGGGCCGCGCGGGAGCGCGCCAAGTACAGGGAGCGCGGATAGGCCTCACGCAAGTGACTGGCGGCGGCATCTGGGGCATGGACCATGCCGCTTGCTCAATCCACATTCTCTCGCTCTGAACGGGACCGGTATGAACCAGACCAACATCACCACGCCGGCCACGCTGGAAGGCCTTGTCGCCATTGTCACCGGCGGTGCGAAAGGCATTGGCCTCGGCATAGCTCGCTCTCTGGCTCAGGCTGGTTGCCGCATCATGCTCTGGGATCTTGACGAGGTGGCGCTGCGTCAAGCAGAGCAAGTTCTTGCCGGTGAGGGTGCCCATGTCAAGACCTTTGCGGTCAATGTGAGTTCTGTTGAACAAGTAGAAGCCACGGTCGCTCAGCTCGTTGCATCCTATGGTCGCATCGATATTCTGGTGAACAACGCTGGCATCGGCGGCGACAAGCTCGTGTCCAAGATGGACCTGGATTTTTGGAGACGAGTGATCGAGGTGAACCTCAACTCCCAGTTCATCTGCTCAAAGGCGGTTCTGGCCCACATGGCAGAAAAGAAGTTCGGCCGCATTATCAACATCGGGTCTCGTGCATGGTTGGGCAATCGCGGCCAAGCAGCTTATTCCGCTTCCAAAGGTGCCGTCGTCAGCCTGACCCGTTCCTTGGCGCTGGAGTACGCACGCAAGGGCATTACGGTGAACGCTATCGCGCCTGGCATTGTTGAGACACCACTGTTCGCAACGCTGGCCGAGGACGTTCAGCAGAGTCTCCGCAGATCGGTGCCGATGGAGCGCATCGGCCAGCCGGACGACATAGCTCGCGCTGTCCGGTTCTTTGCCGAACCCGGCTCAAGTTACGTGACGGGGCAGCTTCTGTACGTCTGCGGCGGGCGCAGCCTCAGCAGCCCATCCGTCTGAGATCCGGCAGCCAGAGCATCTATGTCATGAAACGCAGGACATTCGTCAGCATCGCGGCGACTGCCGGATCGTTCGCATTCGCACAGGAATATCCGGCGCGACCGCTTCGGCTTCTCGTTCCTTATACGCCCGGGGGCGGCACCGACACCGTAGTGCGCATCGTCATGAAGAAGATCGGTGAGCAGTTGGGCCAAGCGGTCATCGTGGAGAACAAGCCCGGCGCGGGCGGTGCAATAGCGTACGCCGAGCTCTTGCGCAACAAGCCCGACGGATACACGTTGACCACCGGCAGCGGAAACGTCGCGCTGCTGAACCTTCTCAACAATAAATTGCCATTTGATGCCGCAACCGACCTCATTCAGGTGGCTCCATTGGCGAGTGTGCCGATTGCCCTGATTGCGAGCAAAAAGCTTCCGGTTGAGAACATGGCAGAGCTAATAGCTCACGCCAAACAGAATCCAGGGATGAGCTATGGAACGCCTGGCCCTACGACCCCCCAACATCTTGCGGGCGTGCTGCTCGGCTCCATGGCTGGATTGAAGCTGACCCACGTCGGCTACCGGGGCACTGCGCAGGCTGTTCAGGATGTGATAGGCGGCCATCTGCCGCTTGCAATCATCGGTCTGTCCACAGCCATTCCGTTCTCACACGGTGGCCAGGTGAAAGTGCTGGGTGTGGGCAGCGTCAAACGATCCGAACTGGCGCCCGAGATTCCGACGATCGCCGAGGGTGGAATCAAGGGATATGACGCGAGCTATTGGTACGACATCTGTGTGGCGAAAGGCGTGCCGCAGACGGTCGTCAACAGGCTGCATGCAGAGATCACAAAGGCATCGCAAAGCCCCGATGTTCGGGCGACGCTCACCGCAGCCGGGTTCGAACCGATGGTAGTGACACAAGCGGAGTACCAAAGCATGTTGCGGGCTGAGCGCGCGAAGTGGGAGCCGGTGATCCGCGCCAACAATATCCGGATGGAGTGAAGAAGGTGCTAGCTAATGCATTAGAGGGGCTGAAAGTCATCGACTTCACTCAAGTCATGGCAGGACCTACATGCACGCTGTGCTTGGCTGACGTCGGCGCCGATGTCATCAAGGTTGAGAGTCCTGTCGGCGATCTTTCTCGAGCGCTCTCACCCTGGGTTCATGGCGAGGGCGTCCCTTTCCTGGCCCTGAATCGCAACAAGCGCAGCATCGTGCTTGATCTCAAGCAGGCCACTCACAGGCAAGCGGCGCTACAGCTGGTCGAGCAGGCGGACGTCTTGGTGGAGAGCTTCCGTCCGGGGGTGATGAAACGCCTGGGGCTTGACTACGCCACAGTGGCTGCGGCAAATCCGCGGCTGATCTACTGCTCGGTCTCCGCGTACGGTCAGCTTGGAGCTGCAAAGGACCTGCCTGGTGTCGACGGCGTGCTGCAGGCCGTCAGTGGCCTCATGAGCGTCACCGGCGCGCCCGATGGAGAGCCGTGCAAGGTTCCTGTGCCGGTTGTCGATCTTGTCACGGGGTCGTTCGCGACCATCTCGATCCTGGCTGCTCTGGCGGATCGCCAGCGCACGGGCTTGGGCCAACACGTGGAAGCAAGCATGTTCGCCAGCGCCATCGCGCTACAGCATGTGAGTTTCGCGTCCTATTTCGCCGACGGTCATGTGCCCGGCCCTCAGGGAAACGCAGCGCCATATTCGACGCCAAACGAGGCCTTGCGTTGCGCCGACGGGTGGATCATGGTGGCGGCATATCACCCAGCGCGATGGCAGGCCTTGTGTGCCGCAATCGGTGCGCCGGAGCTTGCATCTGACCCGCGTTTCGCCGAGAACAAGAGTCGGTTGCAGCACCGCGAGACTCTGTTGCGCCTGCTTGAAGCACGCATGCTCGCTCATCCTCGTGCCTTCTGGCTCGAGCAGTTCGCGGCCGTGGACATCATCTGCGGTCCCATCAACAACTATGCCGAAGTAACGCAGTCCGCGCCGTTCGTCGAAGCAGCGCTCACAGAGACCTTGCTTCACCCGGTCGCAGGTGCGTTGACGATGCCACGAAGCGTGATGGGTGCGGTTGGCGAGCGGCCTCAGGCGCGACGGGCTGCTCCAACACTCGGACAGCACACCCGTGAGGTGCTTGACGAACTCGGGATGCCGCCAGCAAACATCGAGGCGGTCATTGCCGCCAGCTTTCCCCCGAACTGAAACAAATCCATGCCCATCGACAAAACAGTCCAGGGTGGCGTCGCCATCGTCACCCTCAATCGGCCCGAAGCCATGAATTCCATCGATCCGGAGTCCAACGAGCGGTTGCTCGAGATCTGGGAGGAGGTCTCGGGCGACGAGGAAATCCGCGTACTCGTCCTGACCGGCGCGGGCGAGCGTGCGTTCTGCACAGGTGCAGATCTCAAGAAAACGATGCCGCCGGCCGATAGCGCAGCTCGGCAGGTCTTTCGAGGCGGCAAGAGACATTCCAATTTCGGCACGCTGCGCACAGACAAGCCCGTCATCGCTGCGATCAATGGATATGCCCTCGGCGGCGGACTGGAACTGGCTCTGCTTGCGGACATCCGGATCTGTTCTGAAAACGCGCAGTTCGGCTTGCCGGAAGTGCGAGTCGGCAGCATCCCAGGCGCCGGCGGCACGCAACGCCTGATCCGCGCAGTGGGGCAGTCGGACGCAATGCGAATGCTGCTCACGGGCGAACGCATCGATGCCAGCGAGGCGTTGCGGATCGGGTTGGTCAGCAAGGTGGTTCCGCTTTCCGCGCTGCAGGAAACGGCTATGAACCTCGCACGAGCAATGGCCGCCAACGCGCCGTTGGCGATGACAGCCGCCAAGCGGCTGGCGATGACGGGACGGGAGCTGCCGCTTGCCGGCGGGCTCGAGCTGGAACGCCAGGCCTTTGGCGTGCTCAGGGATAGTGAGGACCGACTGGAGGGGCGCCGAGCCTTTGCCGAAAAGCGCGCTCCGGTTTTTCGGGGTCGCTGACTTGCCTCGCAAAGAGGCCGCAAGAGGCGTCGGTCGCTCGGCGCTCGAATCTTTCGAGCGGCCTCGTGCCGGCGTTTCAACAGCCGACGTGACTTGGCTGAATTTCCCTGGAGCAGCTCTTGAATAAACCGTGTACCGCCTGGCTCTACAACCTCGCATTCATCTTTGCCGCGTCCTTCGGCGCGCCGTCGGCGATGGCACAACAGGCCAGCCGACCGCCCGCAAAGATCCTTGTGGGCTTCTCGCCTGGCGGGACACTCGATGTCGTCACACGGGCGCTTGCGGATCAGTTGCATGCGCCGCTCGATCGCACAGTCGTGGTTGAGAACAGGCCCGGAGCCGGCGGAAAAATTGCGGTCGATGCGCTGCGCGCCGCCCCCGCCGATGGAAGCGTGGCAATGCTGTGTCCTGACTTCTTGCAATCGATCTATCCATTCGTCTTCACCAAGCTCAACTACGCTCCGGAGCGGGATATCCTGCCCGCGTCGACGGTGGTCGAGTTTGCGATGGCGCTGGCTGTACCGGCGTCCTCGCCCATCAAGACCTTTGCTGAATATGCCCAATGGGTGCGCGCCTATCCCGAGAAGGCCAACTTCGGCCATGCCGCATCGGGAGGTCCGACTCACTTCTTGGGATTGCAGATAGCCAAAGTCATCGGCACACCGCTACAGGACGTGCCGTTCCAGGGCGCTGCCCCGATGATCGTGAACCTCGTTGGCGCCAACGTCGCAGCGGGAACTTCAACTGTCGGAGACTTCGCACAGCACCACGATGCCGGCAAGCTTCGCGTGCTGGCGGTGACCTCAGCGCAACGCTCGCCGCTTTTGCCTGACGTTCCAACGTTCAGCGAGCTCGGCCGGAAGGAACTCACCGCAGTCGGCGCACTGGCCATATGCCTTCCTCCCGGAACGCCTGCGGCCGCCGTCTCCGAATGGAGCACTGCGATCCGACGAGCAGTTGCAACCGAGCAGTTCGCGCGCAAGATCCGCGCGCTCGGCTTTGTGGAGACGGGAAGCTCGCCGGCGGATGCCCGCGCCAAGTTCAGCGAAATGCGCGCCTTCTGGGAGCCTGTGGTCAAAGCTTCGGGATTCAAAGCGGACTAGTGCCATGGCTGCCGGTCAGGCTGGCGTTGCAGTTCATTGGAGGGCGAGCATCATTCCTGCAGCCCCCGCGACGAGCACTGCATCGATGAGGAACTCGAAGGTGTGCGTCTGGAGCCGTTGGACGAGTCGCTTGGCGATCATCGAGCCGGCGAGCAGGGCGAGGCCGATGGCGAGCCCGCGTGCAATGACGGCCGGCGTCAGCACCCCGGCGATGCCGAAGGTGCCGAGCTTGCCCGCATAGAGCAGCAGCGCGCTTGCCGCCTCCGATCCGAGATACGCGCCGCCGCTCATTCCGTAGCCGGTGAACACCGGCACGCTGAGCGGTCCGGTGGACAGCACGAGTCCGGTGAGGAATCCGACGAGCGCTCCGGCGAGGGCCATGTGCCAGATGCGCAAGTGGATGTGGGAGCGCCTGATGAGGCGGCGCAGGGGAATCATTGAGAGGAAGAAGGCTGCCAGGAACACGTCCGTCACGAAGGGCGGGATCGTCATCAACGTGTGGGCACCGAGCACGGCGGCGGGGACCCCGGTCAAAGCGTAGGCGAGTACCGGCCGCCATCGGATCTCGTGCCACCAGACGATCACGCGCCCGATGTTGCCGAACAGGGAGGCGATCGCCATGACGGGCACAGCGATCCGCGGTCCATATTGGGCAACCAGGACGGGCAGCATGATCAGCGATGAGCCGGTGCCGACAACCCCGCTGAGCACTCCGGCGCCGAGGGCGAGGAGGAAGAGGAGCGACAGCGCGATCATCGGGCGAAGGATCAGCCGGGGCCGTCGCTCGCGGCGGCGAGGAGCGGCACCAGGACGTCGCTGATCGGCGTCGGGACGCCGTGTGCCCGGCCGCGACGCGGGACGACACCGTTGCGGATATCCCATTCCAGCGGCCGGCCGGCTTCGCGATCCGTGAGGATGGAGGTGCCCATGTCTGCGGGAGATGCCTGGAACTTGTCGAGTATTTCCTGCGGCACCTCGTCGCCGAGTTCCGCACCCTCGGCGCGGGCCACGGACAGACATTCCCGCAGATAGGCAAGGGCGAGCTTCGTGATGTCGGATCGGCCGAACATGCCGGAGCGGCGGTGCGTGAGCACCATGAGTCCGGCCACCGCGTTCTGCAGGAGCTTGCGCCAGGCCACCGCGCGGAAGTTGGCGGCCAGCTCCACGCGGCACCGGGTGCCTTGCAGTGCCTCGACGACCAAGCGAGCGTCCGATGTGTCTGGCAGGCTAAGGCGCATGTCTCCGCGCAGGCGCACCGAGCCATCCGATTGCGCCTGTGCAGGGAACCACACGACCGCCGGAACGATCCGCCCGCGTGGGGCATGCGGAGTGACCCTCTCCAACTGCTCGACGCCGTTCTGCAGAACGCAGACGACAGTTTCCGGGCCGCTTAAGGCGGTGAGCCATTCTGCCGCCGCCTCGGTCTGTGTCGCCTTGACCGCCAGCAAGACGAGGTCGACGGTGCGCCCGAGTTGTGCGGGATTCACCCAGACCGGACCGGGAACGGTGATGAGGCGTTCGCCATCCTGAAGCGTCAGGCGATCGCGGGGTGTGCGGCCGCACAGCAACGGAGTGCCACCGACTTCGTGCAGTGCCGCCGCGACCGCGGTGCCGATAGCACCCGGGCCCACGACGGCGATGGATGCAGCGCTTGTTGTCTTCATGAACACAGACTCCTTCGACCGTCTCGTTCAGCGTTCGTCCACGCCATGCTTGCGCTCTTCAAAAGCGCGCTGTAATCTATTACACATAATGAACAACGATGGTAACGGAGTTTCTCGAGACGCGCGACTGGTGCAATTGATCGGAAGCATCCAGGCCCGAAGTGGCGATCTCGCTGCGAGCGAGGCGAAGGTGATCGAGCTCCTGCTCGCCGATCCCTTGTTCGTTGGCGCGAGCACGACTGCGCAGGTGGCGGCCCGCGCCGGCGTGTCGCCGCCGAGCGTGATCCGCGCCGCGCGTGCGATCGGGTTCAGCGGGTTCACTGAGCTCAAGATCGAGATCGCTCGTGCCCGCGGTACCACCCGGTTCTTCGCGCCGCCTGGCGTACTCACCGCGGATGCGACGACGGCAGCGGTGCTCGAGTCTTCGATCCGCGCAGGCGCTGACGCATTGACGGCGCTGGGCGGGGCGGTCGAGCTGTCCGCGCTCGACCAGGCGGTCAGCACCATCCAGCACGCGCGCCAAGTGATCGCATTCGGAGCCGGCCCCTCGGCGACGGTCGCCGCCGACGCGGTCTTCCGTTTGCGCGCGGTCGGCGTGACGACCATCGGCATTCCGGACTATCTGTCGGCAATGATCGCCGCGCGGCTCCTCGGTCCTGGTGACGCCGTCATCGCCGTCAGCTCGACCGGTCGCACATCGACGACGCTGGCCATCGCGGATGCGGCGTCTTCTGCCGGAGCCTCACTCATCGCAATCACCAACCAGTACGGGACACCCCTGGCGACCCTCGCGAACATCTCGCTTGTCGTCGGCGGTGCACCGCTGCCGGCCCAGATGGCCGCGGCCGGGAGTCGGCTGGCGCAGCTCGTGGTGATTGACGCGCTGGTCGCGGCCCTCGCTCTGCGTGACCCGGAGCGTAGCCGCCGCGCCGAACGGGCGGGCATCGACCTGCCCGATATCGCCTGATGCAGCTTGGCACCGTCGCGATGGTCCTCGGCGCGGCGGTAGCTCACGCGGTATGGAACCTGGCCTCGAAGTACAAGCGGGGGGATGCCTTGTTGTTCGTCTGCGCCTATACCTACGCTTCGGCGCTGCTGTGCGTCCCGATCAGCATCGCCTTCGTAGCAAATGGGCAGCATGTGCTCGATTGGCCGCTTGTGGCGGGCGCCGCTGTCTCGGCTGTGTTGCACACCGCTTACTCTCTCACCTTGCAGGCCGGCTACGAGCGTGCCGAGCTGGGGGTGGTCTATCCGGTCGCCCGCGGCACCGGGCCGGTGCTGACGATGCTCTTCGCGATCCTCCTGCTGGGCGAACAGCTCACCGCAGTCGCGATGCTCGGTGCTTCACTCGTCATAGCGGGCATTCTCGTAGTTACCGGCAACCCGTTCAGAAGCGGGAGCCGCCGCCCGATTCAGGGCTTGCTCTGGGGCGCCGCGACGGGGGCGACCATCGCCGCCTACACGGTCTGGGATGGCTACTCGGTCATCGCGCTGCATCTGGCGCCCGTGAGCTACTACGCCGCCACTCTGCTGCTGCAGAGCCTGATCCTGACGCCAAGCGCGCTGCGCCGACGCCATCGTATTCGAGCTGCCATCCGTGCCGACGCCGTCCCGATCCTCATCGTGGCTGTGTTCTCTCCGCTCGCCTACATCCTCGTTCTCACTGCCATGCTGAAGGCGCCGGTGGCGCTCGTCGCGCCGCTGCGCGAGTCGTCCATCATCATCGGCTCACTCCTCGCATGCAGACTCTTTCGCGAGGGTCATCTCGCGCGACGCATCGTCGGCGCAACGGTCGTGTTGGCCGGAATCGCGGCGATCAGTCTTTGACGCTTTCGTTGAGCGCGTCACCTCGCGCCCGTTGCTAGCGGACAGAACGAATCCAGTCTCGGAACAGCCTCACGGGAGCCTCTGCCGCTTTCAGCGGATCGCAGACCAAGTAGTAACCTGACTCCGTTCTGGCAACGTGATCCACGGCCACGACGAGCCGACCACTGCGGATGTCGTCGTCAACGTAAGCTCGCTGGGCGATGGCAACGCCCAACCCGTCAGCCGCAGCCTGGTAGCACAACGCCGCATTCGCCAAAGTGATTCCATGCAGGCGCGGGGGATCTACCAGGTGAGCGGAACTGAACCATAGCGACCAGGCTTCTGGCCGCATCATCGAGTGCAGCAGGTTGGCTTCCAGCAGGTCTTGTGGTGTCTGCAAATGCCTGGTCAGGTTTGGTGCGCAGACAGGAAGAAATTCGTCGTCGAAGAGGTGGTCCAACTCAACATCGGTCCACTCTCCCATGCCATGCCGGATCGCGCAGTCTGCACCCTCGAGCCGGATATCGTCGGCCATTGCGATCGTTGCGATCTCGAGATCAATGTCGGGATGCTGCGCGTAGAAGCCGCGCAAGCGAGGTACCAACCATCGGATAGCGAGGCTTGGCGTCACTTTCAGGCGCAGCCGCTTGTCCGGTTGGTGGTCGGCCACATCATTTAGCGCATCGTTCAGGCGATCGAAAGCATCCGAGACGCGGTGGGCGAGTCGTTCGCCCACCGCAGTGAGTTGGATCTCCCGGCCAGACTTCTGAAACAGCTGCGCCCCGAGCCCGACTTCCAACTGCTTGATCTGCTGGCTAACTGCACCGGGCGTCACATGAAGCACCCGAGCGGCGCGCGTGACACCTTTGGCGCGACACACTGCATCGAACACCCGCAGCGGGCCTATTAGCGCACGGAGGCTTTGCATTGCGACCAAACTGGAGGCTGAGCGAACTCAGCTCTCCCTCTTGCCGCATAAACGCAGAAGCACAGGCATCGTCTTCAGCACTTCTGGATTCCGATGGTGCGATTCAACAGCGCCTCTTCGCCGCGCAGCGCCGCCGCTGAGCCGGAGTAGGCGGCGACGCCGCGTTCCAGCACGATCACGTTACTGGAAAATTCGAGAACGACATCCACGTGCTGCTCCACGAGGACACAGCCGACGCCGAGCTGATCGCTCATTCGAACGATGGCATCCATCAACTCCTCTCTCACCATGGGTGCCAGCCCTTCCAACGGCTCGTCGAGCAACAGGATGCGCGGCTGTCCGACGAGTGCTCGTGCCACCGAGAGCATTTGCTGCTCACCGCCCGACAACTGCGTGCCTCCGTTGCGTCGCCGCTCCTTGAGCCGCGGAAACAGTTCGTAGATCGGCGGTAGGGCAACGCTCGCCGAACGTCCCTGCAAGCCTGACAGCAGGTTCTCCTCAACCGTCAGTGAGGGGAAGATGTCGCGGCTCTGCGGTACGTAGCCGAGGCCGGCTCGCGCGCGCGCATACGTGCTTGCGTCGCTGATGTCATCGGCGCCGAAATGAATGCGCCCCGTCATCAGGTCGGCAAGGCCCACCGCCGTCGCAAGCGTCGTGGTCTTGCCGGCGCCATTGCGCCCAATCAGACCAAGGCGCTCGCCTTCGCGTACGCCAAAGCTGAGATGCTCGACGACCGGCAGGCCGCCATAGCCTGCCGTCACGTCGTCAAACCGGAGTTCAATAGCGGGCTTAGGCATGACCGTCTCGTCCAAAGTAGATCTGTTTGACTTGTTCGTTGGCGGCGACTTCCTGAGGCGATCCCTCGACCATCACCGCACCGGCGACCAGGACGATGATGTGCGAAGCGAACCGGAACACCAGGTCCATGTCGTGCTCGATGAGCAGGACAGACAGTTCCTTCGGCAGGCTATCGATGGCGTCCATGATGCGGCCGCCCTCTCCTTGTGGTACGCCTGCGCCCGGCTCATCAAGGAGCAACACCCGGGGCCTCATCGCGAGTGCCAGAGCGATCTCTGCAAGCCGCTGCTCGCCAAGTGCCAGTTGCCCCACCACCCGATTGGCATAGGGGTGCAGCCCCAGCATGCCGAGGGTCTCGTAGACCTCTTCGTGAACTCGTGCGGAACGCGCTGGCGAGGGCCACCACTGCATGGAGGCCTGGTGTCGCTGCAACACGGCGACCTTGACGTTGTCCGCCACGGTCAGCTCTTTGAACAGGCGGCTGATCTGAAAGGTGCGAACGATGCCGCTGCGCACGCGTGCGTACTGCGGCAGCTGAACGATCGATCGGCCGTCCAGCTGGATGTCGCCGGACTGTGGGCGCATCGCCCCGCTCAGCAGGTTGACCAAAGTCGTCTTTCCGGCGCCGTTCGGACCGATCAATGCGGTGCGGGCTCCCTCGGGGAGGGATAGCGTGACGTTCTGCGTGACGGCCAGGCCGCCAAAGGAGTGACAGAGATTCCGGGTTTGCAGTCGATGGGTCATTTGGCACGCCCGCTGCCGCCAAGCCACTTGGCATACATCACGGCCCGGTCCAAAAGGCCGATCAAGCCCTCGGGCAAAACGACGAGTACGACGATCAGCATCGACCCGATGAAGAACAGCCAGTGATAGGGGTTCAACGTCGATGCGATGTGGTGGATGGTCATGTACGCGACGGTGCCGAGAACGGCTCCCGACAGACGGCGCGTGCCACCCAGAACGATCATGACCACGACACCCGCCGACGTCGTGAAATCCAGCATGAAGAGATTGGCCACTTTGCTGGTCTGTGCTGTCAAGGCGCCAGCGAGCCCCGCCACAATGCCGCCAACGGTGTAGACGGCCAGCAGGTGCAAATAGACGCGGCCTCCCAGCGCCTGAACCCGTCCGGGGTCCTGCCGGATCGCGCGGGCCGTCAGACCGAACGGCGATTCCACCACGTTGCGCACGATGAAGTACACCAGCACCAGCGCACCCAAGGCATAGAAATAGCCAGTGTGACCAAGGAAGTTGAATTCCCAAACGCCGAACAACGGGCCGATGTTGAAGCCCGCAAGACCATCGTCACCGCCGGTGAGCCATCTCGCCCAGTTGGCCAGCTCAAGTAGAAGTTGGGCTACTGCAATGGTCAGCATGACCAGGGTGAGCTTTGTCGACCGCAGCATCACGGCACCACTCAACAACGCGATCACGCCACCACCCAGACCGCCAAGCAACAAGCCGAGAATGGGATCCGCCGTCAAATACAGGGCAGTCCAACCGGCTACGTAAGCGCCGCTGCCGTACAGCGCGGCCTGACCCAAGGTCGCGATGCCGGCCTGGCCGAGCACGAGACTCAACGACAGCGCAAAGATGGACATGGTCGCCATGTTGGTCAGCAACCCGAGATCCTGCGGGAACAGCACGAATCCCAGCAGCCCCACCAGCATCAGCATCAGCTCTACGCGGAGGTGCATCCACGGTCGGGCGCTCGACGATGCGGACACCCTCATTGGCGCACTGATTGCGCTCATGCGTGTCTCCCGAACAGCCCTTGCGGCCGCACCAGCAAGACGATGATCATCGTCAGGAAAAACGCAGCCGATGCGAGCTGCGGAACCATGTATTTCATGGAGGTCTCCACAATACCAAGCAGCAACGCTGCGAAGAATGAGCCAAACAGATTTCCGTTACCTCCGACGGCGACAACCGCCAGGAGGATCACCAGATATTTGGAGGCGTAGGTCGGCTCCATCGGAAGCAATTCCGCACCGGCGATGCCCCCCAGCGCAGCGAGCGCTGCACCAATTGCAAAAGTTGCTGCGTAGATCTTGGTCGTGTCGATGCCGATGGCGCGTGCGATGGGCGCGTTGTCGACTGCGGCGCGCACCCGAATACCAAAGGATGATCTGTCCACAGCCAGCCAGAGAACGATGACGACAACCAGTCCGCAAGCGACGACGATGAGCCGGTGCCGAGGGATGGAGCGAAAACCAAGGTCCACCGTGCCGTTGAATGCTTCTGGTAGCGCGACGGGGGTCACTGAGGATCCAAACAACAGGTTCACAGCGGCAGTCGCGACAAACATCAGCCCGATCGTCACCAGCATCTGATCAAGATCGTCGCGCCGGTAGAAGCGGCGCAGCAGGATGCGCTCGAACAGCACCGCCACGAGCCCGACCAGGGCGATCGCAAGCACAAAGCTCAACCAGATGGGCAAGCCCAGGCGCTGCGGAATACTGGCCGCGAGAAATCCGCCAAGCATCGCGAAGGCGCCATGCGCCAGATTCACAACCCGCATCAGACCCATGGTCATCGACAGGCCCACTGTGATCATGAACAAGATCACCGCGTACGCGATCCCGTCGACCAAGATGCTGCTAATGAGCGCAAGAGACATGCTGCAGCCTCTTCCTTACTTGGACACGTTCTGAGTGCGTCCGTAGTCGGGTTGCATCTCAAAGGTTCGGAATTCCCGATTCACGTATCTTCCAGACCGATCCTTTTCGACCACGCGCATATAGACGTTCTGTACAAATTCGCGAGAGACCGGGTCGATCTTCACCGGGCCACGCGGGCTTTCCCAAGAAAAGCCCTTTGCGCTGGCAAGGGCCTTGGTGCCATCCCTCTTCCCGTCCGTCGCCTTGACCATGTGATAGATCACATGCAGTCCGTCAAACGCGTTCGCAAGCTGAACGGTCGGAATGGCCTTGGGATCAACTTCGCTCAGGGTCTTGACGACAGCATCGTTCAGAGCCGAATTGTGTGATGCCGAATAGAACATGCCAGTCTCGATGCCGAGCAGATCCGGGCCGATCGCTCGCAGTTGATCCTCATCGGTCTCGGCAGTACCGAGAAAGCGCACGCCAGCCGCCCTTAATCCGGCCTCGTTGTATGCCTTGACCATTGCGTAGGTCGCGGGACCGCCGGGGGCAAAGACGTAGAGCGCATCGGGCTTGAGTGCCTTCACGCGCTGCATCAGGGGGCCGAAGTCAGTCGTCTTCAGCGGAGCGCGGATGCCCTCAAGCAACTTGCCTCCACCGCTGACGAACGCTGTCGTGAAGGCCTTCTCGGCATCGAGACCGGGACCAAAATCGCTGACCAGGGTGACGACGCTTTTGACATTTTTCTCCAGCGCATACTTGGCCACTGGGACCGCCATCTGCGGCAAGGTGTACGAGGTGCGCAACAGGTAGTCCGACTTGTCGAGAAGCGACGATGTGGATGCGTTGAAGATCACGACCGGCACCTTGGCCTCTTGCGCGAGCGCAGCGACGGCCAATGTGTCCGGCGTGAAATAGAGGCCGGCGATGTACTGGGCGCCTTCCTTGATGACAAGCTCCTGCGCCAGTGCCTTGGCTTGTGCGGGGTTGATCTCCGGAAGGTCGCGGTAGATGACCTCGATCGTGTGCCCTCCCGCTGTTGTGCCGTTGAGTTTCTGGTACGCCTTCGTCGCACCCTCCCAAGTTTGACCTACTGCAGAGAACGGTCCGGACATTGGTGCGATGACACCAACCTTGATGACGTCGGCGCGGCTTTGAAACGCGATCGCCGCAAGTGAGACCGCCAGTGCGGCAACGAGTTTGATGGTCATTTGATTCTCCAGGTGGTGGGGTTGCTGGCACGCTGTGCGTTGGGGCTGTGACGGAAGTGAAGGACGGAACTTTTGAGTGAGTGGATGGGTGTCAGTCCGACATGCGGTGTTCTTTCGCAGCGGTTGCTCCCAGGGCCACATCGCAGGGCATCAAGGTCGCGTACTTCTGGTTCATGTCGAAAAGATTGGCTTCGTGCGCCTGCAGCGAGCGGTCGCCCACGCAGTCGGTGACAACGAGGGGACGGAAACCGTGGCACATGGCGTCAACCACGCTGGCGCGAACACAGCCGCTGGTCGTGCATCCCGCAATGAGCAAGGTCTGCACGCCACGTTGATTGAGCCAAGCCGCCAGTGAAGTGCCGAAGAAGGCCGAGGGGTTGGTCTTGCGCAGCACCAGCTCGCCGCCGATGGGCTGAAGCTGCGGCACGATCTGGCTTTCCGGCGCGTCCTCGCGCAGGGCGAGGATGGGTGGCACTTTGAGCGCGAAGATGTTGGCGTCGGCTCCATCGTCCTGGTACACGACCCGTGTGTGCACGACCGGCCATTTGCGCGTGCGTGCTGCCGCCAGAAGGCCGCGCGTGCATTCGATGGCCGGTTCGATGTTGCCGCCTCCGAAGGTGAGCGGATCAGCGAATCCATTGACGAAGTCGATGATCAGCAGGCCGTACGGCGCTTTGGGCGCGAGGGTATTGCCGAAGCCCTGCTTCTGGTAGATGTCTTGATCGGGACTCATTGAAAAGCCTCGTCAATGACCTTGCCAGCTCGAACCACGACGATGTCATCGAGCTTCACCGTGCAGTTGCGCAACGGAATGTCGAGGTGACAAGGCGTCGTGCGAGGGCCTCCGGCCTCATTGTTTGGTCCCAGGGAGAAAAGGAAATTGCCTTCGAACGCACGCGCATCCTGGCCGGATGTCGCCTCGCGATCCATCAGCGATAGCGTGTGCCAGTAGCAACGTGGCTGCATCCCCCAGCCGATGTGCGCGATCGCGTAGGCTTCTGGGTCTTTGTAGGCCTCCATGAACTCGCGCAACATGGCCGCGTCAACGTCACCCTCGACGCTGCGCACGAAACCTTCGCGCAGATTCAATGTGATCTTGTTCGAGACGTAGTTCTTCTGCGGCAGCAGAATATCGCCGCGATCAATCACGATGGTGCCGTCGCTACCGCCCTCGTTGGCGAAGGTAAAGAGGAACCCGCTCGGCCAGTGATCCCAGCGCCCCGGTTCCTCGCAAAATCCGTACTCGCTGATGGTCGGGAAATCGCCGAGTTGGAAGGTCACATCTGTGCCGGCCGGCGACGTCACGTGCATCTTCCTCGCTTTTTTAAGCAGCTTCGATGCCTCCAGGACCCGCTTGCGATCGGCCTCGGTGGGCACCGCCCGCACCAGTACCTCGGGCGGTTCCACGGCCAGGAGAATCTTCGTTCCAGACTCGAGAATCTCCATCTGTTCGGGCGAGAAAAGCAGCAGCATCAAGTCGAGGACGAGGTCGCTATTCTTCATCGCCGCGAGTGCGACTGGGTTATTGGTAAGGGGTGTTTCGCCCAGGTAGTTCATCAGGTCGCGGCTGGGGGCTTTCTCCGCATTGATGGGCTGCAGCTCGATTTTGGTGACGACCGCGCCGGCGGCCTGAGCTGCAATCGTTGCCGTCTGAAGTGTCTGCGGATGGGTGTGAGGGCCGCACAGGATGGAGACCTTCTGTCCACGCTCCACCTTGCTGAGCTTCAGAACCTCGTCCCAAGCCTTGACCATTTGATAATCGCTGACTGGCATTTTTCGTCCTTTTGAGTGAAGTGTCAGAACTGCAGGAGCGCAAGCTCTTCCGGGCTGCCTAGCTTGAAGAGCCGGCGAGCATTGCCATGGCACACCTGGGCACGGGTTTTTTCGTCCAGCGGCGCCTCCTCGATGAACTTGCAGGCCTCGGCGGTTGACTCGTAGGGGTAGTCCACCGAAAAGAGCACAGCCTTTGCCCCGAGCTCGCCAATCGCACCCAGCAGTGACGGTGCGGAGCACACGCCAGACGTGGTGATCAGAATGTTGCTGCCGATGTACTCGCTGGGTTTGCGCGCCAACTTGATGCCCGATGGATACGCGGCGAATCGGCTGTCCATGCGCCAACGCTGGTACGGCAGGGCTTCCCCCATGTGGCCCAGCAGCAGGGTCAGGCGCGGGAATCGGTCGAACACCCCGCCGAACAGCAGGCGCAACGCATGACCCGCCGTTTCGACGCCCCATCCCCAGGTGGCTCCTTGGAGCACCGGCATGCCTTCCAGCAGAGCCGGTGGTTGACTGAACGCGTTGGGATGCAGATAGATGGGCACGCCGAGCGCCTGCGCGCGCTCCCAGAACACATCGAACTCGCCGCCTTCGTAGTAGCGACCCAATGTGTGGCCGTTGATCATCGCGCCTTTGAAGCCATGTTCGGCGACGGTGCGTTCCAGCTCTTTGGCTGCGGCCAGGGGATCTTGCAGTGCCACGTGCGCAAAGGCGCCGAAGCGTCCCGGATGGCGTGCCACGCGCTCAACGAGGAACTCGTTGTTCTCGCGCGCACGGCGGATGGCGATGGCGCGATCCACCTCAGCCTGCACACCAGGCATCGTTTGCGACAGCACGACGTACTCGATGTTTCCTGCATCCATCTCCGCAAGGCGCTGGTCGTCGAAGTCGGTCAGCTTGGAGTCGAGCTTTGCGACGAATTCGGTTGGCAGCGCTCGTGTGTACTTGGCAGAGTACTCGTCGAAGCCGGGCGCAGAGAAGTGCTCCTCCAGCGCGATTTTTGGGGTTTGGTTCATAGTCGTCCTAAGTGGCCTCAGACTGGATATGCCAAGGCGGTGTCAAGAATTTCCGTGTCGTGCACCACTTCGCGGCTTGCAATAAGTAGCCGGTCGCCTTCTCGCACGAAATGGTCGTGATAGACGCCAGCCAAATGCACTGTGGAAGGGCCCTCGACCAGGGTCTGCATCAAGATGAAGGGCGTTTGGGAGCTGATCGTCTTTCCTGCCTCCTGCAGTACTCGCGTGATCCCCAATACATGCAGCATGTGCCGTGGCGCGAACATCTGCGAGTGCGCGACGGCAAGGGCGCGGTCGATGATCATGTTGTGCCCCTCGCAGTAAACGAGTCCCACGGGCATGTTCAGAAGTGCGTTCTGGCGCGAAGTAATGCGATACGTCGCTTCCTTGCTGAAAAAGTCGGGCCACCGTTCGACGTCGTTCGCGTCCAGGGCGGCGCAGTACTCGGCATTGAAGGACTCGATCTCGGCGCGCAGCTCGGCCGCGCGTTGAGGCGAAATCGCGGACGTGGCGTAGGCGAGTCGCTCCTTCATGCTGCTTGCTCCGCAACACGGATGCCCATGACGCCCCGGTAGTATTGGTAGAGCGAGCGGATGCAGGACTCTGAGATGAGATTGCGTGCCGTGCCTTGATGGCCCGCATCGAGCTTGACGACGTTGTTGTCCGTGGACGAGTTGCGCAGGCCTTCCTGCACGAACTTCAATGCCTCGTTGTCCTCAAGGCCCAGGAAGCCGGAAGGGCCCATCAAGTTCCCCTGGCGAAGGCGGTGCCGCGTCATTTCCGCGGTGTCATCTTCATAGCCGAACATGGTCCACTGCATCACCATGCTGTTCGGACCGTTCGGGATGATCTGGCGCACACCCATCGTGTTCATCTGGCGTTGAACGATCAGGTTCGGCCACATGGTCATCATGTTGGCGGACCAGGGCGACTTGAACTCTCGCACGTAGTCCAGGAATCGTTCGTCGCGCAGCCTGAGCTTGTCGCTGAACGATCGCATCTCCGCCTTGTCGTCAGCGGCAACAGTGGCATAGATCTCGTCCGGCTTGGCCGAAGCCATGAAGCCGTGGCGGCCATGCTCCTTGTCTGCAAACACGATCGATTTGATGCCCGGCACCAGCAGGCCAAACACCACGAGAAACGAATGGAGCAGCGTTGCGTGGTACGGATCCTTGAGGTTCTCGTGGTACATCTTCCAGTTGCACGGAAGCTCGTTGCGGCAATAGCCCAGGATCTTGAGTTTCTTGCCCGAGAAGGGGACGTCGAACTCCTCGACGATCTCCTTGGTCATGTACTCTTCCAGAGGGGGCGTCTTGTCGGAGTAGGTTGCGAACACCACGCCGTTGCGTGTGGCCACGCGCAACTGGCGGGTGCCGTGGTCGGCGTTCTTGAAGTCCGCGGGCATGCCGCCTACCTTGTTGATGCCGCGCTTGAACGGAACGCCCTGCAGGTTTCCCTTGAGGTCGTATGACCATTGGTGATATGGGCAGACAAATTCCTTCGTATTCCCCTGGCTGGAGCGGCAGAACTCGGCGCCGCGATGGGCACAGCGATTTTCGAAGACGGAGATCGTGTTGTCCTCCGCACGAACGATCACCACGGCCGTGGCGCCGACATAGCCACGCTTGTAGTCGCCCGGGTTTGGAATCTCCGCTTCCAAGGCCACAAAGTTCCACGTGTCCCCCCGAAAGATGCGTTCGATCTCCTGGTCATAGATGGCTTGACTGGTGTAGACCCAGTCCGGAATGTTGTTCAGGGCGTCCGCTGGCCAGACACACTGCTCCAAGGGCGGATTCTTTCGGGCATTCGTAATGCCGATGACCGCCTGCGATTGATACATGGAATCTCCTGAGGCTTTGAAGGTTGGTTAAACGGTCGCCGCGGCGTCGGCTTGCATCTGCTTGGCCCATGCGCGCAGATTGATGGCGTCCAGCTGAAAGTCCTCCAACTGCACGGGCCGCCCACGTTCGAAAAGAGGGCGAATGGCTCGCAAATCAGAGCCTGCATTGATGGCCACGCCGTGTAGCGGAACAGAACCCCGATGGCCAATCCACAGCGCCTTGTCATTGGACGGGTCACCGCGGCGCACATATTCAAGATCGGGAGCCGGCAGGCCAAGCACCTGAATGTTGTGCTTTCCCTGATCGGTCCAGAACCACGGTATGGCCGGCACCGGAAGAGGAGCGCCGAGCATGGCGGCGGCGGCAGTGCGCGCCTGCTCATTCGCGTTCTGCCATGATTCCAGGCGCGTTGGCGCAGCCTGGCCAGGGCGCTGTTGACTGGTGCAGTCCCCGCACGCGAACACGTGTTCGTTGCTGGTGCGGCAAGCCGCGTCCACCAGAATGCCGCCGCCTGCCGCGACCTGGAGGCCCGCATTGCGAGCTAGAGCGTCATTGGGCGAAAGGCCGATTGCGACGATCACCTCATCAACTTCCAGATCGGCGACGTCGGTGATCAAGCGCATGCGACCGCTTGACAGTGACTGGACGTCGCGGAGGGAGACTCCGAGCAGGATCCGTGCGCCTGCATCTTGCATGCCAGATTCCAGCCATGCCGACGCCTCGGGTGGTAGAAAGCGATCGAGCAAGGACGTTGCGCGCTCGAGAACTGAAACCTCGGCTCCTGCCGAGAGTGCGGAATTGGCAACTTCGAGCCCCAGGAAGCCGCCGCCCAGAATTGCGATTTGCGGCTTGACCTGAAGGGCCGCTCGCAGCCTCCGCGCGTCATCAAGGGTGCGGATGTAGTGCACGCGGGGATTGGCGGGCGGGGCGGATGCAAGTGTGTTTGCCTCACCGCCTGTGGCGATCAGACACATCTCGTACTCGAGCACCTGACCGTCGGCAAGACGTACATGCTGCTGCCGAAGATCCAATGCAACGGCGTCACTGCTGCTCAGCAGGTCGATATTGCTGCGCGTCCAGGAATCTTCCGCCAGTACATCGAGCCTGGGCTCTTCAGCAGCCACCAACACGGCCTTGGACAATGGCGGGCGCTCATACGGTCTGTGGCGCTCCCGACCCAGCATCGTGATCCGGCCTCGGTAGCCCTGCTCGCGCAGAGCGTGTGCCGCGACGGCCGCCGATTGACCCGCACCAACGATAACAACGCCGGGCGACATCATTTGCCGACCGGTGACAACACATAGATGTCGTCGCCATCTCGTTTTACGGCATGCGTGCGCAGGTCCACGGTGACCGGCGCACACATCGCCTTGCCTGTACGAACATCGAAGCGGCCTTGATGCAACGGGCATTCAACACAGCCGTCTTCCACGAAACCTTCTGACAGCAGAGCAGTGGCATGCGTGCACATGCTGTCGGTGGCGAAGAACTCATCTTCGATTCGGTACAGCGCGACGCCGTAGCCGGCGACGTTGACGGTCTTAGCTTCGTCGTTCATCAGCTCCTCCGCCGAGGCAACCTTGATCCAATCCATGACTCCATCCTGTGACTTCGGGCATCCAAACAAATACTCAGTGAACTGTCATATTAGTCCGCTTGATGTTTATGTTCAAGTGCGGGTTTGTACTTGATAGGGTCGCACCAGGTTGGGCACGGAGATCGTTAATTCGGAGCCATGATGGGGCATTTATCGCTGGAAGAATGCACCTCAACAGGTGGCTATCTATGTTCGGGTTTGCGCTGATGAACTTCGTCTTCCAATATCCATCTGCCAGTCATATACTTGTGACAGTACACGTCGTATTGATGGCGCGGCGGTGCGCTGAACGCAGTCTCGGACTTCGCACCACAAAGGCTGCGCCAGGCGGTTGCACAACCAGTGCGAGCCCGGGCGGACAAGGTAGTTAAGTAAAAGGAAACGCATGGACCAAGCAGACATTCCGGCGAGACTGCTAAAGCGCGAAGGCATTGGAGCCCGATTGCCTCGCAAGGAGGACGCCCGTCATATGGTGGGCAAAGGCAATTTCGTTGGTGACTTCGTATTGCCCGGCCTTCAGGAAGTTGCGTTCTTGCGCAGCCCTTTGGCGCACGCGACCATTACTGGAGTTGAGATTCCTGAAGAGCTTGCCGGGAAGGTGTTCCTGCGCGAGATGATGACCGATGCGGCAGATATCGGCTCGCCTTCTTCGCTGCCCACATACCAATACTCAGCGTTGCCGCCGCTGGCCTCGGGCAAGGTTCGCCACGTGGGGGAGGCCATCGCCATGGCTGTCGCTCCGACTCGTGCAGTGGCGGAAGACCTGCTCGAAGAGGTGCAGGTCTCGTATGACGAACTGCCCGTCTACCATAGTGCTGAGTCCTCGCTCGCTGCCACGGGGGAATTCCTGCACCCTGGGTGGAAAGACAATGTGTTTCTCACACTGCAGGCCAATCGTGACTTCGATGAGCTTTCCGCGAAGGCTGAGGTGAAAGTCAGCCGCACGGTCGAGCTGTCACGTCAGTGCATCGTGCCTCTAGAGGGAAAGTCGGTTTTGGCCTACTGGGATTTCCAGACCGATCAGCTCGTGGTCGTCAGCGCGACTCAAGTTCCGCATTTGCTGCGCGTGGGGATTGCTCAGCACCTTTCGATGGATGAAGGGGCTGTGCGCGTCGTGTCCCCTGACGTCGGCGGCGCGTTTGGCTACAAAGGTCAGCTCTACCCTGAGGATCTGTGCATAGCCTGGCTGGCCAAGACCTATCGGACGCCATTCCGCTATCTCGAAGACCGACGTGAGCATCTGATAGTCGGTGCCAACACGCGGCAGCATCACTATCAGCTCACGGCCTATGCTGACCGAACGGGAAAGCTCCTGGCGTTGGACGCTGTCATCACCATCGATGGCGGCGCATATTCCTACTATCCTTTCTTTGTCGGTCTGGAGCCTGGCCAGGCAATCGGCAACCTGCCTGGGCCGTACGCCTTTCGCGGCTATCGGTGCGAGACCCTGTGCGTTGCAACCAACAAGCCAGGGTTCATGGCCTATCGGGGAGTGGCTCGCACCGGCGTGTGCTTCGCGATCGAACTTCTCATGGATGCCGTGGCGCGTGAAGTTGGGCGCGAGCCTTGGGAGGTCCGGATGGACAACTTGGTCCCGGCCGCCGCGATGCCTTACGTCAATGTGGCCAACAAGCACTTCGACAGCGGCGACTTTCCAGCGAGTCTGCGCCGCGCCGTGGAGATGATCGGACTCACAGCTGTCCGTAAGCGCCAAGCTCGAGGAGAGCCGGACGGTCGTCGGATCGGGTTCGGTACGGCAACCTATACCGAGCAATCTGCCCACGGCACGACGGTGTTCGCCAACTGGGGTTTGCCGGTGGTGCCAGGTTTCGATCAGGCGCTTGTCAGGATGACCGCGGATGGCGGGCTCGAAGTGCGCGTCGGCGTGCACTCGCATGGCCAGGGCATGGAAACCAGCTTCGCGCAGATCGCCAATGACGTACTCGGAATTCCTGTTGCGAGAATTCGGGTTGTGCATGGCGATACAGCGCTCACCCCCTTCTCGTCCGGGACCTACGCCTCTCGGGCCACGGTCATGTCAGGGGGGGCTATCTCGACCGCCTGCAAGGAACTTTTGCCTCGGATTCAGTCAATCGCAGGCTATCTCATGGGCGTGGACCCGCACACGGTCGCATTGATCGAGGGGCGTGCTATCGCAGGGGAAAAGTCGATTCCCCTGTCTGAAGTGGGTGGCGCGTGGTACCTCACGCCACAGGACTTGCCGGCCAACGTTCATCTCGGTGGCCTGGAAGTCTCACGTGCGTACAAGCCCAAGGTCGACACCGGTACCTTCACGTACGCGACCCACGCTGTGGTTGTTGCGGTCGACACGCAGACGGGTGAGGTGGAGATCCTCGACTATGTAGTGGTTGAAGATTGCGGCACGATGGTCAATCCGATGATCGTGGAGGGGCAGACTATCGGCGGCATCGCACAGGGTATTGGTACTGCGATGTACGAAGAGAGTCCTTACGACGACCAAGGCCAGCCGTTGGCTTCCACGCTGGCTGACTACATCTTGCCTGGCGCCACGGAAGTGCCGCGCATCCGTATCGAGCACTTCGAGACACCGTCGCCACACACCGAGTTCGGTGCCAAGGGCGTGGGAGAAGGTGGCGCAATTGCACCACCGGCTGTGATCTTCAATGCCGTGAACGACGCGTTGCGAGGCACTGGTGCTGCCGAGGTGCTGATGACGCCTTTGACGCCGCGTCGCTTGCTCAAGGCCCTCGAAAGCTCGAAGCTGGAACAGGAGCGCGTCAAGTGAAGGCGCCGAAATTTGCATATACACGCATCCTCGACGTGGATGAGGCGCTGGCGGTGCTGGCCAAGGGAGGCGGCACTGCGAAGGCGATGAGCGGAAGCCAGTCCCTTGGTCCAATGCTCAACCTGAGATTGGCGCGGCCGGCGCAAGTGGTCGACGTCGCAAACATCCCCAGTCTGCGCGCTGTCAGTCGCAAGGCTGAATGGGTTGAGATCGGCGCTGCCGTGACGCACGCCGAGATCGAGGATGGCATACACCAGGCGTTGGCTGGGCATCCGATGCGTCAAGTCGCGAGCGGGATCGCCTACCGCGCGATTCGTACCCGCGGCACCGTCGGAGGTAGCTTGGCGCATGCCGATCCTGCGGCTGACTGGGTGGTTACGCTCGCGGCACTTGGTGCGCGCATCGTGGCTAGGTCGCCGCGCGGTGAGCGCACGATCGAGGCCGACGCGCTCATGCTCGGCGCCTATACAACCGTGCTTGAGTCCGACGAGTTAATTGTGGCCATCAACGTGCCTTCCGAGACGCCGACGACGCACTGGGGGTATCACAAGGTCTGCCGCAAGCCTGGCGAATTCGCTGAAGCCAGCGCGGCGGTTTACTTCGATGTCTCGCGCAAGTGTGCGCGAATTGTTCTCGGCGCCGCGGACGGTCCGCCCATTCTGCTGAATGAATTGGCGGCTGAGATTGCCAGCAAGGGCGCCGGCGCTGCGCGGCGTGAACTGCTGCAAGAGGCCGTCAGCGTCGCGCTCCCCGAACGCGACGCCATCGATCTGAAGCTTTTCACAGCCTGTGTGGAACGCGCACTCGAGCAGTCCGGCGTTTTCGCCGACCTAAAACAAGCGGAGTAAAAGACTTGGACCCGATTTCTATTCAAGTAAATGGCCGCAGCTTCAGCCGGGAGGCGGAGCCAAGGATGCATCTTGGCGACTTCCTGCGGAACGAACTGCGCCTGACCGGGACTCATCTCGGCTGCGAGCATGGGGTCTGCGGCGCATGCACAGTGCTTGTCAACGGCCAGCCCACGCGTTCGTGCATCACTTTCGCGGTGGCATGTGAAGGCCAAGAGGTCACCACCATCGAGGGCTACGACGATGATGCCGTGATGCAACTGCTTCGGCCGGCGTTCACGCGCCACCACGCGCTGCAGTGCGGCTTCTGCACACCTGGAATGCTCACGACGGCGCGCGACATCGTGCTTCGCTTGCCCGACGCTGACGAAGCGCGCGTACGGCTCGAGCTATCTGGGAACTTGTGCCGTTGCACCGGATACCAGGGGATTGTGGATGCCATCCTGGACGTATTACAACAGCAGCGCGACGCTCCCGACGTGCGATTTGAAAAACTGCGGGAAAGACTGAGCTCGTCACCAGCTGTTGCGATGAGTCGAATCTCTACGCCAGGACAGACCGAACAGTCCTCTCGCTCCCCAAGCAAACCAACAAGCGCGGATTCGATCGCTCCTGCGGAGATGGCGGAAGTCGACCCGGTGGCGATGGCTAGGGCTAAGGCCAAGGGCAACGCGATCCAAGTCTATTTCGATGTACCTTATCCGGTGAATCGGGTGTGGGAATTCATGGGCGACCTGCCGGCGGTTGCGTCCTGCTTGCCCGGTGCGACCATCGACTCGCACGAAGGCGAGAGGGTCAAGGGCACGATCGCCATCAAGTTCGGCCCGATGTCGGCGGCTTTCGCTGGCGCAGCGCGGCTGGAGCGTGACGACGCTGAAAAGCGGGCCGTCCTTCGCGGTGCCGGCCAAGACAGTCTGAGCAAGTCGCGCACGCAAGGAGACATTACTTATCGGCTGGAAGCACTGTCGGCCGATAACACCCGTGTGCACGTAGACATGATTTATGCACTGCAGGGCCCACTCGCCCAATTCTCCCGCTCCGGACTGGTAAAGGATTTCGTGCGCCGCATGGTCGCGGATTTCGGCAAGCAGATCACGCGAAGGCTGGGCGGGCAAACGGTTGCTTCCAACGAACCACAGCCCACGGTCTCGATCGCCGGGATGATGTGGAGCGTGCTTTGGAATCGCGTACGTGGCTGGTTTGGAAAGAACCCGCAGGTCTAGCTCGGCTCGGAGTCGCGATGAGTTCCTTTCTCTATGGCTATCACGTACGCGCTAACGGGGTGCGCCTGCACCTCTTGCGCTATGGAGGGCAGGGCCCTCGCTTACTCCTGTTGCCCGGCATCACCAGCCCAGCCATTACGTGGGGCTTCGTCGCCGAGCGATTGGCTCGGCACTTCGACGTCCATGTCCTTGACTTCCGGGGCCGCGGCTTGTCCTTCAGCGCACCTGGGATGGTCGCAAGTCTTGATGCAATGTCGGCCGACGTGCTCGATCTGCTGGATGTTCTGGGATGGTCATCCGTGACGCTGCTGGGTCACTCGATGGGCGCCCGAGTTGCGATTCGCGCCACCGCGCGCGACCCACAGCGCATAGCCAAGCTGCTGCTTGTGGACCCCCCAGTGTCAGGCCCTGGTCGCCGGGCCTATCCAGTACCTCTGTCCTGGTACATAGAGTCTATTCATCTGGCCGTCCAAGGCATAACGGCCGAAGAGTTGCGCCTCTACGCCCCAACCTGGACAGATGAACAACTGCAACTGCGCGCCGAATGGCTCCATACGTGCAATGAGGATGCGATCGTCCAAGCGCATGTTGGCTTCCACGAGGACGATATCCACGCCGATCTGTCCAAGCTGCATAGGCCCGGACTTCTAATGGCTGCGGGGCGTGGAGGAGTGATGCTCCCGGAAGACTTGGCTGAGATCAAAGCGCTAGCGCCTGGCTTGGAGCAATGTACGGCCTCCAGCGCTGGCCACATGATCCCGTGGGATGACGAGGAAGACTTTTATAGCCTTCTTGGCGGGTACCTGAATGTCGACTTGCTGTAGCGCAAGTTGAGGCGAAGTTGATCTCCTATTCACAAGCGAGGGAGTCGATACACTCACCGGATGACACTATCGGCGACCTAGAGATGACGACAAAGCGTGCTCCCGCTCGGAAAAAGACAGGCCGCTCAACTGATGTAGCCAAGCCCTCAGGCCCCGAGCCTTTTAATCCGCTGCGCCAAGTAATGTGGCGTCGTCCGGGTTTCCTGATCCGTCGGCTGACTCAGATCGGCCAGGCGATTTTCTTCGATTTGTGCAAGTCCGAAAGCATCACGCCGCTTCAGGTCGGTATGCTGACGGCGCTTTCGATGAACCCTTGGCTTGATCAGAAAGCAATTGGTCGAGAGCTTGCCCTGGACCGCACGACCACTGCAGAAGTGCTGAAGCGTTTGAGCGACAAAGGATTGGTTGAGACTCGAGTAAATCCAGACGATCGTCGCTCAAGACTTTCAGTGATCACCAAAGAGGGCTTAAAGCTGATCAACGATTTGCAAGAAAGCATATACCTTTCTCAAGAACTGTTGGTCGAGCCTCTTCCTCCAGAGGATCGCGCCGTTTTCATGAAACTGCTTAGTCAGCTTGTGGATGCTCATGAACGAATGGACAAACGGAGCTAAACCGTCTGATGCAGATTTTCGCTTTAGTCGGGATCTGCAAAGAGTCATCATCAAGACGGTAACTGTGCGCTGCCCGCAAGGATTGCGACGGCGATTGTGCTTTCAGCAAGCGCCGCTGCTGATGTTTCGCAGGTGATGGGCGCCGCAGCGCTGGCGGCACTGGGCGGGGCTTCCGCAGCAGGGCCAGGCGACGCGGGGAGGGTGCCAATGGCCCTGATGGCGCCATGACTGCCCCCGCCACCACATCCACTGAGAAGGGATGCGGCCAACGCGATGGCCAAGATGTGTCCTTTATGCATTGCTGTCTCCGTTTGACCTATCACGGAGACCATTGCTAACTGGCCCGCATCGCGCCAATGCCGGTTTTTATGCATTTGATGCTTTCAAAGACCACACGTTGCCATCAGTTCCAACAGTGCCGGCACGCCGCTATCGGCCAGCGCCGGGACTCCCGAGCGGCGTCGCACCAGCCTTGACTGCCGCAGCCCAAAGCGCCTCTCCTGCAGCACCCGCAGGCTGTCTCGCGCGATAAAGGCATATCTGCAGTTGAACGTCAAAGCTATCGTCCTGAGTCGCTTTCACCAGCCGATGCGCTTCCAGGTCTTCTTCGATCAAGGTCCGGGGCAGCCACGCAATCCCACGGCCGTCCAACGCCATGGTCCGAAGAACCGAGGCCAGATGAGCAGTGAAGACGACCTGAACTTTCAACGCCGCCAGTTTCGGGCCAAGAACGGCGCGCTTGATCTGTCCAATGCCCGACTCCACGCTGTATTGCAGGATTGGCACCACTTGATTGGCGCCTGTCTCAAGCCAATGAAGCGGCTTGCCACTTGCATCAGGCGCACACACCGGCAGAAGCTGATCGTTTCCAACCACCATCGACGTGTATGCGTCCGACTGCAATGAACCGTGGGTCGTGGGGTGCGCGTGGCTCAGCACGAACTGAACCTTGCCTTGATGCAGCAGCGCTTCGCACTTCGGCAGTACGTCGGACATGAGTTGCACCGGCCCCAATGTGGCGTGGGCTTCAAGGGTTCGCAACCAGCGCGGCAGGAACGTGAATGAAAGCGCGTGTGTGGCAGCCAGCCGCAAGGTCGCAGAGTGCATCTGCGCAACTGCCTTTGCCTCTTCGGGCAGCGAAGCTACGCGCTCCAGCAGCTTCTCGGCCACTTCGCCGAACCATTCGCCCGCGACAGTCAGCTTCGCGGGTTGCGAAGTGCGATCGAAGAGATCGACGCCGAGCCAGGTCTCCAGGGCCCTGATTCGCCTGCTGAATGCCGGCTGCGTGACATTGCGCTCATCCGCGGCGCGGGAGAAGTTGCCCGAGGTTGCCAGCACCTTGAAATCTTCAAACCATACGAAATTCATCGGCAGTGCTTTCAGAGCATCAGAGGCAAGAAAAAGAGCATTGTTCAAACGGGCGGCAGGCCGTCAATATCACGCTTTTGCATACACATCAGGAGTCAGAGTGAAGATTGTCGAGATCCGAGAGAAGACGATGCCGATCAGTTCGCCGATTCGAAACGCGTACATCGACTTTAGCAAGATGACGCTGAGCCTCGTCGCAGTCGTCACCGACGTGATCCGCAATGGCAAGCCAGTGGTCGGCTATGGCTTCAATTCAAACGGCCGCTACGGCCAAGGCAAGCTGATGCGCGAGCGCTTCATCCCTCGGATCATGGAAGCGGATCCTTCTTCGTTGATCGATGCGACGGGCGACAACCTCGACCCGCACAAGATCTGGAACACCATGTTCACCAACGAGAAGCCCGGCGGCCATGGGGAGCGATCGGTCGCCATCGGCACGATCGACATGGCCGTCTGGGACGCTGTCGCGAAGATTGAAGGGAAACCGCTTTTCCAGCTCCTTGCGGACCGATACGGCAACGGCAAGCCCAACCGCAAGATCTTCGTCTATGCCGCGGGCGGCTACTACTATCCGGGGCAGGACCACAAGAAGCTGCAGGACGAGATGCGCAGCTACGTCGACCGCGGCTACACGGTCGTGAAGAAGAAGATCGGTGGCGCCTCCCTCGACGAGGACCTGCGTCGCATCGACTCCATCATGGAAGTGCTGCAAGACGGGCAGAAGCTCTGCGTCGACGCCAACGGCCGCTTCGACCTGGAGACGGCGATCGCCTACGCCAAGGCCCTGTCGCAATACGACCTCTTCTGGTATGAGGAGCCGGGCGATCCGCTCGATTTCGAGCTGCAAGCCGCCCTGCGCAATTTCTACAAGAACCCGATGGCCACCGGCGAGGACCTGTTCTCCATGCAGGATGCGCGCAATCTGATCCGCTACGGCGGCATGCGCCCGGATCGCGACTGGCTGCAGTTCGATTGCGCCCTCAGCTATGGACTGGTGGAGTACCTGCGCACGCTCAACATGCTCAAGGAGCACGGCTGGTCGGCAAGCCGCTGCATCCCGCACGGCGGCCACCAGATGTCGCTCAACATTGCCGCGGGCCTTGGCCTGGGGGGCAACGAGTCGTACCCCGATCTTTTCCAGCCCTTCGGTGGCTTCCCGGACGGCGTGAAGGTGGAAAACAGCTTCGTCACGCTGCCCGACCTCCCCGGCATCGGCTTTGAAGGCAAGGCCGATCTGTATCGCGAGATGCAGGCCCTGTCGGCCTGAAGTTCAACAAAAAATACAGGAGACAAGACATGATCAATTCAACGCGTTCAATGCGCTCAATGCGCTTCATTGCCGGCGTGGCATTGGCCAGCGCCGCTTCCGTGGCCCTCGCTGAATTTCCGGACAAGCCGATCACGCTGGTTGTGCCGTTCGCCGCGGGCGGCCCGACCGACAAGATCGCTCGCGACCTTGCCGAGGCGCTCCGCAAGCCGCTGGGCCAGACCATCGTCGTCGACAACGTCATCGGCGCGGGCGGCACGATCGGTTCGGCCAAGGTAGCCAGAGCCACTCCGGATGGCTACACCCTGCTGGTCAACCACATCGGCATGGCGACTGCGCCTGCCCTGTACCGGAAGCTGAGCTACAAGGTGCCCGACGATTTCGAGACGCTGGGCCTCGTCAACGAAGCGCCCTCGGTGGTGATTGGCAAGCCCTCGCTCCCGGCCAACAACTTTGCCGAGCTTCGTCAATGGATTGCAGCGAACGGGAACAAGGTGAACATCGCCAATGCGGGACTGGGATCCGCATCGCACCTTTGCGGCCTGATGTTCCAGAACGCGCTGAAGACCACCATGACGACGGTCCCCTACAAGGGAACGGCTCCCGCCATGACCGACCTGATCGGCGGCCAGGTCGACCTCATGTGCGAGCAAGCCGTCAACGCGGTGCCGCAGATCGAAGGCAAGAAGGTCAAGACCTATGGCGTGACGAGCCTGCAGCGCTTGCCGCTGCCGGCTCTCAAGGACACCGCGACGCTTTCGGAATCGGGCCTCAAGGACTTCGATGTGCAAGTCTGGCATGGGCTCTACGCACCCAAGGGAACGCCGCCGGCCGTGGTCGCCAAGCTGAACACTGCGCTCCGCGCCGCGTTGAAAGACCCTGAGTTGATCAAGCGCGAGGAGGCGCTTGGCCTGACCGTTGTGACCGACGACCGGCTCGAGCCGGCAAATCACAGGAAGTTCTTGGAAGCGGAGAAGAACCGCTGGGCGAAGGTGATCAAGGACGCTGGCGAATACGCGGACTGAATCCGACAAGAGCGAACCCTCGTTTGCTCTACACGGCAGGTGGACGTCTTGGCGTCCACCATCGCGCGGCTTTGGCATCGTACGAGCTTGGTTCAATTTCAATCGCCGAAGGCCGTCTTCGATGAGCCGCCAAGCCATTTCGTCTCCAGTGCTTTTCGCAAGACTGACGTCGAAGATCCGCCTGCGGCATCTTCAGCTGCTGGTCGCGGTCGATGAGTTCAAGAGTCTGCGGCGACGCGCGCGCTCGCGAGGTGGAAGCACTTCTGGACGGAGAGCTTTTCGACCGCCACCATCGAGGTATGTCACGGATCCGCAGACTACTGGACCCATTATTGGAAGTCATATGCGAAGAACGAATGAGGTATTCGCTATTTGAATGCGGCTTTCCGAAACCGGGATTCGAGTGCGGTTCCAGCCTAGGAGTTAAGAATGACACCTCTTCCCAAACTCTCCTCCGTCAGTGCGACACGTACACTTCCCGAGATAACCGATGAAACCTCCAGTGCAGCCCGATCCATGTCGATTTGCAACTCAACGCGCCTTCGAGTCTTGGCTGCGGAAGAACTGTTCGACATCCGACGGCATTTGGCTGCTCATTGCGAAAGCGGGTGCCGAGAAGGCGACCGTCACTTACCCGGAGGCACTGGAAGTGGCGCTTTGCTTCGGCTGGATCGACGGGCAGAAGAAGTCTGTTGACGCACAGCACTGGCTGCAGCGCTTCTCACCGCGACGTGCGCGGAGTTTGTGGTCGAAAGTCAACCGCGCGAAAGCGGAGGCGTTGATCGAATCGGGTCGAATGCAGCCCACTGGAATGGCCGAGATCGATCGAGCGAGAGCCGACGGGCGATGGGACGCAGCCTACGCCGGCGCGCGAACGGCGGTGGTGCCGCCTGATCTGCAGACTGCACTCGACGCCCAGCCCGAAGCACTGGGTTTCTTCACCCAATTGGACAGCGCGAACCGCTATGCAGTGCTGTGGCGGATCGAGACTGCCAAGAAGCCCGAGACACGTTCCCGTCGGATCGAAAAGCTCGTGGCGATGCTGGCACGAGGCGAGAAGATCCACGGCTAGAGCGCGTCCCGCAGTCCCGCAGGCACCTTGGCATCACACTGATTTCGGCAACAAGGCGGGCACCAACTGCCGGTTGAGCTGCTTCACCCACCATTTGAGGGCCTCCCCCATCACGCCGTTCTTCCAGCCGAGCCAGAACGCTTCCGGCGGGCGCGGTTCCTCGGTCTGCAGCTCGACCAGCGTGCCTCGTGCCAGTTCGCCGCCGATGCAGGCGCGCGGCAGAAAACCATGTCCGAGCCCGGCGACCTGGCAGGCCACCTTGGCGGCCATCGAGGGCACGGCGATCCGTGGCTGTCCCGCGAGCAGTCCGACCGTGCGTTCGGACAGCGTTCGCGCGCTGTCGCTAACCACGATGGCGTTGTGCTCCAGAAGGTCGCCGCGCCCCAGTGGCCGCTTGACGCGCGTCAGGGCATGGGTGGGCGCGACACAGAAGGCGAAGTCGAGGCTGCCCACCATCACTGCCTCGTAGCCGCCGCCCGCAGGCCCTTCGCCCGCGGCGATGACCACGTCGGCACGGCCCTCGCGCAGTGCCTCCCAACTGCCGGTGAGCGCCTCGCAGCCGATGCGCAGCCGCGTGCCGCAGCGCAGGGCCTCGAAGGCGCGCACATCATCGATGAGCGCCACTGTCGGGATCAGCGAGTCGTGCACCAGCCGCAGCTCCGATTCGAACCCGGTGGCGATCTGCCGCATGCGCGACTCGAGCTCGCTCGCAGCTCCCAGCAGCCAGCGCCCCTCCTTGAGCATTTCGCTGCCGGCGGCGGTCAGCGTCACGCGTGGGCCGTTGCGCTCGAACAGTTGCATACCGAGTTGATCTTCGAGCTTGCCGACCGCATAGGAAATCGTGGAGGGCACCTTGTTCAGGCGCACGGCGGCGGCCGCGAACGAGCCGTGGCGGTCGATGGCGTCGACCACCTCGATGGCTTCCAGGCTGAGCTTGAGCACGCGGGGGTTCCTTGGCGATGAACAGGTTTGTCGGGCGATGTTCGAAAAATTCGCTCATAGAGGCCTAAAAGTTTCGCCGAAGGGCCACGCCTCCGGCCCGAAGATTCATTCCGTCGCTCGGAAGTCCTTCGGGCGGCAAGAGTGAATTCAATCGAACTCGAACATCGCAAAGGAGCGAATCATGCCGGAAATCCGCCGCGGTGGCCTCCGCACTTGGGCGCACCGGCACATGAAACTGTCTGCCCTTCGAGGGTCGGCAAACGTCCAAAACATCTGATTAATCGACAAGACAGGCACCCCTCTCCGAAACGAGGATGCATGCCCCACCAGCAAGCCCCATCCCTTCCTTTCTCACCCAACCCAACACGAGTCACTGCATGTCCATCCAAGCCACCCCGACCGCCGGCGCCAAGCTCCTCACCCCCAGGGACCACATGCTGGTCATGATCGACTTCCAGTCGCAGATGGCCTTTGCCACGCATTCGATCGACGCGGTCAACCTGCGCAACAACGCGGCGCTGGTCGCGAATGCCGCTGCCGGCTTCGGCGTGCCGACCATCCTCACCACCGTGGCCGAGAAGAGTTTCTCGGGCCCGATGTTCAGCGAAATCACCGATGCCTTCCCGGGTCAGAAGATGCTCGACCGCACATCGATGAACACCTGGGAAGACGCGGCCGTCATCGCACGCGTCAACGAAATCGGCAAGCCGCGCATCGTGCTGTCGGGCCTGTGGACCGGCGTGTGCATCGTCGGGCCTGCGCTGTCGGCCATCGACCAGGGCTTCGAGGTGTTCGTGATCGCCGACGCGTGCGGCGACGTGTCCGCCGAGGCGCACAACCGCGCGATCGACCGCATGGTGCAGGCTGGGGCGCGGCCCATGACCTCGCTGCAGTACCTGCTCGAACTGCAGCGCGACTGGGCCCGCACCGACACTTACGAGCTGACCACCGGCATCGCGAGGAAGTTCGGCGGCGCCTACGGCCTGGGCGTGACCTACGCCAAGACCATGTTCGGCGCGCACGAAGGCTGAGCGCGTTGGTGATCAAGATGAAGCCCTACGTTCTGTCGCTTGCGCTCGGCCTGCTGGTCGGCGTGATCTATGCGCTGTTCCAGGTGCGCTCGCCGGCCCCGCCGGTCATTGCGCTTGTCGGACTTCTGGGGATCCTGCTCGGCGAGCAGATCCCGCCGCTCATCAAAAGCGTGCTCAAGCCCGACGCGGTGACCACCTCGTGGCTGCACCACCAGGTCAAGCCGCATGTGTTCGGTGAGCTGCCGCAATCCGAGAAGGCGGCCCCGGCCGCCACGGCACGCAAGACGTGATGAGCGATTCTTTCGACGAACAACGCCGCCGGCTGTGCCTGGGCACACTCGGCGCTGCCATTGCTGGAACGGCGATGGCCCTACCCGATGCTTCAAGGAAATCCGACATGGCGGGAGATGACACACCCGATCTGATTCTTCACAACGGACGCTTCACCACGCTGGACCGGGCCAACCCCATGGCCAGCGCCGTGGCCATCAAGAACGGGCGCTTCCTGCGCGTCGGCCGCCGTGAAGACGTGCTGCCGCTGGCTGCCAGCGGAACCCGCGTGATCGATCTGCAAGGCAAGACCGTGTTGCCGGGCCTCATCGACAACCACCTGCACATCATCCGCGGCGGACTCAACTACAACTTCGAGTTGCGCTGGGACGGGGTGCGCAGCCTGGCGGACGCCATGGGCATGCTCCGGCGCCAGGTTGCGATCACGCCGGCGCCGCAATGGGTGCGCGTGGTGGGCGGCTTCACCGAACACCAGTTCGCCGAGAAGCGCCTGCCGACCATTGGCGAGCTCAACGCGGTGGCGCCCGACACGCCCGTGTTCATCCTGCATCTGTACGACCGCGCGCTGCTCAACGGTGCAGCGTTGCGCGCCGTGGGCTACACCAAGGACACGCCGGCGCCGCCCGGCGGCGAGATCGTCCGCGACAGCACAGGCAACCCCACGGGCCTGCTACTCGCAAAGCCCAATGCGTCCATCCTCTACGCCACGCTGGCCAAGGGACCGAAGCTGCCGCTGGACTATCAGGTCAACTCGACCCGCCACTTTATGCGCGAGCTCAACCGGCTGGGCGTGACCGGCGCCATCGATGCGGGCGGCGGCTTCCAGAACTACCCCGAGGACTACCAGGTGATCCAGCAGCTGGCCGATGCCGGCCAACTCACCATCCGTCTGGCCTACAACCTGTTCACGCAGAAGCCCAAACAGGAAAAGCAGGACTTCCTGAACTGGACGGCCACCTCCAGGTACAAGCAGGGCGACGACTACTTTCGGCACAACGGCGCGGGCGAGATGCTCGTGTTCTCCGCGGCGGATTTCGAGGACTTCCGCCAGCCGCGTCCCGACATGGCGCCCGAGATGGAAGGCGAGCTCGAGGAGGTCGTGCGCGTGCTCGCGCAGAACCGCTGGCCATGGCGCCTGCACGCCACCTATGACGAGACCATCGACCGCGCACTCGATGTATTTGAGAAGGTCAACCAGGACACGCCCCTGGCGGGCCTGAACTGGTTCTTCGACCATTGCGAGACCATCTCCGAGAAGTCGATCGATCGCATTGCGGCACTCGGCGGCGGCATCGCCGTTCAGCATCGCATGGCCTACCAGGGCGAGTACTTCGTCGAGCGCTACGGCGCTGGCGCGGCCGAGGCCACGCCGCCGGTCAAGCGCATGCTGGAGAAGGGCGTGAACGTTTCGGCTGGCACCGACGCGACGCGCGTGGCCTCGTACAACCCGTGGGTGTCGCTGTCGTGGCTGGTCACGGGCCGCACCGTGGGCGGCATGCAGCTCTACCCGCAGCGCAATTGCGTGGACCGCGAGACCGCGCTGCGCATGTGGACGGAAAAGGTGACCTGGTTCTCCAACGAGGTCGGCAAGAAGGGCCGCATCGAAGCCGGCCAACTGGCTGACCTGATCGTGCCCGACCGGGACTACTTCGCGTGCGCTGAATCGGACATTGCAGACACCACGGCGCTGCTGACCATGGTGGGCGGCAAGATCGTCTACGGCGCCGGCCCGTTCGCCTCACTCGACGAAGGCACACCGCCCGCAGCCATGCCCGACTGGTCGCCCGCACGCACCTTCGGCGGCTATGCAGGTTGGGCCGACACGAAGGAGGGCGCACCGATGCAGAAGGTGCTGCGCAAGGCTGCAGCGGACTGCGGCTGCGCCAACAACTGCAACGTGCACGGGCACCGGCACGCCACCGCATGGAGCAGCAAGCTGCCGATTGCCGACCTGAAGAGCTTCTGGGGCGCGCTCGGTTGCGCCTGCTGGGCGGTCTGAGATGCGCTGGACCTTTTCACCCGCGCTGCGCTGGATCGCGTTGCTGCTGCTGTGCGCTGCCTACCTGCAGGGCGGCTTCAACAAGGCCACCGACTTCGCGTCCGCCGTTGCCGAGATGAACCACTTCGGCGTGTCTCCCGCGGCGCCGATGGCCATGGCCGTCATCGTGCTGGAACTGGGTGCCTCGGCCCTCATCCTGACGGGCTTCTACCGCTGGCTGGGCGCCCTGGCGCTGGGCGCGTTCACGCTGTTCGCCACGTTCGTGGCGCTGCGCTTCTGGGAAATGCCGCAACCCGAACGCTTCATGGCCGCGAACTCGTTCTTCGAGCACCTCGGGCTGGTCGGCGGCTTCCTGCTGGTGGCGTGGCATGACTTGAAGGCGCGCGCGAATGGCTGAGATCACCGACTCCCCGACTCCTGCAGTCTCTGCAGAACCCGCAGGTTCCGCGAAGGCTGCGAGCGGCTTTGCGCCGCTGCGCCAGCCGGTGTTCGCCGTGCTGTGGACCGCCACCGTGCTCGGCAACATCGGCAGCTTCATGCGCGACGTGGCCAGTTCCTGGCTCGTGACCGATCTTTCGGCCAGCCCCACCGCGGTGGCGTTGATCCAGACGGCGGCCACGCTGCCGATCTTCTTGCTCGCCATTCCGGCGGGCGTGCTCTCGGACATCCTCGACCGCCGCCGCTTCCTGATCTTCGTGCAGCTGGTGCTCGCGAGCGTCAGCGGCACGCTGCTGGTGCTCTCGCACACGGGCTCGCTCACTGTCCAGTACCTGATCGCGCTGACCTTCGTGGGCGGCATCGGTGCGGCGCTGATGGGGCCGACGTGGCAGTCGATCGTGCCCGAACTGGTGCCCAGGTCCGACCTGAAGAGCGCGGTGGCATTGAATTCACTGGGCATCAATATCGCGCGATCGATCGGGCCTGCCGCGGGCGGGCTGATCCTTGCGAGCTTCGGCGCAGCCCTGACCTACGGCGCCGATGTGCTGAGCTATGTCTTCGTCATTGCCGCGCTGATCTGGTGGAAGCGCCCGGCCGCGGTGGACAGCGGGCTGTCGGAGAACTTCCTGGGCGCCTTCCGGGCCGGCTTGCGCTACACGCGCGCCAGCAAGGAACTGCACCGCGTGATGCTGCGTGCGGCGGTGTTCTTCCTGTTCGCGAGTTCGGTTTGGGCGCTGCTGCCGCTCGTGGCGCGTCAGATGCTGGGCGGAACGGCCGGCTTCTACGGCGTGCTTCTGGGGGCGGTGGGCGCAGGCGCCATCGCAGGCGCGCTCGTCATGCCGCGCCTGCGCGCGCTGCTCGACGCCGATGGCCTGGTGCTGCTGGCGTCGGTCATCACTGCCAGCGTTATGGCTGCGCTGGTGTTCGCGCCGCCGAAGTGGCTGGCCTTGCTGCTGCTGTTGCTGCTGGGCCTGGGCTGGATCATTGCGCTGACCACGCTCAACGGCGTGGCGCAGGCGATCCTGCCGAACTGGGTGCGCGGTCGCGGACTGGCGGTGTACCTCACCGTGTTCAATGGCGCGATGGCGGCTGGCAGCCTCGGCTGGGGCCTTGTGGCGCAGGCGATCGGGGTGCCGTACACACTCGTGGCGGGCGCTGCCGGCCTCCTGGTCGTGGCGCTGCTGTTCCATCGTGCGAGGCTGCCTGCGGGCGAGTCGGACCTGCAGGCATCCAACCACTGGCCCGAGCCGCTGGTGACCGAGCCCGTCGCGAACGACCGTGGCCCGGTGATGGTGCAGATCGAGTACCGCATCCGCAAGGAAGACCGCCCCGCATTCCTCGACGCGATGAAGCGCCTGTCCCTGGAGCGCCGCCGCGACGGTGCCTATGCCTGGGGGGTGACCGAGCACACAGGCGACGCCGAGCGCGTGATGGAGTGGTTCCTGGTGGAATCATGGGCCGAGCACCTGCGGCAGCATCACCGCGTCTCGCACGCCGATGCCGATCTGCAGAGCGAGGCTGTGCGTTTCCACATCGGGCCCGAGAAGCCGGTGGCGCATCATTTTCTTTCGCTCTGATCCTTCGTTCCCCTTCACTTCACAGAAAAATCCATGACCACTCTCACCTTGCGCGACGGCACCGAGCTCTACTACAAGGACTGGGGCTCGGGCCAGCCCATCGTCTTCAGCCACGGCTGGCCCCTGAGCGCCGACATGTGGGATGCCCAGATGCTGTTCTTCGCGGAGCGCGGCTACCGCACCATTGCCTTCGACCGCCGCGGCTTTGGCCGCTCGAGTCAGCCCTGGACCGGCTATGACTACGACACCTTCGCCGACGATATTGCCGAGCTGATCGAGAAGCTCGACCTGAAGGATGTGGTCCTCGCGGGCTTTTCGATGGGCGGCGGCGATGTCGCTCGCTACATCGCACGCAAGGGCTCGGCACGCATCGCCAAGCTTGCGCTCATCAGCGCCGTGACGCCGCTGTTCATGAAGACTGCCGACCATCCCGTGGGCCCCGATGCCTCGCTGTTCGCCGGCATCCGCGCCGGGCTGGCCGCCGATCGTCCGCAGTTCCTGGACGACTTCAGCACGCTGTTCTACGGCACCAACCGCCCTGGCGCGAAGGTGTCGCAGGGCGTGTTCAAGCAAACGCTGCAAATCGCGCTGCAGGCTTCGATCAAGGCCACCATCGACTGCGTGACGGCGTTCTCTGAGACCGACTTCCGCCCCGACATGGCAAAGATCGACGTGCCCACGCTCGTGATTCACGGCGACGATGATCAGGTGGTGCCGGTCGAGGCGACGGGAAAGCTCGCAGCGGAAATGATCAAGGGCGCCCAGCTCAAGGTCTACGCTGGTGCGCCGCACGCCACCTGCAATACCCACGCCGATCAGGTCAATGCCGACCTGCTGGCGTTCATCCAGGGCTGACGCTGCTTGCGCCCGTAAGGGCGCGCCGGCTCTACAGGTGAGGCACCGAAATCGGCGGCGCCGCTGCCGCCTCGCCCTCGTGCGTGCCGCGTTGCAGCAGCACCGAACATGCGGCGAGCACAGGCGGCACCGCAAAGCACCACACGTTCCACCGCATGAAGATGAGCGCGGCTGCCGCGCAGCCCGCGGCGAACCAGGCCACCGCCGCGGCCATGCGCCGCATGCGAGCTTGCGCGGCGGCGGCTTCTTCCGGTGGCTTCCCGCCGCGCAGCAGGTCGGCCAGATCGATCATCACCTGTGTCGTCGTGCCGGTCATCAGCGTCGTGGGGGGCGCGCTGCCGAAGTGGATGCGGTGCACGGCGTTCTGGATCGCCATGGCTGATACCAGCACAAGGCCAGCGAGCATCGCCATCGCGCTGTCGCCATCCGGGAAAGGGCCGAAGCGAATCGCGAGCACACCGCCCACCAGCAGCAGGGCCGTTTTGAGCACCAGCATCGTGCGCAGCACGGGGAGCCCCAGCCCCGGGAGGCCATAGCTCAGCCAGCGCGCGAGCACCACCACAGCGCAGAACACGGGCAAGGCCAGCAGCTTGGTGAGGGCGCCCGAGCTTCCATGCACAAATGCCGCGCCGATGGTCACGAAGTTGCCCGTCACATGGGCCGTGAACAGGCCATGCAGCGCGAGGAAGCCGGCCGTGTCCACGAAGCCGCCGTTGAGGCTCATGAGTTGGGGCAGGGTGGGTTTCATCAGCACGAGACGCTCTACTTGGGGATTCTCTGCGCGGGGTCGTAGAAGAAGGTTTCCTCGACGATGCGTTCGTCCTGCCAGCGCTGCCATGCGACTTCCTCCATGTGGGTGCGCGTGCCATCGAGCCAGTCGAACTCGAAGATCCAGCGAATGGCCACGTGGTCGCCGCTCACCATCACGGGTCTGACGCAGTGGGAGTGAATGGCCTTCGCTTTCTTGAGAATCGCGCGTTCGTTGGCGATTGCCTGATCGCGGCCGACACGCGGCGCGGACTGGTTTTCGTACATCACGACGTCGGGAGCATAGAAGGCCTCGACGGCCTCCGCGTGGGTGTTGGCCTCGACGAGTGCGACGAAGCGTTCAATGGTGTCTGGCGTAGGCATCGGCAGGTCTTTCGATGAAGAAGGGTAAGAGCGAAAAGCTGAAGGCGGCTAGAGCCCGCGTGCCGCGCTCGGGGAGTGCCCGACGATGCGCTTGAACGCGCGGCTGAACGATGCCTCCGAGTCATAGCCCAGCCGATCGGCCGCCACGGCCACGCGCACCCCGTCGTTGGCAATCCAGCGGCGGGCTTGCGCCATCTTCAGCTTGGCGACGTACTTTGCCGGACTCTCGCCTACCGTGGCGCTGAACGCTTCGGCAAAGCTCGAGCGTGACGCGCCCATCAGCTTGGCGAGCACCGGCACGCTCCAGTCGCGTGCGGGATCGGCATGGATGGCGGCCAGCACCTGGCCGACCTTGGGGCACTGCACGGCGGCGATCCACCCCGTGGAGTCGCTGCATTCGCACTCGACCCATGCGCGGATGATGGTGGCGGCCAGCACGTCCGCCATGCGCGCGAGGATGCCGCAGGCGCCAATGCGGTCCAGCGCGATCTCGCGCTCCATGGCGTTCAGCAGCACGGGCACCGTGGGATCCTTCTTGGCAAGGTCGCCCGCGCGCATGACGTCCGGCATCATCGCCAGCAGTGGGTGCAGCGGGTCCAGGTTGAAGCGCATGGCGCCGCAGAACATCACGTCGGCGGGCGCTGCGTCGTTGCGTTCGTCGGCTCCGCGCACCAGGTAGATGTTGTCGGAAACGGGCACGCGCCCCAGCGAATCGATGTCCAACGCGGGCACCTGCGGGTCGCTGGCCAGCACATGGGCGCTGCCTCTGGGCAGCAGCACCGCGTCGCCCGGGTTGAGCTGCAGCCAGCCAGTCGACGCGGTGTGCAGCCAGCAGGCGCCGTGCGCGACGAAGTGAAACCGCGCATCGCGCTGCGCCGGGAATGCGATGGCCCAGGGCGCGTGCATCAGGCAGCGTCCGTATTCCACACCGTCCAGGCGCAGGTCCAGCAGGATGCGCGTGAGCATGTCGAGGCTTCCGGTGGAGTCGGATCGGTCCATCGGCGCATCACGCGATGAGTTGGAGAAATCGTCAAGCATTTCGGATATTCAGGTATGGGATCGCCGGGATGGTATTCCTACACTTTCTGGTCTGCTTCCAACAACCGAATGACCTTGTGCCCTCTTCATCTTGCTCAGAATGCATCGCAGCCGGCGCGCAAGCGCCAGGGCTTCTTGCCACCTCTCCCAACACCGAAGCGTCGGCTCGTTGGCCCGCAGTGGCTTCGCTCGCGCTCGGCGTGTTCGGGCTCGTCACCGCAGAGTTCTTGCCCGCGAGCCTGCTGACGGCCATCGCGAATGACCTTGGGGTAAGCAACGGTGCCGCGGGCCAGGCGGTCACCGCCACCGCGCTGGTCGGTGCCGTGGCCGCACCTGCCATCCCGTTGCTCACCCGCCGCTTCGATCGCAAGTCGGTGCTGCTGGCGTTGATGGTGCTGCTGGTGATCTCCAACGTCCTGGCGGTCACGGCGCACAGTCTGCCTGCGCTGCTGGTCGCGCGCGTGCTGCTCGGCGTGGCGCTCGGCGGTTTTTGGTCGATGGCCGCGGCGCTTGCGATGCGGCTGGTTCCCGAGAACCTCTTTGCGCGTGCGATGTCGCTGGTGCTCACTGGCGTCTCCGTGGCCACTGTCAGCGCCGCGCCAATCGGTGCGTGGATGGGCGCGATGTGGGGCTGGCGCAGCGCGTTCATGGCTGCAGGCGTGGTCAGTGTGCTGACGCTCCTCGTGCAGGTCCTCACGGTGCCGTCGCTGCCTCCACGCGACAACCCGAACCTGCGCGTGCTGGGCCAGTTGCTGCAGCGCTCCGGCGTGCGCGTTGCGCTGCTGGCCGTGCTGCTGGTGATCTCCGGCCACTTCGCGGGCTTCACCTACATCCGCCCCTTGATGGAGAACGTCACGCATCTGTCGGTCAGCGCGATCTCCGGCGTTCTGCTGGCCTATGGCATCGGCGGCTTCTTCGGCAACTTTGCGGGCGGCTTCATCGCCGAACGCAGCGAACGCCGGGCGATTGTGTCGGGTGCGGCGCTGATCGTGGCGATGGCCGCGAGCTTGTGGGTGGCCGGCGATTCGTTTGTCGTCACGGCAGGCGCCATTGCGCTGTGGGGCTTCGCGTTTGGCGCGTTCCCCGTGGGATTCCAGACCTGGATCGTGCGTGTCGCGCCGGACCAGGCCGAGGGTGCGGGCGGCTTGCTGGTGGCAGCGTTCCAGATCGCCATTGCGATCGGCGCGATCGGCGGCGGCATGCTGGTCGACCATGTCGGAGCGCTCGGTGGGCCGATCTTTGCAGTCGTGGCTGTCGCTTTGGGTCTGCTGCTGACGCTGCGTTTTGGACCTCGGCCGGCGATCGCTTGATGTCGCACTCGGCATGTCATCCATGAATTCAATCAACCGTCGCATCACGCTGGCTGCTCATCCAAGCGGCCTGCCGACACCGCAAGACTTTCGCATTCAAAGAGAGGCTGTACCGAAACCAGCCGAGGGCCAAGTGCTGCTGCGGACGCTCTACCTTTCCGTCGACCCCTACATGCGCAACCTGATGGAGGCCGTTGGGCCCGGCTACGCGCCGCCCGTCGCGCTCGGCGCCACCATGGTCGGCGGCACAGTCAGCCGCGTGGTGGCGTCGCGCAACGCAAAGATGCCGGTGGGTGAACTGGTGCTGGCGAATGCCGGCTGGCAAGACTATGCGCTGTCCGATGGCAGCGACCTGCTGACCCTAGGCGACATGGCGCAGCCTTCGCTCGCGCTGGGCGGACTCGGCATGACGGGCTTCACGGCCTATGTGGGCCTGCTCGATATCGGCAAGCCCAAGGCGGGCGAGACGGTGGCCGTGGCGGCGGCGACCGGTGCCGTTGGGGCTGTGGTCGGGCAACTGGCCAGGTTGAAAGGCGCGCGCGTGGTCGGCATCGCGGGCGGCGCGGACAAGTGCCGCGCCGCGGTGGAGGTGCTTGGCTTCGATGCCTGCGTCGATCGGCATGACCCGCGCTTCGCAGAGCTGCTGACCCTGGCATGCCCTGACGGCATCGATGTGTACTTCGAGAACGTCGGCGGAGCGGTGTTCGACGCCGTCTTGCCGTTGCTGAACATCGGCGCGCGCGTGCCCGTATGCGGCTTCATCTCGCACTACAACGATGCCGACAAGCCGACGGGCCCTGATCGCCTGCCGGGCCTGATGTCCAAGCTGCTGGCCCGGCGCATCCACATGCAGGGCTTCATCATCCTCGACCACTACGGCGAGCGCTTCGACGCATTCCGGCGCGAGATGGGCGGCTGGATCGCCGCCGGCCGCGTGAAGTTGCAGGAAGACGTCGTCGACGGACTGGAGCAGGCACCCGACGCACTCATACGGCTGCTGCAGGGCGGAAACTTCGGCAAGGTGGTCGTGCGCGTTGCCCAGGATTGACCTTGCCTCATTTCCGGGGGCCCGCGATCCTGACCACAGGCTGATCACGGCCGCAAGGCGTAATTCGCCCTAGTGCTCTTTGGGGAAAACAGTGCGAGAAATGGGTTGCCTAGGCTCAAAAAGGAGACACCCAAGATGACGATGCACGTCCGTTCTCGCCGTTCCCTTGTCCTGCATGCGCTTGCCGCTGGAATGATCGTGCTGGCTTCCGGCACGTCCGCGCTGGCCCAGACCTATCCGACCCGGCCGATCACGCTCATCGTGCCTTGGGGCGCTGGTGGCGGCACGGATGCCACGGCTCGCATCGTCGCGAGCCTGCTCGAGAAGGAGCTGAACCAGCCGGTGACCGTGGTGAACCGCACCGGCGGAAGCGGCGTGGTGGGCCATGCCGCCATTGCCTCGGCACCGCCGGACGGCTACACGATCGGACTCGCAACGGTCGAAATCGGCATGATGCACTGGCAAGGCTTGACCGAGCTTTCGGGTGCGTCGTACACGCCCATCGGGCTGGTCAACGCCGATCCGTCGGCGATCGAGGTCCGTGCCGACGCACCCTACAAGAGCGTGACTGACCTGCTCGCGGCCATCAAGGCGAATCCGGGCAAGCTCAAGGCATCCGGGACAGGGCAGGGCGGCATCTGGCATCTCGCGATTGCCGGCCTGCTGCGCGACCAGAAGATCGACCCGGCGGCCGTTGCATGGGTACCCAGCAATGGCGCGGCGCCCGGCCTTCAGGACATGGTGGCCGGCGGCATCGACATCGCGCCGGTCTCCCTACCCGAAGCGCGGCCGCTGATCGACGCGGGCAAGGTCAAGAGCCTGGCCATCATGAGCGACAAGCCGTCGGCGCTGTACCCCAACATCCCGACGCTGAAGTCCGTCACGGGCAGCGACTGGACGATGGCCGCCTGGCGCGGCATCGTCGCTCCCAAGGGCATCCCGCCGGAGGTGCGCGATCGCCTGGGCGCCGCGGTGAAGAAAGTCGCCGCCAGCAAGGAGTATGGGGACTTCATGGCTTCGCGCGGATTTGGCGTCGTCTACGCGGATCCCGAGGCTTTCGGAAAATACATGGCCAAGTCGGACGCCGAACTCGGCGCGACCATGAAGGCCGTCGGTATCGCGAAATGATGCGCCCTGGCCTCTGCCCGGTGACGTCATGAAATTGAACGACGCGGTTTTCGGCTGCGTCCTGCTGGCGCTGGGGATCGCGGTACTTCTGGTGGTGCAGAGCTATCCACCCATCCCCGGCCAGCAGGTCGGACCGGCGCTGTTCCCGGGGCTGATCGCTTTCGCCCTGTGCGTGTGCGGCGCGGCGTTGACCATCAGTGGCTGGCGCAGGCGCCATGACACTGGCTGGTTCAAGCCCGGGGATTGGGTGAAGTCGCCCAGGCATGTGGTGGCGTTCTGCGCAGTCATCGGCAGCGTGCTGTTCTACATGGTGGCCGTCGACAAGCTCGGCTTCCTGATCACGGCCACCTTGCTGCTGACGGCTGTCATGTCGGCATTGCGCGTTCCGCCGTGGCGCTCGTTGCTGGTGGCGGTCATTGCGACGCTGCTCATCCACGCCGCGTTCTACAAACTGCTTCGCGTTCCGCTGCCATGGGGCCTGCTCACGCCCTACGCCTGGTAGGCCGCCCGCAACAACGCCACCGAGGATCGAACACGCATGTCGACAGCTCTCGCGCAGGCTTTTGCCATGGTGTTCGACCCGTACACCGTGCTGGTCATGATCGCTGCATCGCTGTACGGGCTCTTCGTGGGCGCGGTGCCGGGGCTCTCCGCGACCATGGCCGTGGCCTTGCTGGTGCCGGTCACTTTCTTCATGGCGCCGATTCCTGCCATTGCCGCGATGGTGACGTCCACCGCGATGGCCATCTTCTCCGGCGACATTCCCGGTTGCCTGCTTCGCATCCCCGGAACGCCTGCCTCGGCGGCTTATACCGATGAGGCTTTCGCCATGACCCGCAAGGGCCAGGCCGAAGTCGCTCTTGGTGCGGGTCTGGTGTTCTCGGCCGTCGGCGGTCTCTTCGGCACCGCGGTGCTGATCGTGGCGTCGCCTGCGCTGGCCGACTTCGCACTCAACTTCAGTTCCTTCGAGTACTTCTGGCTCGTGTTGCTGGGCCTGACCTGCGCCGTGTTCATCACGTCGGACCGGCCGCTCAAAGGCGTCGTGACGCTCTTGCTCGGCTTGCTCGTGGCGTGCGTGGGCTTGGGCAACCCGGCTGGCTTTCCGCGCTTCACTTTCGGCAACGCCGAGATGACTGGCGGCATCGGCATGATCCCGATGATGATCGGCATGTTCGCGATTTCGGAGGTGATCCGCTATGCCGTCGACACGCTGCCGCCGGCCGAGTTGGTGGTCGAGAAGGTCGGCAGTGTCCTGGCGGGCCAATGGGCGCTGGCAAAGAAATACCCGCTTCAGATCTTGCGCGGCAGTGCGCTGGGCACGGTCGTCGGCGCATTGCCTGGTGCCGGTGCCGACATCGCGGCCTGGATGTCCTATGCGATGAGCAAGAAGTTGTCCAAGGAGCCGGAGAAGTTCGGCACTGGCCACGTCGAGGGCATCGTCGAATCGGGCTCTGCGAACAACAGCGCCTTGGCGGGTGCGTGGATCCCGGCATTGGTGTTCGGCATTCCGGGAGACTCCATCACGGCGATCGTGATCGGTGTGCTCTACATGAAAAACCTCAACCCCGGGCCGACCCTCTTCACCACGAACCCGCAGAATATCTATGCGGTGTTCATACTTTTCATCGTGGCCAACCTCATCATGATCCCGCTCGGGATCCTGTGCATCAAGGTGTCCAAGCGCATCCTTCGGGTGCCGCGCAACCTGCTGATGCCGCTCATCCTGATCTTCTGCATCGTCGGCGCGTTTGCCATCAACAATTCGCTCTTCGACATCGGCGTGATGCTGGTCGCCGGCATCGTTGCCTACTTGCTCGAGGAGAACGATTTCCCGATCGCTCCGGCCATTCTGGGCGTGGTGCTGGGCGGCATGCTCGAAGAGAACTTCATCACGTCAATGATCAAGTCCGACGGCAATCTCCTGGGCTTCGTCTCGCGTCCGATCGCTGCTTCGCTGGCAGTCTTGTCGGTGCTGATCTGGGTTGTTCCGGTGCTTCGAGGACTGCGGCGCAAGCGTTCAGTCCAGGCTGCGGCCTGACAGGAACGTACGCCTACTATCAAATGCACCCGCGGGCCTGGCTAGGCGTCTGGCCAAAGCGGGCGCGATAGGCCCGATTGAAGGTGGAGACTTCGTCGAAGCCCCAGTCGGCGGCAATGTCCGCGATGGGCCGCTTCGGTTGTTCCTTGAGCACTCGATGGCATTCATCGAGGCGGCATTGCCGCAGGTAGCCGCTGAAGGTGTGACCGAACTCGCCGAGGATCTTGAAGAGATAGCTGCGCGAAATGCCGAGTTCGGCGCACGCCGCGTCCGGCGTGAGGCTGCGGTCGGACAGGCGGTTTCTCATCAGCGCGAGGATGCGGTCGCGCATCTCGCACCGGAGCCTGTCGGCGCGGGTGTCCGGTTTTTCCGACACTTGTGCGCGGGACAACAGGTCGCTGCAGTGCCCCACCATCAGTGACTGCACCTGCAGCAGGTCCTGCGAGGGCAGTTCGTGCACCAGCCGCATGTAGTTGGCCAGAATGCGCCCCGTGCCGCCGTCGCCCGTCAGCACGGGCGACACAAGGCGCCCACGACGGCCGAGTCGCGGCCGCAAGAGCGCGTCATCGATCTCGATGCAGAACATGCTGAAGCTCGAGCGGAAGTCGACTTCCCATGTGGACGCGCAGTCGACCACGTAGATGTCGCCGGGTCCGGCCCGCAGCGCGCGGCCATCTTGTCGGACCACCACCTCGCCGGCGCGCATCAGGTTCACGAAGAAGGGCGCGCTTTGCTGGCGCGCGAGGCCGCTGCTCGAGAGCCGGACTTCATGCGCTTCGGCCGTGATGGTCGAACTGCGCAACTCAGGAAGCATGAGGCCGTCGATGCGGCCCTTGAAGCCGGGCGCTTCGGCGCGTTCGGGCTCGAGGGGTACGTAGGCGTCGCAGATGGCATCGCGCCAGTAGGCGAATTGCTCGCCAGGCCGGACGATCTGAGTGCTGCGGTGATAGGACGAGTCGTTCATGGGTCAACTGAAGGAGCGCGCCGATCATGCCAGCACCTGCGCTCATCGTCACGCATGGGCTGTGGACGCTTTGCACGTTCGCCGTGGACGCTGCGCTCTGGCCCTGGCGGCCGGCCCGGGCAACGATAGGCACCCTGTTCGACAACGATGGAGACAACGCCGATGGCGACATCCGAGCAAATGGACGAGTGGCTCGCCTCATTCGAGCGTGAGGGCTTCGTCGTGCTGCCCGAGATCATTCCGAGATCCCGTGTGCTCGCCCTCACCGAGGCCTTGCTCCGGGTGGAGGCCGAGCACGGCTTCGGCTATGCCAAGACTTCATTCGAAGGGCTCAAGACCGTCCGCATCAACAACCTGCTGGTGCACGACGAGCTGTTCTGGACGGTGCCGCTGCAGCCCGAAGTGCTCGGGCTGGCCGAGCGGCTGCTCGATCGCGAGTTGCTGCTGTCGTCGCTGTGCTCGCTGACGCTCGGCCCCGGCCAGGAGGCACAGCCCCTGCACGAGGACACGCAGCAGATCCCGCTGCCGCGCCCGCGCGCACCGCTGGCCATCAACGCGATCTGGGCACTGAGCAATTTCACATCGGACAACGGTGCCACGCATATCGTTCCCGGTAGCCACAAGCAGCCCAGTTCGCCGCCCTACGGTGCCGAGATCGAGACGGCGCAGGCGACCATGGAGGCCGGCAGCGTCATGCTGTTCGACAGCGCGCTCTGGCACAAGGGCGGCGCCAACACCACGTCGATGCGGCGCTATGCGCTCTCGTGCTATTACTGCGCGGGCTGGCTGCGCCAGCAGGAAAACCTGCAGCTGGGCATACCCGCAGACGTGGCGCGGCGTCTCCCGCGTCGGCTGCAGGAGCTGTGCGGCTACAGCATCTACAAGGGCCAGTACGGGCACATCGACAACAAGGACCCGATCACCCTCCTGGGCAACGAAAGCGGCCGGCGCACGGTGTGGGAAGCCAGCGACCTCAAGAAGCGGCGCGAGGCCGGCCCGGACTGCAAATGACGCGAATCGATGGAGAGACGGTCGGCTTGCCGTCTGTGCCGGAATCGGTCGTGCACTTGCTGCTCGATGCCGCCGCCGAAGCGCCTGAGCGCCCGGCGCTCAGCTTCGAGGGCGTGCGCCTGAACTATGGGCAGTACGCCGGACTCGTGGGCGCGGTCGCGCGACGGCTCGGCGCGCGGGTGCGGCCCGGCGACCGGGTCGCGCTGGTCATGCGCAATTCGCTCGACCTCGCGGTCGCCACGTTTGCGGTGCATGCGTTGCGCGCGCAAGTGGTGCCGCTGAATCCAGGCTACAGCGTGCGCGAGATCGCCCACATGCTCGGAGACGCGGACCCTTGCATGGTGCTGTTCGACCAGAGCGTGACGATCGACCTGCAGGCACTGCGGCCGGCGCTGCCCCGCGAGGCCCTGTGGTGCACGGGAGACGGCAGCGGCTTCGTCGCACTGCAGGCAGAGGCCTGCGCGCTGCCGGCCAAGCTTCCCACGCACCAGGACTTGGCCACCCTGCAGTACACCGGCGGGACGACCGGGCTGCCCAAGGGCGTGAACATCCTGCATCGGCAGCTCGCCTTCAACATCGCGCAGCGCGAAGCGTGGCTGCCGACCCAACGGGGCGCCGAGATCGTGCTGTGCACCATGCCGCTGTTTCATGTGTCCGCGGTGTCGATGTCGCTGCACCTGTGCCTGTACGCGCGCGGCGAATTGCTGATCCATCGCCGCTTCAACGCCAAGGCGGCGCTGCAGGCGATCGCGGACCATCGCGTCACGCTGATGTCCGCAGCACCCACGATCTTCTACGACATCCTCAAGCAGCCCGGCCTGCCGCGCGAGGCGCTGGCCAGCCTGCGGGCTTGCTTCTCGGGCGCCGCACCATTGCCGCGCGAGACGCTGATGCGCTTCGAGCAGGCGACCGGCTGCGCAATCTACGAGGGCTATGGCATGAGCGAGGCCGGCCCCTGCCTGGCCTTCAACCCGATGCACCGCGAACGCCGGCCGGGTTCGGTGGGCCTGCCGGTGCCCGCCTGCGAGCTTGAAGTGGTCGACGTGGAAGACGGCGCGACGCCGTTGCCACCCGGGCAAGCCGGAGAGATCCGCGTCCGCGGGCCACAGGTGATGGCCGGCTATCGCAACCTGCCCGAGCTGACGGCCCGCACGCTGCGCGATGGCTGGCTCTATACCGGCGACGTCGCACTGAGGGACGACGAGGGCTACGTCTACATCCAGGGCCGCAAGCACGACACCATCAACGTCGCGGGCTTCAAGGTCTACCCGATCGAAGTCGAGCAGGTGCTGCTGTCGCAGCCCGAAGTGGGCGAGGCGGCCGCGTTCGGCGCACCCGACGAGCGCATGGGCCAGGTGGTGCATGCCTGGGTGACGCCGGCTCCCGGCCATCGGCCCGACGTGCAGCGTCTGCTCGATCACTGCGCCGCGCAGCTCGCGGCCTACAAGGTACCGCGCCGCGTCGGCATCGTCGAACGGCTGCCGCGTACCAGCGTCGGCAAGCTGGCGCGCAACACCCTCGAACCCGTCGCGATCTCCCCGCTTCCTCCAAGGACTCCAAGGACACCATGAAGACCGAACTGAATCTGCAGGCCCTGCAAACCCAACTTGCCGAAGAAGGCTACGCCGTGATCGAGAACGTGCTCGATGCCGCGCAGCTCGCGCAAGCGCGCGAACGCGTGGCAGAGGTGATGGCCCATGAGCTTGCAAATCCGCTGGCACCCGACAGCGAACAGCACGACGACGACGCGGAGATCCTCGCCTATTACAAGAAGCACTACACGGTGAGCGACGCCGAGGCGCAGCGCATGGTGGCGCGCATCCACCAGTACCGCCGCGACAACGCCGACACGCGCTGGCCCGTGCCGATCCACAAGGTGTCGAAGAACTTCCTGCACCTGCCCACGCTGTTCGACAACGACCAGTCGCAACGGGTGTGGAACCTGCTCGACAAGGCGCCCGACCTGATCCCTCTCATCGAGCACCCGGTGGTGCTGCCGATGGTGCGCCACGTCATGGGGCAGGACTGCAATCTGCACGACTTCCAATCCACCAGCATCGGGCCGCGCACCGGCGGCGGGGCCTGGCACGTCGATGCGCCGCTGGGCCAGATCGCCGAGCCGCTGCCCGAGTTTCCGCTGACGCTGCAGAACGTCTGGATGCTCGACGACTTCACCGCCGAGAACGGCGCCACCCGCGTGATGCCGCGCAGCCACAAGCTGCGCAAGTCGCCGCCCTGGGGCAGCGATCCGCTCGAAGGCGAAGTGACCCTCACCGCGCCGGCAGGCTCGGTGGCGATCTGGCTGTCGAACACCTGGCACCGCTCCGGGCCGAACCACACCGATGGCCAGCGCCGCGCGATCCTTTGCAACTACAACGTCTCGTGGCTGCGCCTGTTTGCCGACTTCACCAGCACGCTGCCGCCTGAAGTGGTGCCCACGCTGTCGAACGACGCGCGCTACCTGCTCGGCTTCGGCGCCCGCGCGCCGCTCACGCGCTGATCCGCACCATGTCCGACTTGAAAGCCTTGCCGCCCAGCGCCGGCCATTGCGCACCTGCGTTCGACGCGGTGCGCGCGGCCTTCGAGCACAACCTGGTCCACGGTGGCGAACTCGGCGCGTCGCTCGCCATCGAGATCGACGGCGAGTGCGTTGTCGACCTCTGGGGCGGCTGGGCCGATGCCGAAGGCGGCACGCCGTGGCAGCGCGACACGATGAGCGTGGTGTTCTCGAACACCAAGCCGGCGACCGCGCTGTGCATTCATCTGCTGGCCGAGGCCGGCGAGCTCGACCTCGACCAGCCGGTCGTGCGCTACTGGCCGGCTTTCGCCGGCGCCGGCAAGGAATCGATCACCACGCGCATGCTGCTCGACCATTCCGCGGGACTGCCGGCGCTGCGCGAGCGCCTGCCTGATGGAGCGGCCTTCGATTGGGAATTCATGGTCGAACGGCTCGAACGGGAGGCGCCATTCTGGGCCCCAGGCACGCGCGTGGGCTATCACGCGCTGACCTATGGCTGGCTGCTCGGTGAACTGGTGCGGCGCATCGGCGGCTGCTCGCTCGGCACGTTCTTCCATCGGCACGTGGCGCAGCCGCTCGGCCTGGACTTCTGGATCGGGCTGCCGTCGAGCGAGGAGTCGCGAGTCGCTACCATTGCGCCGCCCGCGCCGATTTCGGTGCCCGGCAACGCGTTCGAACGCGCGCTGATGCAGGAGCCGCAAAGCCCCACCGCGCTGTACATGAAGAACACCGGCGGTTGGCGCCCGAGCGGCTTCAACAGCCGGGCCGGCCACGCGGCCGAAATCGGCGCGGCCGGTGGAATCACCCACGCACGAAGCCTGGCGCGCTTGTACGGCACGCTGGCTTGCGGCGGTCAGCTGGGCGGCTTCCGGCTGCTCCGGGAAGACACGCTGGCCAAGGCCACGGCGGTGTCTTCCGCCACGCACGACGATGCCTGCCTGCGGGTGCCGACGCGCTTCGCGGCCGGCTTCATGCGCCAGATGGACAACCGGGCACGGGGACTGGACAGCGCCTGCTTCGGCCGCGACGCGTTCGGCCACGTCGGTGCGGGCGGCTCGCTGGCCTTCGCCTCGCCATCGCGCCGGCTGGGCTTCGGCTACACGATGAACCGGATGGGCCCGGGCGTGCTGCTCAATGCGCGCGCGGACCGGCTGGTTCAAGCGGTCTATGAAGTCCTGGATGGGGCGCCGAGCGACCGTTGAGTTTTCGAGACGCCATCCGGCACTTTCTTTTTCTACAAGGAGACAGACACCATGAACAACCACCGCCGTCGTCATCTGAAAGCCGGCCTTGCCGGCGCACTGGTCGCCAGCAGCCTGCTCGGCGCCAGCCTCGTCCACGCCGCCGATCCAGTGAAGATCGGCTATCTCATTCCGCTGTCAGGCAGCGCCGCGGCATCGATCGGCAAGGACATGTCGCGTGCCACGCACCTGGCCGTCAAGCACATCAACGAAAGCGGCGGCATCAAGTCGATGGGCGGCGCGCCGCTCGAATTGATCGAGGTCGACACGCGCGGCGATGCCAAGGTGGCCATCACCGAGGTCGAGCGCCTGATCACGCGCGAGAAGACGCCTGTGCTGCTGGGCGCCTTCCAGAGCGGCGTGACCTTCCCGGCAACCGCAGTGGCCGAGAAGTACCGCACGCCGTGGGTGGTCGACCTCGCGGCCAAGGCCGACATCACCGAGCGTGGCTTCAAGTACGTGTTTCGTCCGACGCAGGTGCCGGCCTCGTCCAACGCTGAAAGCATGGCCGACTTCGTTTCGTTCGCTGGCAAGGCCACCGGCAAGCCGGCCAAGACGGTCGCCATGGTCTACGAGAACACGGACTGGGGCCAGGACATGGCCAACACGCTCCGCGCCAAGTTCAAGGCGGCCGGCATCGAGGTCGTGCTCGACGAAGGCTATCCGCCGAACTCACCGGACCTGCGTCCGCTGGTGCTCAAGATCAAGGGCAAGAAGCCGGACGTGGTGACGGTCACCGCCTACTCGGCCGACGCCGTGCAACTGCACAAGCTGCTGGCGCAAATGCAGGTGGGCGCGATGGCCTACGTCGGCAGCGCGGGCGGGCAGATCGACAGCAACTTCATTCCGCTGGTGGGCAAGGGCATCGCGAGCCAGGTGTTCACCACCAATGGCTGGGCCGGCTACGAGTCTTCGATCACGACGCCTTTCGCGAAGAAGTTCTGGGATGAGTTCGTGGCTGCGAACAAGGTCGAGCCCAACGAGCTCTCGGTGAGCGCCTACGTCGCCACCTGGGTGATCAAGGATGCGCTGGAACGCGCCGGCAAGGCCGACCCCGAGGCCATCCGCAATGCGCTCGCGAAGACCCGGATCGAGGGCACGGATCTCACGAAGCTGGTCGGCTATGACATCGTCATCGACGAGAAGGGCCAGAACCCGAAGAAGCGCTATGTGATGCAGCAGATCACGCCGGCCGGCGAGTACCGCACCATCTGGCCGGAGAACCTGGCGTCCAAGACCTACCGCATGGTGTGGCCGGCGAACGCATCCGCGCCCTGAACGCCGCGCGCGCCGCGTGCGCCGCGACCGGCCGCCCCGCAAAGGCGGCCGGCTTTCATTTCTTCCGCAAGGAGCACTTCTTGTCGAGCACCTATCTACAGGCCCTGCTGAGCGGTATCGCCAGCGGGGCCATCTACGGCCTCATCGCGCTGGGCCTGAGCCTGCAGTTCGGCGTGATGAAGATCATCAATTTCGCGCACGGCTCCTTCCTGATGATGGCCATGTACGTGTCGTACGCGCTGGCGACCCAGGCCGGGCTGCACCCGCTGGTCACCGCGCCGCTGACCGCGGTGGTGTTGTTCGTGGTCGGCTACGCGTGCCAGCGCTGGCTCATTGATGCGATCTACCGCAAGGAGATCGCACGCGAACCCATCGGCGTGCTGATCTTCACCACCGGGCTGTGGATCTTCATGGACTACGGGTTTCTCGCGCTGGTGGGCCCCGACAGCCGCTCGGTCGACAGTCCGTGGGCCAACGAGGTCTTGGTTGTCGGCGACTTGATCTTTACCTACCCGCAAGTGGCCGGCCTGGTGTTTGGCGCGTTGATCACGGGCGGGCTGGTCGCGTTCCTGCGCTACACGCGCACCGGCCGCGCGATCCGCGCCACGGGTCAGGATCGCGAGGCAGCCGGGGTGCTGGGCATCGACAGCGCCCGTGTCTACCAGCTGTCCTTCGCCATCGGCCTGGGCGTGCTCGGCGTTGCCGGCGCGCTCCTGCTGCCGCTTTATCCGGCGAACCCCTTCGTCGGCGACACCTTCGGCATGCGGGCGTTCGTCATCGTGGTGCTTGGTGGCATCGGCTCGGTGGCTGGCGCCTTCTGGGGCGGCATCATCGTCGGCGTGCTCGAATCGGTGGGCAGCCAGTTGATTCCGGTGACCTACGCCGAAGCGCTGATCTTCCTGTTGTTCCTCGGCGTGATGTACTTCCGCCCGAGCGGACTCTTCGGCGTGGAGAACGAATGATGAGCACCCGCACTTTCCCTGCCGGCGCGAGGCTGGCGCTTATTGCCGCCGCGGTCGTCGTGCCGCTCCTGACCGACAGCCAATACCTGCTGTCGATCGCCGTCCTCACGCTGCTGTACGCCTATCTTGCACTGTCGTGGAACATCCTGGGCGGCATTGCCGGTCAGCTTTCGCTCGGCCACTCGGCCTACTTCGGCATCGGCGCCTACAGCTCGACCTGGCTGTTCGTGCACCTCGGGCTCAGCCCCTGGCTCGGCATGTGGGCCGGCGCCGCCATCGCCGTCGTCGCCGCCGTGGTGGTGGGTCTGTCATGCATGCAACTGCGCGGCGCCTACTTTGCGCTGGCGACCATCGCCACCGCGATGGTGCTCAAGACGCTGGTCGAGAACGCCGACAGCCTGCTGGGCGGGCCACGCGGCATGGAAGTGACCCTGCTGCGCGACGCGCCGCTGTATTTCCAGCACACACGCAAGGAGTTCTACTACGTGATCGCCCTGGTCTTCACGGTAGCCGCCTGGTTCATCAATCGCCAGATCCTGCGCAGCCGCTTCGGCTATTACCTCGCAGCGGTGCGCAACGACCAGGAAGCGGCGCTGGCTCTGGGCGTGCCCATCTTGCGCTACAAGATGCTGGCCGCGATGCTGAGTGCCGCGCTGACCGCGCTGGGGGGCACCTTCTACGCCCAGTTCGTGCTCTACATCAGCCCCGACAAGGTGTTCGGCGCCAACCTCGGCGTGGTCATCGCGGTGGTCTGCATCATCGGCGGACGCGGCACGCTGTGGGGACCAATCATCGGTGCGCTGCTCTTGCTGCCGGGCGAGGAACTCGCGCGCACCGTCTCGGGTGGCCTCGTCGGCGTCGACATGATGCTGTATGGCCTGCTGCTGATGCTGGTGATCCGCTGGGAGCCGCGCGGGCTGATGGCGATCTTCGAGCGCTGGTGCGAGCGCAGGCGCGCGACTCGGGCCGCGGCCCTCGGCGCCGCCGAGGGCGCACCATGAAGCTGCTCGAATTCCGCGGTGTCGGCAAGAGCTTCGGCGGCCTGCGGGCCTCCGACAACGTCAGCTTTTCGGTCGATGAAGGCGAGATCGTCGGCCTGATCGGTCCGAACGGCGCCGGCAAGACGACCCTGTTTGCGATGGCCTCCGGCTTCCTCGCGCCCACCGACGGCGAGATCTGGTTCGCGGACCGCCGGGTCGATGGCCAGAGCGCCGCGTACATCTGCGCCGCCGGGCTGGTGCGCACCTTTCAGATCGTCAAGCCTTTCGGCGAGATGACGGTTCTCGAGAACGCCATGATCGGCGCCTTCCTGCGCTATCCGCGCCGCGACGAAGCGGCGGAGGTGGCAACGAAGGTGCTGCGCCGCGTCGGCCTCGGTGGACGCGAGCAGCAGGTCGCCCGCACGCTCACGCTGTCGGGACGCAAGCGGCTGGAGGTCGCGAAGGCACTCGCCACGCAGCCTCGGCTCCTGCTGCTCGACGAAGTGATGGCCGGCCTCACCGGCGTGGAAACGGCGGAGATGGTGTCGCTGGTGCTGGACCTGCGCCGTACCGGCGTCAGTGTGCTGGTCATCGAGCACAACATGAAAGCAGTCATGCAGATGTCGGACCGCATCGTGGTCGTGCATCACGGCCGCAAGATCTCGGAGGGCGAGCCGAATGCGGTGGCGAACGACCCTGAAGTGGTGAAGGCGTATCTCGGGGAGGCTCACGCATGATGCTGGAAGTCAAGGGACTGGACGCCGGCTACGGCGACGTTCAGGTGCTGCGCGGCGTGGACATGAACGTCAGCGAAGGCGAGATCGTCTGCATGGTCGGCGCCAATGGGGCCGGCAAGACCACGCTGATCCGCACGGTGATGGGCACGCTGCCGGCCTTCGCCGGCGAGGTGCGCTTTTGCGGCGAACGCATCAGCGGCAAGCCATCGCACCAGATCGCGCGGTTGGGCATGGCGCAAGTCATGGAAGGCCGGCGGCTCTTCGGACACATGGAGGTCGAGGACAACCTGCGCGTCGGCGGCGATGTGCTGCGCGACGAGCGCCGCAGCCGCGACAACCTCGAGTGGGTCTACTCGCTCTTCCCGCGCCTGCGCGAGCGGCGGCGCCAGCGGGCGCGCTCCTTCAGCGGCGGCGAGCAGCAGATGCTGGCCATCGGCCGCGCGCTCATGACGTCACCCAGGCTCCTGCTGCTCGACGAACCCTCGATCGGCCTCGCGCCCATCATGGTCAAGGACATCTTCGAGAAGTTGCCGCATATCAATGCCCGCGGCATCACGATCCTGCTGGTCGAGCAGGACGTGCACCGTTCGCTCAGCCTGGCGCAGCGCGGCTATGTGCTGGAGCATGGCGAGGTCGTGATGTCGGGACCCGGCAGCACGCTCCTGGCGGACGAGGGGTTGCGTCGGGCGTACCTGGGGCTTTGAGGGCGACGCGCCGGTGGAGATTCCTCTCAGGGGCTCAGCACCTGACGCCTTGAAGGGAGTCTGTCTGGCAGCAGCCATCCCGCAGGCATTCAGATTGGGATCAGGTCCGAGCGATATCGTCGAACCCACTTCCAAGGAGAATGCGATGCAGGATGCGACTGCGGCAAGCTCACATGTGGACTTCCGGCTGAGCAAAGTCCCGGCAGTCACACTGGGCTTCTGGATCATCAAGATCGCCGCGACCACGCTGGGCGAGACTGGCGGCGACTGGGTAACCATGTCACTCAAGCTCGGCTACCTCGTGGGATGCGTGGTCTTTACGGCAATCTTCGTGGGGCTTGTCGCTGCCCAGGTCAAGGTCAAGCGCTTTCATCCGGCACTGTACTGGGCGACCATCGTCGGCACGACGACCCTGGGCACGACGATTGCGGATTTTGCGGACCGCTCGATGGGTCTCGGCTACCCGGGCGGCGTGGCCCTGCTTGCCTGCCTCCTGCTTGTGAGTTTGGGCGCCTGGTATTGGTCCGAGCGCACGGTTTCGGTCGAGAGCATCACCACGCCGAAAGCCGAATGGTTCTACTGGGTCACGATCCTGTTTTCGCAGACGCTCGGCACCGCACTGGGCGATTGGACGGCCGGCGCCGACCGGGGCGGCCTCGGGCTCGGCTACGAGATCGGCGCGCTGATTTTTGGCGGAGGTCTGGCGGTTGTCGCCGCTCTCTATTTTTGGACGCGGATCTCGCGCACGCTGCTGTTCTGGGCTGCGTTCGTGCTCACGCGGCCTCTTGGAGCGACGCTCGGTGATTTCCTGGACAAACCGATCAAGGAAGGCGGCTTGCACCTGAACCGCCTCTACGCATCTTTGCTGCTGCTGGTTTTCATGGCTCTCTGCGTGCGATTCGTTCCCCAACGGGCTGCTGTCCGGACGTGAGTTCGTCAGATAGGCCCGGTCGCACATCCGTCCCTCTGGCTGGCTGACACGCGCCGCGCTTTGCGGCTCCCACAGTGGCTCGATGCAGCAGGCAGCTTCGCCGCTGCGCATTTCAAGGAGTCGTCGATGAACGCAACTGCCCCCAGCGGCCCGGCGCCTGCGAAGCCGCCGCCTCCCAAGGTCCCGGACGCTGACATGGAGAACGAGGAAACGGACAGCAGCGACGACGAAGAAGGCGGTGAGAAGGAACAGGGTGGGAAGGACGGGGGCTGATCGGGCAGTTGCTTCCCGTGGCCACCTCATCGGATGGTCTGTGCCGGAACGGCCCAGACTGCTCCGCCGCCGACGGCGTAAAAACTGCGCTCCGGTGCAGGCTCGATCATCCATCCACCGGTGAATTCGCCGAACGCCGGGAGCACGGCTTGCCTGCCTTCGGCCAAGAAGCAGGGCAGCTTCACGCTGTCCCGCCCGCGCCCCTGCAATCGGCAGACCGGATGCACATGCCCCGCCAGCACGAAGTGAGTCGGATGCTGTTGAGGATGATGGCAGCAGGCAAAGGGCCCGAGCAGCCATGGCTCGTCGACGATCTCGATGTCGAGCGAAGGGGGCGGGTCCCCGGCGCGGCTGTCATGGTTGCCGCGCACCAGCGTCATCGCCGCTGAGCGGCGCCGCGTCCGCCATTCGGCCAGCGCATCCAGCAGACGCGCGGTTCGCGCCTCCCGCGCGTGCAGGAAGTCGCCAAGGAAAACAACGGCCGACGCTTCGAGGCCGCCAATGAGCGCGTCGAGCCGATCGAGGTTGCCTCCTGTCGTGCCTGAAGGCACGGGCTGGCCGAGCGCGCGGAAAGCGGCGGCCTTGCCCAGATGCAGGTCCGCCACAAAAAGCGTGCGCCGTGCCGGCCACCACAGCGCGCGCTCCGGCAGAAGATGCAGTCGCTCATTGGCCCAGATGACTTGGCATGAGGGCAGTGTGCTGGAAGCCATGTCAGGTTAGGTTCTCTAGTTTGCGCGTCTTCTTCGCTCTGGCGAGCGGCGCGGCTTGCCGCCTTCGCCTTCGCTGGTGGTCGGCGACATCGCATCGACGGCATCTACACCGAACTGCAGATTGGCGGACACCGCTTGCACATTGCTCACCTCCGAACGCGCTTCATCGCCCGCCGCCTTTTCCAGTTGCGCCACCATGCGCGCGATGCGGTCCGCGACGTTTTCGTTCGACAGCTTCTCGCGGAACAGTTCGACCATCAGCGGGAAGGCGAACGGCGTCGGCCTTGCAAGCGGCCGCAGCACCAGCCGCTGCGCCGCCATGCGCCGCAGGCTCGCCTGCATGCGGTTGATCTCGAGTTCCTGGGACAGCAGTTCCTGCTCCGCCTGTGCGAGCAGCCGATTGGCCGGGTCGTACTTGCGGAAGACCTCGTAGAAGAGCGACGACGAGGCCTGCAGTTGCCTATTGCTGCGCCGCTCGCCGGGATAGCCCTGGTAGATCAGTCCGGAAACGCGAGCGATCTCGCGAAAGCGTCGGCGCGCGAGTTCCGTTGCGTTGAGGCTCGCGAGCACTTCGTGCAGCAGCGCGATCCGTTCGCCTTCGTCGGCGCCATGCAAGGCGATGGCTTCGCGGGCTTGCGCGTCATGTCCCGGCTGCAGGAGCCCGGGCAGCAGCGTGGGCCAGTCCACGGGTTCGGCGCTGAGCAGTTCCAGGCCATAGTCGTTGACTGCGATCGAGAAGGTGCCCGGTGCATGCTGCGCGGCGCGCCAGGCGATGAGGTTCGCCAAGCCCATGTGTACCGGACGGCCCGCGAAGGGGTAGAGAAACAGGTGCGTGCCTTCGCGCGTCACGAGAGTCTCCGCCAGCAGCGTTTGCGGCGTGGGCAGCGCCGACCATTTCTGCTGCAGCTCGAGGAGCGGGCGGACACGCTGCATCTCGGACGATTCATAGCGTCCCTCGCCTGCCAGCGCCAGCTGCTGGACCATCGCGTCAGCCAGTGTGCTGCTCAGGGGCATGCGTCCGCCGTTCCAGCGTGGCACGACCGGACGGCGCCCGCTGGCTCGGCGTACCAGTGCAGTCATGTCGTGCACGCGCACCAGTTCCAGCATTCGGCCGCCAAAGAGAAAGCAATCACCCGGCTTCATGCGCGCGATGAAGCTTTCCTCGACACTGCCCAACTTTGCGCCTCTCAGGTACTGCACAGTCATGCTGGAATCGCTCACGATGGTGCCGATGTTCGAGCGATGGCGGCGCGCGAGTCGCGCATCGGGGACGCGCCAGATGCCGTCATCGCCCGGCAGTGCGCGCCGATAGTCCGGATACGCCGCCAGAGAGGCGCCTCCCTGCGAGACGAAATCCAGGCACCACTGCCAGTTCTCGCGTGAAAGGTCGGCATAGGCCACCGTGTCGCGGACTTCGTCATAGAGCGCATCCGCTGCGAAGCCGCCGCCCAGCGCGACCGTCACCAGGTGCTGCACCAGCACGTCGAGCGGCTGAATGGGTGAATGCCGATGTTCGATGTGCCCTTGCGCGATGGCGGCGCGCGCGGCCGCGCCTTCCACGATCTCGATGCTGTGCGTGGGCACCAGCGTGACGCGCGAAGGGCGGCCGGGCGCGTGCCCTGAGCGACCCGCCCGCTGAAGAAGGCGAGCGACACCCTTGGCCGAGCCGATCTGCAGCACACGCTCGACCGGAAGAAAGTCCACTCCGAGGTCGAGGCTCGACGTGCACACCACCGCGCGCAGCGAGCCGGCCTTGAGTCCGAGTTCGACCCATTCGCGCACCGCGCGATCGAGGGAGCCATGGTGCAGCGCAATCTCGCCGGCCCACTCGGGGCGTGTCTCCAGCAGGGCCTGATACCAGATCTCCGCCTGCGAGCGCGTGTTGGTGAAGACAAGGGTCGTTCGGCTTGTGGCGATCTCGTCGGCCACTTGCGGCAGCATCGTGATGCCGAGGTGTCCGGCCCAAGGAAATCGATCGGCGTGCGCGGGCAACAACGAGTCGACGACCAGGGTCTTCGGCACGTCGCCCTGCACCAGCACGCCCTGGCGCCCGCCGAGCAGTGTTCGCATGGCTTCTTCGAGGTTCCCCAGCGTCGCGGACATGCCCCACACCTGCAAGCCTGCATTCCAGCGCCGCAATCGCGCGAGCGCGAGTTGCACTTGCACGCCCCGCTTGTTGCCCAACAGCTCGTGCCACTCATCGACGACCACGAGACGCAGCGAACCGAGCGTTTGCTCGGCATCGGCACGCGACAGCATCAACGACAGGCTCTCGGGTGTCGTGACGAGGACGCTGGGAAGCCGTCGGTCTTGCGCGGCGCGCTCGGCTGAAGGCGTATCGCCGCTGCGCGCCCCGGCGCTCCAGGGTTGCATCGAAGGCGCGAGGGCTTCGAGCGACTGCCGAAGCGAACGCAGGGTGTCCGCTGCGAGCGCCCGCATCGGCGTGAGCCAGAGCACGCGCAAAGGGGCCGGCGGGCGGATGCGAGGACCGGCTTGGGTGGGTGCTTCTTCGGCCAGGGCCAGCAAGGCGCCGAGCCACACCGCGTAAGTCTTTCCCGCGCCGGTGGTCGCATGCAGCAGGCCCGAGTGCCCATCGGCGATCGCCTGCCACACGGTGCGCTGGAAGCCGAAGGGCACCCATCCCAGCTCGGAGAACCAGGCTTCTATGGCCTCCCTCATGAGAATTGGGCGGGGCGCTTCGGATCGTTCATGGCTATTTCCTCGTGCCGGTTGCGAGTCGAAATGCCAGTCTCCCGTCACCTCCGGGAATTTGGGCAGTCCTGCGCTCCGCCTTCACGTAGGCGGAGCGCCGAACCAACAACTAACGTCTTACGGTCGACATGACGGTGGCGCGGCACCGTGGCTGCTCGGCAGGCGCCAGCAGGCGGCAGTTGTCGAGCGCGCGCTGCTGCATGTCGCTGAGCCGCGGTTGATTGCGCCGCGGCGGCGAGTTGTTCCAGTGATTTGGCGGAGGGCTGTGCCAGTTGGGATTGTTGGGCGCGCGATGCCAGTTCTGGTTGTGGTTCCACCGCTGGCCGGGGCCGCCGCGCTGCCAGCCTCGTTCCCACATGCATCGATCGAAATTCACGCCGCGGCGGTCGCAGGCCCTGAGATCTCGATCGAACTGGGGGCTGTTGTGCCATTGAGCCATTGCGGATCCGGACGCCGTCAGTCCCGTGATCGCCAGGAGCATTGCCGAGATCAGTTTGTTCATGGCCCGCAATATTGCACTCGCTTGCGCATTGCGCAAGGCGAACGTCTTGGGGCTATCCTCCGTTGCCGTGCGAATGAAAACCAAGGCAAATGCATGAAAAAGTCGGAAGCCACCCAAGGCCAGCCACCATCACCGTCACCGTCATCATCAGCATCCGAGCTCATCTCGACCAAGATCGCCGAACTCGGCGGCTGGCGTGGGGCGACGTTGGGCAGGATGCGCGAGCTGATCAAGGAAGCAGACCCCGAAGTCCTCGAAGAGGTGAAGTGGATGGGGACGCCGGTCTGGTCGCACGACGGCATCATCTGCACGGGTGAGTCCTACAAGGACAAGATCAAACTGACCTTTGCCAAGGGTGCTTCATTGAAGGACCCGGCCGGTCTCTTCAATTCGAGTCTCGACGGCAACGTGCGACGCGCCATCGACATCCTCGAAGGAGAGGCAGTCGATGCGTCGGCGTTCAAGGCGCTCGTTCGCGAAGCTATCGCCCACAATCAGGCGAGCAAGGCCAAATCGTCGAAGAAGGTCAAGCCCTGACCGAAGACCGACGTTCGGCAAATCACCCTCCGAACGACGCAGTTGCGCTTTGGCCGTGAAGGTGCCAGATTTGCTGCCCTTGTGCGTACAACCAATGACACCCGAGAGGAAACCATGAGCGACTCCAGCGACGCCCCCAAGAAAACCCCACTGACCACTGCCTTCGGCGCCCCCGTAGTCGACAACCAGAACAGCATGACCGCTGGCCCGCGCGGCCCGCTGCTGATGCAGGATGTCTGGCTGATCGAAAAGCTCGCCAACCTGAACCGCGAGATCATTCCCGAGCGCCGCATGCATGCCAAGGGCTCCGGCGCTTTCGGCACCTTTACGGTGACGAAAGACATCACTGCGTATACCCGCGCCAAGCTCTTCGGCACCGTCGGCAAGAAAACCGAGATGTTCGCCCGCTTCACGACGGTGGCCGGCGAGCGCGGCGCGGCCGATGCCGAGCGCGACATCCGCGGCTTCGCCCTCAAGTTCTACACGGAAGAAGGCAACTGGGACATGGTGGGCAACAACACGCCCGTGTTCTTCCTGCGGGACCCGCGAAAGTTTCCGGATCTCAACAAGGCCGTCAAGCGCGATCCCAAGACCAACATGCGCAGCGCGACCAACAACTGGGACTTCTGGACGCTGCTGCCCGAAGCGCTGCACCAGGTCACCATCGTGATGAGCGACCGGGGCATTCCGGCGAGCTACCGCCACATGCACGGCTTCGGCTCGCACACCTACAGCTTCGTCAACGCCAAGAACGAGCGCTTCTGGGTCAAGTTCCATTTCAAGACCCAGCAGGGCATCAAGAACCTCACCGATGCGGAAGCCGCCGCCATCGTCGGTGGCGATCGGGAGAGCCATCAGCGCGACCTGTTCGACGCCATCGGCCGCGGAGATTTTCCGAAGTGGACGATGTATGTCCAGGTCATGCCCGAGGCCCACGCCGAGAAGGTGCCCTACCACCCATTCGATCTCACCAAGGTCTGGCCGAAGAAGGACTACCCATTGATCGAAGTGGGTGTCGTTGAGCTCAATCGGAATCCCGAGAACTTCTTCGCCGACGTGGAGCAGAGCGCCTTCGCGCCGAACAACCTGGTGCCTGGCATTGGCGTGTCTCCGGACAAGATGCTGCAGGCGCGGCTGTTTGCCTACTCCGACGCGCAACGCTACCGGCTGGGCGTGAACCACCACCAGATTCCCGTGAACGCGGCGCGCTGCCCGGTGCACAGCAATCACCGGGACGGTGCGGGGCGTGTGGATGGCAACTATGGCGGACTGCCGCACTACGAGCCGAACAGCTTCAATCAGTGGCAGGAGCAGCCCGAGTACCGCGAGCCGCCGCTGAAGATCCGCGGCGATGGAGACTTCTGGAACTTCCGCGAAGACGACGCCGACTACTACAAGCAGCCGGGCGACTTGTTCCGCCTGATGGCGCCCGCGCAGCGGCAAGTGCTGTTCGACAACACGGCCCGCGCCATGGGCGATGCGCCGGACTTCATCAAGCGCCGCCACATCGCCAACTGCACCAAGGCCGATCCTGCGTACGGCGCAGGCGTCGCCAGGGCGCTGAACCTGCCTCCCGCGGATTGAGGGTGGGGCCGCAGACCGTGCATCACCGATTCGCCTGAAGCATGGCCCCCATCTTCTGGTGAATCAGGTTCACGGCTTTCAGGGGGCGCAGCATCACCTTGAACTCGGTGATCCTGCCTTCCTCGTTCCACTTGATCATGTCGACGCCATTGACGCTGATGCCGTCCAACTCGACCTGGAATTCGAGCACGGCGTCGCGCTCGCCCGTGAGCTCCCGAACATAGCGAAAAGACGGATTGAAGAAGACGCTGAAGGCGGCGGCGAGATAGGCCTTGGTGATGGCTTTGCCGACCTGAGGGGTGTGGACGACGGGCGAATAGAAGACCGCGTCGTCGGCAAGAAGTGCGTCAAGGCCCCGAACATCGCGCTCCGTGACGAGCCGGTGCCAGGTTTCGATCGGGCTGGATGACATTGCTTGGGCTCCCAAAAAGTCGCCCGACTCTGCCTCGGCCCGCGTTGAAAGACAAGCCCGCGCGCGACCCCGCTTTCTTGCCTTGTCTTTCCTGCCTTGTTTACTGGGCCGAAGCGACGGACGCCACGCCGCCCGTCAGCCACGCGAATGCGTTGGGGCTTGCGCTCACGGCCGTGGCCGCCTCGGCCAGGCGTAGCTCACCCTTTGCGGCTTCGCCAGTGACGATTCCGGCCGCAGATGCCAAAGTCACTGCGCCGGCCAAGATGAAGTTCCATGTCGTTTTCATTGCTGCCTCTGTGTGAAGAGGAGTTTGGGGCAAATTACCCGGGCAGAACCGGTGCAAAAAGAACTGCAGTGTTCGTTCGGGGGAAACAATGGCGCACTTGCGCCGCCCGGTGCGGTACTTCTCCGCCGCTACGACGGGCGTTCAGGCGTTGGGCGGCTTGCTGGCTGTGCGGCGCGCGTGCCAGCGGTGCGCCAGGGCGATCAATACGGCAAGCGTGACGATCACCGCCAGCGCAATCACCTCGTAGCGCGCCAGGTCGACGACGAGCCACTTCAATGTGTGCCCGAACATGTATCCGAGGCCGGGAATGATGAAAGCCCAGATTGCCGCCCCGATGAGGTTGAACATCAGAAAGCGTCGTGCCGGCACATCGCTCATTCCGATGGCGATCGGGCCAGCGATCCGCACCCCGTACATGAAGCGGATGCCGACGATCAGCCAGGCATGGTGCCGCAGCAACAAGCGGTTGATCCGTTCGGCATTGGGCGCCATGCGCGGCAGGCGCCGCAAAAGCGCATCGCCGTAGCGCCAACCCACGAAGAAAAAGATCTGATCGCCCAGCGTCCCACCGAAAAAGGCGACCGCCATGACCCACGGCAGCGACAGATGCCCCTGATGCGCGGCGAACCCCGCCAGGATCAGAATGGTTTCACCCTCCAGCAAGCTCCCAGCCAGCACGGCGACATAGCCGTAGTCAGCGAGCAAGTGGTGCAGAGACATCGATGTTGGCAATCATTCGTTTCCGCATCATCCCGCCAAATGCACCACGTTGAAAGGGCGGCTTGCAATGCATGGCAATCAGCCGTGCAGCCGCAGACCGTCGCCGGGCTGAGCCGGCCGGTCGCCGCAGACCCGGTACAGCCGCCATGGCTCGCACAGCCCCTTGAGCGCATGGCACTCGCCGCCGGAAAAGCACAGGCCCGAGCCCATCACCAGGTCGCGCACCGTCCCCGACACCATGATTTCCCCAGCGGCCGCCCCGGCCGCGATCCGCGCCGCCACATGGACGGCAAGCCCGGCGACCTTGTTGCCCAGGCGCTCGCATTCGCCGGTGTGCAGTCCGACACGAATTTCGATGCCGAGCGCATGTAGCGCGCTTCGAACGGCGAGGGCGCAACGCACCGCGCGCGTGGGCGTGTCGAAACTGGCGAAGAAGCCGTCGCCGGCCGTGTCCAGCTCGCTGCCGCGCCAGGTGGCGAGTTGCGCACGCACGATCGTGTGATGGCGCTCCAGCAGCCGCGACCAGGCCTCGTCGCCCAGTCGCTCGGCATGCCCGGAAGAATCCACGATGTCGGTGAACATGAGCGTCAGCAGGGCGCGGTCGCCCTCCATCGCTTCGCTGCTCGGCTTGCGCACGGAAAAGAGCAGCGCCTCGACTTCCTCCAGCAGATGCGCGAAGCGCTGCGGCGAAAGACCCAAGGGCAGGGCCTCGTCGCCCAGCAGCGGCCGGGGCGCGAAGAGCCGCCGCGCATTGGCGGCGTGCGGCCGCGCAACGGGTGCTTCGATGCTGAGGTTCATGCTCGGCTCCTTGTTGTTGGGGATGCGACGCAGGGGTCGGTCGGTGCAATGCAGTGTCTGCCGGCGGGGTGCCGCGTTCAATTGCGCGCCCGGGCTAGTCGAGGCCGAAAGCCGCTAAGCGCGCTGACTAGGCCGTTGGTATAGGCGCCAATCGCTGGTCTTTGGACTACCCTTCGGGCCGGAATGCGGGAGATCGCGTTCCAGCGTCGCAAGACAACGAGGTGCCCATGCGAGTCCTGCTTGTCGATGACCACGAGATCGTTTGGAACGGCACGCGCCGCCTGCTCGAGCAGCTCGCCGCGGAGATCGAGCCCGGCCAGCCCTTTGCCTTCGAGGCCAGCCGCGATGTCGAGAGCGCATGCCAGCACACCGCAGCCGACTTCGACCTGGTGCTGCTCGACTATCACCTGCCCACTCTCTCGGGCCCGGACGCGCTGCGTGCGGTCAAGGCGCATTTCGAGGCCACACCCGTGTGCATGCAGTCGGCCGAGAGCTCGCCGCAGCGCGTGCGCGAGGTGATCGACGCCGGCGCGGCCGGCTTCATTCCCAAGTCATACCGGCTCGCCGACATGGAGGCCGCGCTGCGGGTCGTGCTGCGCCATCGCATCTATCTGCCTGCCGAGTTCGTGCTCAGCGATGACGTGACCCGTGCGCGCGAGCCCGACGAGCTGCCGCGCGAGGACCTGGCGCGCTTTCTGCGCAACGAGCTCTCGCCGCGCCAGCGCCAGGTGCTGGCCCTGGCCATTCGCGGCACGCCGGTGAAGCTGATCGCGCGCCAGCTGGCCATCGCCGAAGGCACGGTGAAAGTGCACCTGTCCATGGTCTATCGGGCGCTCGGGGCGCGCAATCGCACCGATGCGCTGTGCCGCGTCTTCGACGCCCAGGCCGCGGCCACGCTGGACCTTCAATGATGAAGAACCCGAATGCCAACGCCGAGGCCGCCGCCCTGATGGATGGCGCATCGATCGAACTCGACGAGCGCCGGCTCCAGGTCGTGGCCGATCAGGCAGTGGGCCTGCGCTGGCAGATCCTGCTGACAGCGACCATCGTGGCGGCCATCGTCTGGCAGTCGGTGCCGACCGCGGTCGTGCTGGCTTGGTTCGCCGCCGTCATCGGCAGCCGCGAGCTGCGAGCGTCGGCACTCGCGCACATGGCAAGCGACCGGCAACAGCCCATTGCCGCGCGACTGCACGCGACCGTGCTGTGGAATGTGCTGATCGGCGCATGCAACGGTTCGGCCGCCTTGTTCATGAGCTGGCTCGATCCATCGCTCGACGCGGTGCTCACGATGATCCTGGTGTCCTGGGGCGCCGGCGCGGTCTCCACCAGCGCCACCATCAGGCCCGCCTTCCTCGCCTATGCCAGCCTCCTCTTTGTGCCAACGGCGCTGATGTGGGCGTTGTCGGGAACCCGGCTCGGCCTGGGCATCGCGGCGCTGGTGCTGATGTTCTTTGGCGTGCAGTCCCGCTTTGCCAGGCGCAACCTGGAGACCTTCGAGGAGTCATTCCGCATCCGCCTCGAGAACGAGGCACTGGCCACCAGTCTGGAGTTCGAGCGGGCGCAACTGGCGGTCGCTCGGGATGCCGCGGTGAAGGCGAACCAGGACAAGAGCCGCTTCCTCGCCGCCGCGAGCCACGACCTGCGCCAGCCACTTCAAGCTATGGCACTGAACGTCGGCGCGCTGCGGCACCTGTCGATGAGCGGGGAGGCCCGGCAAGTCTCGGAAGTGGTCGACACCAGTCTTGAGCAGCTTTGCTCCATGCTCGATGCCCTGCTGGACGTCTCCAAGCTGGACGCCGGCGTGGTCGTGGCGCAGCCGCGCCGCGTGCAGCTCGATCGCCTGGTGGCCGCGGTGATGGGCGGCTTCGGCGCCGCGGCGGCCGGGCGCCAGCTGCAGCTCGACTGGCACTGCCCGCCCGAGCTGGCCGTGCATTCCGATCCGGACCTGCTGCGCCGGATCCTCGCCAACCTCGTCGACAACGCCATCAAGTTCACGCCGGCCGGTGGACGGGTCGAGCTGCAGGTGCTGCCGCATGAAGGCGATGTGGAGCTCACGGTGCGCGACACGGGCCCCGGCATCGCGCCCGAGCATCACCAGCTGATCTTCGAAGACCTGGTGCGGCTCGGCGCGGACGGCCCCGCAACCGTGAGCGGCCATGGCCTCGGCTTGGGGATCGTGCGCCGCATGGCGGACCTGATGAAGCTGCCCATCACCGTGGAGTCTTCACCCGGTGCCGGCGCCACCTTCTCGTTGCGGTTGCCGCTCGCCGATACGGCGCAGGTGGCGGCCCTGGTCTCGGAGCCCGCCTGGAGCCTGGCCGGCCGGCGCGTGCTGGTGCTGGACGACGATTCGATGGTGCGCGGCGCCTATGTCAATGCGTTGGCCGCCATGGGCTGCCGCGCGCTCGCCGCGGCCACGCTCGACGACGCGCTGGCTCAGCTCTCGGGCGCCAGCTGCGATGCCGCGGTGGTCGACTTTCGCCTAGGCGGCGGCGTCGAAGGCCTTGAGGCCGTCGAGCGCCTGCGCGGGCTCGAACCCTCGCTACCCGTCGTGATGGTGAGCGCCGACAAGGACGACGCCGTGGTCGGCGCCGCGCGCCGGCACGCGTTGGCCTTGCTGCGCAAGCCGGTGGACGCGCCCACGCTGGGCCGCACCATCAGTGCGGCCATCGCCGCCCGGTAGAGCAAGAAGAAAAACCGGCGGGCTTCCCCGCCATGGAGGTTGCGATGAACGAGCAAGCGAACGACCGCTGGTTGTCCACCGGCGCCGAGGTGCTGGTCGACGAGATCGCGCAAGATCCCGACGGTTGGCATTGCGAGGTGCTGATCGTCGGCAGCGGCTACGGGGGCGCGGTGGCCGCGGCGCGTCTGGCGGGCGCAAAGCCGGCGGCTGGCGGACCCGCGGTCAAGGTCTACGTGCTCGAGCGCGGCAACGAATACCTTCCGGGCGAGTTCCCCGCCACCTTCGGCGAAATCCCCGGGCACGTGCGCTTCAGCAAGCAGGACGGCAAGCCAGCGCGCGGCCGGCCCACGGGCCTCTTCGACCTGCGCCTGGGCAAGGTCGCCGTGGTGCTGGGCAACGGGCTGGGCGGCGGCTCGCTCATCAATGCCGCGGTCATGGAGAGGGCGACCGCGGATGCCTTCACCGACAAGCGCTGGCCCGAGGCGCTGCGTGTGCCCGACGCGCTCAAATCCGACTACGGCCATGCGAGCGCCATGCTGATGCCCGAGCAGATCCCGGGCAGTGTCGCCAAGCTCGATTCATTGATGGAGGCGGGGCGCGCCATGCACGCCAACACCGCGCGCAAGGCTTGGCTCGCCGTGGCTTTCAAGGACGGCACCAGCCCCGCGGGCGTCGACACGCGTGCTTGCATCAAGTGCGGCGACTGCGTGAGCGGCTGCAACTTTCGCGCGAAGAAATCGCTGGAGGCGAACTACCTGGCCATGGCGCAGGCCAATGGCGCCAGGCTGTTTTGCGGTGCCACGGTGCACCGCCTGCGCACCGTTGATGACGGCATTGATGACGGCTATGAAGTCGACTTCTTCCTGACCGACCCCGACAAGGCGCGTGCCGACCGCAAGCGCTGCTACACAGTGCGCGCGCGCCGGGTCATCCTGGCGGCCGGCTCGCTCGGCTCCACCGAGATCCTGCTGCGCTCGCAAGGCGACGAGCTACCCGTTGGCGGCAGCAAGAGCTTGGGCCGCCGCTTTTCCACCAACGGCGACCTGATCGCGGTGGCCCATCGCCAGAAGCCCCTGGCGCACGCCTGCGCGAAGGAAGGCGACGCGCCGGATCGGCGCAACGTCGGTCCGACCATCACGGGGCTGCTGCGCAAGAAGGGCCGAGTCGGCCGGCCGGTGGTGATCGAGGAATTCGGCATTCCAGCCGCGCTGCGCCGCGCGTTCGCCGAAGTCGTGACTTGCAGCGAATCCCTGCACGGGCTGTTGGAGGACGACTCGCGCCTCCACAGCGAGAACGATGTCATGGACGATCCGCTGGCGGTCAGCGACGCCGCACTCGAGTACACCGCGGTGTACGGAATGATGGGCGACGACGGCGCCGACGGCCTGATCGAGTTGAAGCCCGGCGACGCCGACACGCCCCTGAGCGATGGGCAGGTGGGTATCTCGTGGCTCGGCGTCGGCGACCTGCCCGTCTTCGCGCAGCAGATGGACGCCCTGCACCATGCGCACGGCGGGCTCTTCGGGCTCGGCGGCCTGGGCGGCCGGGTGCTGCCCAATCCGCTGTGGCAGCCGCTGCCCGACGTCGGTCCGCTGGGTGCCAAGATCGGTGCTGCTACCGTGCATCCGCTGGGTGGCTGCCCGATGGCCGACGCCGTCGACGCTGGCGTGGTCGACTCGTATGGACGCGTCTTCGCCAAGGCGGGTCTGCTGCCCGGCCTGGCGGTGCTGGACGGCTCGATCATTCCGGTGGCTTTGGGCATCAACCCGGCGCTGACCATCGCGGCGCTCGCCGAGCGCTCCATTCCCATGCTGTCGAAGGACTGGGGCCTGGTCCTGCGCGGCAGTTCCAGGCTGCAAAGCGTGCCGCGCCCGGTGCGGCGCGACCGAAGGCATGCGGCCGCACCCTTGCCCACCCAGCTGATCATCCGCGAGTGCCTGCGAGGGGACATTCACGTCAATGGCAAGCCCTTTGCGCTGGAAGCCGTGGCCGAGTTCGCGCCCTTCGCGGCGTCGGACCTGCGCCGCCTGCCGCGCACGGTGGCTCAGCGCGCAGTGACGCTGCGCTTCACCGCCGCGGACGGCACGCCCTCGACCGCCGCCTGCACCGGCCAGGTCCAGCTGCTGGTGCGCGAATCCTCCAACCGCGAGGATCGCATGCTGCGCGTACTTGGCCTGGTACGGCGCAAGCTGGCGGATCTGCTGGGCCACAGCCCGGGCGCCGAGTACATCCTGGGCGTGTTGTGTACGCACTTTGGCGAAGCGCGCCTGCTGCGCTACGCATGGACCGTGACCAAGGCCGACAAGGACGCGCCGGTGCGCAAGGGCCGGACGATGCACTTCACCAAGCGGTTGGCCCTGACGGAGGACGCCAACCCGTGGCGGCAGTTGAGCGAAGGCCGACTCGACATGGGCGCGAAAGACGGCGGTGTGCTGCGCCTTGACCTGGACTTCTTCGTGGAGCAATTCATCCCGCTGCTGAAGATCACGGCGCAGCAGGATGCGCCCAATGCGCTGGGCGATCTGGCCGAACTGGGCCTGTGGTTGCTGCGCGTGATCTTGCACATTCATCTGGTCAGCTTCCTGCCGCCGGACGACAACCACAAGACCGCGCGCGAAAACGGCCGAATGCCGGGAAAGGTGGATGGCGTCGACCCTGTCGTGTATGACGTGCCGCACTTCGATCTCACGAAGTACGCGACCACGGACGCGCTGCCCTTGCGGAAGCTGTCGCATTACCGCCCCCGGAAAGACACCCCGGGCGCGCGGCCCGTGCTGCTGATCCACGGCTACGGCGCCAGCGGCTCCACTTTCGCGCACGTCATGCTGCCGAACAATCTGGTCAGCACCCTGATGAAGGCCGGGCGCGACGTCTGGGTGCTGGACCTGCGCACCAGCATCGGCCTCAACCTGGACCATCGCCGGTACTGGTCCTTCGACGAGGTCTCGCGCGAAGACATCCCCGACGCGATTGCGCATGTGAAGGGCCTCTCCGGCGCGGCGCAGCTCGACGTGGTGGCCCATTGCATCGGCTCGGCGATGTTCTGTGTGGAACTGCTGCGCAATGAAGAGAAGCTGTACAAATCCATTGGCGCCGTGGTGCTCTCGCAGGTCGGCCCGTTGCTGCGCGCCAGCCCGATGAACCGCTTTCGCGCTTACCTGGCCAGCTACCTGGAGCAGTACCTCGGCACCGAGCAGTTCGACGTGACGCCGGCAGAGCGGACACCCGCGGTGCTGCTGGCCGACGCAGTGCTGGCCACCTTCCCCTATCCCGACCATGATGGCGAGAGCGGGCGCCTTCACAAGGTCCCCGGCTTCGCGGCCGTGCGCCATCGCGCAGACGGCATCTTCGGCCAGACCATGCGTCTGGCGAACATCAGCGACAAACTGCTGCCCTATCTTGGCGACATCTACGGTTGGGTCATGGCAAAGGGACTCGCCCAAGTCAGCCACTATGCGCGCGAGCAGTTGCTGACCGATGCGCAGGGCATGAACCGGGTGGTGACGCAGAAGCACATTGCCGAGCGCTTTGCCTTTCCCGTGATGCTCCTGCACGGCCGCCAGAACGCGGTCTTCGATTGGCGCGGCGCCTGGGACAGTTTCATCCTTCTGCGCGCCGTCTTCGGCAACAAGAAAAAGGACTGGTTCGAAAAGCCGCCTCGCGAGGGCGGTGACATCGTGCGCGAGGACGATCATCACCATCGGCTGGTGGTGTTGGACGCCTATGGGCACCAGGACTGCCTGATTGGCGAGCATGCGGACAAGGAGGTGTTTCAACACGTGGTTCGCTTCCTCGACGAATGCAGCCGCCTGGACCCCGAGCCTCCCGACCCGGAGGAACCGGCATTGCGTGTCGAACTGCCCTGGAAGGGGCCTGTGCTGGGGCGCGTTGGTCCAGCCGATGACGGCAAGCTGCTGCACTGCCGGCTCGCAGTGCTGCCGCCGCCGGCGCGTGCCACGAGCTTGGGGGTGGTCTACGTCCCTTTGAAACGCGATGGCGCGCAGCTGTGCTTCTGCTTTGACGAAATGGTGATCGACCCAACGTCCAATCACGAGCTGCGCCATCGTGCATTGGAAGTGATGCTGGTCGCCAGCGAGCTGCCCAAGTACGCAGGCTTCGCGGTCGTCACGGTGCACAACGATCTGCCGCTGCTGCGCGTGTTCGACATCTCTGATTGGGAGGAGGTGAACGCGCTGTTTCATTCGCCCAGGCGATCTGTCGTCGGCGAGACGCGAAGGAAGGTGATGCAGCTGTTGACGCCGCAGTGCTGCGAGCGGCTGCCGGACGCCCTCGACGCGGCAGTCGTGCGCCTCGATCCGGCCTGGATCGAGGCGGCGATGGACACCTCCGGTGCCCGGAGCCCCCTCAGTTTTGCGCTCGCCAGTTGCCAATACCCGCCCGGGCTGTTCGACGAAATCCCGGCTCAGCGCTCCTGCGCGCGGCTGGTCCAGCAGGTGGACAGCGCGTCGGCCGGTGAACGACCGCAATTGCTGCTGCTCGTGGGTGATCAGGTGTACGTGGACGAGACCGCCGGCCTGTTCGATCCGGCGGGCAAGGATTCTGTCGAGCACGCCTACTTCCAGGGGTTCGGGCTTGCCTCCTGGCGTGCCGCGACGCGCCGGCTGCCGACCTATCCCATGCTCGACGACCACGAAGTGGGAGACAACTGGGAGCCAGGTTCCCTGAATGGCGGGCTGGAGAGGGCGGCCCTGCGCGCCTATCGCGCCAACCAGCACAAGTGGGTGGAGGACCGGGCGAAGGACCCGGCGCTCGACGAACTGAACTACGACATCAAGGTCGCCGGCCGTCTCTTCAAGGTGCTGGATACGCGCAGCCAGCGCCAGCGCCGCGTGCTGCGTCCCACGACCGGCGCGCACCTGTTGGGTGACGCGCTCATCCAGGATGGACTCGATCTGGCGAAGATCGTGAAAGACCTTCCTTCCGATTCACCCGCTTTCATCGTGTCATCGGTCGCGCTGCTGCCGCTCCCACGCGCCGCGGTCTTCGGCAGGGGGCCCGAGCGCATCGGCCTGGACGACTGGAGCGGCTATCCGAAGTCGCAGTTCGACCTGCTGGAACTGCTGCGCGACAGCCCGGTGCGACAGGTCATCCTGCTGGCCGGCGACCGCCACATGTCCAGCGTGTCCAGCCTGTGGATGACGGGGCGGCACGGACCGGTGGAAGTGATCTCCATCGTCTCGTCGGGCCTGTATTCGCCCTGGCCCTTTGCCAATTCGCGGCCGGAAGAGTTCTGGCTGGACGGGCCGGTCGACATGAAATTCGGAGGTCGCGAGATCAAGGGCCAGGCCGTCACGGCGGCTGTCGGTACCGGCAGCGGCTATGCGCTGGTGCGCGTCGAGCCTGACAAGACCGGCAGTGGATGGACGCTGCACGTGAAGCTCGACCTGGACGATGGCAGCGTTGTGTGCCGGCGGGCGCTGGGTGGGACCGGTCCGCAGGCGGTGTGGAACATCGATGGTTTCGAGGGCGGCCCGCGGATCAAGACCTTCGATATAGGCGCGCTTGCCGGCCGGCTACAGTCAGATCATGACGACACCATCCATTCGCCGGCCTCAAGTTAGTGTTCTTGGCAGTGCCGAACCCGGCTCCTCGGCTTTTGAGAGGGCCGGCGAAGCGGGGGCGCTCCTCGCTTCGCTCGGCATGACTTTGGTCAGCGGCTGCGGTAGTCCCGCAACCAGAGTTGCTGCCGAGCGTGCGATGGGCGCAGGCGGTCTGGTGTTGAGCATCGTGCCGCCTGACCAGATGCCGCCGCTGGATTGGCCAGCAACGGTGGTTGTGCCCTGCGGCATGGGTGACGCGCGCAACTTGCTCATGGCCTTGTCTGGTGATGCCTGCATCGTCATCGGGGGCAGGGCCGGCACTATTTCCGAAGTTTGTCTTGCGTGGCTGCACGGCCGGCCATTGCTGCCTCTCGTCGGACATGGGGGATGGTCTGATGGCCTGCCGTCAAATCCACCGGACGAGCGAAAGAACTCGGAAATCCTGCCTTGGACCACGACAGCCGAACTCGAGACGCAGCTGCGCAAACTCGGATTGGTGCGAGCATGAATGAGTAAAGGTCGTCATCGCGACGCGGACCGGCTTCGCTGGCGTAGCATGAATACCGACTGAAGGTTGCGTTCGCCACCATTTGACTCTCGCCGTGGCTACTCCGCGTGCACATGAAAGCCTCAATGACCGAAACAGCAAAAGGTACATTCGCCGTCACTCTCCTACCGATGCCCTTCGAAGGGGACGACGTAGAGCCGAAGCTACTGGGTCGTTTGACCATCAACAAGCAGATATCAGGTGACCTCGTAGCAACGACACGCGGCCAAATGCTGAGTGCCGGGACGAGCATCAAAGGTTCAGCCGCCTACGTTGCCATTGAGCGGGTCACTGGCGTTCTGGCGGGAAAGAACGGCTCATTCGTTCTGCAACACACTGGCACCATGAATCGCGGCCTGGCCTCGTTATCTGTCACCGTCGTGCCGGACTCAGGAACGGAAGATCTGACTGGTATCGAGGGTGAGTTCAAGATCAGTGTCGCGGATGGCACTCACATTTATGAGTTTTCCTATTGCCTCCCGGGCAACTGAAAGCTGATCACACTCTCGAATAGAAGATGACGGGAAATGCAGAATGCGAGCCAACTCAAGGAGTCAACGATGTCGAGAGCCTTGTGCAGAACCATTGCGGCCGCGATGAGCGTCATTGCAATGAGCGGCGCTGCGGCGCAGGCCAGCGAGCAAGCCCCGGTGTTCACGCGAGCGCGACTCTCATCATCGTACGAAGACTCCGGCGGCAAGCTCTACGTTCGGTTGAGGCTGTTGCCCAGGTCCAAGATTCCCTTCGCGACGCAGACCTTCAGGCTGCCCGACCGCTCCCTGCTCGCTGATATCCCCGAAGGATCATGGGTCAAGTTCACCTCGAGGCACATCGATGGCGAGAACACCGTGACATCGATTCACGCCACCGCCGAGTGCAAGCGCTTTCAGCCATGCGACTGAAGATGCCGGCTACTCGATACCGAGGTCCAGCTTCGACACCAACATTCGGCCTTGTTCATTCAAGCCGACAACCTCCACCGGGCTTCCATGTTTACGCAGCCGTTGACACACCTTGTCCAAGGCGTTCACGGCGGTGATGTCCCAGAAGTGGGCTTCGCTGACGTCGATGCAGACGGGTTTGCCCTCGACGTCCCGCACGTCGAACGCATCGACCAGCATGTCCGCTGATGCAAAGAAGACCTGTCCGGAGACCCGATAGGTCAAGCTTTCGGTTCCTGTCTTCACGACAACAAGCAGACGCGAGACCTTGAAGGTGAAGAACAAGCCGCTCAACAGCACGCCGACAGTCACCCCGGCGGCCAGGTTGGCAGTGGCAACGGTCACCGCCACAGTTGCGCCCATCACGACACTCGAAAGCTTCGGGTGCTTCAAGAGCGCACGCGCAGAACCCCAATCCAGCGTAGAGACAGACACCATCACCATGATGGCGACCAATGCGGCGACGGGTACTTGAGACACCCAGGGTTTCAGAAGCACCATGAGGATCAGCAGGAAGGCGCCCGCGAACAGCGTCGACAAACGTCCGCGTCCGCCATAGCGAACGTTGCTCACCGTCTGCCCAATCATTCCGCAGCCAGCTATTCCTCCGAACAAGCTCGCGGCAACGTTGGCGATACCGAGGCCGGTGGACTCGCGGTTCTTGGAGCTCGGAGTGTCCGTGAGCTCGTCCACAACGCTGGCCGTCATCATGGATTCGAGCAGTCCCACCATCGCGATGGCCACAGCCGGCAAGGCGATGAGTTTCAAAGTCTCCAAAGACAGCGGTACCTGAGGCAAGCCGAACGTCGGCAAGCCGTCGGGCAGATGGCCCAGGTCGGCCACCGTCTTCAATGGCAGATGCATCCAGTGCGCAACGAGGGTGAGCACGACGATGCAGACCAGCGGCGACGGCACGATGGTCGTCAGCCTTGGCAATCCGTAAATGATCAGCAGGCCGACAGCGACCATCACCCATGTGGCGCCGTTGGCGCCGATGAGGTGCGGCATCTGCGCCGAGAAAATCAGAATCGCCAACGCGTTGACGAAGCCGGTGCGAACGGAGCCCGACACATATCGCATCAGTGCGCCGAGGCGCAGCCACCCGAACAGGATTTGAACAGCGCCCGCGAGGATGCCGGCGGCAAGAAGGTACTGCACGCCATGCGCATGTACGAGTGGAGCAGCAACCAAGGCAACGGAGCCTGCTGCGGCAGAAACCATTGCCGGCCTTCCCCCGGCAAAGGCGATCACGATGCTGATGACGAAAGAGGCGAACAGTCCGACAGCAGGATCGACACCTGCGACGAAGGAGAAAGCAATGACCTCTGGAATGAGGGCGAACGTGGCGACCGCGCCGGCCATGAGCTCGCGTGGAATGCTGGGCGCCCATTCAGCGCGAAACGGGTGTGGGTGTTTGGACATGAAATATCGATGCTCTGCATCGAGCGGTTCGTACAGGGGCGTGGAGATGCCAAGCCTGAAGCCATGCTCCAGGTCCGGACGCAGGGTGGCTGTCGGCTACTCTAATCCCGTGCGATCATCCACCTTCATGCGTAGTCGCGACATCTTCGCAATGCTCGTGCTTCTTCACGTGAGCGGCTTTCTGTTTCCGCCGGGGCCGTTTGCCTCTTTCATCGGGAACTCGGTCTATTTGCCTCTCACGCTCCTGAAGGTGATAGGGCTGCCTGTCTACGCCTCCGCGCAAGCGTGGGGCTGGGCAAGTCCTTCACCCTTTGGATGGCTGGCGGTCATCATCGTTTGGGGGCTGATCTGGTGGCAGGTCGCCAGCCTCGCCGCCTGGGCGTTGCGCGCCAGGACCTCACAAAGCTAGACGAACCGTACAGCCTAGGAACGCACCCGATGAATGGCACAAAGCTTGTTGCCGTCCGGGTCGCGTACGTAGGCGAGGTAGTACTTGCCCAACGCATCGTCGCGCAGTCCTGGTGGATTTTCGATAGATACGCCGCCATGCGCCACGGCCGCGTCGTGAACCGCTTTCACCAGTTCGGGGCTCGCGCACTTGAATGCGATGGTTCCTCCGTTTGCGCACGTGGCAGGTTGATCGTCGATGGGCTCGCTGATCGCCAGCGTGTTTCCGTCATGGCGATAGAACAGACGAACATGACCTGTCGCCGAAACGTTGCGAACAGGCGCGCCCTCCGCGCCAATCACACGAAGAACCGCATCGTAGAACCGTTTGGAGCGTTCGATGTCGTTGCTGCCAATCATGACGTGATTGAACATTCATTTTTCCTTTCTGGTTTGCCAAGAATGCGAGTCAAGCAAGCGCGCGAAGCTCGCGCGCACTCACTCGTGTAGATTCTCGATCTTGCAGCCCGCTTTTTTTCGATCATCGATTCATGTCCGCCATACCCTCCAGTGAAGAACTCGCCAGCCTCGACGAAGAAGCGCTGGCAGCCTATGCAACGGAGTGGCGCGCCCGCGCCTCGCGTGGAGAGAAGTCGGCCTACGGCGTCGCACATGCGCTGGAGGTCGAATTGCGCCGCCGCGTCAGGACCAGCCTGATGCACCAGCTTGCCGAAGAACCGCCGGCGCCGCCTCGTCCGTGGTGGAGACGCTGGGTCTTCGGAAGCTGATTCCCCTTCCGCGGCAACGTGCGTCTTCCCTGTGGAACGCGGCTTCGCAGGTAACATGCGTTCCGCGAGACGTTCGCACCTATACGTTTCGCGCTTGAACGACTTTCGATGACCGACTCCGACTCCGACCCCGACCCTCTCTTCACGGCCTGTCGCCGCTTTCGTTGCCCGAGGACTCGGTCTTGATATTTACGGGCGACGATCTCTTCGCGATCAAGGTATTCGCAGCTGCTTCGCCGGTGGCCGGGCTTGCAGCTTTCGCACACGTCAAAGCTCGGCGCCGGCGTGCCCGCGCCATGGTCGCGGAAAGCGCGAGGCACACTGCACGAACGGCAATCATCGAAATCCGGCCTTCCCCGACGACGGATTCCGGTTCGGTCAGCATCGAACTCACGCCGCACTTGCTGGCATGTCTTGCCGCTGCCGATAGCGCGCATCTTCCTCGCTATTCGACACCCGACGCGGTCATGATGGCGCCGGCGGTCACGGCCGTCTGGAGGACCCGTCGACTGCTGGAAACGGTCGAATTCGAGGCGCCGAGCAAGCTCGTCGTGTCACGGGAATTCGTGAAGGTGCGGTCGTCGTCGAAGTCGGTCGAAAGCATCCAGGTGCCTTTGCGCGAGCTGCTGGAGGCTCACCGCAGGACCGAGAGAAGCCTGCCGCTGTACTGCGGAGCCGATGAAGAGATCCGGTCGGTGCCTCGGCAGGTGCTTCGGGTCGGCCCTGCGCGGGCGGGCAAGGATTTTTACTGGGTGCGCGCCGCCAATCTCGCCGAGCGGGACGCGCATGCGAGACCGCGGCACGATTCGTGAAATTTGCACTCATTCGATCGCCCTCCGATGTGCAGACCGGTCCAAACAGCGGATTGGCAATGCAGCGGGGGAGCATGCAGACTGACTCCGAACTGGAACAAGGAGTCGAAGTTGGAATTGCATTGGATTTACATGGTCATCCCCATCGTCGTCGCAGGCGTGGGCTCATTGGTGGTGCTGCCGATGTTTCGCAGCGCGAAGAGTCTCAACGATCGCATGACGCACCAAGTCACGCGCTCATTGGCGCTGTTGAAGGAATGCTCGAGCATGATGGGCGCCGAGACGCGCTTCAGCCCTCCGCCCGCGGGTCGTTGATCGGCCGGCTCGGCCGGCTCGGCCTTGGCGCGATGCTTTGCGCCCTTGTCGTTGCATGCGGTACATCGCCCAAGGAAACATCGAGGACGCGCACAGCGTCGCCGCCGTCGACCTCGTCGACCACGCGCGCTGACGGCGCTTCTTCTTCGTCCAAAGCGTCGTCGGCCCCATCGACCGCGGCCAAACGCAAGGCGCAGCGCCAGGCGAAGCGCAAGGCGCCCACACGTTCTGCGGCCGCGGGCAAGGGCGCTTCGACCAAGTCTGCCAAGGTCACAGCCTCGCCGGGCCCGGGCGCCGCGGCGGGAACCTTTCTGTGGCCGGCGGCGGGGCAGGTCAGCGGGCGATTCAATGGCGGCTCCAACAAGGGCATCGACATTCGCGGAAATCCTGGCGACCCGGTCGTAGCGGCGGCCAAGGGGCGGGTGGTGTATGTGGGCTCGACGCTCAGGGGTTACGGCAATCTCGTCATGGTCAAGCACGACAAGGACTTGATGACCGCCTACGCGCACAACCGCAAGATCCTGGTTCGGGAGAACCAGCAAGTGCAGGCCGGCCAGCAGATCGCCGAGATGGGAAACACGGATTCGAGCGTGACCCGGCTGCACTTCGAGGTTCGGCGCGGGGGCCATGCCGTCGATCCGATGCCCTATCTGAAGGCCGGTCCCTCGGCGCCCTGAAAACGCATCGCAGGGTGCGAGGGAGGTCCACAAAGGCGGGATCACCCAAATCAACGCAGCGTGCAGTTTTGCGCAATTCGCGCATCGCGAGCGGTTGTAGGTCATTTGGATTCAGTCGACCCAGTCACACAATCGCGCCATCTTTTTTCAGCTGGTCCGCCATGGAAGCATCCCTATCTTTCGGCACGTTCACTCGAATCCTTCACGGCCTTTGGGCTGTGCTGACGAAGCCTGTGCCGATGCGTCCAGCTCCGCGAGCCGCGGCGCGAAGGGTGGTTCCGATGCCGTCGCGAATCGAAACCCGGCGAAGTGAATTGCCTGCGGCGCCGGCGGCGCGGATTGCACCTGCGGCATCTGTTGCCGCGGCGGCTCCAATGGTCCAGCAGCCTTCGGCCGATCCGGTGAAGGCTGCAGTTCGCGAATCGGTCGCACCCGCATCCGCCAAGCCGATGCGCACCCTGGAAGAGGTGCGAGCCGACCTGGCCCGTCTGCGCGAGAAGTCGAGGGAGCGTCAGGCCCAGGCGCCGGTGCGTGCGGACATCGGCTTTGCGCCGACCGATTTCATGGACTTCGGCAATCTGAAGCTCCGCAGCGCCCACTGAATCGCTGGCACTACTTCCCGGTCAGTCGCCTCTTCGGCACCGTGTTCCCGCTGACGCGGCGTATTGCATCCGCGAACTCTGTGACGATCGCAGGCCTTTCCGTTCCGTCTCGTCGAAAGAACAGGCCGAACGAGGGAAGGATCATCCGGGGCAGCACCTCGAGCCTCTGCACACCACCTCGGGCCATTTCGTCCAGCGCATGCTCCAGTCGCACCGCGCACACCAGCGAAGGATCCTTGCGAAGCACGGTGCCGATCGTCACCGATGACATCGCCTCGATGACCGGCACGGGCGGCGTCACGCCACTGTTGAGGAAGGCGGTCATGAATGCCTGCCTGACCAGCGTTTCCTTGGGCGGCACCACCCACGGCGCGGCTTGCAGGTCGGACCATCGCAAGCGGCGGCCGGTCACGCTCTCGTTCGCACTGGACGCAAGCACACACAGCTGATCTTCCAGCAGCACGACAGGTTCCAGCAAGCCGATCACGTCACTGGAGATGAGCTCAGGAGTGATGGCTCCAAAAACACAGTCGAGTTCGCCGTCCAGCAGGCGATGGATGAGCTCATGGACGCGACCCTCCCGCAACTGAACAGCCGCGCCGGGCATTCGCCGCCGCAGCTCGACGATGGCCGCTGGAATGGTCGCGGTGACCGACGGAGCGCCCACGCGCAGCACCGCAGTGATACCGCTCTGCATGGCATCGACGTCCTCGGTGGCGCGGGCCAGCTCATTCAGCACTGCTCGGGCCCGGAAGACGGCGCTTGATCCCACGGCGTTCGCGTGGATCCCTTGATGACTGCGCTCGAAGAGTTTGGCCCCGAAGCAGCTCTCGATTTCGCCGAGCATCTTGCTGATCGCCGGCTGACTCAAATGCAGGCGTGCCGCCGCGCCGCGCATGGTGGACGCTTCGGAAAGTGCGACAAGCAGTTCGAGGTGTCTGAGGCGCAGCGTGCGGATCAAGCGGTCGGTTTTCGTGTGCATTCCAGGTTCCGTGGGGTATAGCGATCCGTGATCACTCCTTCACGATTATCGAATTTTCAAGAATCGCGAAACTCGATAACGTCGCTGTCAATGAACTCAGAACCAAGAAAGACATCCGGGCCCGCGGCGCCGTTGAAGAACGTGCGCGTGATCGACATGGGGCAGTACATCGCCGGACCGGGCGCAGCCATGGTGCTGGCCGAACTCGGCGCACAGGTGATCAAGATCGAACCGCTGGCGGGCGACCAGGCCCGACACATCGGCCGCTATGGCGAATCGATGATCCGCGCCTACAGTCGCGGCAAGCAGTCGATTGCGCTCAATCTCAAGAGCGAGGCGGGCCGGGAGATCGCCTGGCGCCTCATCGCCAACTGCGACGTGGTGATCCAGAACTTGCGCCCGGGTGCCGTCGAGGCGCTGGGTCTGGGACCATCGGCCGTGCGTGAGCGGTTTCCCAAGGTCATCTATCTCTCGATCTCGGGTTTCGGCGATTTGGGTCCGTCCAGCGAACGCCCCGGCTACGACATCGCTGCACAAGCGGAGAGTGGCTTGATGTCGGTCACGGGTGAGCCGGACCGCCTCCCTCAGAAGGTGGGCGTACCGATCATCGATGCTGCCGCGGCGCACCTGGGTGCGCAAGCGGTGCTCGCCGCGCTGTACGGCCGCGCGCAGACCGGCGTGGGCGAGACGCTGCGCACGTCGCTGCTCGAGGTGGCCATGCATCTGCAGGCCACCACGTGGTGCGACTACCTGGGCGGCGCGCCCGAGCCGACGCGCATCGGCGACGGCCAGCCGAACAACGCCCCCGCGGCGGAGGTGGTGCCGACGCGCGACGGGCATATCGTGCTGTCCGCCTACGCGGACGAGCATTGGGCGCGGTTTTGCCGCGTGGTGGGGCGCGAGTCGCTCGCGACCGATCCTCGATTTCGCACGAATGCGCTCCGGGTGCAGCATCGCAGCGAGCTTCGCATCGTGCTGCGTGAATGCCTCTCGTCATTGACCAGCGAAGAATGCGTGGCGCTGTTGAGCCGGAACCAGATCGTCGTCGGCTTCGTGCGCAGTTACCGGCAGGTGCTGCAGAGTGCCGACGTTCAGGCGAGCGGACTGTTGGTCGACGCCATCGGCACGGACGGTCAGAGATACCCGTCACTGGCGCTGCCCTATCGGCTCGGTGACGCGCCGCGCGCCAAACCGCCGGCGGCTCCGGCGTGCGGGGCCGACACGGACTTGCTCCTGGGTGAGCTCGGACTCGCTGCGAACGAGATCGACGAACTTCGCCGCGCCGGTGCGGTGGCCTGATTGGCCTGATATCAACGAGAAAACCATGGATTCGAAGACGACCTTCACCACCCGCACCCCCATGGTCACCGACGCCTGCGAAGACGCGGTGATCCAGACGCTGCCGCTGTTCGAGATGATGCGCATGCGCGCCGCAACAACCGCGCGCCGCCACCCGGTTCTCGGCTTTGCTGCGCCGGACCCTGCATCGACCATGCGATGGGTCAATCAGTTCACTCACACCCACCGTCGGCTCGGTCCGAACGACAAGGAAGTGGTCAGCCCGAACAATGACACGGTCTACAGCAACGCCTGGCTGGACCTCTCTGAAGGACCGGTCATCATCGAGACGCCCGACATGGGCGAGCGCTACTGGACCTTGGGGCTGCTGGATGCGTGGACGAACCCGTTTGCCTATGTGGGACGCCGGACCACGGGCAACAGGGCCCAACGCACGTTGGTGCACGGACCCGGCTGGCACGGGACTGTTCCGCCCGGTATCACGCTGACGATTGCCGCACCCGGCGACGACGTATGGCTGATCGGGCGCCATCTGGTGGAGGACGATGGCGAAGACGCCGATCGCGTCCGCGAGTCGCAGCGCTCGATGCGGCTCGTCCGCCCCGATGGCGCCGATGCGGCCATGCGCGTGGACACATGGATGGACGGCCGCGATGCGGGCACACCGGCTGCCGACCTGTACCTGTCCATCGTGAGCGCAGCATTGCTGCGCAATCCGCCGCTGCCTGGGGAAGCCCTGGCATGGCCTCCTGAATCGATCGGGTTCGCGGCGACGCTCGCCATGGTCTACGAGCGTCTGCGCACGAGCAACCAGCCGCACGATCTGGGCGGAGGCTGGGCTATCCCGGTGATGGTCAAGACCCATTGGGGCGACGACTATCTGACGCGCGCCCGTATCGCCCGCAACTTCATCGGCGCGCTCGGCGTAGAGGAAGCGATGTACCCCACGGCGGAAGTGGACGCGCGAGGCGCACCGCTGCATGGATCGCGGTGCTACGAGTTGCGCTTCGCGCCGGGCAGGGGCCTGAAAGTGGGTGCCTTCTGGTCGCTCACGATGTACCGCCGCAGCGACTGCCTCTTCGTTGCGAATGCCATCAACCGGTATTCGATCGGCGATCGCACGCCGGGCCTGCGCCATGACGCCGACGGGGGTCTTGCGATACGGCTCCAGGCGGAGGATCCGGGGCCGGGCGTCAACTGGCTTCCCGCGCCGAAAGGCGACTTGTTCTACGTCGTGCTGCGGCTCTATCAACCGCATGCCGACCACCTGGAGTTGCGGTTCGACTATCCGCCGATCCAGCCTATCGAGCCGATCTGATTGCCGAGACAAAACGCAAAGACAAAATCAACGGAGACAAGCAAACATGACAACGAACCGCAGACACTTTCTGACATTGGCCGCAGTCGGCCTTGCAGCGCCCTGGTGCCTTCCGAGCCAGGCGCAAGCATGGCCCGCACGGCCGATCCGCATGATCTCCCCCTATGGCGCGGGCGGCTCCAACGACATCCTGACGCGCGTGCTCGGCGAATTCCTCGGCCACAAACTCGGGCAGGGCGTGGTGGTCGAGAACAAGGCCGGTGCCGGCACGCGCATCGCCAACGAATTCGTGGCCAAGGCGCCTCCGGATGGCTACACGCTCCTGCATGCGGCAGCACCGATTGCGATCGGCGAGGCGCTCTACAAGGATCTGCCCTACGACGTGCACAAGAGCTTCGCGTCCATCTCCAGCACGGCCATCGCTCCCTTGTTCCTGGTGGTCAATGCCAACGCGCCCTACAAGACGCTTGCGGAGTTCATCAAGCATGCAAAGGCGAATCCCAACGGAGCGACGTTCGGATCGCCTGGCGCCGGCTCCGCGCCTCATTTGACGGCCGAACTCCTGCTGCGTGCCGCCGGCGCGAAAGGCATCGTCGTGCAATACCGCGGCGATGCGGCCGCCTACACCGAGCTCCTTGCCGGGCGGATCGACGCCACCTTGACAGCCATCACCACGGCCGTACCTCACATTCAGGCCGGCAAGCTGCGAGTCCTGGGAGTCGCTACGGAAGAGCGCACGCCGCTTTACCCGGATGCGCCGACCTTCCGCGAGCAGGGACTGCCTTCCGTTGTCGGCTATGGCTGGTACGGCATGCTCGCGCCCGCAGGAACACCGGCGAACATCGTCGCGCGATTGAACACCGAGATTAGTGCCGCGGTGGCCGACGCGGATGTCCGTCGCAAGGCCGAGGCCGCCGGACTGCAGCTGCGTGCAAGCACGAGCGCCGAGTTCAGTGCGTTCATCGCTAGCGAGACGCGCAAGTGGGCGCAGATCATCAAGGCTGCCAACATCACGGCCGAATGATGAGCGCGATGCCACGAGGCAAGTGCGGGCTCGCACGCGCGGGAGTGGTTTTCCTCATGGTGCTGATGGCCGGATGCGCGATGGTCGCCGGACCGAAGCCAGCCATGCAGCGCAACACCACATCGGGCCCCGTGATCGGCAGTGACGATGCGACGGGCAGCGGAACCTGGAACTGGAAGGGCGTTCCGTATGCACGAGCCCCTGTAGGCGATCTGCGCTGGCGCCCGCCGCGCGAGCCCGAGCAGTGGACCTCCGCGCGGTCCGCCACCGCGTTCGCGTCCGCCTGCGTTCAGACCGGGCGCCTCTATGGTCCCGGCCTGCACAACCGCTACGACGACACGATCGGCACTGCGCTCGGCAAAACTGTCGGATCGGAAGACTGTCTGTACCTCAATATCTGGACGCCTGCCTCGCCGGCCGCCAAGCCCAGGCCTGTGGTCGTGTTCGTTCATGGAGGCAGCAACATCACCGGCTACACGGCGGACCCGGTCTACGACGGCGCCGCGCTCGCGCGCAACGAAGATGTTGTCGTGGTCACAGTCAACTACCGGCTCGGCGTCTTCGGTTTCCTGAATCAGGCTCAACTGAAGACCGGAGAACGCGAGGAAGACTCGGGCAACTTCGCGCTGCTCGACATCGTCAAGGCGCTGGATTTCGTGAACGCGAACATCGCGGAATTCGGCGGCGATCCTCGCCGCGTGACGCTGATGGGCCAATCGGCAGGCGCCGTGAACGTCTACGCGTTGTTGACATCGCCGATGCTGCTGGCGCGCGACAAGCCGCCGTTCCAGAGGGCGGTCGTCCTCAGTGGCGGTATCTCGACAGCGGCATCCCTGCCGAAGGGTGCCATTCCCGGCGTGTTGCCGGCCGCGCTGTGGGCGAAGCGCGGCGATGCGCTGCTTGATGAAATGCTCATGTCGCAAGGCCGTGCAACCGACGAATCGGATGCACGTCAGCTGGTTTCGAAGACCGGTGCGACGGCCATGGCGGACTGGATGCGCTCCAGTTCGGCGGATTCGATCCTGGAGGTGGTCCGCACGCGCCTTGCCCAGCGCGGCATGGCTGCTTCCAATCCGATTCCGGACGGTTGGGTCGTCGCCAAGGACCCGATCGCTGAAATCCGCGCGGGCCGCTACGTTCATGTGCCGGTACTCGCAGGCCTCGCCCGCGACGAAACGAAGCTCTTTCCCCAGTTGTTCGCGTTGCGTCCGGATCTCGGCGGAACAAGCGGCCGCCTCCTCGACGATGCGGCAGTCTTTGCGCTTGCGGCGCACTACGATCCGGAAGCTGCACCGCAGACCTCAATCCAGCAATGGGTGCCGCCAGCTTATCTGCCCGTGGCGACGCCCGCCACCGGCTTCGATTCGCGTGCCGCCGAACTCAATCGGATCTGGTTCAAGGCGATTCGGGACGATGCGTTGAACGCGTTGCGCACGCAACAAGCTTCGGTCTGGGCCTACGAGTTTGACTGGGATGAACTGCCAGCGCCATTCGACAAGATATTCGGCGCTGCGCACACATTCGACCTGCCGTTCGTGTTCGGAAATTTTGGGCCGTCGCTGTACTCGCGTATCTCGTTCACGCACGCGAATGAGCCCGGGCGGCTGGCGCTTTCAGGCGTGATGCAGGGCGCGTTGGGAGCTTTCGCCCGCAGTGGCGATCCGAGTCATGCAGCAGCGATCGGGGCGGAGTGGCCAGCCTGGCCGAGCACGCTTCACTTCGACGCGGATGCAAATCGAGCGCACGTCGTCATTCAATGATCGAGGACTTCCCGCGACGGTGACAGGGTTGCTGTCGCCTCGGCGGTCCGATGCTGTGATCGAGCAAGCCGGATCGCATATCCATCTCGCGGCCGCCACTGCACCAAAGGTTAAATGGCAATCCCGCTGGAAGACTCGTATTCTGGAAATGTTGAGACGGAGGTCAATCCCGGGGCGATCCAGGCGCTCAAGGACATGGGCGCCCGCCTCCAGACTCTCGAGCGCTTTCACATCTCTACTGATCTGACCGGTGAAGTGGTACTGGCGGATGGGCAGAAGTTGCAGCACACGGCAACGGCGGAAATGGATGTGCAGCGACCCGCAAAGCTGCGTGCCCGCATGTTCAGCGCACGCGCCGAGCGGATCGAATCGCGGCGACGAAGCGCGTCCCGCGGCAGATGGGACTACGATCACTACCATCCGGTAGCAACAGCCGCGGCAGTGACTGCTGGCGTTGCCGTCACCGCCGCAGTCGTCGGTTCAATGGTGAACACCATCCCGGCCAGTTGTGTGCCTGTGAACTATGGCGGGCTGATATACCAGCGGCGCTCGCGCCGATGCTAGTTGCTGCTCCCGTGCGGCGAGTCCAGCTTGGCCATCGCCTTCTCGATCGCTTTCTGCATGCTCAGCGTGTCCGCGCCCTGCGACGGTGGGAACTCCGCGATGCTCTTCAGATGCGCGGCGAGGAACGGCGAAGCTGCGGTCGGTGCCCACAGCTTCGACGCGAAGAATCGACGTCCGACGTAGCCCCATTCATGCGACTCGGGATCCATCTTCTCCATGGGATCCATCAACAGGTTGAACACGTAGGGAACACTCGGATAGGTCTTGTCGTTGAACCAGCTGCCGTCCTTCTTGACGCCGATGTGCATCTTCCAGGCATCGATCCGAACCGCCATCAGGTCGGTCTCGTCATAGTAGTAATACTCGCGGCGCGCCGACTTGGCCGACTTGCCTGACCAGTGGTCGAGATTGTTGTAGCCGTCGAGGTGCACCTTGTAGGTGATGCCGTTGGCTGCCTTGTAGCCTTTCAAGAGTTCGTCCTTGACCTTTGGCATGCCAGCGGCCGCGGCCAGCGTGACGAAAAGGTCTTCATGCGCCTGGATGCCGTTGGAGATGCTGCCTGCCGGAATCTTGCCGGGCCAGCGGGCGAGACACGGCACACGAACGCCTCCTTCCCACGTCGTGCCCTTTTCGCCGCGGAAGGGCGCATAGCCGCCGTCGGGCCACATCATCAGCTCGTTGCCGTTGTCGGTCGTGTAGATCACGATGGTGTTGTCGGCAACGCCGAGGTCTTCAAGCTTCTTGAGCAGCACGCCAATCTGCTCGTCGTGCTCGATCATCTTCGCGCGAACGACATCCTGCTCCGCGCGGCCCTCGTCGACGGCCTTCTGGATGTACTTCTTGGGCGCATGAGACCAGATGTGGATCGCCGTCGTGTTGAACCAGCAGAAGAAGGGCTTGTCACTCTTGGTGGTCCGGTCGAGCCAGTCCAGCGTCTTGCCGAGAACTTCGCCGTCGAAGGTTTCCATCCGCTTGCGCGTCAGCTTGCCGGTGTCTTCGATCTTCTGCTTTCCCACCCGGCCGAACTTGGGATCTTCGGTCGGATCGTCTTTGTCGGTCGCCCATGCATGAAGCACGCCGCGCGGCCCGAACTTCTTCAGGTAATCGGGGTTCTTCTGACCGGGGTAATCGAGCTCCTCGGGTTCTTCCTCTGCGTTGAGGTGATAAAGGTTGCCGAACCATTCGTCGAAGCCATGCACCGTCGGCAGGAACTCGTTGCGATCGCCCAGGTGATTTTTTCCGAACTGGCCAGTGGCGTAGCCGCCCGCCTTGAGGACCTCCGCCAGCGTCGGGTCGGACTTCTGAATTCCGCGCGCAGAGCCCGGGATGCCGATCGTGGTCATGCCGGTGCGCACCGGTAGCTGTCCCATGATGAAAGCCGCCCGGCCCGCCGTGCAACTGGGCTGTCCGTAGTGGTCGGTGAAGACGATGCCCTCGCGACCGATGCGATCGATATTGGGCGTGTGGCCCATCATGCCGTGCGTATAGACGCCGACGTTCCACATGCCGATGTCGTCGCCGAAGATGACCAGGATGTTCGGCTTGCTGTCCTTTGCCATGACTGACTCCTTCTGTTGAATGCGAACGTTTTTACAGCGGCGAGCGCGCGGTCGAAACTAGCCTTTGGTTAAGTTCCGTTCTTGATGCGGTGCATCGCTATACCCAATGCTTCGAGCAATGCATTGCTGGAGAAAGGCTTGCGCAGCAGTGCCATGCCGCCGGCTTCATGGGCCATTGGGCCCAGCGCAAAATCGTCGCTCGCCGTGATGAAGACAACAGGAATTCGGTGGTTCTCCTGGCGCAAGCGTGCCTGTACCTGGAATCCGGACAACCCCGGCATGTGGATGTCCAGGATGGCACACACCGGCTGCCGTGCGCCCAGAGACGCCAGGAAGTCCTCTCCCGAGGCGAATGCATCGACCTGAAAGTCCGCCAGGCGCAACACGCGGCCCAGCATGGCTCTCATGGCCGGTTCATCGTCCACGACGGCGATAAGCGGATCGGTGCTGCCCACTGCTCAACCGTACCGCTTTGCTTCCCGGCGCGTCACTGGACTTTGGTTCAGTCCTTCACCTGGATTCCGAGCCTTGCGCTGATGTGCATCAGCTCCCCGACCGTGCGGGCCCGCATGCGTTGCATGAGGCGCGCGCGGTGGAATTTGACCGTTTGCTCGACGATGCCGAGGTCGCTGGCGATCTGCTTGTTGAGTCGACCCTTCGCGACGCCTTCGAGCACCTGGAGTTCGCGCGCGGTCAACATGGCCAGTCGGTCCCTGAGGACAGAGATCTCCTCTCGTGCAAGTCGTGCCGGTGCAACCTGTGCAATGGCAGCCCGCACGGCGTCGAGCAGGATCTGCGATGTGACCGGTTTGGTCAGGAAATCCGCCGCACCGGCTTTCATTGCCTGCACCGACATCGGGATGTCTCCCTGGCCCGTCAGGAAGACGATCGGCAATGTGTGCGCTGTGTCCATCAGTCGGCGCTGCAAGGCGAATCCATCAAGGCCGGGCATGGCGACGTCCAGTACAAGACAGCCGTCCGCTTTCGGCTCTGACGCGAGAAACGACTCTGCGGAATCGAATGTTTCCACATTCCATCCTTCTTCGCGCAGCACGCGTGCAAGCGATTTGCGGACTGCATCGTCGTCGTCTACGAGATAGATGGTTTCCATGTTGAACATCCCCCGTTCAATGATGCTTTCGAATTGGCCAGCTAACGCAGAAAGACGCGCCTCCTTCCGGGTTGTTGGTGGCCGTCAGTTTCCCGCGATGTGCTGTGATGATCGCCTGGCAAATGGCCAGGCCCATTCCCGTGCCTCCGGCCTTGGTGCTCCAGAATGCGTCGAAGACGCGGTGGAGGTCGTTGGGGGCGATTCCGGTTCCATGGTCAATGACGCACAGGCGAACGTCGGGTCCAAGGAGTTCGGTGCGGACCTTGAGTGTGCGCCGTGCCGGGTCGACCGCATTCATCGCGTCCGCAGCGTTCAGGATGAGGTTCAAAAGGACCTGTTGAAGCTGGACCCTACTGCCGTCGACCGGTGGCAGCGGCGCGAGTTCTGCAAGCGTCGAAACGTGCCGCATCATGAGTTCCGAACGCACAAGATCGAGCGTCTCCGACACCAGCTCGTTCAGCTGCATGGGCGCAAGTTGCATTTCTCCGCGCTTGAAGAGCGCACCCAGGCGTCGTATGACTTCGGCAGCTCGCTGATCCTCCGCGATGATGTCGTCGCAGATTTCCTTGAGCTCAGCCAAATTGGCATCGCCCCGTTCAAGCATCTTTTGTGCCGCTTCGGCATTGCCGAGAATCGCCGCCAGCGGTTGGTTGAGTTGATGTGCAATCGCAGCCGATAGCTGTCCCAGCATGGAGACCCGCGTCATATGTGTGAGTGCCGCCCGGTCCTTTTCGGCTTGGAACTCCGCTGCCTTCCGGGCCGTGATGTCGAGCGTGACACCGATCACAAGTGACGGCTCGTCCCCGTCAGGACGACCGCGCGCTGCGATCCACTGGACCTCCCCGTCTGGCCTGACGATCCTGTACTCGACGTCCAGCTCTTCGTCTTTCATGACGGATTGGCGCACCGCCTGATCCAGCGCCCGACGATCCGCTGGGTGGATCGTTTCGAGCACTTGGTCGAAATGAATAGGCGTCTCTTGTGCTCTGCGGCCGTTCTGCCGCCCGCTCGCGGCCCCCCGCGTGCGGTCCTGGCCGAGGTCCCAGATCCACATGGTCAGTCGAGACGCTCGCGCCGCGAGGCCCATGTGCTTCTCACTTTCCGCCAGTGCTGCCGCAGTCACGCGCCGCCGGCGCCGCTCTATCAGGAGCGCCCCGATCAGCGCGGCCTGCAACAACATCACACCGAACGCCAGGAGTGCCTTGTTCTGGTATGCCTCCCAGAACGTCGGCTGCTTGAAATGCACAATGGCCTCCTGCGGAATGTCGTCTTCGGAGACGCCCCACTTTCGGGCCTGCTGCCAGTCGACCTGTATGACGGATGGCATGCTCTGCGGAAGGTGAAGTTCAGCAGGCGGAATCCCTTCGAGCAACCCATTGACCGCCCGGCCTGCTTCCCGCCCCATCTCAAGGTAGTTGGCCATGCGACCGCCGACAACGCCCGTTCCGATAAACGTACTGAAGGGACTGTAGATCGGTGCGCTCGAGGACGTCGCCATCAGTGCCGCAGATTCTTGCGGCGAGAACGCTCGACCCGTGCCGTCCATGAAGTAGCCTGGCGTGAAGACCACGTCACCCACTCCAAGTGCGTGCAGCCGGCTCTTGATCTCATCCGTGGAGAGAGCCGACAGGAATTCGACGGATGCAAGCACGCCGAGGCCGGCAATCTCCTTGCGGACCTGGCTCTCCCAGCTTCGGTCACGGGCGCTGGAACCTGTGACTACCACCAGCCTTCGAGTATTTGGGTGCCATCGCAATGCTTGTTCGATCGTGGCTCCGAAGTCGTAGTCCACAGGGACACCTATGACATCGGTCGGCATCGGTTCAATCGAGCGCAAGTAGGTCGCATCGATCGCAAGATGGACAACTGGCACGCCGGGGAACAGTTCGTCCCGATGGCGCAGTACGAAATCGAGGGCGGCTTTGCCGGCCACGATGATGGCCCTCGGTGGCCGGGCAGCGTATTTTTCCTGAAGGTAGGCGCTGACGGTCTTTTCGTATTGCGGCCCGGTAAAAGTGGGGCTGTCGAGAAACTCCTCGAAAAGATCGACGTGGCCTGGCGCCTTTCCGATTTCGTCCCGAATGCCGCGATTGGCTTCAATGTTCGCGGGCAGCAGTCGGTTGTTGGCGTAGATCACCAATACATTGCTCACGGCTGCGGCTTGCGCGGGCTGCAGAACAAGCGAGCAGAGCGCGGTCAGCAGAAAAAATATGCGCGTGATCGAGTCGAGAAGCATTCCAGGACGCGAGCGTTGCGGCCAAAGGCCTCGCCTGCAATTTTCTTGCAGGATACGGTACTGCCCGGTCGCACAGAGGTGCAGCGACGGCTGCCCCTTCGGGCAGCAGAACTTTGCATTCGGTCATCAACGACGAGCGGGATTGGAAGAAACCCTTTGCGATTGACCAGCCAGTCTGACAGGTCGACCTTGCCGTCGTCTTGATCGACCATCCCTTGCAAAACCGCATGTCCTGGTTGACTCAGCACGCCGAGCAGCAACGCCGAAACAAGGAGTCTTCGTAAGCTCGAGGCATCGGGGCCTTGCATATGTCCGAGATCCAAGTTGCTTGTTGGGAGAAGCCTGACATCCACTGGACCACTTCAGCCTCTCGGACACCCCATCCTTGCGCAAGCAAAATGTCATTGCAACTGAACCAAAGGTCAGTCCCCGTCATAGAGCGAACCGGTTACCGTTGCGGTGTGCACAACGCCCTGTCTGTTGATGTTGCGGAGAAAGAGCCATGACCGGTTCCAGAGTGCGATCCATGCTCGCGATTGGCGGCCCCGCTCTACTGGTGGGCATCGCGTCGGCGGTCATTCTGGCGTTGGTAGTGATGACGGCCAATCTGCTGCAGAAGTTTCTCTGGCAGACCTTGCCTCCCAGCTTCGGTGCGACGACGCAGACTTGGTGGTGGGTGCTGGGAGTGCTCACGTCGACGGGACTCGTTGTCGGATTGATCGTGCACTTCTTTCCTGGGCATGCTGGACCGGATCCCGCCACCATTGAATTGTTCGGCGAGCCGACCCCGCTGTTCGTGCTACCTGGTCTGGTACTTGCGCTCGTTGTGGCACTTGCAGGTGGTGTCAGCCTCGGACCAGAAAATCCGATCATTGCGACCATCGTCGGAATCGTCGTCGCGGTCGGCTCGCGACTGATGCCTGGTGTTCCAGCCAAGGGCTGGCTCATGTTGGCAGCGGCTGGCACGATCGGCGCCATGTTCGGTACGCCCGTGGCTGCGGCGTTGTTGTTTTCCGAAATGGTCAGCGGACAAAAGGACAAGCCGGTCTTCGATCATCTTTTCGGGCCGCTCGTCGCAGCCGGTGCAGGTGCGTTGACGATGACGAAGTTCGAGGAGCTCAACTTTGCATTGCCGATCCAGCCGTATACGCAGCCGACCATTGCGGACATTGGCGTCGGCATGCTGATTGCAATTGCGGCAGTGGCAATCGGGATGGTTGCGGTGTGGCTGTTTCCGATCTTCCACAAGGCATTCCACTCCTTGGGCAACCAGATCATCGCGTTGACCGTTGGAGGCTTCATCCTTGGCCTGTTGGCAATGCTGGGAGGACCCATCACGATGTTCAAGGGCCTCGGTGAGATGAAGGTGCTGACAATCAATGCGGGCGAGTACTCTGCAGTGGCACTGGCAACGGTCATCGCGATCAAGCTGTTGGCCATTCTGGTGTCAGGAACCTGCGGTTTTCGTGGCGGGCGAATTTTTCCGATGGTGTTCGTCGGCGTGGCCTTCGGCTTGCTGGTGCATCAGGTCCTTCCGTCCGTTCCTGGCGCGCTGTCGGTCGCATGTTCTGTGCTCGGTTTCACACTGGTGGTCACGCGCGACGGCTGGCTGAGTCTTTTCATGGCGGTAGTCATGATTCCCGGCACTGAACTTCTGCCGCTGCTGTGCGTGGCCATCTTGCCGGTCTGGCTTTTGCTCGCCGATCTCCCGCTGATGCTGGTCAAGAATGAAGATGCGGCTTCGCAGCCATGACTTCAGGGCGCGTCAGCTCCCAAACGCGAGCGCCTGAGCGCCCTGTCCCACCTCTTTCAAGCACGATGAAGCCATCCCTCTCCTCGACAACGGATTCCTCCACGCCAGAAACACTGTCGGCGCGCGACATTGAACTGCTTCGCCTGTCGATCAGACTCTCCAGCGAGTCTCGTGCACGCGGGCGCCATCCCTTTGCGGCGCTCGTGGCCGATGCCAATGGCGAGGTCGTCACGACAGCCGGCAACAACTCGATGCCTCCCGAAGGTGATCCCACACAGCACGCCGAGCTCGTGGCGGCCGCCCAGGCCGCCCGCCGACTCACGCCTGAGCAACTCGCGCGATGCACCTTGTTTACCAGTGCCGAGCCCTGCTGCATGTGCGCCGGCGCGGTTTACTGGACCGGCATTGGTCGCGTGGTCTATGCGCTGTCCGAGCATTCGCTGCTCGGGCTCACGGGGGACCATCCGGAGAACCCGACCTTTTCGCTGCCCTGCCGGGAGGTCCTTGCGCGCGGGCAACGCCGAGTGGAAGTGATCGGCCCGCTACTTGAAGACGAAGCGTCCGTGCCACACCAGGGGTTCTGGCATAGGGATGCGTGAATTCGCTCTCGGCTCCGGCAACTCGCGCTTGCCGGATCTGCGCGCCTACCAGAACCGCCAGAAGGGGCGCTTGCGCTGAGAAGGCTCCAGCGAAGCATTCATCGTCGTGCTGCTGCCAAATCGTCGCCGGACTTCCCGTTCATGAACGTGTGCAGGTCCGCGGGCTTCCGCGTGCCCGCGCAGCGCCAGAAGGCGCAACTGGTGTGCGCGGTCAAGGAGGTCTTCGTCGGAAAGTTTTCCTGGCTCGGTCATCATGATCACGCGATTTTGCAACGGCGGCGAGAGCCTGCGACGAAAATTTCTGCCTTCGAATCAGGCGAGATCGGACCGGCCCCTTTTCCTTTCCCTTTCCCTTTCCCTTTCCCTTTCCCTTTCGCGCTCCACGGCAAGTCGGGATTCACAGCGAGTTAACTCCCTGTTACGCTTTCGGGGCTCATTTTTTGCCTGCTCCCGAAAGGACCGCCATCCATGTTTTGCGCTGAATGCGGCACGTTGAACGGACCCATGCATGCCCTCTGTCCAGGTTGCGGCATCAGCGTCAAAAAGGAGCCCACCGGGCGCGGCGGCACGACGCAACGTCCAAGCCTGCTCGGCCGGCTCGACAGCGACCGCGACGCCCAAGAGGGTCTGCAGGAACTCTACGCCGCTGCGGTCGGGCCGAAGAACCGGGAACACTACCTCGCCCGGTTCGCGCTCTTCGATCACCGGCGCAAGACATCGGCCGGCTGGCACTGGCCGGCTTTCTTCGTGACGCTCTATTGGCTGCTCTACCGAAAGATGTGGGGCAAGGCCGCCATCTACTTCTTCCTGCCTTACATGCTGTTGGTCCCAGCGGCAGCCCTCGGGCGGGCGGTGCCGGTGGTCGTCATCGTCGGCTACTTCGTCTATGTGCTGGCCATCTTCATCTTGCCGCCGCTCTTTGCCGACGCGGCCTATTACCGCCACTGCGAGCGCGTGATCGAGAATGCGCGGGCTGTGAACCGGAGCCAGGAAGGGCAGCTTGTGCTCGTCGCCCAAAAGGGTGGAACAAGCAGCGTCGTGCTCATCGTCGCTTGCGTGCTCGGTCTGTCGATGGTCCTTGGCATTTTTGCCGCTCTGGCGATGCCTGCGTACAAGGACTACGCCTCGCGTGCAAAAGCGCCGCGAACTGTCAACACCGAGATTGGCCAGTCGTTGCGTCATTCCGCGTGACTCCCCCACGCTCGACGGCGTGCGGCCATGTCTTCCTCAAGAAGGATGAGCCCTCGCGCGACGCCGAAGTCTTGACAAGCCCCCGGGTGCGGCCGATTCTCGGCATGACCCTGATTGAGGGCACATGGAGGTCGATGATGGAGGAGAAACCGGAAATCGCCTGTGCGGCGAAAACATCGCGAGCGAGCATCATGTCGATGCCGCTCGATGCGCTCAATCCGTCGGATCCGCAGTTGTTCGTCGACGACACGATCGGCGACGTCTTCGCGCGGCTTCGTCGCGAGGCGCCGGTGCACCGTTCGCGCAGCGGCATCGAAGGCATTGGCGACTTCTGGTCGGTGACGCGCTATCGCGACATCATGCATGTCGAGACGCACCACGAGATCTTCTCGTCCGACTGGTCCAAGGGTGGCATCACGCTGATGGATTTCCCGCCCGGCGAGCAGCAGTTGCAGATGTTCATCGCCATGGACCCGCCCCGGCACGACGAAGAACGCAAGGTCGTGAGCCCGATCGCCGCTCCGTCGAACCTGGAGACCTGGGAGGGCCTGATCCGTGAACGCACGCGCAAGGTGCTCGATGAATTGCCACGCAACGAGCCCTTCGACTGGGTCGACCGCGTGTCGATCGAACTCACGACGCTGATGCTGGCAACGCTTTTCGATTTTCCGCTGGAGGATCGGCGTCTGCTGACGCATTGGTCGGACATGTCCACCGCTAACAAGCGCACCAACCCCGATGCGCCTGAGCCTGACGTGCGCATGGCCGAGTTGCGCAAGATGCTCGCTTACTTCACCGGACTTTGGAACGAGCGCGTCAACGCGCCGCCGCGGCCCGATCTGGTGTCGATGCTGGCCCACAGCCCGACGACGCGCAATATGGGGCCACTGGAGTACATGGGCAATCTCGTCTTGCTCATCGTGGGCGGCAACGACACGACGCGCAACTCGATGACGGGCGGCCTGCTCGCACTGCACGAGCATCCCGCGGAAATGGCCAAGCTGCGCGCCAACCCTGCCTTGATCGACGGCCTCGTGCCGGAGATCATCCGCTGGCAAACGCCCCTGGCATACATGCGGCGAACCGCGACACAAGACACCGAACTCGGCGGCAAGCAGATCCGCAAAGGCGACAAGCTCGCGATGTGGTATCTCTCGGCCAATCGCGACGAGGAAATGATTGCCGAGCCGGAGCGCTTCATCATCGATCGCGAACGCCCGCGCCAGCACCTGTCGTTCGGCTTCGGCATTCATCGCTGCGTGGGCAGCCGGATCGCCGAACTTCAGCTCAAGATCTTGTGGGAAGAATTGCTCGGGCGGTTCAGTGCGATCGAAGTGGTCGGCCCGCCCACGCGCGTGCGATCGTCATTCGTGCACGGGTTCTCGCAGTTGCCGGTGCGCGTGGTCGACTGAGCGCGGTGCATTTCATCATTGAGGAGGGCGGCGCGCATTGAATACGGCGCTCAGCAGCGATTGCCAGTTGGTCTCGTCCGGCCAGCGCGACATCACCGCGTCCAGGCGGCCGTCGATCAGCAACATCGCAAAGCCATGCACCAGCGCCCATCCGGCAATCATCGTGGCCCCCTGTTCGGGCGTGACTTCGGCATCCGTTGTCGGCGCAAGGCCCAGCCGGTCCGCTGCCGCGCCGGCCAGTGCCGCGCGAGCCTGGTCGGCGGCCTCGCGCAATGCGGGGCGCGTCATGTCGAGGCGTTCGCCGCGAAACATGAGCAAGAACAGGGCGGGGTGCTCCCGCGCGAAGGTGACATAGGCGAGGCCGGCCGCGTCGAAGCGTGCGCCTGGGGACGAGCCCTCGTTGCCCGCTGCGCGCAGGGCCTCGGCAAACTGCCGAAAGCCCACCGCGGCGAGCTCGCTCAAAAGGCCGGTCAGATCGCCGAAGTGATTCTTCGGCGCGGCATGCGAGACGCCTGCGGCGCGTGCCGCGGCGCGCAGCGTGAGCGCTTCGAGTCCCTGGCTTTCGATGATGTCCTGTGCGGCCGCAAGCAGCGTGGCGTGCAGCGCGCCGTGGTGATAGGGCGCAGGCGCTTCGGCGGCGGCCTTGCGGCGACTGCGTGAGGCGAGTGGGGCGGCGTTCCGGCGCTTTGGCGATGCAGGCATGGAGTTCTCGAAGGTCAAAAGTCAGATGTTGACGCCGTCAATTTTACTTGACTTTCATCTTCGATCGTCTTTCAATACCCGGTATTGACAGCGTCAATATGAATTTCGAGGAGTCGATATGTCCGCTGAGAGTCCCGCACGCACCAATGTCTTCACGCCGCCGCGCCGCGTGAACGGCAGTCCTATTTCTTTTGAAGCCGATGCCGCGATCCTCCCGATCGTTGGCGAGTTGCCTCCAGGACTCAACGGCACGCTGTATCGCAACGGCCCCAATCCGCAGTTCCCGAGTGCCGATGCACACCTGTTCGGCGGCGACGGGATGCTGCATGCCTTTGAGCTGTGCAATGGCCGCGCCAGCTACCGCAACCGCTGGATCCGCACCGCCCATTGGAAAGCCGAGCATGCCGCCGGCCGTCGCTTGTTCGATGGATTCGGCCGTCCGATGCCCGACGGCGGGCCCGCCGCCGGGGTGGCTGACGAAGGTGTCGCCAACACGCACGTTGCATGGCACGCCGGGCGTTTGCTCGCGCTGGAGGAGGCGCACCTCCCGGTCGAGATCGAGCCCTGCACATTGGCAACGCGCGGGCCATTCGATTCCGGCGGCGGGTTGAAGGGGCCTTTCACCGCGCACCCGAAGACCGACCCGGTGACCGGTGAACTGGTTTTCTTCGGCTATGGGACGAGCGGCCCGCTCTCCAGTGGCATGACCTACGGCACCATCGATCCGGCGGGTACCGTGACGCGCTTCGATCGCTTCGAGGCGCCCTTCGCGAGCATGGTGCATGACTTTGCAGTGACGGCGCGGCATGTGCTGTTCCCGGTGCTTCCTCTGACGGCGAGCATGGCACGCGCCGAACGCGGCATGCCGCCGTTTGCGTGGGAGCCGGAACTCGGCGCGCGCGTGGGCGTGCTGTCGCGCAACGACCCCATCGAAAACATCCGGTGGTTCGAAGGCGAGGCCGGCTATGCCTTCCACGTGATGAACGCCTGGGAAGAGCAGGATGCGCGGGGCGGCACCCGCATCGTCGCCGACGTGATGCGCTACGACGAGCCGCCGCTGTTTCCGCACCCCGACGGCCGTCCGACGGACCCCCGGCGCAGCGTGGCGCGAATGTGCCGCTGGACCTTCGATCTGGCTGGTGCGAGCAACCGCTTCGAGCAACGGCAACTCGATGATCTCGCGGGCGAGTTTCCGCGCATCGACGAGCGCCGCGCCGGCCTGCCGTATCGCCACGGCTGGTATGCCTGCCAGCGCGAGCCCATCTACGGCGCGGGAAACGAAGGTCTGGCGCACTTCGACGCCGTCACCGGCCGCCGCACGCTGCACTACCTTCCGCCGGGCGACCGCGTCTCGGAGCCGGTGTTCGTCCCCCGCAGCCCAGACGCGAAAGAAGGCGACGGCTGGTTGCTGGCGACCGTCTACCGCGGCGCCGAATGCCGCAGCGACCTGGCGGTGTTCGATGCGCAATCATTGGCCGATGGACCGATTGCGACCGTTCAGCTTTCGCATCGCGTGCCCTCGGGATTCCACGGCAGCTGGCTCCCGGCTGACCACTGAGCCGTTTGCTCTTTTCAGGAGAAATCATGAGCATCCTCTGGAGCTTCTCGCCCTTCATCGTCTTCGCGCTGTTATCGCGGCAGGTGCCGGTCACCACGGCCCTCTTCGTGGCCGCCGCTGTAGCCGTTGCCATGATCGTCCGCGACCGCTTTCGCCATGCGGGCAGCATCAAGATCCTCGAAGTGGGCACCGCGATTCTTTTCGCCGGCTTGGGCTTCTATGTGCTTGGGATGGGCGGGGACTGGAACATCATCGAAGTGCGACTGGCCGTGGATGGCGGCCTCTTCGCGATCGTCCTCATTTCGATCCTGATCGGCCAGCCCTTCACCATTCAATATGCCCGCGAGCGCGTTCCGCCCGGAGTCGCCGCGCTGCCGCAGTTCAAGACCATCAACTATCTGCTGAGCGGCGTCTGGGCATTGGCCTTCCTGGTAATGACGCTCGCCGATTTCGTGATGGCTCGCGTTCCGTCGGTACCTCTGTGGATTGGCATTGCGGTGACGGTGGCGGCAATGGCAGGCGCGATCTGGTTCACGAACTGGTATCCGCAATATCGGCGCCGTCAGGCCTCAAGCGTGGCCTTGTGAGTGCCGTCCGGAGCATAGGCAGTCAGAGTTGATCGCGCTATGCTGCCCGGATCATGGAACGCACCACGCTTGATCGCACTGCGCCGCCGAAGTCTGCGATGCCAGGTGCCACCCGCCGCCTGGAAGACTTGCCGGGTCCGCGCGGCATTCCGCTGCTTGGCAATCTCCTGCAGATCGACGCGCCCCGCATGCACCGGCAGCTCGAAGACTGGTGCGCCGAGTTCGGTCCTTTCTTCAAGCTGAAGCTTGGAAAGGCGACGATGCTCATCGTCGGCGACCATCAGGTGGTCGCCACGATGCTCCGCGATCGGCCGGACGGATTTCATCGCACCAGCAAACTCGAGGGCATTGCCAAGGAGATGGGGCTGAAGCCCGGCCTTTTCGGTGCCCGGGGTGACGACTGGCGCCGCCAACGGCGCATGGTGATGTCCGGCTTCGATCCGGCGCACGTCAGGGACTACTTCCCATCGCTACAGAAAGTCGCCGAGCGGCTCGGCAGGCGTTGGTCGAAAGCAGCGCGCGATGGCGTTGCCATCGACTTGCAGTCCGACCTGATGCGCTACACGGTCGATACCATCGCCGGGCTGGCGTTCGGTGCGGAGGTCAAGACGCTGGAGTCCGATGGCGACGTGATCCAGAAGCACCTCGACAAGATCTTCCCGGCCTTGCTGAGGCGGCTGACGGCGCCGTTGCCGCTGTGGCGTGTGTTCCCCACAGCGGCGGATCGCGAATTGGCGCGAGGCGTGGTCGCAGTGAACAAGGCGGTGGACGGGTTCATCGCTCAAGCGCGGCGGCGGATGGAAGCGAATCCCGATCTCCGCGCACATCCCCGCAACCTGCTGGAAGCCATGATCGCGGCGGCAGACGAGCCCGACAGCGGCATCAGCGACATTCAGGTCGCCGGCAACGTCATGACGATGTTGCTGGCGGGTGAGGACACCACCGCCAACACCATCGCCTGGATGATCGATCTGCTGTGGCGCCATCCGGCAACGCTGGCGCGCGCGACTGACGAGGTGCGCCGTGTCGTACCCGACTCGGGGATCCCGACCTTCGAACAGGCCGGGGAACTCGACTACATCGAGGCTTGCGCGCACGAGACCATGAGACTCAAACCGGTGGCACCGATGATCGGGCTGCAGGCCGTGAATGACACAGTCATCGGCGACGTGGAGGTGCCGGCGCGTACTCCGATCTTCAGTCTCATGCGGCGTGACAGCGTGAGCGACAGCCACATGCCCGACGCGGCTGCATTCAAGCCGGAGCGTTGGCTGGACGGTGCTGGCCCCGGCGCCCTTGCCAGCAGTGCCAAGCGAACGTCGATGCCCTTCGGCGCCGGGCCTCGTATCTGCCCGGGGCGCTACCTGGCGTTGCTCGAAATGAAGATGGCGATGGCGCTCCTGCTCGGCCGTTTCGACATCGAGCGCATCGACACGCCCGACGGTCAACCGGCGCGCGAACGTCTTTCGTTCACGATGACGCCCGTTGGCTTGACCATGCGGCTGCACGAACGCATGGCAGCGACGGCCTAGCTCCGCCGTATCGAGCCTTCATCAGCCGTCGCTCGGCGCTCGGCTCAACTCGTTGTTGGCAGTGACGACCGACCGGATCATGCGCATGAATTCCTGCTGATCCTTCTCTGACAAGGGCTCCAGGATGCGTCGTTGGGCGCGCATCATTGCCGGCTGCACGTCATCGAGCAGCGCCAACCCCTCGTCCGTCAGGGTCAGCAGGCGCACGCGGCGATCGTCGGGGGACGCACTGCGCATCATCAAACCCCGGGCTTCCAGTCTGTCGATGACGCCGGCAACCGTTGAAGTGTCGAGCCCGATGGACCGTGCCAACGTTCGCTGGTCGATGCCCGGCGATCTGCGCACGGCCTGAAGTCCGGCGTATTGAACCGGCGTGATGCCATGAGCTTCGGTTTCCTGCAGAAAGATCGCAACGGCGATCTGTTGCAGCCGTCGGATGTAGTGGCCGGGAAGAGTCTCCAGATCAACAGGTGCCGCGTCGGTTTTTTTCATGCAATTGAAATGGGCAAGAGGCTTAGGGTTAACCCTTTAATGTTCGAAATTATTCTATGTCTACACTAATGATCAGTGTGCTGATGATCAGTACACCAGATCAGGAGATGAACATGAATGCAGGGCAGTCCACGCTTCCGGTACTGGTTGCCGGCGGCGGTATCGGCGGCATCGCGGCTGCCTTGGCTTTGGTACGGCAAGGGTTTTCAGTGAAGGTGCTGGAACAGGCCAGTGAGCTTGGCGAAATCGGGGCAGGCATCCAGCTCGGCCCCAATGCTTTCGCCGCGTTCGATGCCTTGGGCATCGGCGAGATCGCCCGGACTCGCGCGGTCTATACCGATGAAATGGTGATGCACGACGCGCTCGACGAGACGCTGGTCGGGCGCATCCCCACCGGCGAGGCGTTCCGGCAGCGCTTCGGCAACCCGTACGCGGTGATCCATCGGGCAGACGTTCACAAGTCGCTGCTCGAAGGCGCGGAGGCTTCCGAGCGCATCGAGGTGCTGACTTCAACCTCGGTGCAGCGCATCGAGCAGGATGCGGATGGCGTGATCGTGCACGACGCCAGGGGCAACACTCACCGCGGGATTGCATTGATCGGCGCGGACGGCGTCAAGTCCGCGGTGCGCCGGCAGTACGTGGGCGACGAGGCGCGCGTGTCGGGCCATGTCGTGTACCGGGCGGTCGCGGACAAGAAAGACTTCCCGGCCGACCTGCAATGGAACGCCGCCAGCATCTGGGTAGGTCCCAACTGCCATCTCGTGCACTACCCACTGCGCGGCGGCGAGCAATACAACGTCGTCGTGACCTTCCACAGCCGCGAGAAAGAAGAGTGGAGCGTGCGCGAAGGCAGTCGTGAGGAAGTGCAGAGTTATTTCGAGGGCATCTGCGCCAAGGCGCGCCAACTGATCGATCTCCCCAAGGACTGGAAGCGCTGGGCGACGGCCGATCGCGAGCCGATCGGCCAATGGACCTTCGGCCGCGCCACGCTGCTGGGTGACGCGGCGCACCCCACGCTGCAATACCTGGCGCAAGGCGCCTGCATGGCGATGGAGGATGCGGTCACTCTGGGCGAGGCTCTGCGCGTCAGCGGCAATGACTTCGGCAAGGCCTTCGAGCTTTACCAGCGCTCGCGTGTCGCACGCACCGCTCGGGTCGTGCTGTCCGCGCGCGAGATGGGGCGCATCTTCCATGCGAAGGGCGTCGAGCGTCTCGTGCGCAACGACCTCTGGAAGGGCCGCACCCCGGAGCGCTACTACGACGCCATGGAGTGGCTGTATGGCTGGACCGTCGACAACTGCCTTGCCGCCTGAAGATGTCCGGCTTTTTCAGGAGCGCCGTGGATTCGGCGCCTTGGTCTTTCTGTCGGCAAGCTCGAAGGCCGCAGCAACGATGGCCTTTGCCCAGTGGGGGACCTTGTCGAGCTCCGCGTGCGAAACGATCCCGCCGTTTTCCATGTGCAGCACGAGAACCGGCTGCGGTCTGATCCCCGCTTTCGGGTCGCCGTCGATGCTGTTGTCGTACACGCGCAGGCTCGCCAGGTGCGGCAGCAGCCTGATCAGGTTGGCTCGGCTGCTCGTGTAGCGCTCCCTGATCTTGGCTTCCGGAATGGCGTGGCCACCGGCTTTCACCCTTTCCTGCACGCGCTCGATGTGCTTTTCGGGCGAACTCAGGCCCGCATACCAGATATGGACCTCGGCGCCGTTGCGGGCCCCTGCGAGCAGCAGATCGGGAATGGTTCGGGCGCCGAGCGTCGTCTCGAAGGCAAAGTTGAGCCCTTCGGCAAGCGCGCGTTCGAGGCCGATGCGGCCCATTTCCCACGCTTGCCCGTTGGCCGACTCGAGCGTGAGCGCCGGATTGGCGTCCCGCAGCGTGCGTGCTGCGAGGTCGGGATTGAAATAGGGGACTTTGCGAGCCTGGAGCGCCGCGCCGCCGATGCTGCTCTTGCCGGCGCCATTCACGCCGGCGAGAACGAAGATGCGGGCGACCATCTACCGAGCGACCTCCAACAGCTACTTCTTCGCGGGCTTGCCGCCGGCCGCGCGGACGGCGGCCTTGCCGAGTTCGGACGGAGGCATCGAGAATGCGTCTTCCATTGCCTGGGCGGCTGCGTCGCCCTGCATCCGGGCAAACATGTCGTCGAACTGTTTTGTGAGGGCATCCAGGTCGGGCTCGGCCGCCTGCTCCAGGGCCAGATATCGGTCAATGGACATGAGCACCATGGACGGCTCGTCATGTCGGGTGACCACCACGGCACCATGCGCCATGACGGCGCTGGTTACCTTTTGCATGCCGGCGACCAACCGCGTAGCCGAGAAGGCGGGCAGGCCCCGCGTGAAGCGATCGATGGCTTCGGGTCTTGAAATGGCTGCACTGCTGGACATGAGAAGCTCCGATGGATGTCTGGTTTACCCAATTTGGGCATTTTAGGCATTTTCCTTAAAACCTGAACAGTCGCCTGAGTTTGCCAGAGGATGACAGTGGCATTCGATCAGTTTCGCCGCGACACGGCCACTCCGGCGAGAGGGTCGAGCCGTATCGTCATGAGCGTGGCGGCGGCCATCAGGAGGCCGATCGCAAACCAGCCGTGCCGGAAATCGACGAGCGCCAGGGTGGAGGCATCGCGCAATGCCTGCGATGCACCGAGCACCGAAGCGGCCAACGCCACCGCAAGTGCCATCGACACCTGCTGCAGCATGGTGGCCAAAGCGCTCGCGCCGGCGCGCAGGTCGTCCGGCACGTCGGCAAAGGCAAGCGTGGTGATGGCGGTGAAGTTCATCGATCGGACCATGCCCGCAACGAACAACAGCACGCATACCACTGGCAGCGGATCGCCGGGCGATATCAGTCCGCACGCAAACAGCGTGATGGTGCACAGCGCGCCGTTGACCCACAACACGCGCCGGAAGCCGAAACGCCGGAGCACGGTGGTGGTCGCGCTTTTCATCGCGAGATTGCCGGCCATGTAGACCAGCAGCATCGAGCCCGCCTGAAAGGCATTCATGCCGAAGCCGATCTGGAACATCAGAGGAAGCAGAAAAGGCGAAGCGTTGATCGCCACTCGCGACATGAACCCGGCCGTCGCAGAGGAGAGCATGAAGGTCGGGACGCTGAGCGCTCGCAGATCGAGCATCGGATGCGTGGCGCGTCGGGCATGGCGTACGGACGCTATCGCGGCCAAGGTGCCGACGGCAAGAAGGGCGGCGGTGAAGCCGTTGCCATCGTGGACTTCGCCCAAGCGCGTGAAGCCTTCGACCAGCATTCCCAGGGCCAGCGCCGTCAAAAAGAAGCCCAGCGCATCGAAGCGCGCCTTGCTATCAGCCGCCCGGCGTGGAAACAAACGCAGGATCAGCCATACACCCAGCATGCCGATCGGCACGTTCAGCAGGAAAATCCAACGCCACGATGCATGCGTGGCGATCAATCCTCCCAGCGGCGGGCCAATCACCGGTGCGATCAGCCCAGGCCAGGTGATCATGCCGATGGCTTCGATAAGCCGGTGCCTGGGCGTTTCGCGCAAGACCACCAGGCGCCCTACGGGAGACATGAATGCCGCCGCAAATCCTTGCAACGCGCGCGCGGCGATAAATGCCGCAAAAGACGGTGCGAGGCCGCAGACGAGCGACGCGAGCGTGAAGATCCCAATGGCCGTGGCGAACACCGTGCGCGCTCCGTAACGCGCTGCGCACCACCCCGCGGCAGGCACGAACATCGCCATTGCGATGAGGTAGACGGTGACGCCCATGCTGGCATCAAGCGTGTCGACGCCAAATCCCGCGCCGATGGCCGGGAGCGCCGTGACGATGATGGTGGAGTCCAGCGTTTCCATGAAGAACGCCGCGGCCACTGTGAGCGCGATGCGGGAGGAAGCGGAGCCGGTCGAATCGTCTTTTTCTTGCGCGCTGTCGTTCATGACGACAGTGTCGTCCACCGGCATGAAGCCTGCATAAGGCTTGGCGCTTTAGCTCGCGCGCCGGGTTTCCTCGTAAATCCGCGGCTGTGTCAGGACCTCATGGCGAAGCGCGTGCTCCAGTTCCGCTTCGGTCATGAGCTTGCGCCGCAGCACGACCTCGCGCACGTTGGTGCCGTTGGCATAGGCTTCAGCAGCCACTTCGGTCGCTTCCTTGTAGCCGATGATCGGATTGAGTGCCGTGACCAGCGCAATGGATCGCTCGATGCTTTCCTTCAGGCGATCCGGATTGGCCGTGATGCCTTTCACGCACAGGTCAGCCAATGTGGTGCAGGCATTGGTCAGATGCTTGAAGCTGCGGAACAGCGAGTTGGCGATGATCGGCTCGAAGGCATTGAGCTGCAATTGCCCGGCTTCGGCCGCAAAGGTCACCGTCACGTCATTGCCGAACACCTCGAAAGCCACTTGGTTGACGACCTCGGGGATCACCGGGTTCACCTTGCCCGGCATGATCGACGAACCCGCCTGCATCGGCGGCAGATTGATTTCGCCAAAGCCCGAGCGCGGACCACTGGAGAGCAGCCGCAGGTCGTTGCAGGTCTTCGACAGCTTCACCGCCACCCGCTTGAGCACCCCCGAGAGTTGCACGAAGGCGCCGCAGTCCTGCGTGGCTTCGATAAGGTTGGGCGCGGTCGAAAGGTCCAGCCCCGTGATCTCGCGCAAGGCGGCGAGTGCCTTGCCGGCGTATTGCGGATGCGCCGTGATGCCCGTGCCGATGGCAGTAGCGCCCAGATTGATTTCAAGGATCAGTTTCGAGGCCTCGTTCAGCCGTGCGATGTCTTCCTCGACCATCACGGCATAGGTCGAGAACTCCTGCCCGAGGGTCATCGGCACGGCGTCCTGCAACTGCGTGCGCCCGATCTTCAGAAGATGCGCGAACTCTTCGGCCTTGGCGGCGAACGCCCCACGCAGATGTTCCATGGCCTTGAGCAGGCGTTCGATCGCAAAACAGGTGGCAATGCGAATGGCTGTCGGATACACGTCATTGGTGCTCTGCGCCATGTTGACGTGCTCGTTCGGGTGCAGGTATTGGTACTCGCCGCGTCGATGGCCGAGGATTTCAAGCGCGCGATTGCAGATCACCTCGTTGGCGTTCATGTTGGTCGAGGTGCCGGCGCCACCCTGGATGACATCCACCACGAACTGGTCATGCAGCGAGCCGCGCCGGATCTCGCGGCAGGCGCCGACGATCGCGTCGCGCAGTTTGTCAGGAAGCAGGCCGAGCTCTGTATTGGCCGCTGCCGCCGCCTGCTTGACAGAGGCCAGTGCATTGATCAATTCAGGGTAAGCGGAAACCGTGGTGCCTGAGATCTGGAAGTTCTCCTTGGCGCGCAGCGTGTGCACGCCGTAATAGGCATCGTCGGGAACCTCGCGGTCACCGAGCAGGTCGTGCTCGATCCGTACGTTGCTCATGTTGGCTCCTGATCATGGATGAATGGAAGCATGGAAGCGCGGGCGAAAGAGGCCAGGCTCATCCTACGCGCGCCGCATGCGTTGGTGAAGCAAGGCGTTTCGATGGGCTCCCTAGAATGGTCGGCCAAGGTCCAATCAGGCTCCGACATGAACACAGCGATACCCGACCCGTCCCTTGCGTTGGCTTTCGATGCCGTACTCGATGCGCGCTACAGCTGCCGCGGCTACCTGTCCGCGGCAGTGCCTCGTGACACCATCGAAGCGATCTTGCGCAGCGCCCAACGTACGGCTTCCTGGTGCAACTCCCAGCCTTGGCAGGTCGCCGTGACGAGCCCGAGTGCCACCGATCGGCTGCGCGAGGCAATGGCATCGCCCGAAGGTCTGGCCGATCAGGGCTTCGACATTGCGCCGCCGGCTGAATACCGCGGCGTCTATCGCGATCGGCGACGCGAATGCGGATTCGGCCTCTATGACAGCGTAGGCATCGCGCATGGCGACCGGGTTGCGTCCGCAAGACAGGCGGAACTGAACTTCAGTTTCTTCGGTGCGCCGCACATGGCGCTCATCACGACGGAATCCGCACTCGGTGCATACGGCGTACTTGATTGCGGCGCCTACGTCAGCAACTTCATGCTCGCGGCGCGCAGCCGCGGCGTGGCCTGCATTGCACAGGCGGCCGTCGCTTCACGCTCGAAGTTCCTGCATCGCTGGTTCGGCATTCCGGACGATCGGCAAGTCGTTTGCGGCATATCGTTCGGCTACGAGGACCCGGAGCATCCGGCCAACCGCTTCCGGACTTCGCGCGCCGACCTCGAAGAAGCCGTGCGTTGGATCGAGGATTGATGCGGGGACCGAACCTGCGTTTCAGGACGTCGCGGAGGGTACCTTCTCTGCATCCATCAAGCGCTCGTACACGAGGCCCGCGCTGACGATGTCTTCGACGGCGACGCCGACCGATTTGAAAAGGGTGATGTCGTCGGCCTGCTGTCTGCCTGGGTGGGTGCCGGCGATGACTTCGCCAATCTCAGCAAAGATGCTGCCGGCGGCGATCACGTCGCCCGATTCCCGAGACGCCGCTTCATGCGACTCGACATAGAGCCTGCAGCGCGACAGCACTTCATCATCGAGTTCACGCCATTCAGGGCGCGGTGCGCCCACTGCATTCACGTGCGTGCCGGGTGAGAGCCACCGCCCCGACAACACCGGTCTGCTGGAGGTGGTCGCGACGACCACCACGTCGGCGCCGCGGACAGCGTCCTCCGCGGATGCTGTTGCACGGGCCCCATGCTCTTGCGCAAAGGCCGCAGCGTTGTGCGGGCTCCAGACGCGGACATCGTCGATCTGCCGAACCATCCTTATGGCCTCCAGATGGCTTCGGGCCTGAACGCCGGAACCCAGAATGGCCAGGGAAGAGGCCTCCGGGCGCGCAAGGAGCTTGGTCGCGACAGCCGAGACCGCTGCCGTGCGCATCTCGGTGATCAGGCGGCCATCCATGGCGGCCAGGGGCTCGCCGGTCTCTGGCCGAAACAGCATGATCAAGGCGTGATGGGTTGGGGTGCCCCGGTTCTGCGGATAAAAGGTGACGAGCTTGGCGCCAAGCTGGCCGGATGCATACGCAGGCATCGAGAAGAAAAATCCGTGGTGCGCATCAATGGGCAGCACATTGCGCAATGGCTGAACGGCATGTCCGGCCGACAGCGACAGCAAGGCTTTCTCCATGGCCGGGATCAGCGCGTCCATGCGCAAGAGCCGGTGCACCGTCTGTTCGTCGATGATTCTCATGGATCCGAAGTTGGCTACGGCGGGGCGGCAATGTCAACGTGCAGCCCGTCCGATCGACTTGCGTCACGCGGAAAGCTCGCGGCTGTTGGCGTCCTTGGCAAAGGCTTCAAGGTAGGCGGCGGGATCGATGTGCTCCCCGTTTTCGAGAAGCTCGAAGTGCAGATGCGGTCCGGTCGATCGACCGGTGGATCCAACGTCGGCGACATGTTGGAGCGGTGTCACCTCATCACCCCGACGCACCACCAGGCGCGAAGCATGCGCGTAGCGCGTGACAAGCCCGTTGCCATGATCGATCTCGACGAGCTTGCCGTAGCCGGGCTTTCTGCCGGCGAAGCTGACACGCCCGCTTGCGGAGGCGCGAATGGGCGTGCCCTTGTTGGCGACGAAATCGATGCCCGAATGAAAGCGCGTGCGGCGCTTGAATGGATCGACTCGATTGCCGTATGAAGAACCAATGCGTGCGTCGTGAACTGGCGGGCGTCCTGGAGTTGATTCCCAGGCGACGGTGGTCTGTGCCTTGGCCTTGAGCTTGCGCATGGGCAGCATCGCGTCGAGGGTATCTCTGGCCGCCAATTCGGGACCGCCGCTGTCCTGATGATCAGCGTGGTGCGAGCAATGATGGTCGAGTTCGTCGAGTTCAGTGTGGGCGAGCCTGATGCCCATCGCGATCCCTGCTGCAAAGGCGATGGCGGAGATTCCTGTGGTTGCCAACATGGCAATCGTCAGCAGCCGGCGCCGCCTTGCCGCGCGAAGAGGTCGGTGATGCAGATGGCTACCAGTTTTGAATTCGGACAGGCGGCTGACCTGCATACAAACCTCCAAGAAATCATTGAAGGCCGATGTAGGACCCTCCCTAGATGGATGAGAGGGCATCAGGGCGCTATATCTCTCGCTGACGTTGGATATGCGCTCTTCGCCCGGTTGACTCCATTGTTTGCGGCCACCGTCGCAACCGAAATGGGAAAGCTCTGAGTGCCTTCAGATACGTCCTGTACAACGGGAAAATTCCACGAAGCTCAAAGAAAGGGATCTCACCAAGCCGTTCCCTCGCCGAGAAGAGCCCGCCTGGCGAGCAGAAAGGTCGCCGCATTCCAGCTCTGGCCGGCCATGCCCATCGGCGCGAGCGTGCGCCCATGAAACCATTCGGTGAAGCGCCAGCCGTCCAGTTCGTTCGTGCGCGCAAGTTTGGCAAGCTCGGCCCATGCCATCTCGTGCATGCCCAGCCGAGCCAGAGCCATCACCCAGAAGCCACCGACGAAAGGCCAGATGCCGCCGTTGTGATACTGGTGCACGAGGTTCTGCTGGTGGCGCGCCATGTAGGCCCGCCAGAGCGCGTGGTGATGCGACATCGGATGCAGCACCACGCGCACCGGATAAGGTTCGCATGCATGCGCGGCGACGATGGACTTGACGATGCGCTTTGCCATGGAAGCATCGGCCAGCCCACTCTGGATTGCGAGGATGTTGCCGAACACGTCGCCTTCGTCGCCGACGAACGAGAGATTGACGAAGCTGAGATAGAGCCCCGGGTCCCGCCGGCCACGGCGCGCATAGTGCCGAAGCAGTCGCGCGCGGTGGTATTCAGGCAGGTCGCGTTGGAATGGATTGAACAGGTGATTGAAGTGGCGCTGCGTGGCCTCGGCGTTGTCGAGCGCGTAGCGGTGCTTGACGTCATACCAGAGCGCATTCGTATAGAGAACGTAGCCCGAGCGCGGCATGATGTCCGCCCAGTCGCTGGCCTCGTTCTGCTGCAGCAATCGGAAATGCTGGTGCTCTTGTGCGAGCAGCCATCCGATCGCGCGATTCACCTCGCCATCCCAGCGTGACGACTCGACTCGGCCATGGCGCCGCACATGGTCCACGGCGATGAGCCACCATAGAGTTGCGTCGATACAGCCCAGGTACCAGAAGTCCGCGTCCAGACCTTCCGGATCGACGTACTTGGGGATCTGCCCGTTGCCCGCCTGCTGCGCCGCGAGCGCATCCAGGCTGGCGGCAGCGCCGTCTTCCAGCGCCGGCACGCCGCTGCCGCACATGGCCATCACGCAAATTGCGGCGTCGCGGCCGAAGATGCGCGTATAGCGCCTGGCCTCGGCTGCCTCCGTGCGGCTTGCCGCAAGAATGCCGTGCCGCGTGAGGTTGCGTGCCAGGAGATCGAGCGATGCCTGGGTGCAGGCTTCGATGAGCGAAAGAGCAGGGGCGTCGAGGCTGGTCATGGGTGTCTATGGTCGCGCAAGAATGCCGCCAGGGCGATTTTCCTCAGTGCTTGGCTAAGATGTCGGCCGATCGAGTGCACGCCAAAAGACGCGCAGGACGCGCAAGACGAAAGGACGCCCGAGCATGAACGCGAACGATCCCGCTCCAAGACGCCGTAGGCATTCCACCTCCGGCGGTTCGCGCTCTTATCGGAAGCGATCGCACAAGAAGGGATTGCTGGTCTTCTTCGCGACGGTCATTGTGGTTGGAGCGGTCATCGCAGCGGGCGTGCTGTATCTCTCGGACACCGAACCGAGTCCGGTTGCCGCCGCAGCCATCGCGCCAACGGCCGAAACCCGAAAACCCGCCGAGCGGACTTCCGCACTTCCCCCGCTCAACCTGCCCGCCGACGATGCACCCCACGGCTCGGCCATGGAATGGTGGTACTACAACGGCTTTCTCGGAGCGAAGGGCGGCCCTCGCTATGCGTTCCACATGGTTGTCTTCGTGGCCAATGGCCTGGTCAAGCACACGGCCATGCATGCGGCGCTGACCGACCTTCAGACCGGCAAGCGCTACGTAAGCCAGACCCGCACCGCTGGCATCCCCACGACGAGCGTTCCGAACGGTTTCGATTTCAAGCAGGAAGGATGGCAGGCGTCGTCGTCGCCTTCGTCGCAGATGCTGCATGCTGACTTCGACGGTGCATCCATCTCGGTCGAGCTGAAGGAGTCGGGCCCGACAGTCGCGCATCGTGCCCCAGGCTCGGAAACGCCGGGCGTGCTCGATTTCGGCAACAGCGGGATCAGCTACTACTACTCGCGCCCGCGGCTTTCGGCGCAAGGCACCGTCGCCGTCGGCGCGAAGTCGCTCCCAGTGTCCGGCGAAGTGTGGTTCGATCACCAGTGGGGTGAATTCGACGTCTTGTCCCTGGGCTGGAACTGGTTCGCGCTTCATCTCTCGGACGGGTCGGACCTGATGCTCTATGAGCTTTTCGACATGGACGAGCGGAAAGTCATGACCGCAGGCACCTTGTCGAATGCCAAGGGATCGGTGCCGATCAAGCCGGGTGAGATTGAACTCACGCCGGGCGCGACGTGGACCAGTCCGAAGACAAACATCAGGTATGTGCTCGACTGGAACATCAAGCTTCCGGCTGGCGTCCTGAAGGTGCAGCCCTTCGCGTCCAACAGCGAGTTTGATTCGGGCGGAACGACCGGGAATGTCTATTGGGAGGGGCCGGTGAAGGTGACCGGCGATCTGCAAGGCGAGGGGTTCCTGGAGTTGAGTGGCTATGACCGTCTGAGCGCGAAAAAAGCAAGGGGCAAATGAGGGCCGACTTCAGCGGAAAAATTCGCTCGGCGGAAGGCCGAACTGACGCTTGAACATGGTCGCAAAAGCGCTCGGGCTGTCGTAGCCCAGTGCGAGCGCGACGTCGACCACCTTGGCGCCGGTGGCGAGCCGCTCCAGGCCGTGCAGCAAGCGCGCCTGCTGCCTCCATTTGCTGAAGGTCATGCCGGTCTCGCGCGCGAAGACGCGCTGCAAGGTCTTGGCGTCGACGGACAACAGCCCGGCCCATTCGCCGAGCGTTGTCGCGTCGTGGGGCGCTGCCAGCAGGCGCGCGCAGATGCGATGCAGGCGTGCGTCGGTGGGCTGTGGCAGGTGCAGCGGCAACACCGGCAGCGCGTGCAGTTCATCCAGCAGCAAGCGCATCACCCGACCGTCGCGCGAATTCTCCGTATAGCCTGGAGCCACTTTAGTGGCCGCCTGGATCAATTCGCGCAGCAGCGGCGAAATGCCGACCGCATGCGAATGCGTGGGCAGCTGCGGTGCCGCTTCCGGACGCACGTAGATGCTGCGCATGCGGAGCTCGCCGATGCAACGAATGGCGTGCGGAAGGCCGGCCGGCATCCAGATGCCGCGCGTGGGTGGGACGATCCACCGCCCCTTGCCGGCGCTCACCATCATGACCCCGTGCACTGCATAGATCAGTTGGCTTTTGGTGTGCGCATGCGGCGCGATCATGTGACCAGCCGGATAGTCGGTGGCCCTGCAGCTCACGGGTGCCGGGTGGCTGTCGACTTGCGCCAGGAAGTCCGGGTCCGGTGCCCGGGCGGTGCGGCTCATGCGGGTGTCCTTTTCGCGAAGATCGCAGCCCGAATGGCGTGCGACAGGCTCTGATGCTAGCGTTACGATCCGCTTTTTTCGCAAGCCTCGCGCGGAATTTCGCGCCCACACCATGTCTTCGACAGCTACTGCCCACACATCACCCGGTTCCGCGGCATCGACATCGAGCGGTGTCTCCTTCGGCATCCTGGGAGCCATCAGCGCCTCTCACCTGATCAACGACATGATGCAGTCGCTGATCCTCGCGATCTATCCGGTGTTGAAGGGGGACTTCCACCTGAGCTTCGGCCAGATCGGGCTGATCACGCTGACCTACCAACTGACCGCCTCGCTGTTCCAGCCTTTGGTCGGGCTCTATACCGACCGCAAGCCGGTGCCGTACTCATTGCCGGTTGGCATGGGTTTCACGCTGTGCGGCCTGGTGCTGCTGGCGTTTGCGCCAAATTACGCCATGCTGCTGCTGGCGGCCGCGCTGGTGGGCACCGGCTCGTCGATCTTTCACCCGGAATCTTCCCGCGTGGCGCGCATGGCTTCCGGTGGGCGGCACGGGCTGGCGCAGTCGCTGTTCCAGGTTGGCGGCAACACCGGCAGCGCGCTCGGACCTTTGGTGGCCGCGGCGGTGATCGTGCCCTTCGGCCAGCGCAGCGTGGCGTGGTTCGGGCTGGCGGCCCTGCTGGGCATCGTGCTGCTGTCCCAGGTGAGCCGCTGGTATGCCGCGCATCACGCCGCCGCCAGCGCGCGCGCTGCGCGAAGGCCCGCTGCCGCGCCACTGCCGCGCGGCAAAGTGCTCGGCGCCATTGGCGTGCTGCTGTTGCTGATTTTTTCGAAGTACTTCTACATCGCAGGCATCAGCAGCTTCTACACCTTCTATCTGATAGAACGCTTCGGGCTCTCGGTTCAGAGCTCTCAATATCACCTGTTCGTCTTCCTCTTTGCCTCGGCGCTGGGCACGCTCGCCGGCGGGCCGATCGGCGATCGCATCGGACGCAAGCCGGTGATCTGGGCATCCATCCTGGGTGTGGCGCCGTTCGCATTGCTGCTGCCGCATGCCGACCTGTTCTGGACAACCACGTTGACGATCCTGATCGGGCTGATCCTGTCGTCGGCGTTCTCGGCGATCCTCGTCTATGCGCAGGAACTCATCCCCGGCAAGGTGGGCATGGTTTCGGGGCTCTTCTTCGGCTTTGCCTTCGGCATGGGTGGCCTGGGCGCTGCGCTGCTGGGGCTCCTGGCGGACCACACCAGCATCGACTACGTGTACCGTGTCATCGCGTACCTGCCGCTGCTGGGCGTCGTCGCCGTGCTGCTGCCGAACATCGAGCGGCCGCGCCGCACCTCCGGGGCTGCCGTTCGCACCTGAGCACTTCAGCGTTGCGGCATGTCCTTGGTGGAATAGCCGAGGCTGACCGTCGCGTCTTCCGGAATGGGCGGCATGGTCGCATTCCATGCCTGCCAGGCCGCACGCATCGCGGCCAGCCGCTCTGGGTCGCGCTTCGCCTGATTGGCGCGCTCGCGCTCGTCGGCCGGGATATTGAAGAGATATTCGTTGCCGTCCACCTGCAGGTACTTCCAGTCGCCGTCGCGCATTGCGCACTGGCCGCGATGGTTCATGCGCCAATGGAGAGGCCGCCGGAAGCTGGAGGCCGCGTCACGAAGAACAGGCATCAGCGAGATTCCATCGAGCGGATAGGCCGGGTTCGCCGAGACGCCCGCTGCATCGAGCATGGTGGCCGACCAGTCCATCGTCATGCAGTGCTGCGCGCTTTCGCCGCCGGGGCCAATGACATCCGGCCAATGCGCAATCCACGGCACGCGGATGCCGCCTTCAGTGAGGTCCATCTTGCCGCCAACCAGCGGCCAGTTGTCAGAGAAGCGTTCGCCGCCGTTGTCGCTGGTGAAGACGACCAGTGTGTTGTCGGCCATGCCGTGCTTGTCGAGCGCATCCATGATCCAGCCGATGCCTTCGTCCATGTGATGGATCATGCGGCGGTAAACGTGGATGTTTCCCCCGGCGAGATCGAACAGGTTGTCCTTCACCTGGGGCCCCCGGCCTGCGTCTTCGCGGGTTTCCCAGGGCCAGTGCGGCGCGGTGTAGTGCAGGCTCAGGAAAAACGGCGCGTCCTGCTGCGCCATGCGGTCGACATAGTCGACGGCACGGCGCGAGAGCAGGTCGGTCAAGTAGCCCTCCTGCTGACAGTCGTCCTCGCCAAGCCACAGATCGTGCCGTCCGGTCGAGTCGCAATGGGTGAAGTAGTCGACGCCCCCCGACATCGGCCCGAAGAACTCCTCATAGCCCGAGCGCAGTGGCCCGAATGAAGGCAACGAACCCAGGTGCCATTTGCCGATGAGCGAAGTGCGGTAGCCGCCGTCGCGCAGCATCGAGGGCAAGGTCGGGTGCTCCGGGGGCATCCCGAGCGTCGTGCTTCCCCGGCTTTTGCTGTTGATCGGCTCTTCGGCCGCGCCGCGCAGGCGGTACTGATAGCGCGCCGTGATCATCGCGAAGCGCGTGGGCGAGCACACCGGCGAGTTCGAGTAGCCCTGCGTGAACTTGATGCCGCGCGCTGCCATCCGGTCGAGCACCGGCGACACAGGCCCGAAGTCGGCCTCGCGGCCGCCGTAGCAGCCGAGATCCGCATAGCCGAGGTCGTCGGCGACGATGAAGATGATGTTGGGTCGTTGCATGGATTTCAGGGTTGGTAGCCGGATTTCATTAGTCATTCGCCTGGAAATTCACGGCCTTCATGATCACGGCCCAGCGGGCGGTGTCTTCGCGCATTGTCTTCAGGAGTGCGTTCGCGTCGTCGCCGGTGACATACATGCCGTTCTGCAGCAGTTGCTGCTTCACCTCGGGCGAATTGACCGCGCGGGTGAATTCGGCGCGCAGCTTCTCGACGATCGGCTTCGGCGTCTTCGCGGGCGCGTAGTAGGCGAACCATGCGGTCGCGACCACATCTTTCAGCCCGGCCTCGACGAAAGTCGGAAGATCGGGCATCAGCGGCGAGCGCTTCTCGCCGCTGGTCGCGAGCACCTTCACGCGGCCGCCGGGCTGCATCTGGAGCGCACCGCCGACGGTGTCGAAGTAGACCGGAATCTGCCCGCCCATCACGTCCTGCCGCGCAGGAGTAGAGCCCCGGTAAGGCACATGGACCATCTTGAGCCCCGCCGAGCGATTGAGCATCTCGCCGAGAAAATGCGATGGCGTGCCCGCGCCGTACGAGCCGAAGCTGACTTTGTCGCCCTGCGCCCTGGCCCACGTGATGAACTCGGCCAGTGTGTTGGCCGGCACGTCCTTGCTCACCACCAGCGCGAGTTCGAAGCGCGCTGCATTGACGATCGGGACGAAGTCCTTGATCGGGTCGTACGACAGCTTCGCGTACGCGCTCGGGTACATCGTCATCATGCTGGCGGTGCCGAGCAGCAGGGTGCGTCCGTCGGGCGGCGCGGTCTTGACCGCCTCGACCGCAATGCGGCCCGATGCGCCCGAACGGTTGTCGACGATCAGCGGGCCGAGCGAGTCGCGCACCTCCTGGGCGATGGCGCGCGTCAGCACGTCCTGCGTGCCGCCGGCCGGAACGCCGATCAGCACCTTGATCGGCTGGCCGGGCGTGAAGGCCGCTTCGGCGCTTGCCAGGGGCGAGAGCGCGAGGGCGCAGAGGCCGGCAACCAGGCTGCGGCGGTCGAGATCGGTGCGGGGCATGAATGTCTCCTGGAATGGGTTCGAACTGCAGGCCTTCGGGAGGAACCGGCCTCGGATCACTTTAGATTTGCGACACTCGATTGATCTAATCAACCATTCTCCGGACTAACCCCAGATGAACCCCAGATGAACCCGACGCCAGCACCGCGCCGACCGCTCGACGACCTGCTGCTGTATCGGCTGTCGCGGCTTCTCTCGGTCGCGGGCAGCATGGTCATCAGGATCTGCGAGGGGCGCTTCGGCATCACGCGGCGCGAGTGGCGGCTGATTGCCACGCTGGCGAGCCATGGCGAACTGAGTTCGTCCGGTCTCGCCGAGCATGCGCAGCTCGATCGCGCGCGTACATCGAAAGCCATCGGTTCGCTGGTGGACAAACAACTGATCGCTCGCTCGCGTCCGGCGGGTGACCGGCGGCAGGTGCTCTTGTGTCTCACCGAGCGCGGCCGGGAGGTGTACGACGAACTGTTCCCGCTGGTGACCCGCATCAACACCGACCTGCTCGGCGCACTCGACGCCGACGCCGCCACGCAACTCAACCAATCGCTCGCACGCCTGCAACTGCATGCGGAACAGATGGTTGCCGAGGCAGTGCTGCCCAAGGCGGACCGCCGGCGGCGCGGCGCCAAGGCGGATTGAGCAGCAACGGGTGCGCACATCATGTCGTGCCAGCTTCAATCCAGCTTCATGCCGGTCGACTTGACGATCTTGCCGTAGCGGGCGCGGGCGCTCTCGAGGTGCTGCGCGGCTGCATCGCCGGTTTCGCCGAGCGCCACCATGTCGAGCGCGGCGAGGCGTGCCTTGACCTCCGGCGTCGCGAGGGCAGTCTGCAGCGCCTTGCGCAGCGTTGCCATGACAGGCTCCGGTGTTGCGGCCGGGACCATCGCCATGTAGAGCACCTCGAACTCCAGGTCCTTGAGGCCCAGTTCGCCCACTGTGGGCACCTGCGGAAGGAGCGGCGCACGCTGGCGTCCGGTGACGGCCAGGGGCGTGATCTTGCCGGTCTGGATTTGCGGCAGCAGCCCCGGCGTCGCGAGGATGCCCGCCTGGACCTCGTTCGACAGCAGCGCCATCACGGCCGGCGCATTGCCCTTGTAGGGCACGTGGACCACCTTCGCGCCAGTGACGGTCGAGAAGATTTCCGAAGCGATGTGGCCGGGGCTGCCGTTCCCGGCAGAGCCGAAGGTGATCTCGCGTGTCTTGCTCTTGGCAACGAAGTCGTTGAAGTCCTTGGCCTGGACGGCAGGGTTCACGGCAAACGTGAGCCCGGATGAACTGAAGATCATCAGCGGCTTCAGGTCCTTCGGCGCGAAAGGCATGCTCTTGTAGAGATGCGGGTTGATCGTGAAGGTGGTGTCGATGCTCAGCAGCACGGCGTAGCCGTCTGCGGGGCTCTTGGCAACCGCGTCGGCGCCGATGTTGCCGCCTGCCCCAGGGCGGTTGTCGACGACGAAAGGCTGCCCGAGTTCGTGTTGAAGCGGTACGGCAAGCGCACGCCCCAGGATGTCCAGCGGGCCGCCCGCCGGAAAGTTGGTGATGAGTTTGACGGGCTTGTCAGGGAATCCCGCCTGGGCGGCGGCCGTGACCGCGCAAAGGCTGGCGGCAATGACGAGGGCGGCCTTGGCAATCAGGCCGCCTCGGCGTGGCGCGCTGCGCGCGCGATCAAAGTGCAGGTTCATTCGTTTTGTCTCCAGTCCGTTCGTGACGCTCGGAAGGCGGCGTCGACATGCGGCCACTTTAGGAGCGCGATGGCCGCCGCACAAATGAAAGCTCTTCTGCGTGGTATTCCTGATCGTTATATTTGGATCTCGGCTCTGCTCAAGCGCCGCGCAACAAGCCATGAATTTCTCCCGCCTGAAACTGCGTCACCTCCAGTGCCTGGCCATCGTCGGCCAGGAGCGCAACCTCGTTCGCGCGGCCAAGGCGCTCGCGCTGACGCAGCCTGCGGTGTCCAAGACCATTGCCGAACTCGAGGACATCGTCGGGCGGCCATTGCTCGTGCGCCGTCGCCGCGGCGTGGATCTGACGCCCGCAGGCGAAGTGCTCGTGCGGCACGCGGTCGTGATGCTGCGTGGACTGCGGGAGGGGCTGTCGCTCGCGCTCGACCAGCCGGAAACGGACCATGTCCGCCTCGCCGTTGGCGCGCTGCCGAACATGGCGGCGAGCCTGCTGCCCGCCTCCATTGCGTTGTTGACTGCTTCGCATCCCGTCCTGCGCGTGCGCGTGGTCAGCGGCACAAATGCGCAATTGATGACGCAGCTTCGTCAGGGGGAGATCGACGTGGTGCTCGGACGGCTCGCGCAAGCTTCGGCCATGGTGGACCTGGCTTTCGAGCAGCTCTACAGCGAGCCTCTGATGCTCGTCGCCCGGGCCCATCACCCCCTTGCCAAATCCAGGCAACCGGCATTGGATGCCTTGGCGGACTTTCCGCTCATCTTGCCGGTGCAGGGCACATTGGTTCGCGACACCGCGGACGGCTTTCTCTACGCACGGGGCGTCGCGCCGCCCCGGCAACTGATCGAGGCCACCGATACGACCTTCGCGTTGGCGCTGCTGGGTCGAACCGACGCCGTCTGGTTTGCGCCGAAAGGAGCGGCCGAAGCAGCGCTGGCGCTCGGCGACCTGTGCAGGCTTCAGTTCGATACAAGCAGTACCGATGGGCCCGTCGGCATGACCGTTCGACGTGCCGGCGAAACCAGCGCGGGAGTGCAGTTGCTGGTTCAAGCGGTGCGCACCGTGCTCGAAAAGAACCCTTCAGAAATCCTGTCCGCCTGCCGATAACAGTTCGACGCCACCGCTGACGTCGTCTCGAACTTGTTGCTATGGAAACCGAAAATGAAGGGCAGGGCAGTACGGGTACTGCCGTCGAACAGCCAAAGCGGCAGTTGGATCTGACCGTCGAGCGTTCGCAGTGGATCGGCGCACAACTGATGAAGAGCCTGATGAATGTGACGCCGGGCAGGGGCGTCATAAGCGTGACGTTGATCCCGCTCATGGTCGGCTTCTGCTGGGACAACGCCAATCGAATGGCATTGATCCTTTGGCTCTTCTCTGCGCTTCCGATCACCGTGGCGAGGCTCTTCGTGTGTCGGACCTACAGACGGACATACCGCGACGCACCTGCCGAGATCAAGGCGGAATTCGTCCGTCGGTTGCTGCCATTGGCGATGGTGGAGGGCGCCTTCTGGGGAATATCGGTTTGGATATTCTTCCAGCGTATTCCGGTCGTGGACCAGTTCGGGTGCTGGGTCATCCTGACGATTCAAGTCGTTGGCCCGCTCACGAGACTGGCTTTCGTGCCCCGGTTGATGCAGGGATACATCGGCACTCTCTTCGCGGTCGCGCTTTCGGGCATTGCATACACGCTCGTGGCGTATCCGGACGATCATCGCTTCCATCTTTGGTTTGTCGCGCTGATTCTTTTCCAGTGGTTCTCTATCCAATATCAAGCGAAATCCTTCCTCCGGAACCAGACCGAGCATTTCGGGCTTCAATACGACCTGGCCGAAAAAGAGCGCCAGGCCCTCGAATCGCTCGACCTCAAGAGCCGCTTCCTGGCCGTCGCCACACACGACCTTCGGCAACCCGTTGCGGCATTGAGGCTCTACGTCGATTTTCTCAATGACGATCCGGAGGCGAGCCACGAACTGGCACCAAAGATTGCCAACGCAACTGCCGCGGTGAGTCATCTGTTCGACTCTCTCTTCGACTTGTCCAGCCTGGACAGTGGCCGTGTGCGCTTGACAGTGCAGCCTGTGCAGATTGCCGAACTCATGCGCGACTTGCAGCTTCAACATGAACCTTTGGCCACTGCCAAGGACATCAAGCTGCGTGTCCGCGCCTGCGACGCATTGATTCATTCCGATCGCGTGCGCTTGAAAAGGATGATCGGCAATGTCCTTTCGAACGCCATCAAATACAGCATGCCGGGCAAGCAGATTCTCCTGGCCGCGCGCGTTCTCAAGACCGGTGTTCGCATCGAAGTGTGGGACCAGGGCATCGGCATTCCCGCCGACCAGATCGACAAGGTGTTCGACGAGTTCTACAAGGTGGCCGAAGGTGCGGCCTTGTCGAGCGACGGCGTCGGGCTGGGACTGTCGCTCGTCTCGCGCCTGGCCAAGACGCTCCAGTCGGAGGTTCGCCTCCAATCAATCGTCGGGCAGGGCACCCGTTGCTCTATTCGATTGGGCGATCTGAATTCCGCAATTCGAGGTGACTGGCGATGAAGTCTTCGTCTGAAAACAGGGATGCAGGGTTGAACGAATGGGCGGCGCGCGTGGCCAGCATCGCAGCCGGAGCGAGCACGCGTCCCGGCAGTGAAATCGTCGAGCGCTCCATCGGAAGTCTTCTGCGCATCGTGCGCGAGCACCTCAAGCTCGACGTCGTGTTCGTGGGAGAGTTCGTCGACGGCCATCGCGTGTTCCGCCAGATCTCATCGAGCGCACGCGAACTCTTCCAGGTGGGGCAGTCTCATCCTCTCGAACAAAGCGTGTGCCAAAGAATCGTCGACGGTCGGCTGCCCCATCTCCTGCATGACCTGTCGGGGGTGCGGATGATGTACGGCATGCCCGAGTATTTCAAGAACATCGGTGCGCACATCGGTGTGCCGGTACGGTTCGCCGACGGCACGCTCTACGGCGTCTTGTGCGGGTTCAGCCGTGAAGCGTGTCCTCATCTGGGCGAGCGCGACGTGAGGCGCCTGGAGATGGCTGCTGCTGCCACGGCCCGGCTGCTGGCGCAAGCGGATGGGTATGAAGTCAGTCCAGCACAATATGCACTCCGCCTGGATTCGCGACTGACTCAATGAACAGCATCTGGATCGACACCGACATGGGCTTCGATGACCTCGCGGCGGTGCTGACCATGACGCAGACGCCCGGTTGGCGTGTGGACGGCATGTCGCTTGTCGCGGGCAACGCGCCGCTCGAAGTGGTGATCGACAACGCGCTGCGTTCTGCGGCATTCTTCGAGTGGGGCTTTCCGATTCACGCGGGCAGCTCCAGGCCGATGGCCAGTGAACTGGTGACAGCGCAGAACATCCTCGGCATGGATGGCATGGCGTCAGCAGGCCGCAGCTTGCCGATGGCTCGCGGCTCGTTGGCATCGCGCGATGCCGTGGCTGCGTTGATTGACTATCTCGATTCGTCACGCGATCCGACGACTGTGCTGGCGCTGGGTCCGCTCTCCAACATCGCCGCCGTTCTGCAACGCCGACCCGAGCTTGCAGCGCGCATCGGGCGCCTCATGTGGATGGGTGGCAGCGCAGGGCCGGGCAATCACACGGCAGCGGCGGAGTTCAATGCGGCGGTCGATCCGGAAGCGATCAACGTGGTGCTCGAAGCGGGCGTGGTGCTGCACATGGTGGGTCTCGACGCCTGCCGGCAGGTGCGCGTACATGCAAGCGATGCCGAGGCGTTGCGCGCGCTCGGCTCCGACAAGGCGCAAGTGTTGGCCGACCTGCTGCTCGGCTATGTTCGCATTGCAAGCCCGGCCGGCACGCTGCCGATGTCGCTGTACGACCCCACGGCCGCGGCGGCGCTGGTGGCTCCCCAAGGGATGACGTTCAGGCCGGCGCACGTGGTGGCCGAATGCAAGGGGGAGTACACGCGCGGCATGACGGTCGTTGAATGGCGCGTGCCTAAACGGGCTCAGCCGAATGCGCAGGTGGCGAGCGTCGCGGACGAGGCGCTGCTGAGGCAGGTGGTGCTCGAAGCTCTTGCGCGTGCCGCTGGCTGATCAGTCCCGCAGGACCCATCCCCCGGGGACGGCCTTCAGCAGGGGGCTCTCGAACACGCCGACCACTCGAGTTGCGCGTTCTGCGCCGAGCCGGTCAACCCAGCGGCTGCCCTGCAGCATGGCGACTCCGCAGGCCACCACATGGCCCCCGAGCGATTCGATCAGGTCCCATGCCGCAAGCAGTGTGGTTCCGGTACTGATCGCGTCGTCGACCAGCACCAGTCGCTTGCCTTGGACAAGGGGGCGGAGATTCGGGTCGAGGTAGATGCGCTTTCCCGGCGTCGGAGAGGTGATCGAATGCACGGGCGCGGACAGCGCTTCGTCATACCAGAACTTGCGCGAGTAGCCCATCGGCACGTAGCGCGTGTGGCCCAGCGCATGGGCGACGACGGGTGCGAGCGTGAGCCCCAGCGTGGGCAGTCCGATGACCACATCGGGCGCATGCGCAGACAGACCTTGCGCGAGCATGGTGCCCAGCGCTTCAACCACTTCGAGCGAAGCGTGGTTGACCAGCAGCGAAGCAACGGCGTGCGACGGCTCGCTCGGCAACTGCCGGATGGGCAGCATGAGAACGCGGCCGTCCGGCAGGCGTGCCGGATAGGCGAACTGCCATGGTGCTTCGGGCTGTTCAACCGCATCCGCTGCGACGATGCGCTGCCAGTAGTCGGTGGTGGGTTCAGTGAAATGACGGGTCATGATCGTGTCGTCGCCGACTCATTGCACTTCGAGCTGGCGCGAAGGATCGGGTACCGGCGTGGCGGCGAGCAGGCGCTGGGTGTAGGGGTCGCGGGGTGAGTTCAGCACTGCGTCGGCATCGCCGCTTTCGACGACACGGCCCTGGTGCATCACCATCACGCGATCGGCCATGGCGCGCACGACGCCCAGGTCGTGCGTGATGAAGAGGTAAGACAGTTTCCTTTCGCGCTGCAGATCGAACATCAGCTTCAGAATCTGCGCGCGCACGGAGACATCGAGCGCAGACACCGGCTCGTCGGCAATGATCAGTGCAGGATTGGACGCCAGCGCGCGTGCAATGCCCACGCGCTGGCGTTGGCCGCCGGAGAGCTCATGCGGAAGCCGATCGCGGAAGTGCGCGGCTGGCAGGCCGACCTGATCGAGCAGCGCATCGACTTCAGCTGCGGCGGCGCGACGGTCGAGGCTGCGGTGATAGGTCAATGGGAGTGCAACGCTCTGGCCGATGGTGCGGCGCGGATTGAGCGACCCGCCGGTGTCCTGGAACACCACTTGAACTTCGCGGCGAAAGATGCGCGCCGCTTCGCCGGACCGCGTGGCGAGGTCCATGCCCTTGTAGAGAATGCTTCCCTCGCTCGGCGCCGTGAGGCCCAGAAGCATGCGACCCAGCGTGGTTTTGCCGCTGCCGCTTTCACCGACGAGCGCCAGCACTTCACCGGGATGAATGGAGAGCGACACGCGATCTACCGCGCGCTGCATCTGCCGGGCGCGAAACAATCCTCCGCTCCCGCGCACTGGAAAGAGCCGGCTCAGGTCGCGCGCTTCGAGCAGCGGGGTGGTCGTGACTGCGCTCATGGTGAAGCCGCCTTGTTGCGCTGCCAAGCGTCAGCGGCGACGGGCTCATCGCTCAGGAGGCAGCGGTCGGCGCCGAGTCCATGCGCCGCCAGTGGGGGCGCGACGCTGTCGCAAAGCCCTCGGCGCGCGATCGGGCACCGCGGATGAAAGCGGCAGCCTTGCGGCCAATGCCCCGCGATCGGCACGCTTCCGGGGATGGAAAACAGCGAGTGCGCGCGAGACTGCGGACTCAGGATGCTCCCGAGCAGCCCTTGCGTGTATGGATGGCGCGGCGCCGCGAAGAGCGCGGCGACTTCATTCGATTCGACCACCTGTCCCGCATACATCACGTTAACCCGCTGGCAGGTCTCTGCGACCACCGCGAGGTCATGGGTGATCAACAGGATGCCCAGGTCAAGCTCTTTGCGAAGCCGCATCAGCAGCTTCAGGATGCCCGCCTGCACGGTGACGTCGAGTGCTGTCGTGGGTTCGTCGGCGATCAGCAGCGCCGGCCGCATCGCCAATGCCGTTGCGATCAGGATGCGCTGGCGCATGCCGCCGGAGAGCTCGTGAGGATATTGACGCGCGACCCGCTGTGCGTTGGGCAGTTCCATCATGTCCAGCAATTCGAGCACGCGCGCTTGCATGCCGTCGGTTCGCCCATGCGCACGGAGTGGTTCTGCAATCTGCCGTCCGACAGGCATGAGCGGATCGAGGTAGCTGGTCGGGTCCTGAAAAACCATGCCCACGCGCGCGCCGCGCACGGCACGCAAATCGGACGCTTTCAGTTGCGCCAGGTCGTGGCCTTCGAGCAGGATCTGCCCCGCGGCAACGCGCGCCAGCGGAGAGGGAAAGAGATTCATGATCGCGAAAGCCGTCATCGACTTGCCCGAGCCTGACTCACCCACGAGGCCTACCGCCTCGCCGCGGCGAACGGTGAGCGAAAGGTCGTTCACCACGCGCAGGGCAGTCGCGCCCTGGCGGATGTCGACCGACAAGCCGCGAATGTCCAAGAGATGTTCGGCATTGGCGCTCATTTCGAACCTCTCGGGTTGAGCGCGTCGTTCAGCGCATCGCCGAAGACGTTGAACGACAGCACCGTGAGCGCAATGGCCAGGCCGGGAAAGGCCGACATCCACCAGGCACTGCGCAGGTATTGCTGTGCGTCGTTCAGCATCGCCCCCCACGACACATGATTGGGATCGCCGAGCCCGAAGAAGCTCAGGCTGGCTTCGATGAGGATGGCCATGGCAATGTCCAGCGAGCCGAGCACGATGATCGGCGCGGCCACATTGGGCAAGATCTCCCGCATGATGATGGCGCCATGGCCCATGCCCGCCACGCGTGCCGCATCCACGAATTGCGATTGCGCGAGTGTCGCGACCGAGGCGCGAACCACCCGCGCAAGCTGCGGCCATGAAAGTGCGGCGATCACCACGATCATCTTGAAGACGCTGGTGCCGAACAGCGCGATCACGATGAGCGCCACCACGAAGCGCGGCAGGGTCTGGAAGAACTCGGCAATGCGCATCAACAGCGTGTCGAGCCAGCCGCCGAAGTAGCCCGCGAGCGCGCCGACGATCACGCCGGCAACGACTGCGCACAAGGCGCTCATGACGCCGACCGTGAGCGAGATGCGTGTGCCGAAGACCACGCGCGACCAGATGTCACGCCCCAGGTCGTCGGTGCCGAGCCAGTGGCCGGGGGAGAGCGGTTCGAGGAGCGAACTGTCGCCGCCGCCGAGCGGATCGTAGGCAGTCACCAGCGGTGCGAAGAGCGCCAGCGCAAACAGCAGCACAAGGAAGGACGCTGCAAGCAGCGTCGTTGGCCGTCGCAGCAGGCGCCGCCAGAACCCGGCCTTGCGAAATGCCGTAGTCGCCGTCGGAACCGCGATCAGGACTTGCGTTGCGTCGTTCATGCGCGTTCGATCCTCGGATCGATGAGTCTGTGGACGATGTCGGTGACAAGGTTCGCGATTACCACCGTGACGGACACCATCAGCAAGATCGCCAGCATCACGGGATAGTCGCGCTTGGAGATCGATTCATACAGCAGGCGGCCGATTCCGGGCCACGCGAAAACCGCTTCGATCAATGCCGATCCCGCAAGCACGAAGCCCACGTTGTAGCCAATGACGGTGAGGACGGGCGCTGCGGCATTGCGCAAGGCGTGCACGACGACGACCGTCCACTCCGAAGCGCCGCGCGATCGCGATGCCAGGATGAAGTCGGCATTCATGACTTCCAGCATTGCAGCGCGCGTGATGCGGGTGATCAGCGTGAGATAGCGCAGCGACAAAGCGAAAGCCGGCAGCACGAGATACGACAGATGCTGAACGAACCCATCAAAGCCTGGCAGCGTGCCACGGACCGGGTTGTTGCCTTGCGAGGGAAGCCATCCCAGCCCGATTGCGAACACCAGGATCAGCAACTGGCCGAGCCAGAAGTCCGGGATTGAATAACCTGCCGACGAGGCGCCCTGGATGGCCGAATCAACCAGAGCGCGGCCGGAGCGCGCTGCCGAACGCGCGGCAACCACGCCGAGCATGATCCCCAGGACGCTGGCGAAAGCGAGCGCGGTCAGCGTGAGTTCCAGCGTCGCGCCGAGCCGTTCGAGGATCAGCGTCGCCACGGGCTGTTGATTGGCGAACGAGTAGCCGAAGTCGCCCTGGAGCACTTTGCCCAGGTAGCGCAGCAACTGGATCCACACGGGCTGGTCGAGCCCGAATTCGCGGCGCATCTGGTCGAGGTATTCGGGCGGCGCGGGGAAATCGCCCACCAGCAGCGTGATCGGATCGCCCGGCGTGAAGGCGATCAGCAGGAAGTTGAGCACGACCACTGCAAGCAGCAGCGGAATCGCGTGCAGCAGACGCCGCAGGATGAAAGAGGACATGTGGAATCAGGCCAAGGCGCCTTGCGGCCCCCTTCAATCCCTGAGCTTCACGCCGGCCCATTGGTCGCGTGCATCGAGCGCGGGGAAGACGCCGGTGAGCTTCTTGCTCGCCGTATCGACCGTCTCTTCGTCGAACAGCACCAGCGTCGGCAGGTCCTCGTTCAGGATCACCTGCAACTCCTTGTAGAGCTTGGCGCGGGCCTCGCGATCGGTGGCCGTGGCGGCGCGGTTCAGCAGGTCGTCGACTTTTGGGTTCGAGTATCCGCTCGCATTGGTATTGGGCGCGGTGCCGGTGTAGGTGCTGTACAGGCGCGTGTAGCCGATGGCCGGGTCGCCTGCGGAGAAGTACGAGCCCAGCATCATGTCGTAGTCGCGCTTTGCGAACACGCGGTCGTAGTACACCGAGCGCTCCAACGGCTCCAGCTTCACCTCGATGCCCATCTGGCGCAGGTTGTCCTGGATGATCTGCGCCTGCGCGCGCATCTGCGCACGGCTTGCGTCGAAGGGCATTCGCAAGGTTGTGGTGCCGGGCTTGGCGCCGGCCTTCTCGAAGAGAGCCTTGGCGCGTGCCGGCTCGAGCGGGTACTTCTTCGCGTAGCTCACGTCTTCGTCGAAAAGCCACTTGAAGCCGTCGCCGAAGGCACCCGCACCCGGCCGCGCAATGCCGTTCATGGCCTGCTTGACCAGGCGCTGCCGATCGATCGCCAGGGCGGCCGCATGGCGCGCTTCGCGTTTCGAGAAGATCGGCGACTGCGTGTTGAACATCAGGAAATAGATCGCCGGGATGTTCACACCGCGACGCGGCGCGAGGCTCTTGTCCGCGAGGATGCGCGGGACGTCGGGCTTGGGCGTGTAGAAGTCGAGCAACTCGTCGATCTCGCCCGTCTGCAAGGCGGGCACGCGGTTGGCTGCCTGCGGAATCACCTGGAAGATGATCGATTCGAGAAACGGCTTGTCGCCATCCCAGTACTGGTCATTGCGCACAAGCTTGATGCTGGCGCCGCGCTTCCATTCGCCGAACTTGAAGGGGCCGGTGCCCACGGGCTTCTGGTTGGCCGGATTGGTACCGATGTTGCTGCCTTCGTAGAGATGGCGCGGAAGCATCGGTGCGTCGAACACCGTCATCTGCGAGAGCAGTGGCGCGTAGGGCTTTTGCAGCCTGACCACCACCGTCAGGGCATCGGGCGTGTCGACCTCGATGCCGAGGTTCTTGAACACCGGCGCCGCGCGGGGATGCAGCTTGCCGACCACTTCCATCAACGTGAACTTGACGTCGGCGCTCGTGAAGTCCTTGCCGTCGTGCCACTTCACGCCTTTGCGCAGCGCGAAGCGGTAAGTCTTGCCATCCGGCGAGATCGTCCAGGCCGTGGCGAGGGAGGGCTTCGGGTTGTACTGGGGGTCGAGCCACACCAGGCCCTCCAGGATCTTGGCGGAGACGTCGCCGGCGGCGAAATCCGTGGTGGTGCCGAGGTTCAGCGTCGGCGGATCGGCATCGATGGCGAGCACCGCGGTGCCCTTGCCGGTCGCGGCGCGGCCGTAGCGAGTGGTCGCGAGTCCGCCGGCTGCGGCGAGCGCGCCGAGCGTCAGCTGGCGACGGGTCAGGAGGGGGAGGGTGGGGGTCTGCAAGTGGTGAGTCATCGTCGGAGTTGAAGCCTTCGGAGGCAGCCGCTTCGGAAGCAATATCGAGGCCATCGCGGCACCCCGCATTATTGGCGTGGAAAATGCGAACCCAGTGCGTTGAAGGCGGCCTCTTGATGATTTCAGTACCCATCCATCCCGGCATCCGGGCCTCGACCGAGGAAATGGTCAAACTGCGGCGGCAAATCCACGCCAATCCCGAGCTCGGCTATGAGGAGTTCCAGACCAGTGACCTGGTGGCCGAGCGATTGGCACGATGGGGCTACACGGTCCATCGCGGCCTCGGCGGCACGGGCGTGGTCGGTACGCTCAAGCTCGGCGACGGTTCCAGGCGCCTGGGCCTGCGCGCCGACATGGATGCGCTGCCGATGACGGAGACCACCGGCCTCTCATGGGCAAGCCGCAAGCCCGGCGCCATGCACGCCTGCGGCCATGACGGACACACGGCGACGCTGCTTGCCGCGGCGCAACTGCTGGCAGTCAGCCAGAGCTTCAGCGGCACTTTGAACGTCATCTTCCAGCCCGCCGAGGAAGGACTGATGGGCGCGAAGAAGATGGTCGAGGAGGGCCTGTTCGAGCGCTTTCCGTGCGATGCCGTGTACGCATATCACAACGAGCCCGGTTTCCCGGCGGGGCAGTTCGGGTTCTTGCCGGGCGTGATCTACAGCTCTTCGGACACGGCCATCATCACCATCGAAGGCAAGGGCGGCCACGGCGCCATGCCGCATACGACGGTGGACCCGGTGATGGTCGCGGCGCACCTGATTCTTGCGTTGCAGACGCTCGTCTCGCGCGAGGTCGACCCCAACGACATGGCTGTCGTCACGGTCGGCGCCATGAGCGCGGGCAAGGCGCCCAACGTGATTCCGACAAGCGCCGAGCTCAAGCTGTCGATCCGGGCGCGAAGAGCTGAAGTGCGCGCCTTCCTGCGCGACCGCATCATTGCCATGGCGCAAGCCCAGGCTGCCGTGCATGGCGCCAGCGCGACAGTGGACTACCACTGGAAGATGCCGCCCTGCGTGAACGACGTTGCCGCGACGGCCTTCGCGCGCCAGGTGGCCCTGGAAACGATGGGCGAGAAGGCGCTCATTCCCGACATGGCGCCATTGCAGGCCAGCGACGACTTCGCCTTCATGCTGAACGCCGTGCCGGGCAGCTACTTCATTGTCGGAAACGGCGACGGCAAGCCGGGGAGCGGCCCGGGCTGCATGGTGCACAACACCGGCTATGACTTCAACGACGAGATCCTGCCCAGCACCGCGAGCTATTGGGTCTCGCTGGCGCAGGCCTATTTGCGATAGATGCGCATGCAGACAAAGACAAAGATAAAGATGAAGACGACGGGAGCAATGTATGACTGAGCCCACGCTGCAGAACGATGAGTACGCAGCACTTCACAAAGAGGCGACGAGCTGCATGTCTGAGCTTGCAATGCTCGAACGTGCATGCGTCATCGGCGCCGCAGCGATCTTCGCCTGGGTGGCGACAAACGCGGAGTCGCTGGTTGGTTTTGCGGGTCTGGTGTGGTGGGTGCCGGTTGCCATCGCTGCGTATGGAGGCCTGAAGGCCCTGGCGATCCGCAGGCACATCGCCGCGGTGGGCGGGTATCTCCAGGAGCTGGAAGGCCAAGTCGCTGGCGGCGGCTTGCAGAAACACTTCGGACGTCGCTGGGGCGCACGCCGTGGGCTCTCCGCTGCGGCATGGCTTCTATTCGCCTGCCTGACAGTTGCTGGCAGCACACTGGGGTTCATGCAGTTTCGCTCGGAGTGCCCCGGGCCCTTGATGAACGCCTGCAGCCAGCAACAAGACGAAGACAGCCAGGACCAGGATCAGGAACAGGAAAGCCTGAAGCACGGCACCGGGCTCAGTGCGAGCGTTGCCGCACCCCGCACGTTTTGAGAACTCGCGTGACGGCCTCTACAGCACGCGCACGAGCGCGAAAACGGCTGACATCAGCACCACCGCAATCCCCGTGGCAGTGGCAAGCCGGTTGGCAAACAAGCGACGCATCAGGACCTCCAATTTTGGGCAAACGGTACCTTAAATTGAAGGCTTTTCTTGCATTTGCAGATTGAAATGAAAGAGTCAGCAAACCATGGCCACCGCAAAATCCATTGACACAGCCGACTACAAGCTCTTTCCCTCACCGAGGAACGTGCATCGCATCGTGTTCGAGCACCAGGTGTTCGTGCCGTACCCGTATGCGCTCATCGTGATGGACGAGTTCTATTTCAAGGGCCGCTACAGCCTGTTCTCGGCATGCCGTCTCAGTGACGGCAAGATGGGACAGGTGGCGACCTTCGAGCTTGCCTCCGATGTCGACATCTTCAACAAGAAGTTCACGCCGGACTGAGCATTGCTGACGACTCATCGCCCGCGGCGGTTCAGGAAACCGAATGTGAAGCCCAGCGCATGCAGCTTTTCAAGGTCGCGCCGGAAGGGCGGCACCGAGAGGAGCAGCAGGAGCGCCGCCAGTGGAATCACGCAGACGAATCCCAGGTTCTTGAATCCAAACGCGCCCGCAATGCCGCCAACGACAAACATCAGGACGAGACCGCCGGCCATGCGCATGCGCTGCCGGTCCGCGCGCACGAACATCTGAGCGGGCCTTCCGCTGCGGTTCCAGTAGATCATCTTGCCGATTTCCATTCCCAGATCGGTGATGTTGCCCGTCATGTGCGTCGTTCGGATGCTCCCGCCGGACGTCTTGGAGCCGACGGCGTTCTGCAGGCCCATGATGAAGGAGAGGAGCAGCACCGTGAGCGGCACCGCAAAAGGCGTACGCCAGTTGAGCGTCACGGAGCCCATCAGGCCGAACGGAAACATCAACACGGCTTCGAGAATGAGCGGCAGGGCATAGACGCTATGAAGATGATGTTTGCGGCTCCAGTTGACAAGCACCGCACAGACCGCTGCGCCGGACATGAACGACACGATGGCCCCGAGGGCGTTCATCAACAGCGTGGAGTTTTCGAGCACCAGGCCGTCGGCGAGCTGAGAGGCGAAGCCCGTCATGTGCGACGTATAGAAGTGGAGGACCAGAAATCCTCCGGCATTGACGGCGCCGGCATTGAACGCGAGGAGCAATCCCAGGGTCCGGTTCGTCGACGGAGCCCGGTGCCGGTTGGTGAGGAAGCGAAGCCGCCGCATAGTGCCGTTTCCGAGAGCCAGTGAGAAAGACGATCAGTCTAGCCGGCAACGAGCGCCATTCGTTGCCGGATGCTGCCAACGCGGATGCAGCGGCTCAAGCTCGGGCCATCGTGTCCATGAGAACGGTTTGCATCAAGCACCTGTGGTTCTCCGAACGCTGTTCCTCGTCCAGAGGCACGTTGGCCCTGCGCAGGGACCATCGGGGGGGATGGGTCGCGTCGACCACGAAGTCCGCTTCGCTGGCTGCCGACTCATGGCCGGGCTTGCCAGGCTTGACGACAAAGCCCACCTGCCGCGCGGACGCGAGGAACACGCGGCTTCGCAGAGTCTGCGTGTCCCCCAGAAACACAATGCCTGGCGGGGCCCCGGTGGGTGGCCCGGCTTCCGAGAGCGTGAGCAGATCCGCCAACGCCCGGGCGGGCCGGTCGTCCAGGCCGAGCCCGGCATAGACCGGCACGCCGGCTTCCCTTTCGATGCGCTCGACCACGGGCGCTGCGAGCGACCCGCAGTCGATCGCGTCATACATGCGGCCCAGGATGCGGGCCAGGGCGCCGAGGTCGCGAGGTACGGAGCCGTCAGCATCGGCGAAAGGCACCTCGGCGACGCGAGCACCGAGGTCGATCGCCGCCCGTTGAAGCGGCGAACTCTTCGGTCCCGGCGTCTCGACCAGCAATGAGAGATTCTTTCCTTGCAGCGCGTGGCGGATCGAACCCGACCGCGCTTCGGCGCGCAGGCACCTGGCGAACGCGAACACCGACAGAATCGGGCTCGCGTCCGAGAGACTGTCAAAAGGCAAACGATGCAACAGAGCGGGAGAAGCGCCTTTCACACCAGCGACGGTATGGCACATGCCGCGGGCCGATGTTGACCGCCGTCAAGTCCGGCGCCCCTCGAACCGCGAAGCTATGGCACTGTAACCAGCGCCCGTGCCAATGCTTGCCTGAGCTCTGCACGTGTGAAAGGCTTGCGAAGCAGTTCCCGGCCGCTGGGTTCGTTGAGCAGTTCGCTCGAGAAACCGGACATGAGCAAGACCGGCAGGCCCGGGTGAGACGCGAGGGCAGCATCGGCCAGTTCGGTGCCGCGCTTGCCCGCGCCGAGCAGGACATCCGTGAGCAACAGGTCGATGCCTGAATTCTGCGCAAGCACGCGCATCGCTTCCTCGGCGTTGTTGGCAACCACGATTTCGCAAGCGAGCGAAGTCAGAAACTGGCGGACGACGTCGCGGACTTCGGCATCGTCTTCCACCAGCAAGACGCGCAGGCCCGGAGGCAGTTCGTCGAGCGTTGTCGGGTCGAGGTCGTCTGCGGCGAGGTCCAGGCCCACCCGCGGGAGGTAGATCGTCACCGTCGTCCCCACGCCGGGTGCGCTGGCGAGGCTGACGGCACCATGGGACTGCCTCGCGAATCCGTAGACCGTCGAGAGACCCAGGCCCGTACCGCGGCCGGTTTCCTTCGTGGTGAAGAAGGGCTCGAACGCGCGCTCCTTGACGGATTCGGACATTCCGTCTCCCGTGTCCGAAACCGAGATGGCGACGAATCCGTCCTCAGGAGGCTGCTCGTGCTCGATATCGAGGCCATCGGGCAAGGAAGCCACTGCGCGGCAGACGAATGCAATCGAGCCGCCCCGGGGCATGGCGTCACGGGCGTTGATGGCCACGTTCAGCAGTGCGGATTCGAGCTGCATCGGGTCCGCCATGCACAGTGCTTGCTCGGATTGCAGCGAAATGGCGATGTGCTGGTCCAGCGTGCGGCGCAACATGTCCCTGAGCGAACCTAACAGCGCCGTCACGTCGACCACGGTGGGCTGCAGAACTTGCCTCCGCGAGAAGGCCAGCAGCTTGCCCGTCAGCTCGGCGCCGCGCTTGGTAGCGCGCGAAGCGGCACCCACGAGCTGCTGAAGAAATGCATCGCCCGCGTATTGAGGGGAGTCCTCCAGGACCTGGAGATTGCCGGAGATGATGGTCAGCAGGTTATTGAAGTCGTGCGCCACACCGCCCGTGAGTTGCCCGACCGTCTCGAGCCGCTGTGCATGATCCAGCGCCTCTTCGCTTCGTTCCCGCTGAAAGACGGTAGCCAGCATGCTCGAAAGAGATTCGAGGAATCGCGTCTCTTCGTCGCCCAGGCGCCCGGGCGTGCGCGAGCGCACCACCAGAATACCGATCGTGCGGCCACGGTCAGCCAGCGGCACGGAGAGCTCGCAAGCCATTCCCGCCCCGACGTACCGCTCCGGGATTCTGAAGCGCTGCTCGTGGGCGTAGTCGCTGATCAGGATGGGCTTGCCCTCGGCAACCACGCAGCCGGTGGGTGTGCCAGGCTCTATCCGAAGAGGGTCTCCGATCTGCTCGTTCGGCAACAGGCCCACACCGGCGGCGATCCGCAGTTCGAGACCGCTCGGCTTGAGAAGAAGGACCTTCGCCATCTCGACCTGCAAGGCTTCGGCGGCGATCCTGGAAACGAGTTCGGCGAGCGTGGACGAATGGGGCGCATCGACCGCATCACGACCGAATTGGGCGAGGTATTCGGCGTAGCGGGCGCGTTGCAGCGCCTGCTTCACGCGGGGATAGGCGCCGACGCCGCGGATCGCCGCGACAACGTAGGGGAGGCCATGATCCTGCAAAGGGCTCAGGGCGATTTCCACCATCACTTCGCTGCCGTCCCGCCGCTTTGCAACCAGGTCCATCTGCGTACCCATGGGGCGGGCGCGGGGAGATTCCGCATAGGCTTTGCGGTAGGCGGAATGGCGGGGCCTGATGGCGTTGGGCACCAGCTCGTCGACCGACAGGCCGATCAGTTCGGATTCCGTGTAACCCAGCAATGCGAGCGCTGCCGGATTGGCAAGTCCGATGACGCCCTGCAAATCGACCAGCAGCAATGCATCGGGGTAGGCGAGGAACAGCGAGCGAAACACGGCACCATCGTCGAGCTTTGGCACGTTGAATCCAGCCATGGTCAGCCCGCGTCGACCTTGGGAACGAGGATGTAGCCTGCACCCCTCACCGACTTGATGATCTGCGGATTCTCGGGATCAGTCTCGATCTTTCGGCGCAGCCGTCCGATCTGGACGTCGATGGTGCGGTCGAACGGCCCGGCTTCCCGGCCCCGCGCGAGTCCGAGCAGGAAATCGCGCGACAGGACGCGGCCAGGATGCGTGAGCAGGATGTGCAAGAGATCGAATTCGCCGGAGGTGAGCGAAACCTCGCCTCGCTCGGCATTCAGCAGGCGCCGAGCTGCGGTGTCGAGCGCCCATTGCCCGAAGCGCAATTGGGTCGGCGCGGCGACCGGCGCGGCAGCGGGAGCGGCCACCTCGGCTGGCGCAAGACGCCGAAGAACCGCCTTGATCCGCGCCACCAGCTCCCGCAGGTCGAAAGGCTTGGTCACATAGTCATCGGCCCCCACCTCCAGTCCGACCACCTTGTCGACCGCATCGCCTCGACCGGTGACGATGACCAGCCCGCATCGCCAGTGTTCGCGCAACTGGCGAGCAATGGAGAATCCGTCTTCCCCCGGCAGGCCGAGGTCAAGCAGGACCAGTGCCGGGGCGTCACGCTCCATGAGCCGGAAAAGCTCTCTTCCAGAATTCAGCTGGCTGACCCGAAAGCCCTGGCCTTGCAGATAAGTCGCAAGAAGTACGGTGATCTCGATTTCGTCATCGAGAACGGCCAAATGTATGGGAGATATCACCCCGGTATGTTAGTCGTGGATACCGCGCAATCGCAATGCAGCAGTGCGCTCCGGGGGCGCCGCCTACTCAGTGCCCGCTGGCGCCTGACGCCCCGATTCCGGTCTCCGATCGCACCTGCTGCGCCAGAAAGCCGTTCTTGTCGATGGTCGCGCGATCGCTGGCATCCAGAATCGAAAAGAGCCAGATGCCCAGGAAGGCCATGGGCATGGAGAACAGGCACGGTGATGCGAAGGGAAACAGGGATGAACCGGCCGGATGACCGAGCGTCGCTTCCCATACCGATGGAGAGACCACCGTGAGCGCGACCGAAGAGACGAGCCCAAGAAAGCCGCCGATGACGGCGCCTCGCGTTGTGCAGCCCTTCCAAAGCACCGACATGAACAGGACCGGGAAATTGGCGGAGGCGGCAATCGCGAATGCCAGCGACACCATGAAGGCAATGTTCTGTTTCTCGAACGCGATGCCGAGCAACACTGCCAGCGCGCCCAGTGCCACCGTCGTGATTTTCGACATGCGCAACTCTGACTTGCTGTCGGCCTTTCCCTTCTTCACGACGGTCGCGAACAGGTCGTGCGAAACCGCCGATGCGCCGGACAGCGTCAGTCCTGCGACGACCGCGAGGATCGTCGCGAAAGCCACCGCCGAGATGAAGCCGAGGAACACGTTGCCGCCCACCGCACTGGCCAGATGGATGGCCGCCATGTTGCCACCGCCGCGCAGCAGCCCGTCGGCGTCCAGAAAGCGTGGATTCGTCAGCACGAAGCTGATGGCACCGAAGCCGATGATGAAGGTGAGCAGGTAGAAGTAGCCGATCCAGCCCGTTGCCCACATCACCGACTTTCGCGCTTCCTTTGCACTGGGCACCGTGAAGAACCGCATCAGGATGTGCGGCAGGCCGGCCGTGCCGAACATGAGAGCCATGCCGAACGAGATCGCTGAGACAGGATCCTTGACGAAATTGCCCGGGCCCATGATCGACTGTCCGACCGCCGCGGCCGCTTCCGCGGTCTTCCCGTCCTTCAGTGCGAGGTCGGTCTTGATGTTGACGGCGCCCGCGAACATGGCTTCCGGGCTGAAGCCGAAGTGCCACAACACCGACAGCGCCATGAAGGTGGCGCCGCCCAGCAACAGTGCGGCCTTGATGATCTGGACCCACGTGGTGGCGGTCATGCCGCCGAACAGCACGTACACCATCATCAGCGAGCCGACGATGACCACCGCGATCCAGTATTCAAGACCGAACAGCAGCTTGATGAGCTGCCCAGCGCCCACCATCTGCGCGATCAGGTAGAAGGCCACCACGACCAGCGTGCCCGAAGCCGCGAAGATGCGGATGGGAGATTGCTTGAAACGAAACGCAGCCACGTCCGCGAAGGTGAACTTGCCAAGATTGCGCAGGCGTTCCGCCATCAGGAAGGTGAGGATCGGCCAGCCAACGAGGAAGCCGATCGAATAGATGAGGCCGTCGTAGCCCGCTGCCATGACCGCCGCCGAAATGCCGAGGAAAGAGGCGGCGGACATGTAGTCACCTGCGATCGCCAGGCCATTCTGGAACCCCGTGATGCCGCCCCCGGCGGTGTAGAAATCCGAGGCCGACTTCGTCTTTGCCGCGGCCCACTTGGTAATGAAAAGAGTGCCGACCACGAACAAGCCGAACATGCCGATGGCCGTCCAGTTCGTTGCCTGCTTTTGCGCCTGGCCGAGGTCGGCGCCGGCGGCCATCACGCCGGAAGACAGCGCGAGCAGCGCAGCCAGAGCCAGCAAGGCGCGAAGTGCATGGGTGTGCCGGTTCATCACAACACCTCCTTGCGAACGGCTTCTGAGAGCACGTCGAACTCGGCGTTAGCGCGACGGACGTAGTAGGCGGTAATGAGGATCGTGAACACGATCACCCCAAAGCCAATCGGCATGCCGACGGTCATGACGCCTTCACCCAGCCTTTGAGCGAGGAAGGGCTTGTTGAACGCCACAAGCAGCACGAAGCCGTAGTAGACGATCAGCATGAGCAGCGTGAGCATCCAGCCGAAGCGCGTGCGCTTGGCCTTCAACTCCTTGTACTTGGGTTGGCTGACGATCCGTCGAACCAGTTTGTCGTCCATGGGGTCTCCTGCAAATGACTGGGGGCCGATGCGATTGGAAGCCAGGGATATTTCCGTGAGCTTGCGCTAGCTCAAAGTTCGCAGCCTGAAGTGCCTCCAACATCTGCGAACCCTTCAAGGAGAAATGCATGAGTCAGCTCGACGTATCCAAGGCCCCAAAGCAGTACCCGCCGCCGGAGCGGCTTCTTCGCTCGGCGCATGTCGCTGGCCGCGCGGCATACGAATCGCTCGCGGCGGAGGCGGACGCCGACTACGAGGGGTATTGGGCCCGGCTGGCGCGGGAGTTCGTGGCTTGGAAGAAGCCCTTCACGCAGGTGCTCGACACCAGCCGCGCGCCGATTTTTGAATGGTTCGCCGACGGCACGCTGAACGTGTCGTACAACTGCCTCGACCGCCACGTGGAAGCCGGCGGCGGTGACAAGGTGGCGATCATCTTCGAGGCGGACGACGGTGCCGTGACGCGCATCACCTACTCTGAACTGCTTGCGAGAACGGCCCGGATGGCCAACGCGCTGAAGGCACTGGGCGTTGGCAAGGGCGATCGCGTGGTCATCTACATGCCGATGTCGATCGAAGCCGTGATCTCCATGCAGGCATGCGCCCGCATCGGTGCGGTGCACTCTGTCGTCTTCGGCGGCTTCTCCGCGCAATCGCTCCATGACCGGATTGCGGACACCGGCGCATTGGCGGTGGTCACCGCGGACGAGCAGATGCGGGGTGGCAAGGCTCTGCCGCTCAAGGCGCTGGTCGACGAGGCACTGGCACTGGGCGGTTGCGAGACCGTGCGCGAGGTGATCGTCTACCGGCGTACCGGCGGCGCGGTCTCGTGGCAAAACCGCGACCACTGGATGCATGAAATCACGGCAGCGCAGCCTTTGCATTGCGAGCCTGAGTGGGTGGGGGCCGAGCACCCGCTCTTCCTTCTCTACACGTCCGGCTCGACGGGCAAGCCGAAAGGGGTGCAGCATTGCAGTGGCGGATATCTCGTGCATGCGGCCGTGACCACGCAATGGACCTTCGACATCCATGACGACGATGTGTTCTGGTGCACGGCCGACATCGGCTGGGTCACTGGGCACACCTACATCGCCTATGGACCATTGGCTATTGGAGCGACGGAAGTGGTGTTCGAAGGAATTCCGACCTACCCGGATGCCGCACGATTCTGGAAGATGATCGAGCGCCACAAGGTGACAGTGTTCTACACGGCGCCGACGGCCATTCGGTCTTTGATCAAGGCTGCGGAGGGCCATCCAGACGTGCATCCGCGCAATAGCGACCTGAGCAGTCTGCGCGTGCTCGGATCTGTCGGCGAGCCCATCAACCCGGCAGCCTGGGAGTGGTATCACGAGCACGTCGGTGGCGGTCGTTGCCCCATTGTCGATACCTGGTGGCAGACTGAAACAGGCGGCCAGATGATCACGCCACTGCCGGGCGCCACGACATTGGTGCCGGGTTCGTGCACGCTTCCCTTCCCGGGCATCATGGCGGCCATCGTGGATGAAACCGGTGGTGACGTGCCCAACGGCCAAAGCGGGCTGCTGGTGATCAAGAAGCCCTGGCCAAGCATGATCAGAACAGTGTGGGGCGACGATGCGCGCTACGCCGCAAGCTACTTTCCTTCCGAACTGCGCGGCTACTACCTCGCGGGTGACGGTGCGGCCAGAGATGCGGAAACCGGCTTCTTCACCATTGGGGGGCGCATCGACGACGTGCTGAACGTCAGCGGACATCGCATGGGTACGATGGAGATCGAATCCGCACTTGTGGCTTGCACCCATCTGGTCGCCGAGGCGGCTGTCGTGGGGCGCCCTGACGAGACCAGCGGCGAAGCGATCTGCGCCTTCGTCGTGCTCAAGCGTGCAAGGCCGACTGGGGAGGAGGCGCGCAAGCTGGCCATCGAGCTGCGAAACTGGATCGGCAAAGAGATTGGCCCTATCGCCAAGCCCAAGGACATCCGCTTTGCCGACAACCTGCCGAAGACACGCAGCGGAAAGATCATGCGTCGGCTCTTGCGCTCCGTGGCCAAGAACGAAGCCATCACCCAGGACATATCGACGCTGGAGAACCCGGCGATCCTGGAGCAGCTATCCGAAGCGCACTGAGGTAGCGTCGTCCATGGCAGCTGTCCGCGACGCTGGAGGACGCTGATTGCAGCCCTGTCGCGGGAGCGGGTCCGCCTCGGAGTTCTGAAGGGGCTTGTGCTTCGTGGGCGGGACACCGCCATCACTCCCGGCGCCCCTGCGTGAGTTGCTGCACGATCGCGTCGCGACTGAAGCGCTCGGCTCCCGTTGCAGCGGTATTTGTCCAGCTCGGCACGTTCAGCAGCAAGTAGGCGGCTAAGCCTTCCAATCGGGGTTCATAGCTTTTGCGTAGCTGCTCAATCGCGCGCAAGCTGGCCTCGTCGCTACGCCAGCTTGGCAGGATCCCTCGCATTGCCCGTGTGAGATGCTTCAGGGCCGCGGCATCCATACAACGAGCCGAAAGCTGATGCGCAGGCGCCACGCGCAGAGATTCGCTGGCTTCATCGAGGACTCGCCTCAAAGCGCAGAAGGTGGCGGTCGCTTGGTGACGGCGTGAATCGTCGGCACCCGCGATCAGCAACGTGCACACATCCAGAACCACCGCGAGAGAGCCAAGCCAGGAATGGCCTTCGTGCTGAGATCGGTAATACGCCAGCATGGGATAGACGGCTTGGCTCTCGATCAGATCGCTTGCCCAGATTTCCCAGCCCCTCAGCCACCGCTCAAGTGCCTCCGGGCTGTCATGCGCGTGCCAGGCGAGCAGTGCCTCGGCGGTGGGAGGCGAGCCCGAGCGCGCGGAGAATTCAATGAGTTGTAGATCTCGACGGGTGAAATGTTGGTAGAGCACGGGCAAGTAGCCAACAGTCAGCGCGATAAAGCCAAAGCCCACGCCGGCTTCGAAGATCACCAACAGCCGCGCGAGGCGATGGTGCGGCACGTTGTCGCCGTAGCCAAGCGTGAAGAAGGAGTCTCCGCTGATGATGATCAGGTCAATCAGTGCGTCAGCCCCGGCGGTGTGCACCAGGCGTTGAAGGGCCCAGTGAATCAGTCCAAACCCAATGATCAGGCTCCAGCCCCACAGGGCGAAGAGCATCACCATTGCCAGCGGTCCGTAGACTCCAATAAAGTCCTCGCGCCGGCGGCCTAAAGGCCAGACCTTGGCGCATCGGGCCCACAGGTACCAGGTGGTTTGAAAGAAATACCGGTTCAGCCGCACTCGCCGACGCACTGGCCGCGGCAGCAGAACCACTTCAAAGGCGTCGACGAGGGTCGCCAGAACCAGGATTGCACCTATGAGCAAGGCGATCGCTGGCATCGTAGTTCGTCCAGAAAACGGTTGTTCAAGGGCAAGTGAGAGCGACTGAAACTCGAACCGTCTTCGCCAGCCTTTCAGCCGCTCGACGGCCCGGTGGAATTCAGTGCGTTGCGCTCCGGCGAACATCTGGCCATGACACTTCCATGCCCATCATCGCTCGAGAAACACTGTGTCAACCGCCGGTGTAGAGACGCTGCGTCGAGCTTCGACTCTGTGCGCGGCTATTCGAGCGAGAGCGCGGCCGAGGGCAGATGCACCTTGACGCTGTCCGATACGGACTGAGCCTTCGTGGCAGCCTCCGATGCGCGCACCAGCAGCACGGGAATGCGCGCATGACGCAGGATGTGTTCTGCACTGCTGCCCATCACGAATCGATCGATACCACGACGGCCGTGAGTGCCCAGAACAATCAGATCCGCGTGCCAGTTGTTCGCCTCGGTCGTGACCTGCTCGTAGACCGGCCCCATGACACGATCGCACAACAGGGTATCGGCTTCTACGCCCGCCGCTTCAGCGGTTGCCTTCGCTGCATCGAGGATGCGCCCTCCGCCGTCGCGCAACTGCTTCATCCATTCGCCGGGATGGCCGGAGTAGGCATCCAATGCCAGGGAGAACGAAAGGTCGTCGATGACATGCAGCATCCGCAGACAGCCTTTGGTGATCTTCGCGAGTTCGATGGCCTCGTTCAATCCGCGCTGAGAGGTCGGACTGCCGTCGACGGGAACCAGAATGCGTTGGTACATGGCGTGCTCCGGAGGTAGATAGGTCCCTCAGTATCGGAGCCCCACCCTGGAGAGATCTTGATGTGGCGCAAATCCAGCGCAGAGTGCCGCACCCAGGATGACGCATGCAATTGCTGTTGGCGGGAACACGGGTGTGGCGATGCCTTCCCTTTGGGAATCTACGATCGGCCAACGGCGCGGCGGTTTTGCGGGACGAATGTCCGAACGAAATCGAGCGAAGAAACGACACCCGCGAGTCCTTTGCGATCGGTCACGACCGCGTGGTGATTGGTAGGCGTCAACGCGCGCTGGTCGCCGGGCAGACGAGACAATCGTTCGCCGGCTGCGGCTCTTCTGTCAGGCCCGCGGCAATCAGCAGGCCCGTCGCGCCGAGCGTAGCCATGACGAAAGCGATCGCCCTGAGCGCCGTGGATTGCTTGGTGCTCATTTGCACTGGGCTCTACTGAATCTTCAGCGTTCGGCTGGCGGAGCCTTCGCGCTGGGGCAAGGTGAGACGTAGCACGCCGTCTTCGAGCTTGGCCACGGACGTCGCTGAGACAGTCGTCAATCGGCAATCTCAGTCTATGTAAGGGCGTCCACAGGCTACTTGCGCTCGATCAAAATCAGGCGTGTCGAACTCGGGCCCCGAAGGCCTGGGATATCTTGCCCGCGCTGCCCGATCGCGAGATCCGCAACTGATGCGCGGCGACTCGAACTGGCGCCGTGCATTTCCTGACCGAGCCGATTGGACTTGGCGACCGTGGCGTCGTTGCCCCGGCCCGCCATTCAGTTTGTTCCAGTTTCAATCTCCGGCGCGTCTGCTTGCGAAGGCGCGGATGATCCGTTGTCGGCCTTCGACTCAGACCCCGTCGCGCGCACCAGAAGGACAGGCACCGGCGCGTATCGCAGGATATGTTCGGCACTGCTGCCCAGCACCAGCCGCCTCACCCCGCGGCGGCCGTGCGTGCCGACGACAATCAAATCCGCCGCCCACTTGGTAGCCTCGGCCGTGACCATTTCATGAACCGCGCCGTGGAAGCTTTCGCTCAGCACGGTCTCGACCTCCACATCCGCTTTTGTCGCAATCCCCTTGGCCTCGTTGAGCACACCTTGGCCGGCCTTGCGCAAGAGGCCCAGCCAGTCCCCGGAATAACTTGAATACGCGTCCATCGCGACCGCAAATGAGAGTTCGTCGACCACATGAATAAGACGCAGGCGGCCTTTAGTGAGTTGGGCGAGATGGATGGCCTCGTCCAAACCGCGGCGTGATGTAGGACTTCCGTCAACCGGAACAAGAATTCGTTGGTACATGGCGCGTTCCTTTGGCAATGGAGATGTGACCAGTATCGGATCGTCCCAGCGTCGCCCATTGATATGGCGCAAGCGAGGCCTCGGTTGGGTGCGCAACGCTGAATCTCAAGCCGCGCATCGCAGCCCCAGGCCAGGATCACGCAACGACCGTCCCGAAGAAAGTGCCCGCGGCATAGGTCACGGCCATCGCGAATGCACTCCAGAAGGTCACGTCGCAAGCTACTTTCCTTCCGAACTGCGCGGCTACTATCTCGCGGGAGACGCTGCGGCCAGAGATGCGGAAACCGGCTTCTTCACCGTTGGGGGGAGCGGGGGTGACGAGACCGCCATTGGCTTGATTCAGATCAAGCTTCGCGTGCAAGACAAGCAATAGCCTCGGCCGATGCAAGCTGTGCTCTCGTTTGGTCAGGCAGTGCTCGACGATCCGGCCGAATGGGCGGGGTTCGGCCGCGCCATCGACGGAGACCCGGCCACGGGGCGCTGGGAATCGCAAGTCGTGGTCGACGGCATGCGTTGCGCGGCCTGCGCGCTCGCCGTTGAAGAGGCCGTGGGCCGGGTGCAGGGCGTCGAACGCATCGACGTGAGCGCCGCCAGCGGACGCGCCCGCATCGTCTGGTCGGCGGCCACAGTTCGGCCTTCGCGATGGTTCGAAGCGGCGGCAGCAGCGGGCTATCCGCTGGTGCCGGCCGGTGATATGTTTGCGCGGGCGCGGCGCAAGCGAGAGGGCCGCCTTGCACTTTGGCGCTGGCTGGTGGCGGGCTTCTGCATGATGCAAGTGATGATGTACGCGTATCCCGCTTACATCGCGCGTCCGGGCGACATGTCTGCGGATGCCGCCCAATTGCTTCGCTGGGCCTCCTGGGTTCTCACGCTGCCTGTCATTGCCTTTTCGTGCGGCCCGTTCTTCCGCAGCGCCCTGCGCGATCTGCGCGTGCGTCGCATAGGCATGGATTTTCCGGTCGCGCTCGGCATCGCGATCACCTTCAGCGTCAGCAGTGCGGCGACGTTCGATCCTCAAGGGCGGTTGGGCGAACAGGTGTATTTCGATTCACTCACGATGTTCGTCTTCTTCCTGCTCACCGGTCGTTGGCTGGAGTCGCGACTTCGGGACCGCACCGCCGGCGCACTCGAGGCATTGATGAACCGGCTCCCCGACAGCGTCGAGCGGCTCGGTGGCGACGGAACGTTCTCGCGCGTCTCGGTGCGCCGGTTGGCGGCAGGCGACGTCGTCAGGGTCCTGCCGGGTGAAGCATTTCCGGCAGACGGCATCGTGATTGACGGCAACACGATGGCCGACGAGGCGCTCTTGACCGGCGAATCGCGCCCTGTGCAGCGCTCGCAAGGTGCGCACGTGCTCGCCGGAAGCCACAACGTCGCGTCGATGGTGCGTGTGCGGGTTGAGTCAGTGGGACAAGACACGCGTTTCGGACAGATCGTCGCATTGATGGAAAGTGCTTCGCTGCAGAAGCCGCGCCTGGCGCAAATGGCCGACCGCGCCGCAAAGCCCTTCCTGCTTGCCGTGCTTGCCGCGGCTGCGCTGGCGGCAGTGTTCTGGTGGAACGTCGATTCCGGAAAGGCGCTGATGGCGGCCGTCGCCGTGCTGATCGTGACATGTCCCTGTGCGCTGTCGCTCGCCACGCCGGCCGCAATGCTCGCGAGCGCAGGGGCATTGGCTCGCAGCGGCGTGGTCGTCCGCAATCTTCAGGCATTGGAAGCCCTTGCGTCGATCGACACGGTGGTCTTCGACAAGACCGGCACCCTCACGCGCGATCTACCTCGCCTGGAGCGCGTCTATTGCCGTCGCGGCTTGCGGCCTGGTGATGCGCTCGAGATCGCTGCCGCATTGGCTGCGCAGTCGCTGCATCCCGTTTCGCGCGCACTCGTGAATGCATGGAATGCGCAGTTCCGCTCGTCACCTTCGTGGGAGGCCTTGGAGACAACGGAGCACCCGGGCAACGGTATCGAAGGCCGATTGCTGCGGAAGGGGAGCATCGACCGCCTCGCACGCCACGTGCATCTGGGATCGGCCTCGTTCTGCCGCGTGCCGACTCTGCCTTCGGACGCCATGCACGTGCATCTCGCCGACGAGCAAGGATGGACCGCGACCTTCGTTCTTGCGGAGGATCTTCGTGCCGACGCCAAAGCTGCGGTCGCTGCGCTCATGGCGCAAGGAGTGGCCGTGCAGTTGCTCTCCGGGGATCGCGGCGCCGCCGCACAGGAGGTCGCCGGGCGAGTCGGAATCCCGGACGCGCGTGGCGACTGCATGCCCGAGGAAAAGCTGCGCGCGGTGCAAGAGCAGCAAGCGCGCGGACGCCGTGTTGCGATGGTCGGCGACGGATTGAACGACGGCCCTGTGCTCGCGCAGGCGAATGTGTCGTTTGCCTTTGGCGGCGCAGTTCCGCTGGCGAAAGCCAGGGCCGACTTCATCGTGCTTGGCGATCAGCTTGCCGTGATTCCGCAGGCCATCGAACAAGCCCGCCGCACGCTTCGCACAGTGCGGCAGAACCTGGGATGGGCCGCTGCCTACAACACGCTTTGTGTGCCACTGGCCTTCATGGCCTTGCTTCCGGCGTGGCTGGCGGGCCTCGGTATGGCGGCAAGTTCTCTGGTGGTGGTACTCAACGCCGCGCGCCTGGCGCGGCAGGCAGGAAGCTGAACGCCAATGGACATTCTCTTTTTGCTGATTCCGTTCTCGGTCGTGCTCGTGCTGGTGATCCTCGGCGGGCTTTGGTGGGCCGTCGATGGTGGGCAGTTCGAGGACATCGAGCCCGAGGGCGAGCGCATCCTGCGAAGCGATTGATCTGCATCAAGCCTTTGGTGGTGGTCCCCCGGGACACTTGCCCGAGTTCAAGGAAGGACCTGATGATGCAATCTCCGAATTCTCCCGCTGCGGTGTACAGCGACACCGCAGTCCGGCAGTTCGCCATCATGGCTGTCGTATGGGGTGTGGTGGGAATGCTGGTCGGCGTGATCATCGCGTCGCAGTTGGCCTGGCCGCAACTCAACTTCGGAGTTCCGTGGCTCAGCTACGGGCGGCTTCGGCCCTTGCATACCAATGCGGTGATCTTCGCCTTCGGCGGATGCGCCTTGATGGCGACCAGCTTCCACGTGGTGCAGCGCACTTGCCAGACCCGTCTCTTTGCGCCCGGCCTTGCGTCTTTCGTGTTCTGGGGATGGCAGGCGGTCATCGTGGCTGCCGCCATCAGCTTGCCCATGGGCTACACCAGCGGCAAGGAATACGCGGAGCTCGAATGGCCGATCGACATCCTGATTGCATTGGTGTGGGTGGCCTACGCCATCGTCTTCTTCGGCACCATCGGCACTCGCAAGGTGCGCCACATCTATGTGGCCAACTGGTTCTTCGGGGCGTTCATCATCGCTGTGGCTCTGCTGCACATCGTCAACAGCGCGGCAGTTCCTGCTGGCTGGATGAAGAGCTATTCGGCGTATGCCGGTGTGCAGGACGCCATGGTCCAGTGGTGGTACGGGCACAACGCCGTGGGCTTCTTTCTGACGGCGGGCTTTCTCGGAATGATGTACTACTACGTTCCGAAGCAGGCAGGCAGGCCGGTGTATTCGTACCGCCTGTCGATCGTGCACTTCTGGGCGCTGATCTTCACGTACATGTGGGCGGGGCCGCACCATTTGCACTACACGGCCTTGCCTGACTGGACGCAGTCGATCGGCATGGTGTTTTCGCTGATCCTCCTTGCGCCCAGTTGGGGCGGCATGATCAATGGGGTGATGACGCTCTCTGGTGCCTGGCACAAGTTGCGCACCGACCCGATCCTGCGTTTCCTGATCGTGTCGCTGTCCTTCTATGGCATGTCCACCTTCGAGGGCCCGATGATGTCCGTCAAGACCGTCAATGCCCTCTCGCATTACACGGACTGGACCATCGGCCACGTGCATTCGGGCGCCCTCGGCTGGGTGGGCTTCATCACGATGGGCTCTCTCTACTACCTGATTCCGCGGCTCTACAACCGGACCGAGATGTACAGTGTCAAGGCCATCGAGCTGCACTTCTGGATGTCGACGATCGGGATCGTTCTCTACATCGCGGCCATGTGGATCGCGGGTGTGATGCAGGGGCTGATGTGGCGCTCCATCAATCCCGACGGCACGCTCACCTACACGTTCGTCGAAGGGGTGAAGGCCACCTATCCCTACTACATGGTTCGCGTCGTCGGCGGTCTGCTCTACCTGGGCGGCATGCTGGTGATGGCTTGGAACGTGGCCATGACGGTCGTCGTGGGCCGTTCGATTCGCATGGTCATCCCGACGCCAGCGCTGGCAAGTGCCTGAGGAGATTCGATGAGCACCAGTACCCCGAAGTCCGGCTTCTCGCACGAGAAGATCGAGACCAACAATTTCCTCATGATCGTGCTGGTCCTGCTGGTCGTCGCCATCGGCGGACTGGTCGAGATCGTGCCGCTGTTCTTCCAGAAGTCCACCACGGAGGCGATCACGGGCCTGAAGCCGCCAACGCCGCTGCAGGTTCTGGGGCGCGACATCTACGTGCGCGAGGGTTGCTACAACTGCCATTCGCAAATGATCCGGCCCTTCCGGGCCGAGACGATGCGCTATGGCCACTACTCCGTGGCCGGCGAATTCGTCTACGACCACCCGTTTCAGTGGGGCAGCAAGCGCACTGGTCCCGATCTGCACCGGGTGGGTGGCAAGTACAGCGACGAATGGCATCGCATTCACCTGAACAATCCGCGCGACGTGGTGCCGGAGTCGAACATGCCGGCCTATTCATGGCTCGAGACGACTCAGGTCGATCCTGGTGAAGCCCCCGCGCACATGCGCGCCTTGCGTCATGTCGGCGTGCCGTTCACCGACGAGCAGATTGCCGGTGCGTCGACTGAAGTCAGCGGCAAAACAGAGATGGACGCGCTCGTCGCGTATCTGCAGTCCCTCGGACTTGCACTGAAGTAGGGAGCCTTCGATGGACATCACCACCTTGCGCACCTTGGCGACTCTGGTTTCCTTCGCCACCTTCATCGGAATACTCGTCTGGGCCTACTCCCGCCGACGCGCAGAGGGCTTCAACGAGGCGAGCCGCTTGCCCTTCGAGCAGGACTGACACCATGAGCGACTTCATCCATGAATTCTGGTCACAGTACGTGGCCATTGCGACTCTCTTGAGTATCCTGGCCTGCGGACTGCTGCTTTGGCTTACGGCGCGAGCCAAGGTGCCGGGCGGTGCGGACAACACGACCGGGCACGTCTGGGACGAAGACTTGCGCGAAATGAACAACCCGTTGCCGCGCTGGTGGATGGGCCTGTTCGTCATCACGATTGTGTTCGCTCTCGGCTATCTCTTCGCCTACCCGGGCTTGGGCACCTATCAAGGCCGCCTCGCGTGGAGCACAGATTCCGAATATGCAAGGGACGTCGCCGCTGCCAACCGCGAACTCGAGCCCATTTATGCCTCTTACACGGCGATGCCCGTGGAGCGAGTGGCTGCGGATCCGGGAGCCATGGCCATCGGCGAGCGACTGTTCCTGAACAACTGCGCGCAATGCCACGGCTCGGATGCGCGCGGGGGCAAGGGATTCCCCAACCTCACCGACAACGACTGGCTGCACGGAGGTACGCCCGAGAAGATCAAGGAAACGATCACGCTCGGCCGCATCGGGGTGATGCCGCCCATGGCGCAGGCGGTGGGCACGCCGGAGGACGTGAAGAACGTCGCCAACTATGTGCTGAGCTTGTCCGGGAGTCCACATGATTCCGTGCGGGCCGGCCTGGGCAAAAGCAAGTTCACGGCTTGCGCGGCCTGCCATGGCATCGGTGGCATCGGAAACACAGCGGTAGGCGCGCCAAACCTGTCGGACAGGATCTGGCTGCATGGCTATGGACAGGAGGCGATCATCTCAATCATCAACACCGGCAAGACCAACCAGATGCCGGCGCAGCAGGGGCGCTTGACGGAAGCGCAGCTCCACGTGCTGACATCGTTCGTCTGGGGCCTGTCGAACAAGCCCGGTGCATCCGCCGCCGCGCCTGCGCCTGCCACGCCTTGAGGTCAAGCAATGCCAGATTCCGCGCCTGACTCGAACATGCCCAAGGGTCGGGTGATCCCGATCGCGGTGGCCGACACAAGCGTCGGCCTCTATGAGGCGCACAAGAAGGTCTACGTCCGCTCCGTCCAGGGGCTGTTCGCACGCTGGCGCTGGGTGATGGTGTTCGCCACGCAACTCTTCTTCTACGGGCTGCCGTGGATCGAGTGGGGACAGCGGCAGGCGGTGCTCTTCGACCTCGGCGCACGGCGCTTCTACATCCTCGGTCTCGTCCTGTATCCGCAGGACTTGATCTATTTGACCGGGCTGCTGGTCATCTCGGCGCTGTCGCTCTTTCTGTTCACGGCCGTCGCGGGTCGCCTGTGGTGTGGCTATGCCTGTCCGCAGACTGTCTATGCCGAGATCTTCATGTGGGTCGAGCAGAAGATCGAGGGCAGCCGCGCCGCACGAATGCGCCTGGACAAGGACCTCCTTTCGACCGAGAAGGTCGTGAAGAAATGGTTCAAGCACGTCGTATGGCTCGGAATCGCGATATGGACCGGCTTCACTTTCGTGGGCTATTTCTCCCCGATCCGCGAATTGGCGCTCGCGTTTCTCCAGACGCGAATGAACTCGTGGGAAGTGTTCTGGGTTTTCTTCTACGGCTTTGCAACCTATGGCAACGCCGGCTTCATGCGCGAGCAAGTCTGCAAGTACATGTGCCCCTATGCACGCTTTCAGAGTGCGATGTTCGACCGCGATACGCTCATCGTCAGCTATGACGCAGAGCGCGGGGAGCCGCGCGGTGTGCACGCCAAGGGCAGCGACCCCCGCGCGCAGGGTCTCGGGGATTGCATCGACTGCGGATTGTGCGTGCAGGTCTGCCCCACGGGCATCGACATCCGCCAGGGGCTGCAATACGAATGCATCGGCTGCGGCCTTTGCGTGGACGCTTGCAACACGGTGATGGACAAGATGACGACCCCGCGTGGCCTGATCCGCTATGCCATGCAGAATGGAATGGCCGGACGCTGGTCCCCGAAGCAGGTGCTTGGGCGCATACTCCGGCCGCGTGTGCTGGGCTACTGCGCCGTGTTGGCTGCCTTGTGCATTGGCTTGCTGGCAAGCCTCGTGCTCAGAACGCCGCTCAAAGTCGACGTGGTGCACGACCGCGGCACGCTTGCTCGCATCGCCGAAGGGGGCCAACTCGAAAACGTGTATCGGCTGCAGATCATGAATTCGACCGAGCGGCCACAACGCTATCGCATCACGGCGACAGGGCTCGACAATCTGCAGCTGGCGCCGCAAGAGCCGGTCGAAGTCGGGCCTGCGCAATCGCGTTGGGTCGCCGTGCGTCTGCAACTGCCATACGGCGGTTCGGCGCCCGGCTCACATCCGGTCTACTTCGACGTGCGCTCGGCGGACGACGGCGCCCGGGTCTCGGAGAAGGCCACCTTCGTGGTGCCACGCTGACAACCAAAGGACACCCCATGACCGGGAACACTGCCACTACCTCCTTGACATGCGCGCCGTGGTGGCGCTTTCCGCTGCTGTGGATGGTGCTGGGTGGCCCGGCCGTGGTGGTGGTCGCCAGCTTCGTCACACTTTGGCTGGCGGTTCGCACGCCTGATCCGGTGGTCTCGGAGGACTATTACAGGGAGGGTATCGAGATCAACCGCGCGCTTGCTGAAAAGAAGCACCTTCCTGCTCTTACCGCGCGGAATCACTCGGCAACGCCCGCTGCGGACGTTCCTCGTTCGAGGCGCTGATGGCCGTGGGAGGACAAGCGGCACTCATCGGCACGGCACTCCTCATGGGGTTGGCGGGCGGGCCGCATTGCGTGGCAATGTGCGGCGCGGCGTGTTCGGGCGTGATCCGGATTGTTCGGGCACCGGAAGGCGGCGTTGCCTCGCTGTCCGGTGGCACGAGCGGCTTCGGCGCGGCCTTGGCGCTGCACGCGGGCCGAGTGGCCGGCTATGCGGCGGCCGGCGCCATCGCGGGAGTGGCGGCGCAGGGCCTGGCTTTCGCGAGCGAACAGGTCGTGGCACTGCGGCCGCTTTGGATGCTTCTTCATGTGTTCGTATTGATTTGGGGTCTCTCGCTGGCGGCGCTGGGGCGTCAACCGCGACTGGCGCTTCAGGCCGGACGCGCGCTGGCACGTCGACTGAGGCCGCTGACAAGGTCGAGCGCTGGTGCTCTTGCAACCGGCGCGCTCTGGGTCTTCATGCCGTGCGGGTTGCTCTACTCCGCTTTGATGCTTGCTGCTTTGGCAAACGGGGCGCTGCAGGGCGCAGCCCTGATGGCCGCGTTCGCGCTGGGCAGCGGCATTTCGCTGGTCCTTGCGCCTTGGCTGTGGCAGTGGCTGCGAACGGGCGCGGGTGTCGTCCGCAAGGAGTGGGGCAGCCGGATCGCCGGGGCTTTGCTTGCGGCCGCGGCGCTCCAGGGCCTTTGGATCGATCTCAGCCACCAACTGGACGGCTGGTGTCGCTGAAGCATCTGCGAGAGCAGGACACCGGATCGATACAAGGAGTTCACGCACTGTTACGGAAGCATCCGGCCTGTTCACGGTCGCGTTGCGCCAGCTTTTTAAGCTGCACTCATCCAACAGACAACGGAGTGCGCGATGAGCGAAACGACAATCAGCCTTTCCCAAGGTGCCCAGTCGGCAGTGAGCCGAATCGCCGACATGCTCCAGCTGATCCAGGACAACGTGCACTTCCAAAGGCGAGTGGTTCGTTCCGGCGAAATCGTATGCGGAGTCGGCCAATCATTCGGGTGTCTCTACATCGTGAATTCGGGCATGTTCAAGTCTGTCAATCTGTCCGGCGAAGGGCGGGAGCAGGTCGTTGGACTTCATTTCAAGGGCGATTGGCTGGGCTTCGATGGCATCGCGACGTCGCACTATCGCTGTGACGCCGTGGCCATGGACACCGGCGAAGTCTGGGCAGTGCGCTATGACGCGCTGCTCAAGGCGGCCGTGCAAACGCCCGCACTGCTCACCCTGCTGCACGAAGCCATGAGCCGGGAACTCGCCCGCGACCACGATTCACTGCTGTCGCTGTGCACTCTGCCGGCCGATGCGCGTGTTGCCGGCTTCCTTCGCTACTGGGCAGAGGCTCTCGCGCAGCGGGGTCTTCGGACGGACCAGATCACCCTGCGGATGACGCGTGCCGAAATCGGCAACTACCTTGGCATGACCCTGGAGAGCGTGAGCCGGGCGCTGTCGCGGATGGCGAGGGGCGATGTGATTCGCTTCACCGAGCGGGGTCGCCGCGACATCCAGATCCCCAAGGTGGAGGCGCTGACCGCCTTCATGCAGCGTTCCGCCATTCCGTTGGCAATGTAGAAAGAAAAGGACCTTGAACGTGATTTCCATTGACATGAACAACATGAAGAAGATGAGGAACATCTGCGCCGCGGCGCTTTTCCTGGCCTTGACCGGCGGAGCCTCGGCGGCCGCTTGCGACGTGGAGATCGAAGGCAACGACGCAATGCAGTTCAACAAGAGCAGCATCGAGGTGCCCCAAAGCTGCAAGCAGTTCACCGTCAAGCTCAAGCACGCAGGCAAGCTGCCAAAAGCGGCAATGGGGCACAACTGGGTGCTGACCACGGCCGCAGATGCGCAGGGCGTGGCAACCGACGGCATCGGCGCCGGCCTGGACAAGAACTACGTCAAGCCGGGCGACGCACGCGTGATTGCGCACACGGCAGTGGTCGGTGGTGGAGAGTCTGGTTCCGTCACCTTCGATACCAGCAAGCTCAAGCCTGACCAGGCCTACGCGTTCTTCTGTTCATTTCCGGGGCACTCGGCAATGATGAAGGGCACGCTCAAGCTCACCAAATGATCGCTCTGCAAAGCGTCGCCGTTTGATCTACGGCAAGGTCGAAACGTCCGCGCAATGTCAACCTTCCGACACCTAGTGGAGAACCGCATGACGCACACGACGACTCGAATCATCCGTGACGAACACTCGGCCTTGTCGGCCATGCTTCGTTCCATCCTGCTGCTGTTGGCGGACCATCGGCGGCAGGGCACGCTTCCTGATTTTGCTGCCCTCCGCGCGATGCTCTTCTATGTTGACGAGTTTCCCGAGAAGCGGCACCACCGCAAGGAATCGGAATTGCTGTTTCCCAAGTTGCGCGCGCGAACGCCGATCTCGCGCGAACTGCTCGATCGGCTGGATGACGACCATGCACGCGGAGAACGGAAGATCCGCGAAGTGGAACACGCGCTCCTCTCGTTCGAAATGCTCGGCGAGCCACGCCGGAAGGCCTTTGAACAGGCGGTCGAGCGCTATGTCGACTTCTATCTTGGCCACATGGCCCTGGAGGAGCGGGAGATTCTTCCGCTGGCGGAAAAAGTGCTGACGCGCGAGGACTGGGCCGACCTCGACGAGGCGTTCAGCGCCAACAGGGATGCCTTGGCGGGTTGCGAACCGGAGCCCGATTACGCCGCGCTTTTCACCCGCATCGTCAACGCAGTGCCCGCACCCATCGGCCTGGGTTACCCGTTCAGAAGGCCGCAGGCCGCCATTTGAGAAGGCGCTTCTCCAGCGAAGTCAGCAGGAAATCGGCAGCCAGCGCGACCACGGCGAGCACGATCATGGCGGCGAACACGCCACTCGCGTTGAAAGCGCCCTGCGCCGTCGAGATCAACAGGCCGATGCCTTCCTTGGCGCCGAGGAATTCGCCGACCACCGCGCCGACCAGTGCAAAGCCGAAGCTCACGTGCAGGCTTGCGAGGATCCAGGACATGGCAGAGGGGATGACAACGGACATCGTCACCTGCCGCGGTGACGCGCCGAGGATTTGCGCATTGGCGATCATGTACTTGTCTGCTTCACGCACACCCTGGAAGGCATTGCCGAAGACCACGAAGAACACCATCACCACGGCGAGCGCCACCTTGGACGCCATCCCGAGGCCGAGTGCGATGACGAAAATCGAACCCAGCACCACGCGCGGTATCGAGTTGGCGATCTGGATGTAGAGGCTGAAGACATCCGACAGCAGCTTGTTGCGGCCCAGCAGAATGCCGCATATGACGCCGGCGATCGACCCGATGAGGAATCCGATGACCGTTTCCTCGAGCGTCACGGCAACCTGCATCCACAGCGAACCTTGCGCGGTGCCTTCCCGCATCCACTCGACGAGCTGGTCCCAGATCATCGAAGGCATCGAGTAGAAAAACGGGTCGATCCACTTGTGGCGCGCGGCAACCTCCCAGCCGCCGAGCACCACCAGCAGCACCAGCACACGCAGCGAAATGATCATGGAGCGTCGACGGCGAATGCGCGCTTGTGCACGTTCGGACTCGCGGGCCAGTGCCTCGTCGCTGAGGACGGCGGGCAGGACTAATTCAGTCATTGTTGAAAACACTCCGGAAAACAGACTTGGGCAAAAGACTCAGGCAAGGACGACTTCCTGGCGCAGGTCGTCCCAGATGTGCTTTGAAAGTTCGATGAACTGCGGCTCGTAGCGCACCTGCGACGTGATGCGAGGGCGCGGCAGGTCGATGTCGTAGACGCGCTTGAGCGTGCCGGGGCGCGCCGACAGCACGAACACCCGATCGGCCAGCGCGATGGCCTCTTCGAGGTCATGCGTAACGAAGACGACAGAGCCGCCCGTGCCCGACCAGAGCCTGAGCAGTTCGTCCTGCATCAACGTGCGGGTCTGCATGTCGAGTGCGGAGAAGGGCTCGTCCATGAGCAGGATCTCGGGGCTGTTGATGAAGGTCTGCGCCAGCGCGACGCGCTTGCGCATGCCGCCCGATAGCTGGTGCGGGTAGTGCCCGCCGAATTTGCCGAGCCCGACGCGGTGGATCCATTCCGCCGCCATCTCGTGCGCTTCCTTCTTCGGCTTGCCCCGGAACAGCGGTCCTGCAGCGACGTTCTCGGTCACGTTGCGCCATGGGAAAACCGCATCCGCCTGGAAGACGAAGCCGATGCGCGGATCGATCCCCTGAACCGGCTGGCCCATCACCCGCACTTCGCCCACCGTGGGGCGAAGCAGGCCGGTGACCATGTTCAGCGTCGTCGACTTGCCGCAGCCCGTCGGTCCGACGATGGCGACGAACTCGCCGCGCGCCACCGACATGCTGAAGTTGCGCAGCGCAACCGTCGCGTTCCCGTCCGCCGAGATGAAGCGCAGCGAAACGTCGCGGAACTGGATGGCAGGCGTCTGCGTCTCGGTCGTGCTCGTCACTTGGCGCTCGCTGCGAGATAGGTGTTGGTGTAGGTCTTCGACAAGTCGATGTTCTTGCTCTTGATGAGCGGCTTGTACGTGGACAGCACCTTCAGCACCGTCTCCGGTCCGCCAGCAGGCATCTTCGCGTCGGCGGTGAACATCGGAAGGGACGCATTCAATGCCTGGACGTACAGGGCCTTGTCGCTGCCGTAGTAGTCGCGCGGCACCTTCTCGGCGATTTCCTCGGCGCTGTGCGTGTGGATGTATTCCATGGTGCGCGCAAAGGCGTGGGCCAGCTTGGCCGCCTGGTCCTTGTGCGACTCGGCCCATGCGTTCTGCACGTAGAAGCTCGCAGCCGGATAGAGGCCGCCGAGCGCTGCCGCCGTGTCCTTCTCGGTGCGCAGGTCGACCAGCACCTTGGCGTCGCCCGTCTTGAGCATCTCCGAGACGGTCGGCTCGGTCGTCATGCCGGCCTGGATGCGGTCCTGCTTCATGGCCGCCACGAAAGTGTTGCCGGCACCGACGGGCAGCAGCGAGTATTCCTTGGTCGCGACACCCTGGCGATCGGCGAGATAGCGCGTGAGGAATTCAGTCGACGAGCCCAGTCCGGTCACGCCAAGCGTCTTGCCCTTGGCATCGGCCATGCTCTTGAACGTGGGCGCCGCCTTGGTCGACACCAGCTCGACTTCACCGGGCACCTTGCAGAACACGGCGATCGCCTGGATTTCCTTGCCCTTGCTCTGCAGGTCGATCGTGTGATCGTAGAAGCCCACCACGCCTTGCACCGCGCCTGCGATCAACTGGTTCTCGGCGTCGACGCCCGCAGGCTGCGACTGCAGCTCCACCGTCAGGCCCTCGTCCTTGAAGTAGCCCAGCGCCTCGGTGAGCTTGGCCGGCAGGTAGATGATCTTGTTGATGCCGCCGACCATGATGGTGATCGGCTCGGCAGCCTGGGCAAAGGGCGCCGCTGCCGCGAAGGCGGTACACAGGGCGGTGGCGAGCAGGTTGCGATGGAAAGCACGCATTGGAATGTCTCCTGAGGGCTGAAAGGAATGACGCGCGACAAGACGTCGCAGGTACGGGCAAAGTCTAGGGATGCGCATCTTTCAGCCGGCTTTCGGTACAGGCGGCGATTGCTGCTGGTAAACCCTCGGACAACCTCGGACAACCCTCGGACGTGCGGCCTGCCGGAAGGTTTTCTAGAATCCCACACCCCATGAAACTCCTGCTTGTCGAAGACAGCCCGCAGCTCGCCCTGTGGCTGGCCAACCTCTTGCGCGAACAGGACTTCGTCATCGACCACGTCGAAGACGGCGATGCCGCCGACCGCCTGCTGCAGCAGGCACGCTATGACGTCGTCCTGCTCGACCTCAACATTCCCGGGCTCACGGGCAAAGGTGTGCTGCGGCGATTGCGCGCGCGGCGCGACGACGTGCCGGTATTGGTCCTGACCGCGAGCGCGTCGCTGGACCAGAAGGTGATGTGCCTCGAGATCGGCGCGGACGACTACCTCGTCAAGCCTGTCGAGGTGCGCGAACTGGTCGCGCGCATCAAGGCGCTGGTGCGGCGGCAAATGCCGGGCAAGGCCAATGACATCCTTTGCGGCGACCTGCACTATGACCTGCGCACGCGCCAGTTCACGCTCGCGGGCGCCGAGCTGGCGCTGCCGCCCCGCGAGCGCACGCTGCTCGAGACGCTGATGCTCAGGATGGGCAGCACGGTCTCCAAGCAAACGCTGGTCGACGCCATTTTCGGCCTGGAGGACGAACCCAGCGCCGATGCCATCGACCTCTACGTGCATCGTCTGCGGCGCAAACTGGAGAAGGCGCAAGCCACCATCATCACCTTGCGCGGCGTCGGCTATCTGCTGCGCACGCGCGATGAAGGCTGAGTTGCTTTCCAGCCTGCGCGTGCGACTGGCGGCCTGGCTGCTGCTGCCGCTGTCGGTGTTCGTCGGCGTGTGCGGCTATCTCAGTTGGCGCAACGCGGCGGCTGTGGCCGACTACGTGCAGGACCATGACCTTCTGGCCTCCGCCAAGGTACTTTCCGAACGGCTGATCTGGGAAGGCGACAACGTGCAAGCCAGCGTGCCGCCTTCGGCCCTGAGCCTCTTTGCCTCGCCCGACCGCGACCAGGTCTTTCTCAGCGTGACCGACGCCGCCGGTACGGTGCTGGCCGGGACGCCGGGATTTCCGCTACCGCCCAAGCGCAAACTGGAAGGCGTGGACCGCGCCCAGTGGTATGACGCCGAACTCGACGGGCTTCGCCTGCGCGCCGTCGTCACGCAGCGCGCCATGTTCGAAGTGGGCGGCGGTGCCGAAGTCACCATTGCGGTGGGCAAGACCACGCGCAGCCGCGACCACATGCTGCGTGCGCTCTGGTTGCCGACGGTTGGCTATCTGCTGATCGCCCTGTTGCTCGCGATCGTGCTGACGACATTCGCGCTGACGTGGGAGCTCCGCCCCGTCCTGCGGCTGAGCCGGCAACTCGCGCAGCACGACCCGATGCGCCTTGATTTCGCGATCGAGCCGCGCTCATTGCACACCGAGCTGCGGCCAGTCGCCGACACGATCAACGGTTTCGTGCGCCAGTTGCGCGCGCACTCCGAAGCGCAGCGGCGCTTCATTGCCGATGCGGCGCACCAGTTGCGCACGCCGCTTGCCTTGCAGGCATCGCAGATTGAATACGCGCGCTATACGCGGCAGCATCGCCAGCAATGGGACACGCGCCGCGCCGACATGGACACCATGTGGGGCGCCATGCAGGACAGCAACCGGCGGCTGGTCGAAGTCACCAACAAGCTGCTGCTGCTCGCGCAAGCCGAACACCACGATGCGTCCGCCGGCCTTGAACGGGTCGATCTCGCTGCAGTGGCCTTGCACAGCATCGAGGAGCTGGCCGCGCTCGCCGATCGGCGCCACATAGACCTGGGTTTGGAGCTGCCGGAGACGGGCGACACCGGCTGGGTTGTGGCGCAGCCGGCATTGCTAGGCGCGCTGGTGAGCAATCTTGTGGACAACGCCCTGCGCTACACGCACGAAGAAGGCCGGGTGACGGTGAAGGTGCAGCGCATCGGAGATCGCGTCGAGCTCTCGGTTGACGACAATGGCCCCGGCATCCCGGCTGAAGCGATGGAGCGCGTGTTCGAGCGCTTCTATCGCGCGTCGCACGACACGGAAGGCACCGGCCTCGGCCTTGCCATCGTGAGAGAGATTGCGCGCGCATTCGGGGCGACGGTTTCCCTGGCGTCCAACGCAAATGCAGGCGCGAACGGCCGGACCGGTCTGCGCGCGTCGGTGATGTTTAGCGCTGCCGACTGAAGCGGCTCGGCGGTTCAGCCCCGAAAATCCGCCGCTTCTTTCTCTATGTCGTAGTCGTAGAGTGATTTGCGAAATTGCGCGGAGTTTGCAATTTCTCTGTCACGCTGCGCCAGATCTTCGTACTTCGAGTCATACCGCAAGCCATTTTTCCTGGCCTCGGCCTGGACGAGTGACGTCCGCGGGCGCCGGAGTGCTTCATATTTTTGCAGCGCCTCCCTGATATCACCGCTCTTGCTGCATTTTTGCAAAAGCACGGCAAGTGCGGTCCCGTCTTCAATGGCCTGATTGGCGCCTTGGCCCAGATGCGGAAGCATCGGATGTGCGGCATCGCCGAGCAGTACCAGCCGGCCATTGATCCATTCCCTGAGCGGCTTGCGGTCATAAAGCCCCCACCAGAAGCAGCTTTCCACTTTGTCCAGAAGCTCGGTAACACGAGAGTCCCAGCCAGTGAAAGAAGCTGCCAGTTCGTCCCTGTCGCCGATTGCAGACCAGGACTCCACCGTCTCGGTGTTCGTGGGCACGAAGCCCACATAGTTCAGCAACTCGCCGCGCCGGACCGGGAACACCATGAAGTGCTTGCCGTCGCCCATCCAGACCTGATGCGCTTGGGGCCTCCATTGCGGAAGCTTGTCGGCGGAAATCAACCCTCGATAGGCGCGAACACCGGAGTATTCGGGTGCCGATGGCTCCACGACGTATTTCTGCAGGACGGAATTGATTCCATCCGCGGCGATCACGGCATCAGCCTTGGCCACATTTCCGTTCTCGAATGTCAGGCTGGCGCCGTTTTCGTCTTGGCTGAATCCGACGCAGCGATGGCCGGTATGGATCGAGGAGGACGGCAGCGCATTCGCCAGCACGTTCAACAGATCGGCGCGATGCATGCCGTACATTCCGTTCCACCCGCTGGAGTCGGCGGTCAGGATCTTGCCGACGGTCGAACCGTCCATGCGGTAGTACTCCGAGCCAGTACCGACTTTTGCGCCCACTCTGGCCAGCGGCTCGCCCAAGCCGATTCGCTCAAGCTGTCTCAGGCTGTTGGGATAGATAAAGACGCCTGCGCCGACCTCGCCAAGCGCGCCGGCCTGCTCGTACACCGCTACGCTGAGACCGCGATGCAGCAAGGCATTCGCGGCGGCCAGGCCTCCGATGCCACCTCCCACGATTGCCACATGAATATTCTGAGCCATGAAAACTTTCCTAGATCTTTAACTGGATTTTTGAATCAAGGTTATCTTTTTTGGGCAGCTCCGAGTAATTTCTTCACGGAGCTATATTCGCCGGAAATTTCTTCTGACATTTTCTCCGCAGAGGCCCATTCCTGCAGGATTCCCATCGGCTGAAGTCGCGCCGTAATTTCAGGATTGCGAACCACTTTTTCCAGCGCCGGTAGCATGGTGTCCACCACGTTTTTCGGTACGCCTGCGGGCATGAAGAAACCAAACCAGACGCCTTGGATCTCCTGCTTGTATCCCAGCTGCCCGAGCGTCGGTATATCTGCAAACTCCGGGAATTTCGATGAGATAGCCAGACCGCGCAATGAACCGCTGCGCATGTGCGCGCTCACGGCACCCAGCGCAAGAACGATGGCGTCGATGTGGCCGCCCAGCAGGTCATTGATGGCCGGGGCAGCTCCCTTGTAAGACACCGAAATCATTTGAGCGCCCGTCGCGGCGCTCATCAACTGGACGCTGATGTCGCCCACGGACCCCGGCCCCGCATTGCCGATGCGAACGGCGTCGGGATTTTTGCGCGCGTATTCGGCCATCTCCTTGAAGGTATGGAATGGAGCGTCCTTGCGCACGACAAGTACAGACGGGCTCCGCGTCGCCATGCCAAGGGGAGTCAGGTCTTTCAGCGGGTCGTAGTTTGCGCTGTCAGGATCGGTCACGCGCCGAATCGTCAATGGACTGTTTTGCGCGTACAACATCGTGTAGCCGTTCTTTGGCGCGTTAATCACGGATTGAGTGCCCAATGATCCGCCCGCCCCGGGGCGATTCACGACCACGACTGCTGAACCCAGCAATTTCGATAACTCCTGCCCCATCAAACGCGCGGCCGTATCAGCGGCGTCGCCTGAGGCTAAAGGGGTCACCAGGTTGATCGGCATTCGTGGATAGTCATTCGCAAGTGAAACAAGCGGGGTGGCCAAAAGACCCGCAAGGGCCAGAATTTCTCGTCTCTTCATCATGTTTTCTTCAAGTGAGCTAATAAACCCTATCGGAGGCGGCGTTAATTCGCCAACCTTCCAGAGGCCGCCGATAAATCAAAAATCGAAACCGCGAATTCTGAAGACGATCAATTGCCGAGGCAACACGATACTTCGCATTGCGCAATAAAAGGCCTTCCCCCCGCCAGAAAGGACTGCGCCGCGGACGATCCATAATGCGGAAATGTCAGATGAGCACCGATTGCACTCTCGAGACTTCGTTGCTTCCCTCGACAAGGGACTGAAGGTCTTGCTGTGCTTTGAACGCAAGCACTCCAAGCTGACCCTGGCGGAAGTTGCCCGCCTGACGGGCTATTCCCCGGCAACGGCGCGCAGGTTTCTCATGACCCTCGAAGCGCTTGACTACCTGCATAGCGACGGCAAGCGTTTTTGGGTGGCGCCCCGTACGCTGCTGCTTGCAAGGCCATACCTGGTGTCGCGGCCTGCGCCGCAACTGGCCCAACCCATACTGGATACCCTCGCCGAACGCACGCGACAGTCGGCTTCGCTTGGAATACTGCTCGACAACGAAGTGCTGATCATCGCCAGGTCCACCGGAAGGCGCACTCTTTCCACCGGCTTGGCGATCGGCTCCCGTCTACCGATCTACTGCTCTTCGCTTGGGCGAGCGTTGTTGTCCACGCTCCCGCAGGAGGATGCCATGGGCTATCTCGCCAAAGCATCTTTCGAGCCGTGGACTCCGCGAACCGTCCAGGACATCGAATCGGCGGCAGACTGCGTGGCGCGCTGCCGCTCCACAGGCTGGGCGGAATGCGACGAAGAGCTGGAAATGGGCGTCCGCTCGATCGCCGTGCCCATTCAAAACGGGTCAGGCAAGGCGCTCGCGGCCGTCAGCCTGTCGGTGCGGGCCGAGCGGATGACGATGCAGGCGTTTCAGGAGGCTCATCTTGCCGCGATCCAGGAGGCAAGAAGACATCTCGGCGCGGCCATAGCGTTCGATTGAAGAAGCCCGACCACGGCACACCACTGGTGAGTGCGTCTCCTCGACACGACATCCGACAGCATCTATTTCCACGCGGGCTCGTTCTTGCGCTCATAGTCCTCGAACGCCTTTCCGAGACCCAGAAGCACTTCGGCCGAAGTCTCGAACATCGCTTTCAGTTGCGGCTCGCTCACTTTGACGATATCCGCTCGCAGGTGAGTTGTCAGCTCGTCGAGCCGCTGCCGCATGTTCTGGACGTGGTGCCGCGGGTTTGAGTTCTCGCTCTGCATGGTTTCTCCTTTGTCAGTGCTGCGCGTGCGCAACGGGTTCGGCCGCGCCTTGCAGTTCGGAGATCCCCTGTGCCGTATCGTGGCACGTGAGTTCGTTCCTCACGGTCTTTATCCCTCGCATCTGCTTGATCTCGTAGAGCAGGTCGTCAAGTTCCCCGGTGAGGATATGACCTCGCAGCCGAATGTTGCCCTGATCGACTTCAATCTGAATCGACCTTGGATGGCTCACAAGTCGCCCCAGCCGCGCGCGGATGCGTTCGTGAAGCTGGGAGTCTGTCTTTGGTTCATCGCCTCCAGCACGGTCGAAACGACGAGTGGCGACGATGCCTTTCAGATGGTCCGCTACCAGTTTTCCGGTGGATTCGGCCATATCGACCACGTCGTTTTCGGCCGCAACAAACTTGTCGTGCACCAGCGCCCGGCGCCGCCGGCCGCTGTCTTTGTCGAGGAAGTACATGGCAACGGTGCCGACAGCCACACCGGTTGCAAAAGAAGCGAGATCGCGCATGTTGGTGCTCCCGAATGATGGTTGCAATGACCAGCTGACTAGCTGGTTGAGTGGTCGAAATTGACTTTGCGCTGATCGCGATACCGGTCTGTCGGACATCGACAGCGGAATGGACGCAGTTGCGTCACCTACGCCGATGTGAGCATCGCCCTACACCACTGCGATGAGGAGAAAAATAAGACGGCACTCATGCGATCCGTCGAGCACGTCGAGCAATCCGTCGAGCAGCATGCGCTTCGAATTCCGGTGGGTGCTGCCATGCTCAATGCCGACCTCAATCTGCCTGATGCGCCCGGCGGGCTCGTGCTGTTCGCGCATGGAAGCGGGAGCAGCCGCTTCAGCCCGCGCAACCGCCGGGTCGCCCGCGCGCTCAACGCGGCCGGGTTGGCAACGGTGCTCGCCGACCTGCTGACGCCCGACGAGGAAAGAGTCGATGGGCGCACACGTCAGTTGCGCTTCGACATCGGATTGCTCGCGCTGCGGCTTGCCGGTCTTACCGAGTGGCTGCAAACTTCGGGGCCGACGCGTCTCGATATCGGCTATTTCGGTGCGAGCACGGGTGCCGGCGCCGCGCTGGTGGCCGCCGCACAGCGGCCCGAAGCGGTGCGCGCCGTCGTTTCCCGCGGCGGCCGGCCAGACCTGGCCGGGGCGGCGCTGGAGCGCGTGACCGCGCCGACGCTGCTCATCGTCGGCGGCAACGACAAGTTCGTGATCGACCTGAACCGGCAGGCACTCGCATCGCTGCGCAGCGAGAAGCACATGGAGATCGTGCCCGGCGCCACGCACCTGTTTGAAGAGCCCGGCGCGCTCGAGACCGTTTCCTCACTGGCTCGCGACTGGTTCCTGAGCCATTTCGAAGCTTGCAGGCGCAGTGCCAACCAAGCTCATCCCTGATCGCTTTGACGGCCGAAGGAACGCACCTACGCCAGATTCTGAGTCCAATCTCGGATCAAGTCGCTGGCGCCAAAGTCGGACTTCGTTGACCACGATGTAGGAAAGGCGCATGACGAGCAGATCCGCATCACCAACTCACTCGCACGCCCAACGAACCTTGCAACGATGACTTCACCTGCGCATCGCCGCCGCTGCTGAACAATCGCCCCACCTCGCCGTACACCATCGTGATAGGCGTCAGCACCAACGTAAAACCACCCGCGACTTCTGTGGAGGTGTAGCCGCTTGAGCTCGAACTCTGGATGGCGCTGACGGGACCGACGAACATCACCATGTCGGTGCCCGCATTCGCCCGGTACACGTTGGCGCGTGCATAAGGCTGCAGGCGGCCGGCCGCAGTAGGGATGTCGCCCTTGATGCGTACGCCGATGCGACCGATCCAGCCTGCGTCAGAGTCTTGCTGGACGCTCGCGCCGACGATTCGCACTTCGTCGAACCGACTGCTGAGATAAATCAGCTGTGCCTGGGGCTCGATGCTCCATGCTTCTGTCATGGCAAAGGACTTGCCCGCTTCGAGGGATGCCGAGTAGCTCCGCGCCTTGCCTGACGCCGACAAGCTGGCATCGGGCCGCACGCTGTAGCGGTGGCTACCCGCTTGCAACACTGTATCGGCATACCAGCCGTTCGCACCCATCCAGGTCGCATAGCCTCCGAGGAAGTTCGACCGCACATCGTCGCTGCCGACTCTGTCGAAGGCGCCACCCGCCTTGCCGCTCACTTCGGCGCTGCCGTCGAGCGAGCCGACGTAGGCCCCGATACGCCAGTTGTCCACGGTCAGGAAGTCGCTGCCGGCTTGCAAGCCGCTCGACTGGCCCTGACTGCTTGGCGAAGCGTTGCCGTTCCGGCGGATGTCCAGGTCGCTGTAAATGGCACGAGCCCAGGCGCCACGCGCGGGACCGCTATCGCCGACGCGGCGATGCAAGTTGCCCACCATCGTGAGATCACTCTGGCGCACCTGCGCGGGAAGGGCAGCAAACAGAAGCGTCTCCTGCTGAGATGCAGGTGTCGGCGGGGCAGTCGCTGCCACGTTCGCCTGCGACTTTGGAGTCGCTTCCTCGGCGGCGGCTGCGGGTGCTGCGTTCTTGGTCGGTTCTTCTGCGGCGGCCGCGGCTGTTGCCGCTGCCGCCGGTGCTGCTGCTTTCGGTGCGGGTGCGGATGCAGGCGCAGGTGCAGGTGCAGGTGCAGGTGCAGGTGCAGGTGCAGGTGCCGGTGCAGGTGCAGGTGCAGGTGCCGGTGCCGGTGCCGGTGCAGGTGCAGGTGCAGGTACAGGTGCAGGTGCAGGTGCAGGTGCCGGTGCCGGTGCCGGTGCGGGTGCGGGTGCTGGTGCGGGTGCGGGTGCGGGTGCGGGTGCAGGTGCGGGTGCGGGTGCGGGTGCGGGTGCGGGTGCAGGTGCGGGTGCGGGTGCAGGTGCAGGTGCAGGCGCAGGTGCGGGTGCCGGTGCGGGTGCAGGTGCAGGTGCAGGCGCTGGTGCGGGTGCGGGTGCGGGTGCGGGTGCTGGTGCAGGTGCGGGTGCTGGTGCAGGTGAGCTGCAATGTTCTGCGTTGCCTACGTCCTTGTCGTTGCCACAGTTCGCGGCTGAGGCGACTCCTGCAAAGGCGAGGACTGCCAGGGCAATGGACGCCTGAAGACCTTTCGCGCAAGCACGGCCGGGCGGGTTGCACGCGGACTTCGGTTTGGATGCGCCCGTTGCTGCCGGCCTCGCGACGGCGGTCGTCGATTCAGACGCTCTGAAAATGCGGTTCATGATTTCTTTTCCAGGGTTCGCTGAAGGCATGCAGCAGCGGGGTTTGAATACTTTTGACGTTAAGACGTAGGTACTCAATTTCGGAGGAAGAAATTCACGCAATAAGCCGCGCCAAGGGTTCCTGGTTGAGAAATGAATTCTTTAGTAACGAAATTCACATCTTGAATCTGGAGCTCATGTCGGGGCATGGCTTGCTCAAGCCCGAACTGAAGGTCCCTCAAGGCTTTGCTTCAGACACCGCACACGCGCTGTCTGCTGCTCAGGCTCGAGGAGGAGGAGGCAGGCGGCCTGGTCCCCATCCGAGCCAAAGCCGAGCGCGAACCCGTGAGCGCGCGATATGCGCGCCAGCTGCTCCAGGCGAGCATGGGCGGGCCGCAATTGCTTTGGAGTCAGTGCACTCGAACAGCAGAGGGGCTGCGACGTGCCGGCGCAGCTTCATGCGAAAAAACTGTGCTGGACGTCGGGTCGGCTTTGTGCCGCGCAAGCATGAGCCTCGAGTCACTCGTGTGGGCCCATACCGGGCCCATACCCACGAGCCCGGTCACAATCGCCCGGAGTCGACCATGCGCAGCGCCAACAGATGAAACTGTCCATTGAATCGGTTGCGAAGGAGCACTTCGAGGGGTTGCGACGCGCCCTCGACACGGTGGCACGGGAAAAGCGATTTCTCGCCTTCACAGAGGCGCCGCCGGAGCAAGATTGTTGGGCCTTCTATTCGTCCATCATTGCGAATGGATGGTGCCAGATGGTCGCCCTTCTGGACGGCGTCGTGGTTGGATGGTGCGACGTGTTGCCGACTCACGGTCAAGCGAGATCACACATTGGCACGCTCGGCATCGGGCTCATCCCGTCGGCACGACATCTCGGAATTGGCGAGAAGTTGATGAAGTCGGCCATCGAGGCTGCGTGGGCGACGGGTTTGACGCGCATCGAGCTTACGGTTCGCATCGACAACGAGAACGCCAAGGCTTTATACGAACGCCTCGGCTTCAGTATCGAAGGCCTCCAGCGACGCTCGTTCCGAGTCGACGGCGAGTACGCCGACAGTTACGCAATGGCACTGCTGCGGCAAACCTAGCGAGCGCACGCACTGGACCCACAGGGAAGACTGGGTGAAGCTGAGAGGTATCCATGCGAGAAGCAGCAACACCAGCGCAGCCGCGCTGACGCTGCGGGGATCGACTGATCCTGCTGTGGGGCCTCACAATCCCCGCCAGGGTGCTTTCCCGAGCGGCGTAGCATTGCCGCTTGGGCACGCTCACTGGACGACGCCCTATTCGATGCCGTACTGTGACGTACTGTGATATTTCAAAGCTCGTGGCCAAGCGAGCAGATTGTGGGGATGAATGCGAACTTTCCTTTCTTCAATGGCCGGCGCGTTTGCCGTCTTGACGCTGGCGGCATGCCACCATCCGACGCCGAGTCCCTCAATAGGCGTCGGCAATCCATATCCAGTCAGCAGCTACGTCTGCGACGGGACACGCTTGGCCGTGCGCTTGATGGGAGAACGCGCCTCGGTTTCCGTTGATGGGGCGGCAGCCGTTGATCTTCCGGCGATCGGGCAGTCGGGCAGCACGTTTTCCAACGGACGCCAAACGCTGATCATCGACCAGGGCCGCACGTCATGGGCCATGGGGCGCGCCATGCCGGTTGCGTGCACCGGCGGCTGACGCGGGACATCACGTCAGGGGACCTTCGTGAAGCGCATGTCGGTCAGGAGCGGACACACACGGTTCCGCATAGACTGAAGTAATAGCCTGGAAATACTCTAAATGATGGATTGGGTCCCTATAGTCTTCGTTACGTTCAAGGTTCTCGTGTTCGGCACGGGCATGTTCTTCGCCATCAAGTGGCACTATGAGCGAGCGAAGAAGGGGAATGAGAAGCAGAGTGCGGTGCTACGCGCGGGCGGCAAGCTCGCCGCAGTCTTCGTGCTATCGCTCCTGGGCCTCTCGCTCCTCACCTTCGGCCTTAGCAGGATGCTCGGTTTGGACTTGACCTTCCCGTGATGGCAAAGAGTAGTCGGCCAATCTCCGGTTATGCGGCAGCGTTCCCGATGCGGCTATTCGATAGCGTCGGCACACGGGTCAGCACGTCACTGCTCCGGCACCGCGCTCATGTCCATGTAGGCCAGCTCCCAGATATGGCCGTCCGGGTCTTCGAATCCGTGCCCGTACATGAAGCCGTGGTCTTGCGGCGTGCGGTGGGCCTTGCCGCCTGCCTTGACCGCCTTGGCGACCAATGCATCGACCTCGGCGCGGCTCGCGCACGACAGGCAAATCAATGCCTCGGCGGTGGTCGCTGAGTCGGCGATCGCCTTGTCGGTGAAGGTCTTGAAGAAATCCTTCACGAGCAGCATTCCGTAGATGTTTTCGCCGAGGACCAGGCAAGCGCCTTTGTCGTTGCTGAACTGCGGGTTGAACGACAAGCCGAGGCTTTCGAAAAAGGCCCGTGAACGGGGCAGGTCGGCGACCGCGAGGTTGACGAAGATTTCCTTGTGCATGAAGACTCCAGTAGTCAGTTGTGAAGATGCCGCGCTCAGCCGGCCTCGGCCAGGCGCTTCAGGTCGTGCAGACCGCGCTCGAAATCGCCGCCGACCATCTTGTCCATGTCGAACAGCACGTGCATGACCTTCGAGGTGTAGTGCACGGGGCCGAACATGGCCCAGGTGACGTGGGTCTCGCCGGCAGCCGGCCGCACGGTGAATTCGGCCTGGTTGTGCGCCTCGAAGGGTTCGACGAAATCGAGCTTCATCGCCACCAGTGACGGCGCGGCGGCTTCGGTGACCTCCATGCTGCCGACGCCGACCTCGCTGCTCTGCCAGGCATAGCCGGCGCCCTTGCCAGCAGACGGACCGGTGTAGACGCCCTTGATCGCCGGGTCCTTCTTGACGTAGGGGTTCCAGGTGTTGAAGGCGCGCATGTCGTTGATCAGCGCGAAGACCCGCTCAGGGGAAGCCTTGACACTGACGCTGCGCTCCACCCGAAACGTGTCGGGCCTTGTGGCGGCGTACACCAGCAGCACTGCAGCGCCGGCGAGGAGGACGAGCACTGTGGTCTTGAGGATCGGCAATCGCATGGCTATCTCCGGAAGTTGAGGTTGAAAGCGTTGTGGCGCTACCTTCACGACGACTGAGCCGATCCGATTTCGACAGAAAGGACAGATCTTTTTCGGATGCCGCGATCTTCGGCCTCAGTGCGCGGTGGCGCGCGACCGATCGAGAAGCAGTTGCCGTTCGCGCTGGTTGCTGGCCAACGCGCTGGCGCGGGCGAACTCGAGCCGGGCTTCATCCAGCCGGCCTAGCTTGGCGAGCAGGTCGCCGCGCACGGCACCCAGCAGGTGGTAGCGGGCGAGCGCGGGCTCCGCCGCCAGTGCGTCCACCAGCGGCAGCGCCGCTGCCGGCCCGAAGGCCATGCCGACGGCCACGGCGCGGTTGAGCTCGATTACCGGCGAAGGCCTGAGACGGCTCAGCGCGTCGTATAGCGCCACGATACGGGGCCAATCGGTGTCTTGCCCGGTCGGCGCGCGTGCATGGCAGGCGGCGATGGCCGCTTGCAGCGCATAGAAGCCGGGTTCGGCACCGAAACTAGTTGCCGCCGCCAATGCCGCCAGGCCGCGGTTGATCAGCAGGCGGTCCCAGCGGCTGCGATCCTGGTCGAGCAACAACACCGGCTGGCCCGACCCGTCCACGCGGGCGCCCAAGCGCGAAGCCTGGATTTCCATCAGCGCGACGAGGCCCAGCACTTCGCTGTTGTGCGGCATCAGACCCGCGAGCACACGGCCGAGGCGAAGGGCTTCTTCGCACAAGGTCGGGCGCATCCAGTCGTCGCCGGCGCTGGCCGCATAGCCTTCGTTGAAGATGAGATAGATCACAGCCAGGACGGCCGTCAGGCGTTCGCTCAACGCATCACCGCGTGGCACCTCGAAAGGCACTTTCGCGACGGACAGGGTGCGTTTGGCGCGCACGATGCGCTGGGCGATAGTCGGCTCTGACTGCAGGAAGGCACGGGCGATTTCGGCGGTGGTCAGGCCGGCCAGGAGCTTGAGCGTCAATGCGACCTGCGCCTCCTGGTTCAGCACGGGGTGACACGAAACGAAGATCAGGCGCAGCAGATCGTCGTCGATGTCCGTGGCGGCATCGAGCGCATCGCTGAAATCGGGGACGAGGTGGTCGCCGCGCGCGTCAGCGTCGGCGCCCAGTTCCTGCTGCTTGCGCAAATGCAAGGCGTCCTGGCGCAGCCGGTCGAGCGCCCGGTTCTTGGCGGTTGCCATCAGCCAGGCGCCCGGGTTGTCGGGCAGGCCCGATCGCGGCCAATGCTCCAGCGCAGCCACCAGCGCGTCCTGGGCCAGTTCCTCGGCCAGCGCGACATCGCGCACCACGCGCGCAACGCCGGCGACGATCTTGGCCGACTCGATACGCCAGACCGCATCGATGGCGCGGTGCAGGTCATTCGCCATGTCCGATAGTGCGGTAGCCGGACTCAGGTCGCCGACTTGCCCGCGTCAGCGCGCCAGCGCTCTTCCTGCTCGCGCAGCTCCGGCGTAAATGCCTCGCCGAAATCCGCGGCTTCGAAGACCGGCCGAATTTCGATCTCGGATTCGCCCGGCATGGGGTTGGGGCAGCGCCTGACCCATTCGATGGCCTCGTCCATCGAGCGCACCTGCCAGAGCCAGTAGCCGGCCACCAGCTCTTTGGTTTCGGTGAAGGGCCCGTCCATCACCTCGCGCGACGAGCCGGCGAACCGGACGCGAGCGCCGGCTGAACTCGGGCGCAGCCCCTCGCCAGCGAGAAGAACGCCGGCCTTGACCAGCTCTTCGTTATAGCGGCCCATGTCCGCCAGCAATTGGGCGCTCGGCATGACGCCGGCTTCGGAATCCTTGGTCGCCTTGACCATGACCATGACTCGCATGATTGAATCTCCAGGTTGGGTGGTTCCATTGCAGAGGCCGCGGGTGGTGTGACTTGCAGATTCTGGCGGCCTCATACGAATACGACGAACGGCACGGCCCGAAATCGACAACGAGATTGCGATTGCCTGAAAAAAAGACCTCGGCAGCCAAGGGTGCGCGGCCGTGGGGGAGGTCTCAGGTGTAGCAGGGACCCGTCTCGCGCACCTCGACTGTCGCCCACTCAGCCGCAGGGCACCGCTCAGCCCAGGCCAACGCCTGCTCCCGCGTCTGGCAGTTCAGCAGGAAAAAGCCGCCGATCATTTCCTTGGCCTCGGCGAACGGGCCGTCGATCACCTGAGCGGGGCGCGCCGCCTGAGGCTTGTGCAGGCGCGTGGCCGCTGTCCCCAGGGAACTGGTCGTCATCAGCACGCCGTCGGCCCGCAGTGTTTCGTTGAAGTCGAGCATGCGTTGGTAGACCGCGCGACCGCTTTCAAGTCCACGCTCTTCCCGCTGGCCGACCGGTTCGACAATGAGCAACATGTACGGCATGGCGTTTGTGGGTTCTGATGGGTCTCGGGACGGCTGTTGGAGAGCCGCGTAGGTGCGAGGATGCTACAGCAGCCGTTCGACTGCTCCTCGGGAACTAAAGTCGGAACCCGGGCTAACAGCGGACATAGGAGACCAAGTGCCAGTACCGGAAGAGCGAATCGAATACTTCAAGGACGGTGCGGTCCGTGCGCGCGGTCAGATGCTCGATGGGTTGCTGAACGGCTATTGGGAATGGTTCCGCAAGGACGGCGTTCGCATGCGCTCGGGGCACTTCGAGCTTGGGGTGCAAGTCGGAATCTGGACGACCTACGACAAGCACGGTGCGGTGTACAAGGTCACCACGATGAAGCCAAAGGTCAAGTGACGGGCCGAAGGCGCGACCTTTGGTTTGACTTTGGCGTAGGCCGTTGGTGATATTGAGATGCCTTCGCGCGAGGCGTAAAACTTTAGGCCGCTGAGCGAGGCGGGTTCCGCCAGCAGAGGGCACTGCGTAACCATGAAGAAAGCTCGAATCCTGTTTGCTCAAGCAGGCCTGGGCCTTGCGGCACTGCTTTCGACGCACGGCGCGCCTCTGTTCGCAGTCGAAGCCGAAGCCGAAGCCGGCAATGTCCGTGTTCGGCCGGTCGAGACAAGCCCGTTGCGACCATCTGTCGATCAAATCGACCAGTGGGGCGCCAACGATTCCGCAGGCGCCATCTACAGCCCGTTTAGCACCCCCGTCGAACCCGCTGTCGAACTGGCTTCCGCCAAATCTGCCTCCCACGTCGCTTCGGGACGGAATCCAACGGACGTTGGATCAGCGGGCCTGGTGGCGACAACTGTCGGAGCGTTCGCTGCCGTCGGTTTGTTGGCCGCGCTGGTGCGCTTCCTAGTCGCGTAGCCGACTACGGATTCTCATCAATACAAGGGGACATGCTGTGACCGCACACTTGCCCAGCAATTCGCTGCTGAATCCTTCGCCGCCTTGGACAGACCTGCCTTTGTGTGCCCGTCGGGCACTGGCGTGGATCGCAATCCCGCTGACGTTCCTATTCGTCGAGGCATCAAGCGCGCAAGTTCCGGTCCTCCAGCGTGGATACGACCCGGGCGTGACGGGTGCGACTCTCTCGGAGACCGTGCTCAATACGTCGAACGTCAATTCAAGCAAGTTCGGCATGTTGTTCAAGTTGCCAGTTGACGATGTCGTCTTCGCACAACCGCTATATGTGCCGGGCATCACCATTTCCAATCGAGGGGTGCACAACGTCTTGTACGTGGCGACCATGAGCGACACGCTTTACGCGTTCGACGCGGACGTCGCCGGTGCACCGCTTTGGACAATCAATTTTGCGAATGCCGTCGGCGCGACGCCAGTGCCGATCGCCAACTTCGCGTTTGCTGGGAACCGCAACATCACCGGCAATCTGGGCATCTTGAGCACGCCCGTCATCGATCGGCCTACCAACACGATGTACCTGATTGCGTGCACCCTGGAGGGCAACACGATGGTGTACCGACTCCACGCTGTCGACATCACGAGCGGCGCGACGCGACCGGGTTCCGGCGTGAAGATCAGCGCGACCTATGGTGGATCGACGTTCGATGGGCGTTATCAGACACAGCGGGTCTCGCTGGCGCTTTCCGGCAACCAGGTCGTTTTCGGTTTCGGCGCAGTCGAAGAGGAATATGCCGGCGGCTATGTCGGATGGATGATGGCTTACGACAAGACGACGCTGACTCAGAGTGGAGTCTTTGCGACCGTCACGACCGGCAACAGGGGCGGCGGAGTCTGGCAATCGGGGCGGCCACCGGTGGTCGACAGCGCTGGCTTCGTTTATGCCTTTGTGGGCAACGGCTACGGAAACGGTTATGACGGCGTCAATAACTTCAGCGAAAGCGTGCTGAAACTCGATCCGACAAGCGCCTTGAGGCTGGTTGACTGGTTTACCCCAGGCAATTGGGGCGTACTGGACGAGCAGGATCTGGATTTCACCAGTTCCGGTCCGCTGCTGATCCCTGGAACGGGCCTTCTTGTGGGGGGCGGCAAGACAGGCGACCTGTACGCCCTCGACACAAACAATCTTGGCAAATACAACGCAACGGACAGCCAGGTTGTCCAGAAGGAACGCATCTCCGCTTCCGAGTTCCGGGGTGGGCCCGTGTACTGGCAACGCTCGGCGGCAAACGGTGGTCCGCTTCTCTATAACTGGGGCGTGAACGACCGACTCAAGGCGTACCCTTTTGATGGACGCATGTTCGCGGCGAATCCCAGCGCGCAGGGCAGCGCCACCAACCAGATTTTCCCCGGGGGCATCCTCGCACTGTCCGCGAATGGCGACACGCCGGGCAGCGGCGTGATCTGGGCGACGACCGCCGGAGGCGGTGATGCAGAAAACAATCCTCCTGTTCCCGGTGTGCTGCATGCCTTTGACGCTGGAAATGTAGCCAACGAGTTATGGAATACGACCATGAACGCGGCTAGCGACGGCTTCGGGAACCTTGCGAAGTTCGTTCCCCCGCTCGTCGCCAATGGGAAGGTGTATCTGGCGACTTGGTCAAGCCAGGTGGCCGTCTACGGGATAAAAAGCGCGTCGCCGAGCCTCAAGAATGTCGCTCCTGGCAATGGATCAGCGGGAACGACGGTGACACTGCAGGGAACCGGATTTGCGACCGGCGCATCCGTTGCCTTTGGAGGGGTCGCCGCAACCAATGTCGTCGTCTCTAGTAGCACGAGGGTGAGTGCAGCTGTCCCGGCGCACGCGGCCGGCGACGTGGATGTCGTGGTAACCAATGCAGACGGACAGAGTGCCACGCTTCGCAGCGGGTTCACTTACAAGAAACAGCATTGACGCCGGCGCCACCTTCGCGGGGACGGGACCCGTCGCCGGAGTGCCAGAGGGACACCACCGGCGCGAGTCAACTCGCTAAGGGTAAGCGTCCCGTTCTCCCACCCCGCCGGCCGTGGATAGCCGCTGCGAGTTGAACCTCAGCGCGAGGATTGCCAGTTGTGAGGAAGCAGTTCGTCGATGCGACTGTTCAGCTGTGTGGGCAGCCTGGTCAGGACATCGTTGAGGTAAGCCCACGGGTCGTGCCCTTGGAGCTTGGCCGACTGGACCAGGCTCATCACGATCGCGGCACGCTGGCCGGCGAGCGCGCTGCCCGCGAAGAGCCACGCACGCCGGCCGACCGCCCATGGGCGGATCAGGTTCTCGAGGCTGTTGTTGTCAACGTTCACGTCCCCGTCGAGCAGGTTGCGCGTCAGCGCTTCCCAGTGGTTGAGGCTGTAGTTCAGGGCCTTGGCCGTGGCGCTTCCGTCGGGCACGCGGCTTCGCTCCACCCGCAGCCATTCATGCAGGTCCGTCCATAACGTCTTCGCATCGCTGCGCCTGCTCGCCAGTCGTTCCTCGCTCGTCAGCACCGACAGCTTGCGCTCCAGCCGATAGATCTCTGCGATGCGACGCAGTGCCTCCTGCGCGACGGCGCTCTTGCCCGAGACGAGCAGCAACTCATCGAACTTGCGTCTCGCGTGAGCAAGGCACCCCGCGGCCGTGCGACCGGCCTCGGCGCTCATCACGCTGTCGTAGGCCCTATATTCATCGCGCACCAGCGTGCCGCGCCAACTTCGCTCGTCCTGAGCGCCTTGCGCCGTGCCGAGGAACGCGATGGGGAACTGCGCGCCTCGCCCCTCGCAGAAGTCGTAGATCACTCCCGGCACCGGATCGAAGGCTCCGCGCGCGTAGGCCCAGACGTAGGCCTTCTTGGTCTTGCCCCGACCCGGGTCGAGCAGGGCCACCGGCGTGTCGTCGGCATGCAGCACCCGAGCCGAGAGCACGAAGCGTTTGTGCGCGTCGTACAGCGGCTCCAATGCCGCTCCACCACGGCCAGACCAGGCCGCCAACGTCGAGCGCGGCGTGTGCACGCCCGAGCGCGCGTTGATGGCCTCCTGACGGTAGTACGGCAGGTGATCCACGAAGCGGCTGATCAGTGTGTGCGCCACCAGGCCCGCCGCGGGCATGCCGCCGTCGATGAGTTGCGGCTCGACGGCTTCTTGCACCAGGCGCTGACAGCAGCGGCACGCCCACTTGCCATAGACGTGGCGATGAACGAAGAACTCCGCCGGCACGATGTCCAGCTTCTCGCTGATGTCCTCGCCCACGCGCACCATCGGCTTGCCGCAGCCCGGGCTCGGGCAGGCGGTGTCTGCGGGTTCATGGTTGTGCTGCACGCGACGCAGATGGTCGGGCAGAGGCTGGCGTCGTGGCCTGCGCTTGGACGAGGAGGCGTCGTCTTCTGCCTGCGTGCCCTTCGCCTGCTCCAGTAGTGCCTGCAGAGCGGCTTCGTCCTCGGCCAGTGTCTCCTCGAACAGCCGGCGCTGCTCGGCGCTCATCGCCTCGGACTTCGCACCGAACTTCCAAGCCTTATGACGTGCCAGTTCGAACGTGAGCTTCTCGAGCTTGGCGTCTTTCAGGCGGATGTCCTGCGCCTGGCGCTGGATGTGCTGCAGCATCTTCTGGGCAAGCGCCGTGACTTCCTCAGGGGTCAGACCTTCGAGGTCTTCATCCTTGAGGTTGCGCAGGTCCTGCATGGGTTCCCATCATGCAAGCCCGGCTGCTTCGCGTCATTGGGAGTTGCGCTGTCAACGCGCTCGCTGCTGCGAGCCTATAGCCGCGTGATCACACTCATCTCTGGCAGGCGCTCCCAAGGCAGTCCCACCACCAGCGCATCGAACTGCGCCTGGGTCAACGACAGCGGCACTGAGGCGCTGCTCTCGCTCGGCCACACGAAGCGGCCGGCGTTAAGTCTTCGGGCGGCACACCACACGCCGAAGCCATCGTGCACGAGAAGCTTGATACGGGTGGCCCGCACGTTGGCGAATAAGTAGCCGTGGTGCGCACGAGCACTGCCGAGAGCATGCACGACATGAGCCATCAGGCGCTCGGCGCCGGCACGCATGTCCAGTGGCTGGGTGCACAGCCACAGGGCGTCGATGCGAATCATCGCAACAGCTCGCGCAGCCAGGCCGCGCACTCGGCCGCCGCCGAGACCGGCCATATAACGCTGACGCCCAGAGCACCGCGCTTGAGCTCGAGCCGAATCGTCTCGGGGGGCGCATCCGCCGTGCGTGATGGCGCTGGTGCTGCCGGTGGCACCGGCAACGACAGCGCAACAAACTCCGGCGCAGGCTCGGCAACCGTCTTCGATGCTGCCGCTCGCACTGGGCTCGCCCCACGGCCGCGACGCCATTGATGCACGAGGTTGTCGTTCAGCCCGAACGACAGCGCGACCGCAGCGACCGAGGCGCCAGGCTCCGCGCATGCCGCCAGAACCTGCGCCTTGAACGCCGCGCTGTGACGGCGGCGTTGCTTCCGATTGACGTCCATAGGTGTCCAGCTAACTTAGATGGACAGCATGGTCTCCGGCTTGGCTTCAGATCTCAAGGTGGGGCGACTGGCCGCTTACCGGAGACCGCCTGAATCCCCAGACGAGTTCCAAAACCAGCTGATCCAGCAAGCGGCTTACTTCCGACTCTCGGCGGTTCAGCTGGAGGGGTTCACTCCAATCGCCGGGCGCACTGGGTCACTTCTGGATGGAATTCAATACCAGATGGTGTCTGATGTCGCCAGCGGTCGGGCATCACCACTAGATTCTTGTGGAGGGCGGCAGCTGGTCCGGCGGTAGCACCGCGCAGCCAATGTCAGCATCACGGCCCGGCGACCCTTTCCCGCGCGTCGGGCCCGTGCAAGCTACTCCAACCCAAAGCACAGTGCCAGTGGCATCAAGGGTGTCGGCTCAGTCGGCTCTTGCATCGCAAGCATGGCGGCCTCTTCCAACTGCTCGTCCGTCCAGATTCGGTACGGCCTGTAATTCAGACCCGAGCTGGCCTCATGGCTTCTCAAGTCACAGACGAGTTCATCGAAATCCGCGGGCGCGAAGCACTTGCGCCAGAGCGAATCACCGCGGGTGACCACGACGACAAAGCTTTTGTCGTCGTAGTCCAAAGCGTCGGGCAGGTGGCAGCTGTCCAGCCACAGCTCGTTGCCCTCATGGCCGATGGACAGAATCGTCCTTGCTGTCAGAAGGTCTGTGGACTGGTGGTTGAAGACTTGGAGCGGACCCTCGAGCATCTGGGATACGTCCAAAACGGCGTCGCCCGGCAGGGTGACAACGATGGCCGCCTTCGTCGTGCCGGCGAGTGCTTCGAGGCAATCACGCGGAACAGTTACAGAAGCAGCCTGCTGGTTCACCCGGGCGGCGCTAACGCTCATCGCCTTGAGGATGTGCGGAAGTTCTGGATTGTGGGCTGTAGCTTCAGAGACGGACATGTGGGTAACGGGGGTGGTATGACGCGGCATTCCTGGGTTCCATAGACGGTTGATGAGGCGGCGGCCTTAGGCCACACCGTCCCATAGGAACCACCTGTTTATCGCTGGCTCCGCAGCACCCTATAGGTGCGCGTGGTCCACCGCCGCTTGGTCCTATACGAGATGTTCCGATGAAGCTTGGAATAGTTCGGCGCCCCCTCCGGCGCCGCCCGTCACCGCTCATTTGTGCAACTGCCTTGAACGAGCTTTGATGAGCAGAACGGCCCGGAAGTGAGAGCGAGCCGCACGCGCAGCGAGAGGGGGGGATGCCTAAAAGCGTGCCCTAAACAGACGGTCCGGCTGAAACGCTGAAGACACCGTTAACTCACTCAAAATCTCTATGACTTCGCTTACCACGCACTCCCTGTTTGACCACCCATTCCTGACCGTTCAATGTGCCCAGATGCGCACGGACGCGACAAAGCAATACCGCACCAGGCTCAAGGCGGTGACCCCTCCCGCAGCAGCATCCGTCATTGCGGCCAGTAGCATTCCGTCTGCGGAGCCGGAATCGACTGCGCACAAGCGGGCTGTGCTCATCTCCCTGCAGCGCGATTGGGAGAGCAACCTCATCGCCCTTGGAAGTGCACGCCCCGAAATCGTGGTGCACGCAGATGTCGGACTCGACGCGCAGGACGCGTACCTTTCCATGTCCGTAGACGTCGCCGCGCCGGCGCTCCCCTTGACCCTATGGGTGGAACTCTCCCATCTCCTCAACCTGTCGAGGCACAACCTGCAAACAACGGGAACTGGTGACGTCCCAATCGCCATCGTCGCGGGCCAACAGTTTGTCGTGACACAGTTCTCTGCGCATGCAGAAACGCTCCGTCGGTCTGAGGCTGCGATGGCAGCAGCGAAGAAAGCGCCTTATGTCGGCAACCAGGACTACGTCGAGAAATCCAAGCGAACTGCGGAGCGCTACGGTGAACGTCCGTGGCTTTTCATGCGTTATGAACTGCGCTGTGGCGTCAGGCGGCTCGCTGTGAACTGGGCGCCGTTTCCTGAGTTCCTGCCGGCCTGCGTTCTTTAGCGGGCGCCTTTGCGGATGAGAGGGGCGGGACGCCCCTTTCATCCCGACGATTTCATGACCGCAAACTCGTTGGCCATCAGCATTCAATTCGTCTCCACCCGAAGCCAAGCAAAGGATCTTGGCCAGGAGCCAGTGCTTTTCTACCTGAGCCACATCGCTGCTCTTGATGAGGCTCCGCCACGCGAACCAATCGAACTGGCGGAAATCCATGACCGAAGCCTTGGAGACATCAGACGAGACTTGCAATGCAATCCCGACGAAATTCCGCCATCTCCGCAACTGCCAAGTTCCCGAGAATGCAGGCTGGCGGTACGGCGGCTTCGGGACGAGCACTTCAATTGACATTGCGTCCGCAGCCGCCTCGAGCTTGACGTCCGCCGGTTCGCATGGGCTTCTAAACTACAACAGGAAGCCCCGTTTAAATGGCACTGCTATACGTTCGTCCCCATCCAAAAGGACCTACCGTGCGCTTCCCCAACCCTGCCATTGAATGCCTCAACCTCGCCCATCTCCTGCCTCCATCAAAGGCCGCCGCCCGTGTTGGCAATTTCGTAAGCTACCTGCTCCACGTTCCAATCTCTGACGAACACGTCCAAGTTCTGAGTTCGCCGGACATGACATGTACGCTGGACCTGATGCTGCTTCCCAGCGGCACGCCAATCGTCATCCCGACGCTTCGAAGCGAGGGGGCCGAGTTACGCGTCTTGGTGCCGCTGGTTGGCCGCCAAGCACGTGCTTGGGTGAGGGACTGCCTCATGCTCGGACGGATGGAGTTGCTGCTTGCGAGCAAATCGCGCGCAGGGTGCCTCTGCATCAGCATCGAAAATCACACTGGCTGGTTTCGCGCTGCCGCGGAAGCGCCGACTCGCTCGGCCCGTTCGCGGTCGCAGCGGCTATCCGAGTTGCTAGAAGCAGCGAAGTTGTTGCGGGAGAATCGCTCGGCCGACATCGTTGACCAATCGTTCTGGGGCTTGGGCGCGTCTCTCGGCGGCGTTGGCGAGCTAGGACCGGCGGCAGCGCCCGGCAGGCAAGCAGGTTGGTGACTGACATGACCGAGATTTTTGAACGCGGCTCTAAGCGGCAGGAGGCGCTTTCGCCGTCGACGTTGTTGGAAGTTGACGAGTTGGCCCGCGTCCTTGGGCGTACCGTTCGGGCAGTCAAACGCGATGTGCGGCATAACCCAGAACGACTCCCACTAAGGTTGCAGCTTCCCGGAACGAAGTTGCTTCGCTGGTGTCAGGAGGTCGTCGAGTTTTGGCTCACGAGCGAACTATGCGCAGCCAGCACCGAGGCCAAGCGCCGGTGAAAACAGTGTCGCGCATTGCGTCGTTTCTCGGCTCCGCACCGAGCCGACTGGTTCGGGCCTGCTGCATGTAGACCGCGGAATTGCCGCCAACGCGAAGCGCGAGCGCTCCCGAGGCGCGTTTCGCTCCCACGGTCGACGCGTCCGGTGGGAACACCCGCTACTGGCTGCGGATTCAACCGGTCGATGCAACACATTCGCTGAACATCTCAGCCGGTGTATGGAAACCGAGCGTCTTGCGCGGCCTCTCGTTCAATTGTCTCGCGATCGCGTTGAGTTGAAGCTGTGAGAACCCTGAGATGTCCATGCCCTTG